>CAVWWI010000028.1:0-165521 GCA_963758605.1 uncultured Actinomycetes bacterium | reverse complement strand
GTCGCGGTCGCTGGCGAAGGCGATCTTCCGACCGTCGGGAGACCAGGCAGCACCCCAGCCTCGAGGACGTTCGTTCCCCGGGTTGCGCGTCAGATTCTGCTTCCCGCTCCCGTCGGGATTCATGACGTAGACCTCCCAGTTACCGTCGCGCCGGGTCACGAAAGAGATCTTCCGCCCATCGGGCGACCAGGCCCCACCGAAGTCATCCCCCTGCTCTCGCGTGAGGTTCCGCTGTGCGCTCCCGTCGGCGTTCATGACGTAGACCTCGAGGTTGCCGTCGCGTCCGCTCTCGAACAAGATCTTCCGCCCGTCGGGCGACCAGGCCGGGCCGTGACCGCCGGCCGGCTGCCGTGTCAGCCTTCGCGTCGCGCTCCCATCGGCGTTCATGACGAAGATCTCGGAGTTGCCGGCCCTCACGCTCACGAAGGCGATCTTCCGCCCGTCGGGCGACCAGGCAGGCGTGGAACGCCGAGGCCCGCGTGAGCCTCCGCTGCCCGCTCCCGTCGGCGTTCATGACGTAGATCTCGGCTGTTCCCGGCGGCTCCAGGCCGTAAAGGTGAGCTTCCGCCCGTCGGGCGACCAGGCACCGGCGAAGACGTCCCAGCCTCCCGGGTCTCGACGTCAGCCTCCGTTCCCCGCTCCCGTCAGCGTTCATGACGTAGACCTGGCGCGCTGCCGTTGTGCCGTCTGAGAAGCGATCATCCGCCCGTCGGGAGACCAGAAAAAACTCGTCCCCCAGCTCGAGCAGCGCCCGCTTCCCGCTCCCGTCGGGGTTCATGACGTACACCTGATAATGACCCTTGTTCGGCGTCCCGACGCGGCCCTCAAAAACGATCTTCCCGTCCGGCGACCAGCCGACCTGCCCGACCGTGGGCAGGCGGAGCGGGGGTTGGCCGCCGCCCTTGAGGAGGTCAAGGAGGCTGCTGGCGATGCCAAACGCCGGCGTGACGAGAAGCCCGCCGACCAGGATCACAGCAGCGACGGCGACGACCCGCCAGCGCGGGAACGTCCAGCGGCGGGGTGGATGTTCTGCTCCCGCCGGGTGGAGCACGTCGTCCCAGCCTTCGGGGCGGGGCTCGGCGGCACGCCGGAGAACGTCATCCCAGCTTCCCATTTCATCCTCGAGCGGTCCCACTACGCGCTCGAGCACGGCCGTGATGTCTTGGTCATTCACCGATGTACCTCCGTCATCGCAGTTCTGACCTTCCGGTGAGCGGCGTGGAGTGTGGCCGCGACGGTGCCGCGCTCGATCCCCGCGACCTGCTGCGATCGTGTGGTAGTCGAGGTCGGCGTAGTGGCGCAGGAAGAGCACGAGCCGCTGTCGCTCTGGGAGCCCTGCAATCACGGCTCGTACTTCGAGCCAGTCGCCGGGATGGCCGTTCGCCTCGAGCTCGTAGCTCTCGTCCAGCCCGATGACCGAATGTCGCTTCTCCACGCGGCAGACGTTCACCACGATCCGCCAGAGCCAGGCGTGGAGGCTCTCCGCCTCCCGCAGATCGCCTCTGTGTCGCAAAGCGTGGGCGAAGGCCTCTTGCACTGCGTCCCGCGCACGGTCGACATCCCCGAGCATCCCGAGCGCGAGCGAGAGAAAGCGCCGGTACCCGTCTCGATACGCATGTTCGATCGCGGTGACGAGGTCGACGTCCGAAATCGTGCTCACAACTCCTATTGATTCACGAGATACCGAGAACGTTTAGCGAGACCTTCAGCAAGAACGGTCCTCCCGCGCTGTGTTCTAGTTCGTCAAGGGACATTCCCGCACACTCGGGCACACGACGGTGCCACCTCCGCGTCGGCACGACGCCGCGCCCGTCCCTCGGATCAGCCTGTCGCGCTCGTAACGGCCTGAAGAACGATGGCTGCGATCTCGTCAGGCTTCTGGTTGAGCGCGAAGTGTCCCGTGTCGGCGATCTCGACGAGGGTCACGTTCGGAGCCGCCGTGAGCAATTCGCGCTCGGCAGGTGCGAGGCCGATGTCGTCCTTCTCACCGAAGACGACCCACGCCCGGACGCTCGCGTCGCAGAAACGCTTCGCGAGCGAGCCATGGCGGTCGAGATACGCAAGGTAGGAGCGGGTCTGAGCGCGGAGGAAGCGCGGATCGTTCTTCTTCAACTCGTTCACAAGGAACTCACGTCGAGCCGGGGGCAAGCTGCTCCCGAAGGCCGGCCCGATCAACTTCATCATGAGCGCGTACGGCAGATGTCCGAAGACGCGGCTCAGGCGATCGAGCGCACGTGGGAAGATCGACTCGTCCTTGCGTGAGAAGCTCGGGGAGAGCAGCACGACAGGCCCCGAGAACTCGCCTGCCGACACCATCTCGAGGGCGACGTTCGCACCCAAGCTGTGCCCGACGACGACGTCGCACGAGAGATCGGCTGCGAGGCGGGATGCGGAGCTCGAGTAGCTCTCCATGCTCAAGTCGGCGGGAGCTGCGGTACCGCCGAATCCGGGCACCGTCGTCGCAATGAAGCTGATGCCGGACTCGCGGATGCTCGGCTCCGCGAGGAGGTCCTCGTAGAACGCCCATGTCGCCAGCGCGCCGGGAAGGAGGAGGACTCTGTGATCGGCGTCCCCAGGCCCCGTCTCGTGCAGCACCCATCCCAGGTGCTCTCGGCTCGTTTCGATCACGTCAAGTCCTGGGTCGGCATCAGGGAGAGCTTGGCAGTCACCGCGCGCGTTGCCAAGCCTGCGTCTCACCGAATCCCTTCAAGCGACATCCCCACACTCGCATCCAGTCGTTCCGTCCCTCACCGACTGTGCGCGAGGTCAGGTCAGAGCGGCGTCGCGAAAGACCCCCTCGTCGAGCTCGGCCGGTTCTCCTAAGGTCGGCTCGCTCCTACCGCAACGCGAAGACGCGCGCGCTCACGTGCTCGTCGTCGTGCGTCTCCGACAGCTGGACGGCGTCCTCGCTCGGGATGTCGAGCGCATCGGCTGCCGCATCGGTCACGAGCACGTACCCGTTGTGGCCGACGAGGTCCGCCGCCCGGGACTTGAGCAGTCGATGAGCAAGGACGACTTGCGGGCCGACGAGCTCGCGCTGTCCGGCGATGTCCTGGATCACGAACGAACCTGCGTGCAGTACGAACTTGAGGTCGAGCCGGTCGATCCCCGAGCACGCGTCGCACCAGCACGTCGAGATGGCGTACACGTTGTCGACTCGATGGCGGAAGTCCGCGTAGCACTTGCCGAGGCAGTCGAGAGCCTCCTGCCCCCGGGGGATGGACGTCGAGTCGTCCGAGTAGGCGAAGACCGCGTCTCCCTCGAGCTTCGACAGCGTGAACGGCGGCACGAGGAGCCCGACGATCCCATCCAGCAGGCCCGAGAGGACCTCGTACGCCTCGGGGACACGGCCGTCTGCGAACGCATCGTCTCGATGCGCGAAGGCCACCGTCTGGAGGAACGACGTGTAGCCGCTGATGTCGGCAAGGACGAGCGGGCCGCTCGCGAGGCTCGGTGCGGACGTGGAGCTCAGGGTGCTGCCTACGGTACTACGCAGGCTCTGGTCTGATTACTGGACTTCTTTGTAGACCCTAAGAAGCGTGTCGGGCCGGAACGCCCCTACAAGCTTGAACTAACCCGCTAGCTGGCGGACACGTCCCGAACGGCCCCATCTTCTCTTGTCGGGGGGTCGAGTGCGTCATTGTGACGCGGGGCTTCGGTCTAGAGGGACTTCAATGCCGAGACGAGTCTGTCTCGCCGTTCTCTGGCAACGGATTGGGCCACGACAAGCCGGACGTTCGTGTGGAGCACGATCTCGGGGTCTTCACCGGCCACACTCTCGTCCTCCGCGGAGCTTGCCCGCGCACCGTCCGCGTCGGCGAATAGGTCGATTTCGAACGGTGAATCAGGAACATCGGGCCACGACTCGGGAACGAAAGTCGCAGGGAGGACTCCGAAGTACGAGTCATTTCGGATGTCCAGCTGAAGCCTCACAGGATCTACTGCGGCGAACGCCGCTAGGACTTCTGATGTGTCAACGGGTGTCGGTGTCAGAGAGTCAGCTCCGCCGCAGCCGGTGGCGAGGACAATCACGGCGAGAGCGAAAGGCCGGGGCACGACCTGGAGCGCAACCCACTCCAACCGCTCCGACTTCATGTGCCGCGCATGCTCTCAACGAGCGTGCGTGGATGCTGAGCCGGGGACGGCAACGGCGTTCAGGCAGCCACCGTGGAAGAGATACCCCTCGTTTGGACGCCGAGTGGACGCTCGCGCACCCGACAATCGAACGGCAAGCTCCGAAGTCCGCCCGGTTCGCAGGCACTTTTCGAGACGGGAGCGACGGGACTCGAACCCGCGACCTCCGGCGTGACAGGCCGGCGTTCTAACCAACTGAACTACGCCCCCGAACTCGATTAGTGTAGCCGGGCACCTTCGAGGGGAGGGGCTTTGGAAACTAGTCTGCGGCCGTGTCCACGGCGGACTGGATCGTGCTCGGCGTCGTCGTGCTCTTCGGGCTGTACGGATTGTCCAAGGGGCTCGTTCGCGGCGCTCTGTCGCTCGCAGGCTTCGCGCTCGGGGCGTACGTCGGCGCACGGCTCGCGCCGACCGTGCTCGCGGAGGGCTCCCCGTACGCGCCGCTACTTGCGCTCGGCGGCGCGATCGTCGGAGGGACGCTGCTCTCGAGTCTCGCCGAGATCCTCGGGGTGACGTTGCGCTCGACCCTAGGGGTCATACCCGGCCTTCGCGCGCTCGACTCTGTCGCCGGTCTGCTGCTCGGAGCAGCCGCCGGGCTGGTGCTCTCGTGGGCGGTCGGCGCCGTGCTCCTCTACTTGCCGGGCCAGTCCGAGCTTCGGCGGTCGGTCCAGGACTCGGCCATCCTGTCGCGGATCAACGACTCCTTTCCTCCCGAGCGGCTGCTCGAGACGCTCGAGCGGGTCGATCCACTCGGGGTGCTCGTCGGCCCCCCGGCGACCGTTCCGCCGCCCAAGGCGGCTATCGCCCGCGATCCCGACGTCGCAGCCGCGGGGGGAAGCGTCGTCCGTATCTCCGGAATCGCCTGCGGTCTCGGCATCGAGGGCTCGGGGTGGATTGCGCGGCGCGGCGTCGTGGTGACGAACGCGCACGTCGTCGCCGGGATCGACCGCCCGCAGGTCGATCGGCAGGACGGGCGCCCCCTCGCGGCGACCGTGGTCGCCTTCGACCCCAAGAACGACCTCGCGGTGCTGCTCGTGAATGGGCTCGGCGGACCACCGCTGCCGGTTGCCGAGCCTGAGAGCGGCGTGCCGGTGGCAATCCTCGGCTATCCGGAGAACGGGCCGCTGACGCGAACGCCGGCTCGTCTCGGCGCGACCGGAGAGTTTCTCAGCCGAGACGCGTACGGGCGAGGGCCTGTGCGGAGGTCGGTAACGGCTGTGCGCGGGATGGTTCGGCCGGGGAACTCGGGCGGGCCGGCAGTCGACGCGCGCGGTCGCGTGCGCACCACGATCTTTGCTCGCAGGCCGGGCGAGCGCGGCGGCTTCGGCGTTCCACCCGAGCTCGTGCAGAATGCTCTCGTTCGGGCAGCGGACGGCGGCGCAGCTCTCGCGACCGACTGCGCGGGCTGAGGCGTAATGCAAAGTGGAGGCGCAGCTGCCGCGAAGTGGCGGCCTCCAGGGGTCTTTCGCGACCGGAATCCTGCGTGAGCGGATTTCGGTCATGCGCAGAATCAGCCGAACAGCTCGAGCGCGGCCAACGGTTGTCGGAAGGGCGGGATCAGGTACACACCGGCAGCCCGCTCGCGTGCCTCGTCGAGGAGCTCGCGTGCGATCGCCAGGCCTTCAGCTGCCGCATCTGGTCCGGCGTCGCGCAAGCGCGCCTGCACCGGATCCGGTACGACGATTCCGGGCACCTCGTTGTGGAGGCGAAGGGCGAGCTGGTAGCTCTTGACGTAGAAGATCCCGATGAGGAGCGGAATCGGGCACGGGCGGCCCAGCTGGGCCAGGAAGGCGTCGAGGTACGCCAAGTCGAAAAGCACCTGCGTCATCGCGAACCTCGCACCCGCTTCCAGCTTCTGCTCGAACCGTTCCACCTCGTAGGGGAGGTCGTCGGCCGCCGGGTTGACGGCGACGCCCAGGAAGAACGAGGTCGGCGCGTCGATCTCCCGGCCGTTGAAGTCCTCGCCGGCGTTCATGTGCGTGATGATTTTCGAAAGGCCGATCGAGTCGACCTCGTACACGCCCGCCGCCCCCGGGTAGTCGCCGGCCTCGGGCGGATCGCCGGTGACCGCGAGGACATTGCGGATTCCTTCGGCGTGCGCACCGAGGAGCATCGACTCGAGGCCGGCTATCGACGAGTCCCTGGGTGTCAGGTGCGGGATCGTCTCGATCCCGGCGATGCGCTCGATCGTCGCAGACGCGATCAACCCGCTCATACGGGCTCGCGCGCGCGGGTTGTCGTTCACGTCGACGACGTCGACGTCGCCGGACTCCTTCAACGTGCGCGCGAGATCGAGCATGGTTTGCGCCTGGCCGCCGCGCGGCGGGTCGATCTCCACCGAGACGACGAACTCGCCCGTGCGGAGCTTCCGCTGGAGGAGCGTCTCCCGCTCGGGCTCGGGCGCGGAGACCACGAGCTCGCGCTCGCGAACGACGAGCGGAGCGCTCGGTCGCAGGCCTTCGTCGACGGCATCTCGGATCGCGGCGATCTGCGTCGGTGTCGTTCCGCAGCAGCCGCCGATGATGCGCGCCCCGAGCTCCTGGGCGTGGGCAGCGAAGTTCGCGAAGTACTCAGGCGTTGCGTGCGGGAACACGACCCGCTGGCCCGCGAGGCTCGCGAGGCCTACGTTCGGGAGGGCGGCGAGGGGCTTCTCGCTCCCGGCCATCTGCTCCAGCGCTCTCAGCGCGGCCTGCAGCCCGGCGCCGTGATTCGCCCCGATCGCGGCGACGTCCTGATCCGCCAACGCAGAAGCGGCCTGTCCGGCGCTGACTCCGCCCAGCGTGTGTGCGTCCTCGTCGAACGTGAGCAGGGCGACGATGGGAAGTGACGACACGTTGCGCACGGCAGCGATCGCGGTCTCGAGCTCGTCGAGCTCGTAGAACGTCTCGATGAGGAAGAGGTCGACGCCCCGTCCTTCCAGGAGCTCTGCCTGCTCCGTGAAGACCGCTGTACGCAGGTCCCGCCGGCCGTCGATTTCCCCGAGCGGGCCGATCGACCCTGCAATGAACACGTCGCGCCCCGAGACCTCCCGCGCCTCTCGCGCGATCTTCACCGCCCCTTCGTTGATCCGCTTGACGTCGTCCTCGAGGTAATGGGTGCGGAGCTTGTGGCGGTTCGCGCCGAAGGTGTTGGTCTCGATCAGGTCCGCGCCAGCGCGGATGAACCCGAGGTGCAGGGAAAGAACGCTCTCGGGGGCGCGGAGGTTCGCCTCTTCGGGGCAGCGGAGACGTGCGACCGCGCTCGTGACGAGCGCGCCCATGCCGCCGTCGCCGACGATCGGCGGCCCGGAAGCCAGCCGTTCTGAGAATCGACTCATGCCCGGCCACTCTAGAGACGCCCCTGGCGGTGAAGCACCCTCGTCAACCCCATCCGGGTGATCGGTCAACCGCGTCGGGGTGAAGCCCACCGTGGGGGAACGTCTCAGGTGCGAAATCACTCGCCGCGCGCGACGGCGGTGGCCGCGCGAGTGAGTTCGAAGGTGAGGGAAAAAGTGCGGTTCCTCCCTCGAAGGATCTGCCGGGACCGGCAGCGGGGGCTTAGCGGCTGCCCCGCTTCGGTCCCAGTGCTCTGACACGTTGCGGCTCAAGCTCGCCCGGAAGACTGCCGATAGCGACGACGACTCCAGGCTGGGGACTGACGGCAATCACAACCAGCTGCGGAGCTTCGAGAAGGGGCGGCGGACGACGCCGCCCTTCTCATTTGCGCAAGAACGGAACTCGCTAGCGCGAGTTCCGTTCGCGCGAACCCCCTAAAGGAGGCCGCTTCGCAGCCTCTGCCGCTCCCACCTTGCTCACCGTCCGGTGCGTGTTGAAGGCTCGACCGACGTAGGCTACGGCGCGTGCGCGTGCACGTCATCAGCGACATGGAAGGCGTCGCCGGCATCGTGAAGTGGCAGCAGGTGGGGGGCGGCGAGGCCATGTACGAGGAAGGCCGCCGGCTCTACACGGGGGAGATCAACGCCGCCGTTCGGGGCGCGAAGGCCGCGGGAGCGACCGAGATCGTGGTCATGGACTGTCACGGCGCGGGAGAGGGCTGGACCTTCAACTCGCTGATCCCGGACGAGCTCGATCCGAACTGCGAGTACGTCGTCCAGGACGAGTGGACCGAGTACACGGAGTTCCTCGAGGAGGGATGCGACGCGGCGCTCTTCGTCGGTATGCATGCGCGAGCGGGGACGCGAAAGGGCGTCATGAACCACACGATCTCGGGCCGGGACTACCAGAACCTCTGGTTCAACGGCACGCTCGTCGGCGAGACCGGGATCAACGCGGCGCTCTGCGGGAACTGGGGCTGCCCGGTTCTCCTCGTGACCGGCGACGAGGCGACCTGTGCCGAGGCGCGAGGAGCTGCTCGGCGAGGGGCTGACCACCGTCTCGGTCAAGCGCGGGCTCGGTGCCGGCTCCGCCCGCATGCTGCCGCCGCGCAAGGCTCGTGAGCTGATCGAGGCGGGTGCGAAAGCGGCACTGACCGACCTGCAAGCGGTGCCACCGTACGACCCGGGACGCCCGTGCGAGGTCAGGGTCGAGTTCAAGAACACGGTCGCTCCGGACAAGCTCCGCGCCCGACCGGGCGTCGAGCGGCTCGACGATCGGACGGTCGTGTCTCGTGCGGACACCTGGTGGGACGCCTGGCAGCAGTACTTCTTCTAGCCGCTGGCGGTTTGACACGGCGCGCTCGACCGGGTGTTATGCATCGTCACGTCGTGTTTGGGCGCTGTAAGCAGCCCAACAACGCTGTCCTTCCGCACGTCCAAACCAAGACAGGCAACGCAAGAGGAGGGTAAATGAGGAAAGGTCTCATCGCAGCCTCGCTGGGGCTGCTCGCTGCGGCGGTGATCGTAACGTCGGCTCTGGCGAAGTCCGAGGCGGCAGCTACATCGACTCAGATCGCCGAGTGCACGAACGTCTCGCTCGGCTTCCTGGGACCGCTGACCGGGCCTGCTGGCTTCCTCGGCCAGGAGCAGATCTCGTGGCTCCGGTTCGGGGTGCAGAAGTACAACAAGGCGACTGGGACGCGGTTCAAGGTCGTGCCCGGCGACACGCAGCTGAAGGCGCCGGTAGCGCGCACCTTGGCGAGAAGGTTCGTCTCCGACAGCAAGATCATGGCGGTCGTCGGCGGATCCGAGAGCCAGGCCGTGGTCGTGAGCGGCAATCTCTTCGAAAGGGCCGATCTTGCCTCGATCTCCGGGTCGGCGACCGCAGACCGACCTGACCAAACGGTCAGTTCAAGACGTTCTTCCGGGTCGTGCCGAACGACGCTATCCAGGGCCCGCAGATCGTGACGTATGTCGCGGGCAATCTGAAAGCGAAGAACGTCGTCGTGGTCGACTCGCAGGACGACTACTCGTTGCCGCTCGCGAGCGCAATCTCTCGTGGGCTCCGGGCGCGCAACGTCACGGTCTCCCGCGAGTCCGTCTCCGCGGACGACACCGACTTCTCGTCGATCGTCGCGAATGTCGATTCGAACGTCAACGTCGTCGTCTTCGCCACGCAGGTGGCCACGGCCGCGAACACGCTCTCGAACCAGCTCCGCGAGCAAGGCAAGAAGGCGATCGTGTTCGGGACGGACGGTGCCTACTCTCCGTCCCAGTTCAAACCGCGGAGCGGATACGTGTCCGGTGTTCGCGCCCGATCCCCACTTCGACCCTGGTGCGCGGGCGCTCATCCGCGAGTACAACCGGTACTCGAAGAACAGGGCGTTCGGTGCCTTCGGCCCGGCGACGTACATGGCCGGCCTCGCAGCCGCGACCGCCATCTACGAAGGCCTGCGCGGACGGTCAGGCGACGCGGGCAGAAGTGACTCGGGAGACTCGGCGCACGAACATCCCGTCGATCTTCGGCGGCAGGCTCCGATTCTCTGCAAAGGGTGATCCACTGCCGACGAAGTTCGTGATCTACAGGGTCACGAACGGGAAATACAGCCCGGTCGGCTAGGACGACCGTGCATCGTACGATGCGGCCCACCCCGCGGGGTGGGCCGCTCGTCATTACAAGTAGCTCTATGAGATAACCCGACCGTGGACTGGGACAAGCTCGTCCAGTTGCTCGTCAACGGCGTAACGCTGGGTAGCGTCTACGCACTGGTCGCGCTCGGGTTCTCGATGGTCTACGGGATCCTGAAGCTGCTCAACCTCGCCCACGGCGACGTGCTCATGGTCGGGGCATTCATCGGCTGGGGCGTGCTCGGCTGGCTCGGAGGCGCCCAGGATCCAAGCGTCGCGGTGTGGATCTTGATCGTCTTGATGGTGCTCGCCGCAATGGTGGGCTGCGGCTTTCTCGGGGTCGCGATCGAGCGGTTCGCGTACCGGCCGTTACGCCGCGCTCCGCGCATCGCGCCGTTGATCAGCGCGCTCGGTGTCTCGTTCTTCATCCAGAACTCGGTCCTCCTGCTCTTCGGCGCGGACTTTCGAAGCTACGACTCCTTCGACCTCATCGACGTCGAGGTGGGGATCAGCTGGGGCCCGCTCAACGTCTGGATCCTGCGAGTGGTCGTCTTCGCCTCGGCGGCGGCGATGATGATCGCGCTCTGGCTCCTCGTCACCCGCACGAAGCTCGGGAAGGCCATGCGTGCGACGTCGTTCGACCGCGAAGCGGCGGCGATGATGGGCATCGACGTCGACCGCGTCATCGTGAAGACGTTTTTCATCGGCTCCGCACTGGCCGGCGCCGCGGGCGTGCTCGTCGGGCTCGTGTTCGGCTCGATCAACCACTTCATGGGCTTCAACTACGGCCTGAAGGGGTTCACCGCCGCGGTCGTCGGCGGCATCGGATCGATCCCGGGCGCGATGTTCGGTGGCCTCTTCATCGGCCTCGCCGAGGCATTCTCGGTCGGATACATCGATGACCTGACGCGTGGACGCTTGGGAAGCGCGTTCAGCGACCTGATCGTCTTCCTGATTCTCGTGGCCTTCATGCTCCTGCGACCTCAGGGCATCTTCGGGAAACCGGAGGTGAAGAAGGTATGAGCGAACAGGCTCCGGAGCAGCCGCGAATCGGACGCGACGAGTGGGTGGCGAGCGCGGACGAGCGCCGCACGAGGTCGATCGTCGGCAAGACGCAAGACGTCCTGGACCGCACTCCTGCGGCGCTCAAGCTCGTCGCGCTCACGGTGCCGTTTGCCATCTTTCCCCTCGTCGTCGAGTCCGACTACCTCCTACAGGTCGGGATCGACACGCTGATCTACGTGCTGCTGGCGCTTGGGCTGAACGTCGCCGTCGGCTGGGTCGGTCTCCTCGACCTCGGGTTCGTGGCGTTCTTCGGGCTCGGCGCCTACCTCTACGCGGCCGCCGCATCCGAGTACGCGGGGAGGCAGTGGGATGCGACCTTGGCGATCCCGGCAATCGCTGTCACCGTGGCAGCGGTCGGGTTCCTCGTCGGGCTTCCCTCGCGACGGCTCGTCGGCGACTACCTCGCGATCGTGACGCTCTTCTTCCTCCAGATCTGGCTCGTCGTGCTGATCAACGCGTCATTCACCCGCGGGCCGAATGGGATCTCGGATATCTACCCGCTCGAGTTCTTCGGTCGGCAGGTGACGTCACAGCAGGGCTATTTCTACGTCGCGCTCGTAGCGTTCGTGATCGTGATCTCCGTCCTCTATCTCATGAACCGTTCCCGCACCGGTCGGGCGTGGCGGGCGCTTCGCGAGGACGAGCTCGCCGCCGAGCTGATGACGATGCCCGTCAATCGGCTCAAGCTGATGGCATTCGCGGTCGGAGCAGGCGTTGCTGGCGTGGCCGGGGTCCTCTTCGCGCCGCAGCAGGGCGCCGTCTTTCCCGCGAACTTCGACATCGTCCTCCTCATAACCGTCTACGCGATGGTCGTGCTCGGCGGACCGGGCAGCCTCGTCGGCGTGACGGTCGGCGCCATCCTGATCAACGTCTCGCTGGAAGTGCTTCGCGATCCAGACGACGCGAGCTCGCTGTTCTATGCCGTCGTGTTCCTGGCTGTGGTGCTCTTGCTGCGGCGACCGTGGTGGAGCTCGCTCGCCGTGCTTGGCGGAACCGTTGTCTTCGGCCTCGTCGTCCATGAGATCGCCGAGCAAGCGCGGCCCTCGCTCGTCCAGGGCACGCCCGTTCGGAGGAGCCCGGATCGACGAGCTGGTGGACTCCTGGGTGTTGCTCCCGGTTGACATCGTCGCCCCAGACGGACTGCCGACGGGCTGGCTGGGCCGGCTGGCGTACATCGGGCTCGTTGCCGCGATCCTGGGCTTGACGCTCGTCCGCAGTCGGCTCTGGCGGAGCATCTTGCTCGTTCCCACTCTGTACCTCGTCGCGTGCGTCTGGGAGAACCTGCTCCTGCCGCAGCCGGCGGTCGCCCGCTTCGTCCTCATTGGCGCGATGCTGGTCGCGCTGATGGCAGTTCGCCCCCAGGGGCTCTTCGGAGCACAGCGCGTGGAGGTCATATGAGCACGGACCGCGCACCCCTGCTGGAGGTGCAAGGCCTCTCGCTCGCGTTCGGTGGGCTTCGTTGCCTCGACGGGCTCGACCTGACCGTGGGCGAGGGCGAGATCGTGAGCGTCATCGGGCCGAACGGAGCGGGCAAGACGACGCTGTTCAACGTCATCACCGGCGTGTATCCGCCCGAGGAGGGCGAGATTCTCTTCGAGGGAGAGTCGATCCTCGGCCTCGATCCGCACCGCATCGCCCGCCGCGGGATCGCCCGCACCTTCCAGACCCTGCGCCTGTTCTTGAACATGACGGTGAAGGAGAACGTGATGAGCGCCGCCTACGGTCATACGAAGGCGGGTGTACTGCGCTCCGTCCTGCGCACGCCCGGGATGCGCCGCGAGGAGCGCGAGATCGAGCAGTTGGCGGAGGAGCGCCTCGCCTTCTTCGGCGACCGGCTCATCGGATATCGCTGGCGGCAGCCCGCCTACAGCCTCTCGTACGCGAATCGCCGCCGGCTCGAGATCGCCCGCGCGACGGCCGCCAAGCCGAGGCTCCTCCTCCTCGACGAGCCGGCCGCCGGCATGAATCCGGTCGAGACGCACGAGATGACAGAGCTCATCGCGCGGCTCCGTGAGGAGGGCGGGTACACGATCCTCGTCATCGAGCACGACATGCACGTCGTGGAGGGGATCTCGGACCGTGTGGTCGCGCTCGACCACGGCGTCAAGATCGCGGAGGGCTCGTTCACCGAGGTCGCGACGGATCCCAGGGTCATCGAGGCGTACCTGGGCACTTCCGCGACGGAGCGCATGTGAGCGCGAACGGAGCGCCCGAGCCGCTGCTCCGGCTCGTGGGCATCAACACGTACTACGGTCAGATGCACATCCTCCAGGACGTGAACCTCCAGGTCGGAGAGGGCGAACTCGTTTGCCTGCTCGGGGGGAACGCGTCCGGCAAGTCGACGACGTTGAAGACGATCCTCGGAATCGTTGCCCCGCGCTCGGGCTCGGTCGTGCTCGGCGGGGAGGACGTCACGCGCTATCCGACCGCGCACCGGATCGAACGCGGGATGGCGATCGTCCCGGAGAACCGCCGGCTCTTCGGCCCGATGACCGTGCTCGAGAACCTCGAGATGGGCGCGTACCTGCGGCCGCGCGCGGATCTCTCCGAGGACCTCGACCGCGTCTACGAGACGTTCCCATTGCTCGCGGAGCGTCGAAAGCAGCTCGCGGGAACGCTCTCCGGCGGCGAGCAGCAGATGGTCGCGATGGGCCGTGCGCTGATGGCCAGGCCGAAGCTGCTCCTGATGGACGAGCCGTCGATGGGCCTGGCGCCGATCCTCGTCGAGCGCAGCTTCGAGATCATCGCGCAGGTGAACGACGCAGGCGTTGCGCTCCTCGTCGTGGAACAGAACGCGAACGTGTCCCTCTCGATCGCCGACCGCGGCTACGTGCTCTCGACCGGGCGCATCGTCCTCGAGGGAAAGGCGTCCGAGCTCCTCGAGCACGAGGAGCTGCGAAAGGCGTACCTGGGCCGATGACGCCAAGGGCCTCAGAGCCACAAGGGGTCGGAGCCAGCGTCCGCGCACGCTTCCCGATCTTCGAGCACACGACCTACGCGAACTCGTGCTCGCAGGGCGCGCTCTCTGTCGACGTGCGCCATGCGTACGAGGAGTACCTGGCCGGATGGGACGAGCACGGCGCCGAGTGGGAGCACTGGGTCGAGCGAGCGGACGCGGCTCGCGCGGCCTTTGCACGGCTCGTAGGTGCCGAGCCCGCGGAGGTGGCGGTCACGACCTCGGTCTCGCAGGCGGTGAGCGCCCTCGTCAGCGCCCTCCCGCTCGAGGAGGGACGAACCCGGATCGTGATCTCCGAGTTCGAGTTCCCGACCGTGGGTCAGATCGCCCATGCGCAGGAGCTCAGAGGAGCGGAGGTCGTCCATGTGCGTCCCGACGCCGAGGGTCGCATCCCGCTCGAGCGCTTCGCCGATGCCATCGACGAGCGCACGGCCCTCGTCTGCTGCACCGCAATCTCGTACCGCACGGGCTACCGGCTCGACGTTGCCGAAGTCGCACGCATCGCGCACGAGCGGGGAGCGCTCTGTCTCGCGGACAGCTATCAGGCAGCCGGTGCGATCCCGCTCGACGTCGCTGCGCTGGGCGTCGACCTGCTCACGTCGGGCACGGTCAAGTACCTGCTCGCGTCGTCCGGTCTCGCCTTCATGTTCGCTCGCCGCGACCTGCACGAGCGCCTGCTTCCGACCCAGACGGGCTGGTTCGCGGACGAGGACATCTTCGAGATGGACATCTCGGACTACTCCCCCGCTGCCGACGCGCGGCGATTCGATTCAGGCACGCCTCCGGTGCCCAACATCTACGCGGGCCTCGCCGGCATGGGGATCGTCGAGGAGGTTGGCGCGGCCGCGATCGAGGCGCACGTGCGAGGCCTGGTCGACCGGCTGCTCGCCGGTCTGGACGAGCTCGGCGCGACCGTCGCGACTCCGCGGCGCCCGGGCGAGCTCGGCCCGCTCGTGTGTGTCGCCTCGACCGATGCTCCGGCGCTCGTCGGGGAGCTCCTCGGCGAGAGGATCGTCACTTCGGAGCGCGACTCGAACCTACGGATCTCGCTCCATCTGTACAACGTGGACGAGGACGTCGACCGCATCCTCGAGGCGCTCTCGACGCGTCGCCGGCTACTCGGCTGAGTCGAGAAGTGCGGCGACGCGAGCAGCGATGTCGTCGCGAATCGCGCGGACGTCCTCGAGCGGGCGCCCTTCGGGATCCTGCAGCTCCCACTCCACGTAGCGCTTTCCGGGGAGGACCGGACACGCATCGCCGCAGCCCATGGTGACCACGAGGTGTGCCCACTCGACGTCAGCCTGGCTCAGCGCACGAGGTACCCGCTCCGAGATGTCGATCCCGACCTCTCGGAGCACGGTTGCCACCTGGCGGTGAACCTGATGCGCCGGGTTCGTCCCGGCCGACCGGGACGAGTGCCGTGTGCCCGCGTCTCGCGCGAACAGGGCCTCCGCCATCTGCGAGCGCCCTGCGTTCCGCACGCAGACGAAAAGGACGTTCACGCAGGCTTGGACGCGCGGACGATCGCTCCGTGCATTCCGTCGGCCACGCGGTGCGTGTACTCCACCTCGACGTCGACGAGCCCGGCGCCCGTCAGCCCTTCGCGGTACTCCTCCTCGGAGAGCGCACCCGCGATGCACCCCACGTGACTTCCCCGTTCCGCGCGTTCCTCGGGAGCGAGGTGGTTCTCGGCGACGATGTCGGTGATCCCGACGCGACCCCCTGGTCGCAGCACGCGCCCGATCTCGGCGTACACGGAGCGCTTGTCGGTCGAGAGGTTCACCACGCAGTTCGAGATGACCACGTCGACGCTCTCGGCGGGAAGAGGAATCGCCTCGATCAGGCCCTTGAGAAAGTGGACGTTCGTCGCGCGGGCCTTCGCCGCGTTTCGCTGCGCGAGCGCGAGCATCTCGTCCGTCATGTCCAAGCCGTAAACGGTCCCCGTGGGCCCGACTCGGCGGGCCGACAGCAGGACGTCGATGCCGCCGCCCGATCCCAGGTCGAGCACGGTCTCGCCTTCGTGCAGCGCGGTGACGGCCAGCGGGTTCCCGCACCCGAGACTGGCGCTGACCGCGTCCTCCGGCAGGTCGGCGCGCTCTTCGGAACCGTACAGACCCTTGCCGAAGAGGGTCGTCGCCTCATCACCGCAGCAACCGATGCTCTCACAGTCGCACCCGCAGCCCTGGCCTGCGGCGAGGCCGAGCGCAGCTTCCGCGTAGCGGGCCTGTACCTCCTGACGCAGATCGACACTCATACCGCCACCTCCTTCAGGTCGAGGATGCTCGCCGCGCGCTCGAGGCCGTCGCGGTCGAGGGTGTAGAACGCCCAGACGCCGCGCTGCTCCCGGTGCAGGAGACCGGCCTGGACGAGCTTCTTCAGGTGGTGGCTCACGGTCGGCTGCGAGAGGCCGAGAGTCGGGGTGAGCTCGCAGACGCACACCGACTCCGGGTTCCGCGCCAGCAGGTTCACGATGCGAACGCGCGCGGGGTCGCTCAGCGCCTTGAAGAGCGCGGCTGTCGCCTGCGCGTCCTCGTCCGTGAGGCCGTCCTCGTCGAGTGGTCGGCAGCAGTCGGCCGGGACGAGTACCGGAAAGGGATCGACGTTCATCGATGTCTACGCTAGTGCGTACATCGACATTTGTCAATGTGTGCGCGGCACGTGATACTCGCCCGCATGAACGAGCGCGACACGGCGGCCGAGCTCGAACGCGCGATCGAGCGCTACAACGAGGCGTGGAACGCCCATGACGTGCCGGCGATCGTCGCCTTGCACGCGCCCGGAATGGTCTTCGAGAATCACACCGCGAGTGAGCGCGTCGAGGGCGACGACGTCGCGGCGCACCTCTCCCAGATCTTCGAGAACTGGCCCGACCTTCGGTTTCGCGGCCGTCGGTCGTACGTGCGCGACGGCCTCGTCGTCAGCGAGTGGACGGCCTCGGCGACCGACAGCGAGGGTCGGCGTCTCGAATGGGACGGCGTCGACATCTTCCCGTTCGAGAACGGGTTGATCCTCCGCAAGGACGTCTACTCCTCCTCGCATCGCGCACGCGTGCTCGAGAGCTGATCGCAGGTCGTGGCGGGGTTCGGCAGCGCGTCGATGACGAAGGCGCTCAGGCGCGTTCTCGTACGTCCGCCGCTCCCGGAGGATGTGGCGCGCTGGCGCGAGTACGGCTGGCGAGCGGCCCCGGATATCGCCGTAGCCGAGACCGAGCACGAGGCTCTGTGCGCGATGCTCGAGAGCGTGGGCGCCGAGGTCGTCGTCTCGCGTCACGATCCCGGCAACCCCGACGCGATCTACGCGTACGACCCGGCTCTGGTGGGTGCCGAGGGGGCAGTCCTGCTTCGCCCGGGCAAGGAAGGGCGGCGCAAGGAGCCGGTGACTCTCGCCTCGACGCTCGAGGAAGCCGGCATTCCGGTCGTGGCGGAGATTGCCGACCCCGCGTTCGTCGAGGGAGGCGACACGCTCTGGCTCGACGAGAAGACCCTCCTCATGGGGATCGGCTACCGCACGAACTCGGCGGCGATCGCCGCTCTCGAAGCCGCCTTCCCGGGAGTCGAGCTCCTGACCTTCGACCTCCCGCACTGGAACGGCACCGGCGAGGTGCTGCACCTCATGTCGCTCATCTCTCCGCTGGACGACGATCTCGCTGTCGTCTATCCGCGGCTTGCCCCGGTCCGTCTCCTTCGCCTCCTGGCCGATCGCGGAATCGGCGTCGTCGAGGTGCCGGACGAGGAGTTCGAGTCTCAGGGCTCGAACGTTCTCGCGCTCGGCCCGCGCTTCGCGTTGGCGCTCGAGGGCAACCCCCAGACGAGACGACGCATGGAGCGCGCGGGCGTCGACGTCACCGTGTATCGCGGCGAGGAGATCTCGAGGAAGGGCGACGGTGGCCCGACCTGCCTGACTCGACCGCTGCTCCGCGCCTAGGACAGGGCGAAGCCGAGCGCGAAGCCGAGGGCCGTGAGCAGGCCGGCCTCGCGCCCGCCGAGCTCGAACGCCTCCGGCATCAGCGTGTCCGAGAGCATCACGAGGAGCGCACCCGCGGCGAATCCGAGCGCGAATGCTCCTTCCGCGGCCGGCGTCGAGTCCAGCGCCCACCAACCGAGAGCCGCCGCGATGACGGATGCGGCAACCACGGCGCTCCACATCGCAAGAAGTCGCCCGCTCGTCCAACCGCCCTCACGCAATCCCGTCGTCCCGGAGAGCGCCTCCGGCACGTTCGACACGAACACCCCGACGACGACGGCGACCGGGACGACTCCGTCCACCTGCAAGGATGCGCCGAGGACGAACGACTCCGGGATGCCGTCGAGCACCGTGCCGAGAACGATCGCGCTCGCGCCGGTGGACAGGTTCGTGGTTTCACCCTTCATGGACTTGCGACCGTGGCCGCCGCGGCGGTCGATCAGCCAGTCGCCGACGTAGAAGGCTCCGGCTCCTGCGACGAATCCGAGCGCCGCTGCGCCAGCATTCGACTCGAACCCCTCGAGGACGAGCTCGTAGGCCACCGCCGCGATCAACGCGCCCGCCCCGAAGCCGATTGTCAGACCGACGACGCGATGCCCTGGGCGCGCAATGAGTGCGATCGCCGCTCCGAGGAGAAGCGATCCGGCGGTGATCAGCCCCCAGAGCGCCGCCTCGAGCATGCCGCGATCCTAGATTGTGAGTTGGCGATAGGCCGAGAGACCCGAGACGCCGACTCCGACGAGACGCAGCGCGCCGGGCCGGTCGCGAAGCCCGCGATCGAGCAGTCCGCATGCGACGTCGCCGATGACGTCGGCTTCGTCCACGCCCGCCGGGAGCGTGGTCGAGCGGGTCCTGATCGAGAAGTCTCCGTACCTGAGCTTCGCGGTGACGGTGCGACCGGACAGGCCGGAGTTGCGCAGCCGCTCGGCGACGAGCTCTGCGAGGCGCCGCAGTTCTGCATGAAGCTGAGCCGTGTCCGAGACATCGCTGGCGAACGTGTCCTCAGCGGACACCGACACGGGGTCGCCGCCGAGCTCGAGGTCGCGAGGATCGATTCCATGCGCGCGATCTCGCAGCAGCCGACCGACGGATCCGGGAAGCAGCGACTTGAGCTGGTCGTCGTCGAGCGCGCCGAGGCCGCCGATCGTCTCGATCCCTGCACGCCGCAGCCGCTCCTCCGCGCGCGGGCCGACTCCCGGGAGGAGCCGCACCGCGAGTGGCGCCAGAAACACCGCTTCGCGTCCAGGAGGGACCACCGTGATGCCGCCTGGCTTGCGGCGGTCGGATGCGATCTTGCAGACGACCTTCGATGTCGAGACGCCCAGTGAGCAGGTGAGGCTGGTCGTCGTCCGCACCGAGGTCTGGACGGCGGATGCCACCGCGCGCGCTTGCACGAAGCCCTTCGCGACCGGTGCCAGGTCGAGGTAGCCCTCGTCGATCCCGGTGCGTTCGACTCGGGGGACAACCTCGGCGATCGTCTCCCAGACCGCTCGCGAGTACTGCTTGTAGAGCGCATGCCGCGGGCGGAGGAACACGGCATGCGGGCAGCGGCGCAGTGCCTCCGCGGAGCTCATCGCGGAGTGAATGCCGAAGGCACGCGCCGCGTAGTTCGCCGTCGAGACGACGCCTCTGCCGTGCGGGTCGCCGCCGACGACGAGCGGCTTCTCACGCAGCTCCGGATTCTCGAGCTCCTCGACCGCTGCGAAGAACGCGTCGAGGTCGACGTGAGCGAGAATCGGCATCGGGGGCAAGGCTAGATGCCCGAACGGCCGCGGCGACTCCTTGTGACACTGTGTCACAAGGCATCGAGGTTCTATCGTGTGCACCGTGGTCCGACGCTCCTCCGCTGCCGCCTCCCGCGATCGAGCAACCCGCTCCGCATCAGGTCTCGTACGGGCTCGTCACCGGTCGCGCTGCAAAGGGAACCCGCGTCGTCGTCGTCGCGGCGAACGGGCGCACACTCGTCTCGAAGCCGCTTCGAGGGCGCCGCTACTCGGTTCGGGTGACGCTCCCCCTCGGCGAGCTCAGCCTGCGCGTGACGACCATCGCGGGGAGCGGTCGCCGTTCGTCTCGGGTCGTCTCGAAGGTCTATGGTCTCCCCGCAGCAGCACGCCCGCGCGTCGTTCGCTCGAGGCAGGACCCGCTGCTCGCATACCGGCTTCGGGCGCTCGTGAGCGAGTACAGCGGAACGGCGGGGTACTACGTGCAGAGCCTGACGAGCGGGCGCGGCGCGGCCTGGAACGCGAAGGCGCGCTTCCCGGCCGCCTCGACGCTGAAGCTCGCCATCGCGACGGCGGTGCTGGCTCGTCACTCCGGGATCCCGCCGCCCGACTCGTACGTCGGCGGCCTCCTGCGCGAGATGATCACGGTGTCCGACGACGCGGCTGCGAATGCGCTCGAGGTCTGGCTCGCCGGCTCCACGAGCGCCGGCTCGGCCCAGGTCAACACGCTCATGCGCTCGATCGGGCTCGTCGACTCGATCATGTACGGCGGCTACGAGGTGAGAACGCTCTCGGCGTCGATCCCGGTTCGCGTCGACGATCCGCCCGTCGTCGCCGGCAAGTACACGACTGCCTGGGATATGGCGTCGTTGTGGCGTGCGATCTGGCTCGCGTCGGGAGCCAAGGGCCCGCTCAGGGATGCGCAACCCGGCTTCACGCCGGCGGACGCCCGCCACCTGCTGTGGCTCGCGGCGAACGTGCGCGACACACCGAAGCTCGACCGCGTCGTCGGCGAGCGCGGCGGCGTCCACGTCCTGCACAAAGCGGGCTGGATCTCGACCTCGCGTCACGACACCGGGCTCGTCTTCTGGCGGGGCGGGGTGTTCGTCGCAGGAGTGATGACGTGGCGACCCTCCGGAATCGGCCTGTCCTCGGACGTTCTCGCGGGGCAGGTCGCGGCTCGTGCGTTCGCCCGTTTCCACCGGCTAAGCGGATAGAAACGCCCGCTCCGCGGACGCCGCAGCACGACTCGCTACACTTTTCGTACTACCTACACGAGACGTACGAAGGAGAGTCGTGAGCGAGATCGTGAACGAGCCCGAGAGCCGCCTGTTGCTCGTCCCCCTGGAAGACATCGTCGTCTTCCCGAATATGAACGTCACCCTTACCGTCGACGTCGGCGACGAGGAGCGCGTGCTGCTCGTTCCCAAGCACGACGACGAGTACGCGAAGGTCGGGACGGTCGCCGAGGTCACCGACCGGATCCGCCTGCCCGGCGGTGGCCGCGCAGTTGCTCTTTCGGGCTTGCATCGCGCCGTCGCGGGAGCTGCGGGCTCCGACAGCCAGGGTCGCCTGTTCGTCGAGGTCGAGGAACGGCCGGACGAAGAGAGCGCAGACGGCAGGATCCGCGAGCTCGAGCGCGAGTATCGCGCGGTGGTCGAGGAGATCCTGGAGCTGCGCGGCGACGACGGCCGGATCGCGGCCTTCGTACGCTCGATCTCCGAGCCCGGCGCCCTCGCGGACACGACCGGCTACTCCCCCGACATCACGTTCGAGCAGAAGGTGCGGTTGCTCGAGACCATCGACGTGCGCGCGAGGCTCGAGCTGGCCCTCGAGCTTCAGCGTGAGCGACTGGCGCTGATGCAGATCCGCCAGCGCATCCAGGACGACGTCGAGTCCGGAGTCGAGAAGCAGCAGCGCGAGTACATCCTGCGCCGCCAGCTCGACTCGATCCGCAAGGAGCTGGGCGAGGACGAGGGATCGGTCGTCGAGGAGTACCGGCAGAAGATCGCCGAGGCCGAGATGCCCGAGAACGTCCAGGTCGAGGCCGACCGCGAGCTCTCGCGGCTCGAGCGCATGGGCGACCAGTCGCCCGAGGCGTCGATGATCCGCAACTACCTCGACTGGCTGCTCGCGGTGCCGTGGAGCAAGCGCTCCGAGGAGCGCCTCGACCCGCAGCACACGCGCGAGGTCCTGGACAAGGACCACGCCGGTCTCGAGGACGTGAAGGACCGCATCGTCGAGTACATCGCCGTTGCCAAGCTCCGCAAGGAACGTGGGATCGAGGAGGACAAGCGCTCGGGGGCCATCCTCACCTTGATCGGGCCGCCCGGCACCGGCAAGACCTCGATCGGCGAGTCGATCGCCCGTGCGACCGGACGGGAGTTCGTCCGCATGTCACTCGGCGGCATCCGCGACGAGGCGGAGATCCGAGGCCACCGGCGCACGTACATCGGCGCGCTTCCCGGCCGGCTCGTTCGCGCCCTGCGGGACGCCGGGACGATGAACCCCGTGATCATGCTCGACGAGGTCGACAAGGTCGGCGCCGACTGGCGCGGGGATCCGTCTTCGGCTCTCCTCGAGGTGCTCGACCCGGCGCAGAACCACTCGTTCCGCGACCACTACCTCGACGTCGAGCTCGACCTCTCCCAGGTCGTGTTCATCGCGACCGGCAACATGACCGAGACGATCCCCGGTCCCCTCCTCGACCGCATGGAGGTCATCCGCTTCGACGGGTACACGACCGACGAGAAGGTCGCCATCGCGCGCGACTACCTCTGGCCGCGCCAGCGCGAGCGAAACGGGTTGCGCGAGGACGAGGTGTCGATCCCGGACGAGTCGCTCACCCTGATCATCTCGGAGTACACGCGGGAAGCCGGCGTGCGCCAGCTCGAGCGCGAGCTCGGGACCGTCCTCCGCAAGACCGCGACGAAGATCGCATCGGAGGAGGCGAAGCCGCCGGTCGAGATCGACGCCGAGGCGGTGCGCGAGGCGCTCGGGCGGCAGAAGTTCTACCGCGAGGTCGCGGAGCGGACTGCGGTGCCCGGTGTTGCTACGGGTCTCGCGGCGACCGCGACCGGAGGCGATGTCCTCTTCATCGAGGCCACGTCCCACAGGGACGGCGACAAGCTCGTCCTGACGGGGCAGCTCGGCGACGTCATGAAGGAGTCGGCGCAGATCGCGATCTCGACCGTTCGCGCGCTGGCGACGCGTCTAGGCATCGACGAGGACGCGTTCGAGAATCGCGCCTTCCACGTGCACGTTCCCGCCGGCGCGATTCCCAAGGACGGGCCGAGCGCGGGCATCACGATGGCGACGGCGATCGCATCGCTCCTGACCGGTCGGCCGGTGAAGCACACCGTCGGCATGACCGGCGAGATCACGTTGCAGGGTCGCGTGCTGCCGATCGGCGGGCTGAAGCAGAAGGTGCTCGCGGCACATGCCGCCGGCATCACCGACATCGTCATCCCCGAGCGAAACCGGGCGGATCTCGAGGAGATCCCGGACAACGTGAAGGAAGACGTCACCTTCCATCCGGTGATGTCGATCGGCGAGGTGCTCGGCCTCGCGCTCGAGGAGAAGCCCGTCGAGTCGAATGTGGCGCTGTAGGACACAGGTTGCAGTCCCCGAGGAGGTCCGCCGCGTGGCGGACCTCCTCGAGCGCCGCTACGCGGTTTCGATCATCTACGCGTCCCACCAGGGCTGCACCCGGTTCGGGGAGTTCCGTCAGGCGCTCGGCGAGATCCCGCCGGGAACGCTGACCCAGCGGCTGGTGGAGCTCGAGCGGGCGGGTGTTCTGCGCCGCGAAGTGCGCGACGAGCGACCGCCGCGGGTCGAGTACGTGCTGACGCCCGAAGGCGCGCGACTCCGCGCGCTGATCGACGCGCTCACCGCCTGGTCGCGCGCCTGAAAGCGTCCCGCTCCCCCGCGCTGCTGGCAATACTCCGGCAGTGCGCTGGCTCGCGCTCTTCGCCAAGTTACAAGTTGTAACTTGGCTCTTCGTTCCGGCTGCCGGTGGCGCAGTCCACGTGCAGCCGTCGCTCGGCACGTTGCTCGCCAGGCACGTGCCGATCCTCGTGGTGCATCCCGCGGAGCAACTCCGCCCGGTCTCGGTCGACGGCTTTCTGGCCGACTCCGATCTGCTCGTGAAGACAGGGTCGGCGTGGGAGAAGGCTCCGGGGCCGTTGCCGGCCGGCGGCGCGGGAATGCGCCTGGATCAGCGATCTTGTCTGGCTCGGGAAGGAGTCGCCGCAACCGCCTGCTACGTCGGCGCACAGGCCGCGCACGCCGCCGGGCCTGTCGTCTACGGAGCCGCGTTCCGGACGAGGAACCGCATCGATCTCCAGTACTGGATCTGGTACCCGTACAACGTCTACAGCCCGACGATTCCAGCGGGCGACCTCTGGCAGGTGCACGAGGGCGATTGGGAGGCCGTGTCGGTCATCCTCGACCTCGCGGACAGCCTCTTACGGTCGGCCTCTCGCGCCACAGCGAGGGCGCACGCCGCGAGCTGGGCGAAGGTGAAGCGCCGCGGCCTCCGGCCGCTGGTGTACGTGGGACTCGGGTCGCATGCGAACTTCTTCGAACCAGGGGAGCATCGGCTCGACCCTCGGTTCGTCGATCCGGCGTTGATCGCGGTGATCGAGGCCTACGGAGCGAGGCCCGTCGATCACGCAGGGAACGGGCCTGCCGTCGTGCCGAGGCTCGTGCGCGTCACCGCGACGAAGCCGAGCTGGATGGCATTCGCCGGCACCTGGGGCGAGGACGGCTACGTGCACTTTCCCGGTAACGAGCCGATCCTCGCCGGTGCCGGTCCACTTGGACCCGCCTTCCACGAGCAGTGGAGGAGGCCTGTTACGGAAGTGCTGTCCTGGCCGCGCGACTAACGCAGGCACGTGCCAAGTGGAGGCGCAGAGGCCGCGAAGCGGCCTCCTTTAGGGATTTCGCGCGAACGGAATCCACGCTATGTGGATTCCGTTCTTGCGCACTACTCGAGGCCAGAAGTTCTCGAGATACTCGGCGTCGTCGGCAGAGCCGCCTGGAACGACCTTCGACACGATGACGAGCTCCGCGTCCTCGGGCTCGTCGTTCCAGACGGAGCGCCACGTCTCCGGAGGCACCCGGACGACCGAGCCGCTCTCGAGGTCGAGCACTTCGTCACCCAGCTTGAACTGGAGCGTCCCGGACATGACGAAGTAGACCTCCTCCTGCGTCTTGTGCCGGTGCCCGTACGAGCCCTTCCCTCCCGTGTGCTGCGGCATGCGCCGGTAGGTGAACGCGACCTGCTCGGCTTCGAGCGCCGTCGTCATCATCCGCATCTCGCCGGGGTAGTCGCCGAGCACGTCGTCGACCTCCTCCAGGTGCTTGATCGTGTAGTCGGCCACCGCAACCTCCTCCGGAAAAATCGATCCGCGGAAACTACTGCAGAGGCGGTGACGCTGCGTTCGCGGGCATCCGCGCGGGGTCGGCGCTCTCTCCCTCGCGGAAGTGCCCCTCGCCGGGCCAGGGCGCGAGGAGGAGAACGATGCGCGCCGGCTCGAGCGCCCGCACGCTGCGCGTCTCGCCCGGCTCGAACGTAAGGAGCGTCCCCGCGTCGCACTCCACCGAGCGCTCGCCGACGACGACGTCGAGCTTGCCGGAGACGACCTCGACGATCGCGCGCTCGTGCACCCGATGGTCGCGCATCTCCTCGCCCTCCTGCAGGTCGACCAGCACCGCTCGGCACTCGGGACCCGAGAAGAGCACGCGCGGCTCGCGTTTTCCGTTCGCTTCGATCGACGGAAGATGCCAGCGCTCCACGGCGCCCAACGCTAGCACTCGCCTAGACGGTCCACCGAGACCGGGCCGACGTTCACGCCGACTTCGCGGAGCTCGTCCACATTCGGTCCGAGTGGGACGCCTTCCATCGTCGTACTCGTCGGGCTCGTCAGTGAGAAGTCCACGATCGACCCCGCGCGAAGGCACAGACTCACGTCATGCGTTCTCTCCTCGCCGGCCTCGAGGCGTGACGATCGGGTCTGCACCAAGCCGATACGTCGCGGCCGCATCGGTCGGCGCGCGAACGGTGATGCGAACGACGACCCGCTCGGTGCGGCCTTGCCCGTAGACGCGGATCGTCGCCGGCCGACCGGGTGTCGTCCAGCCGTCCGCCTGGAGCCCGCGGCTCGCCCACAGCGCTCGATACGGACGAGTAACCGACCTGACGACGAAGCCGAGGTTCGCCGCTTGCTCGCGACCCGCGAGCGAGAAGCGCGAGTCGCCCGGCGCCTCGACGACGTAGCGGGGAGCATCCTCGGTTTCCTCGACGACTCCGCTCGCCCAGTCGAGCTCCAGCTCGCGATGAGGGAAGTCCGTGTAGCGGAAGTTCCCGTCCTCGGTGACGTACGCGTGCGTGACCCTGCGGTTCCAGAACTCCGCGTCCCACCAGCGGATCGCGGTCGTGTCCCACGCGGTCGATACCGGGAACGCGACGAGGGCCGCGCTCTCGCCCTCCGGGACGACGGTGTCCACCCAGTCGAGGACGAGCCCTGGTGAGCCGGCGAGCGGGCGGCCGCTGAGGCCCGTCCCCGTGACGACCCGGTCGACCTCGCTCCGTAGCGTGAGCACCGAGAAGGCCACGAGCGTGACGAGCGCGACGACGGCGACCGCCGTCCTCGGGGCCAGCAGCAGCGCCAGGATCAGCACGAGGCCCGTGAAGAGGCCGAGGAGAGCGACGAACGTGCCCGTGCCGAGCTCTCCCGACTGCTCGATCAGGAGCTCGTTGAGCACGCTCGCCGGCGAGTCGACCCAGACTCCGGGATAGACGGTGAACGGAAGCTGCGCGGCCGTCGCGGCGAAGAGGATCGCCACGAGAGCCGCTCCCACTGCAACTGGCCGCCGATCGACACTGCGAAGCGCGGCCGCCGCGCCGATCAGGAGCAGCGGGACGACGTAGAAGAGGTACCGGTCGCGGACGACTCCCTCGCCGAAGCGGATGCTGAACGATGCGGCCTCGAACGTGAGCAGCACGATGGTCGCGAGCGACAGCGTCGCTAGCGCGTGCGCACGGGTGCTCACAGGACGGACGAGCGTCGCCAGGATCCACCCGCCCCCGAGGACGAGCGGGATCAGCCCCGACCCGATCGCCACCGCATCGAGGTGCCTCGCGGCGGACGACCAGACGCCGGACGGCAGCAGCGACCCTTCCTCGACCGTGACTCCGTATACGCCGAGGAGGTTGCCGAGCGATCCCGTCAGCGCCAGGATCAAGGCCAGAGCGAGGCCGGCGGCATAGAGACCGGCGAGCACGACGGTGCTCGCGAACCGCGGTGCGAGCTCCCTCGAGTGCCTGCCTCCAGGGCCTCCGCAGCAGCTCGTGCCCGAGGATCGCCAACGGCAGCACCGCGACGAGCACGGCGAACTGCGTCCTCGCGAGCACGGCGAGCGCGAGCGCGGCGACGGCGAGGACGTCCCGACGCGGGCTCGGGGAGGCGACCGTCGACTGCAGGCCGAGGAGCGCCCACGCGAACGCCGGGTACGCAGCCGACTCCGTCATCACGAAGCCGGTGAGGACCATCCACGGGACGAGCACCGCCAACCCGGCGACGGCAACCGCCCAGGCGCGAGGAAGCACCTGCCGTCCCAGCAGGTAGACGGGAAAGACCGCGCTCGCCATGACGACCGCGTTCAGCACGTGCGCGGCACGGAACGCCTCCGGTGGCGAAAGCAGCGCCGTAGAGCGGGGCGATCAGCAGCGGGTAGAGCTGGTTGTAGACCTCGATCGACGTCCCGTGGACGCGGGGGAGCGGTGAGCCCGTGTCCGCGATCGACGTCGCGAGCTTCGTGTACAGGAGCTCGTCGGTCATCACCGACCAGTCGCGAATCCGGCCCGAGAACCAGATCGCGAGCACCGCGCTCACGCCGAGCCACAGGACGACCAGCGCAGCCGTCGCGACGACCTGCGGGCGCAGCCTCACCGCGGGGAAGCTACCCGGTCGCCGAGACCGCTTCCGACGTTACGTGGTCGTCGTAGATCCCGAGGCCGGTCTCGGGATCGAAGAAGTGCAGGCGCGCGACATCGACGTCGATCGCCAGCGGTTGCCGTTCGCGAGCCTGCGTGTCCCGGTCGAGGCGGGCGACGAACGGCACGCCTTCGCCCCTGGCTCGTTCAGCGGCCAGCCGTGTCTCGGCGTCCTCGGGAGCATCGGTGACGAGGGCCTCGACCACCTCCTTCGACGTGACCGCTTCTGCCGTCACGTTGAAGTGGACGTAGACCTCGGAGCCCATGTCCTCGCGGATGTCGCACACGATCGACAGGCGGCGGTCGTCGCTCGTCTCCCCGACGAGCGCCGCGTCCTCCATGTCCTCGGGCCGTATCCCGAGGATCACCTGGCGGTCCTCGAAGCTCGACAGCGCCGGGCGACGCTGGATCGACGAGGGGTCGAGTCGGAGTCGCTGCCCGCCGAAGGTCACCCACACGTCTCCGTCGGCGCGTTCGAGGTCCGCCATCACGACGTTCATCGCGGGAGAGCCGATGAACTCGGCGACGAACAGGTTCCGCGGGCGCTCGTACAGCACCTGGGGGGCGTCGACCTGTTGCAGGAGCCCGTTTCTCATCACCGCGACGCGATCGCCCATCGTCATCGCCTCGGTCTGGTCGTGCGTGACGTAGACGGTCGTCACGTTGAGGTCGCGCTGGATGCGCGCGATCTCGGCGCGCATCTCGACGCGGAGCTTCGCGTCGAGGTTGGAGAGCGGCTCGTCCATGAGGAACGCCTGTGGCTGGCGGACGATCGCCCGCCCCATGGCCACCCGCTGCCGCTGGCCACCGGACAGCGTGCGCGGCTTCTTCTTCAGCGCGTCGGTGAGGCCGAGGATGACCGCAGCCTCCTTCACGCGCCCCTCGATCTCCTGCCTCGGGACGCCGCGCATCTTCAGCGCGAAGCCCATGTTGTCGCCCGCGTTCATGTGCGGGTACAGCGCGTAGTTCTGGAAGACCATCGCGATGTCGCGATCCTTCGGCGGGAGGTCGTTCACGACCTCGCCCTCGATCTTCACCGTCCCGGACGTGATCGTCTCCAGGCCCGCGATCATCCGCAGCGCGGTCGTCTTGCCACAGCCCGATGGCCCCACGAACACGACGAACTCGCCGTCGCCCACCTCCAGGTCGAGCCCGGTCACCGCCTCCGTGCCGTCCGGATAGACCTTCGTCAGGTTCTCGAGCGTGATCTCCGCCAACCCCGCACGCCTCCCGTCGATGCTTGTGACCGCGAGCAATCTACTAGCATCGAGCCGGAGGGATGGAGGCCCACGCCGCCCCGCGGAGGCAGACGGGCACGCGTCGCTGGAGGCGCGCGCTCGAGGACCGCCGTGTGCTCGCGCCGCTCCTCATCGCCCCCGCGGTCGTCTTCATGCTCTTCGTCGTCGGGGTTCCCTTCGTCTGGGCGATCTACCTCAGCCTGACCGACGCCATCGGCGGCTCGCTCAGCGGGAACTGGGTCGGCTTCGACAACTACACGAACGCGTGGGGCGACGAGAACTTTCGCCGCGCGCTCCGCAACACGCTGATCTTCACGATCGCCTCCCAGATCGTCGTCGTGGTCGGGGCGGCGATCCTCTCGAACTTCCTCGTCCGCGACTTCCGTGGGAAGTGGTTCATCCGCTTCCTCGTCATCCTGCCGTGGGCCGCACCGGTCGTCCTCTCGACGATCACGTGGCTGTGGCTCCTCGACTCCCTCTTCAGCGTGCTCAACTGGACGCTCGCACGGCTGCACATCGACAACGCGCTCGTCTGGTTCCTCGACGTCATCCATCTCGAGGAGGGCGCCCAAGCACCGCTGCAGTGGCTCGGCCGCCCGAACCTCGCGCTGATCGCCATCACGCTCGTCCACGCGTGGCGGATCCTCCCCTTCGCGGTCGTGATCTTCATCGCCGGGCGTGCGTCGATCCCGAACGAGGTCGAGGATGCCTCCAAGGTCGACGGCGCCACGGGGATCAAGAAGCTCTGGTACGTCGACCTCCCGCTGCAGCTCCCGATCGCGCTCGTCGCCGTGCTCTTCGGCATCGTGTTCACCGCGGGCGACTTCGCTGTCGTCTACATCCTCACCGCGGGCGGGCCGTTCAACTCGACCCAGGTGCTGCCCACGTGGGCGTTCGCGGTCGGGATCAACTCCGGCTCCTTGGGCGAAGGAGCCGCCATTTCCCTCTACCTCTTCCCGCTCCTCATCGCCGTGACCGTCGCCATGCTCTTCTTCGCGCGAAGAGCCCAAGTGACATGACAGAGCGCACATGACCAGGCGCCAGAAAGGGCTCACCTACTTGGTCGTCGGACCGTTCGCGATCGTGCTGGCGTTCCCCTTCTACTTCGCGCTCGTGACGACGTTCAAGAGCAACCTCGACCTCTCGAACGTCGAGCGCTCGCCCTACCTCTACCACGACCCCGAGGGCAATCTCGGCTGGGACTTCTGGAACGATGCGACCCTGGATCACGTCCAGTTCATCTTCCAGGACACGAACTACCCGACGTGGCTGCTCAACACGTTCCTGGTCGGCATGGCCGTCGTCGGGATCACGCTGCTTCTGGCGCTGCCTGCCGGCTACGCCCTCGCTCGGCTCGCGGGGGGCTGGGGCCAGACCGCCGGCGTCGGGATCTTCCTCGTCTACCTCATTCCGCCCACGCTCCTCTTCCTCCCGCTCTCGCGGATCGTCACCAACCTCGACCTGAAGGACTCGCTGTGGGCGTTGATCCTCGTGTACCCGTCGTTCACGATCCCGTTCGCGACGTGGCTCTTGATGGGGTTCTTCAAGACGATTCCGCAGGAGCTGGAGGACGCCGCGCTCGTCGACGGCTGCTCGAGACTGAAGGCGTTCTACCGGATCGTCCTCCCGATCTCGCTGCCGGGCATCCTCACCGTCGTCATCTTCGCCTTCTCACTCTGCGTCAACGAGTTCATCTACGCCTTCACCTTCATCTCGTCGTCCGAGCAGCGGACGGTGTCAGCCGGCATCCCGAACGACCTGATTCGCGGCGACATCTACTTCTGGCAGTCGTTGATGGCCGCAACCCTCATCCCGGCGATCCCGCTCGCGCTCCTCTACAACGCCTTCCTCGACCGGTTCATCAAGGGGTTTACAGGCGGCGCCTTCAGGTAGAGAATCCACGTCAGAAAGGAGGTACCCGTTGGCGGACGTATCAGACGAGCTCGGGAAGAGCTCAGCGCTGACCCGGGAAGACCTGCTGAAGCGAGGCGCTGCCGCCGCCTTCGCCGTGGGCATGTTCGGTGCACTGCCGGACAAGGCCCTGGGCTTCTACGGTCCGCTCAAGTACCAGCGCAAGCAGCTTTCCGGCGAGCTTCGGATCAAGACGTGGACCCACTTCGTCCCCGGCTACGAAACCTGGCTCGACCAGACCTACGCCAAGCAGTGGGGCGAGGCGAACGACGTCGAGGTCAAGATCGACCACATCAACAACGCGCTGCTCTTCGCCGATGGATCGGCCGAGGTCGCATCTGGGAGCGGTCACGACCTCTTCTGGTTCATCTCGCCGCCCTCGTCGTTCCAGAAGCAGGTCGATCCGGTCAACGACCTCGTCCAGGAGGTCACGAAGAAGCTCGGCCCGATGGTGGGGCTGTGCAAGAAGAGCACGTACAACCCGAAGACGAAGAAGTTCTTCGGGTTCCCCGAGACCTATGCGCCCGACCCGGTGCAGTATCGGAGGAGCTACCTACAGGAGGCGGGGGTCAGCCTCAACACGTGGGAGGACCTGCGGAAGGGAGCCGGAAAGCTCAAGCAGCAGGGGCATCCGGTCGGCCTCGGCATGTCGGGTGAGATCGACTCGAACATGCTGCTCACTTCACTCCTCTACTGCTACGGCGGCTTCATCCAGAACGAGGAGAACAGGATCGTCTTCAATCAGGGCTCGAACCGAAAGGGCGCGATCGAGGCGCTCGAGGTCATGCGCGACATCTTCAGGACCGGCATGACCGACGAGGTCTTCGCCTGGAACGCATCCTCGAACAACAATGCTTTCGTCGCGGGAAGGCTCTCCGTGGCATTGAACGCCATCTCGATCGTGCGCACTGCGGAGAAGTCCGGCAACCAGGCTCTCGCGGACGACACCTGGCTCGCATCCATCCCACGCGGTCCGGCGATGCGTCTCGGGAACGAGCACGTCATGGGCGTCTACGTCATCTGGAAGTTCGCGAAGAACAAGGAAGCGGCGCGGAAGTACCTCGTCGACCAGCAGCTCAACTACCGGCAGCACTTCGTACGGAGCGAGTACTACAACTTCCCGCCGTGGACAGGCGCGATCAAGGGCGGGTTCAAGACCATCCGCAAGATGACGGCGCAGGACACGCACAAGCCGAAGGGCAAGTACACGGTCCTGACGACGATCGCCGAGAAGTTCACGACGAACCCCGGCCACCCGGGCCACTCGAACGCGGTGATCGACGAGATCTTCAACACGTTCATGATCCCGTCAGATGTTCGCCCAGGTCGCGCAGGGAAAGGAGAGCCCGGGCGACGCGGTCAAGGCGTTCGACAGCAGGGCGAGGGGGATCTACCGCAAGTGGAAGGCCCAAGGGCTGGTCTAGGGCTCCTACGTTCCGACGGTGCGAGGGCCCCGGCGACGGGGCCCTCGTCGTTCTCAGAGGACGACGATTGCCTTCGACCCGCTCAGCTGGGCCTCCCACGCATCTGCGACGCGATCGAGAGGGAACCGCTCGGTCTCGATCCGGATCCGGCCGGCGGCGACGTGCGCGGCCAGCTCGAGGTACGCGCGGCTCCTGTCGTCTGCCGACTGGCCGAAGTTGGAGTGGCCGAGGATCGAGAGCTGCTTCCCGCGGACTGCCGCGGACGTGAGTGTCGTCTCCGGCCCCGCAGACTGGCCGACGTGGACGATCCGGGCTCCGGGCGCCGCCGCTTCGGCCGCCGCCCGGACCGGCTCCGCCCAGAGCGCATCGACGACGAGCGTCGGGCCGTCTCCGCCGCATGCCTCCTTCAGCCGTCCCGCGAGATCGTCTCCCTCGAGCGCTACGACCGTCGTCGGCGCCGAGCTTGCGGGCGCGCTCGAGCCTCGTCACGTCGCCGGCCCGCGGCCACCACGCGTTCGGCGCCGAGCACGCGAGCAGCCTGGATCGACAACTGAACCGACGGCACCGGTGCCTCCGAGAACGAGAACGCGGTCGGCCGGCCGGACCGGCGCGCGCCAGGCGACGGGGATCCAACCTGCGATGCCGGCGACCCCGCACGCGACGGCGAGGTCGTCGTCGATTCCGTCGGGCACCGCGACTGCGAGCTCGGACGGAAAGTCCACGCGCTCGGCGAGGAATCCGTCACGAACGGTTCCGCGGCCCTCGCCGAAGAGGTAGACGCGCTCGCCGTCGAGCCGTCCGACCGCCTCGCACCCCGGCACGTACGGAAGGGGCGGATGGCCGCCGTAGAAGCGTCCGGCGGCGACGGCGAGGTCGACCGGATTGAGCGCAACAGCCAGGATCTCGACGGGGCCGTTGCCGTCGACCGTCACGGGCTCCGGCGGCTTTCCCAGCTCGGCGATTCGCGCCCCGCGCACGGGGTCATCCTACGAGTGGTTCGGGTACGCGGACAACATGGTCGCAACCAAGCCTTACGTCCTGCCAACAACTACGGGGCGGTGCATTCGTTGAAGCACGTACGTACGTCAGTCTCGTCTCCGAAAGGCACCGCCATGACTACGTCCGAGCAGGATCCACCACGCGAGGAAATCGACTCAGAGGAGAGCCGGGTGAATCGTTGGCGCTTCGACCAGTTCCGAACCCTGGGCTTCGGTCTCGAGCAGGCCTGCCTGCTGGTTTCCTCCGACGCCGACCTCCACCTCACGCGCTCGCTCGTCGCGGCAGGGTGTTCGCTCGACCTCGCGCTCGAGATCGTCACCTAGCTGTCACTGCCCGTGCGCGAGGGGACGAAGACCTCGCGCACGGCACAGACCTAGCGGATCACGACGAAGGTGCGTCCTCCCAGCAGTTTCCCGTAGCGCGTCTCCGAACGGGGCCCGAATCCCGGCCAGACGAACCAGCGATAGCGACCAGGAGTCAAGCGGTACGTTCGTCCGTCGTACGTCCACGAGCTTTGCAGGCGGAACGACGTGCTGCTCGGCCAGATGGTGAGGATCTTCCGTCCGTCGCGGTAGAGCTGCACGTTGTAGTAGGTCGCCTTGGGCACGGGTCCCCATGCGAGGACCGGCGGGGCCGAAACGCGCGCTCCCAACGCAGGGCTCGTCAGCGCCGGCTTGGTCACGGCGGGCTTCGTCACCTTCGGCTTGTTCACTTTCGGCCTCGTCACCCCCGGCGTGTTCACGGCGGGCCTCGTCGGCGCCGACGTCGCCACCGAGCCGTCGGGCTTGACGAGCAGGCCCTTCACGGCTGCGTTCCCAGCCTCGTCGTAGGCGACGACCGTGTAGCGGTACTTGACACCGCTCTTCAACCGCCGATCGGTGAACGCCTTGGCTTTCCCGGAGTACACCGTTGAAGGCTTCGGCCCCTTCAAGCCGGGTCGCCGGAGGACGGCAAACGTGTGGGTGTCCTTCGACGCGCGCCAGTTGAGAACGATGCCCTTCGTCATGATCTCGGCCACCACGCGCACGAGGCGTGGAGGCCTGGTGTCGTAGCGGAGTTCGAAGCCGACCGCGGAGCTCTTGTTTGCAGCCTTGTCCTGGCAGGTGCCGGCCAGTGACGTCTTCCGGGCGTCAGGGCCCTTGTACAGCACGGGCGCGGCGCACGAGTCGACTCCTGACACCGCATCCGCGCCCAGGAACGACACCGTGACAGCCTTCCGGTACCACCCGTTGGCGTCCGGCGGTCGGTTCGGCTTCGCCTGAACGCTCGGTGGGGTCGCGTCGTACTTGAGCTCGTAACTGAAACCGCCGCGGTTTCCCGCGTTGTCGAAGCAGCTGCCTTCGACGAACGTCTTGCCGGTGTCGGGGCCGCTGTAAGTCGCGGACGTGCAGGATGCAACGCCCGAGGTTCCGTCGTCTCCCGAGAACGCGATCGAGACCGCCCGGTTGTACCAGCCGTTGTTGTCCGGGCCTCGGTCGGCCGATGCGGTCACCCCGGGCGGGGATGCGTCGCGCTTGACGTACGTCGTCGTCGCTCTTGCGCCGGTCGCGTCCGACCACGTACAGGTCACAGCGGCCCCACCGGTGTCGCTCGTGATCGTCGCGCCTCCACAGCCACTCGCGGTGACGCCGGGCGGCGCTGCGGCCCAGGAAACGGTGACATTCGACGTATGCCAGGCATTGCAGTCCGCGGGGCCCGGCGAGCAGTACGGGTCTGGAGGCGCGGGTGGGATCGCCGAGGCCGAGCTGGTCAGCGTGAGCGCGACGAGGGCCGCGAGGAGGAGTAGAAGCGGGAGTCGTCGGATCATCGGGTTTTCGCCCCCCATCGGTCGTTCGAAGCTACGAGGTACAGCAGGCTCGAGCTCGCCAGAACCAGCGCGAAGAGCGCCAGCCCCGCCAGCGCCAGTGGTCGTGCGTGGGTGGACGCCGCGGCCGCCGCGACCGCGGGAGCGGCGACCGTCGTCGTCGTCTTCTTCTTGGGAGCCTTCTTGTCGGCTGTTGGGGGAGGCGCGGTCCGCGTTTGCTTCTTTGCCGCCGGCGTCGCGCGCGAGTTCGGCTTCTGCGTTCGAGTCGGTGTCGTTCGACGCTGCTGGGGGGTGCTCGACCGGACGGTGGCCGACTCGTCCTGTGCCGTCACGCCACGCGTGGATGGCACCGGCGCCGCAGCCGGCGTGGGCTCCGGAGCACGCTGAATCTTCGGCACGGAGCTCGTTGCCACGGGATCCGGCTTCGGCTGGACTCTCGGCGCGGAGCTCGTTGCCGACGGGTGCGGATCCGGGGCGGGTGCTCCGGACGGGTACGGATCCGGCTCCGGGTTTACCGTCCCGTGAGCTTGCGGGACGAAAAGAGCGCCGATCGCAACGACAAGCGCGCCCCCGAGCAGGAGACGCTCAGTACGCGGAGCCGCAGCAACCGATGCCGACGGCCCCGGGAAATCGTGCCGCTGCCGCCTCTCCCTGGCTTCGGCTTGCACAAGCCCCCCAAAGCTCGTTGCCGCTCTTTCCATGGCACGCTACTCCTTGCTGTCCGACCCGTCAACACGACTTTTCGCTGCGTGAGCGATGGCCGCCGGCCGCTCCCCCCGGCGACCGGCGGCCATCGTCATTGGCTCAGTCGCTCGACGGCATCACCTTCCCTCGACCTGGTGCCTGGACTGGTCGGTCGCCGTCATGCTTCCCGCCCCGTCGTTGGCAAGGTCCATCCCTTTCTGCGACACGGGGCTCTTCTTGCCGGGGCTCTCCTTGCGATCCGGCGCCGACTCGTTCGACGGATCCAGCTGCAGCGTGGCAGCGAGAGCGACAGCGAACTGCTTGCTGACGTCCAGCTGACCGATGACCTGAATCCCGTCGCCGGCCTTGCACCGACACGGATGCGTCTGGATCTGGGACGCAACCTGCTTCGTCTCGTTCCAGTTCAGCGCCGTAGCGTCGGACGTTGCGACGTTGGTCTGCCGGACAGCGCCGTCGCTGCCCTTGCTCAGGACCCGCGTCGGCTCGTTGCTGTTACCGAACTTGGAGTCGTCGTGGCACTTGCACGGTTGCCTCTGGCCAAGCTGCAGCGTGGCCGCGAGTGCCACCGCGCCCTGCTCCGACTTCGCCGACTGACCGATCACCTGGAGACCGCTCCCGCACTTGCAGGAGTCGCCCTCTTGGCTCTGCTCGGCCTTCTGCTTCGTCAGGTTCAGGTTGCCGGCTTCGGCCTTCGACGATGCCTCGTTCGACTGCCAGACGTCGCCGCTGTCCCCCTTGCTCAAGACGCGCAGGGGCTCGTTCTCGTTCTCGGCTCCTTTCTGGATGGTGAGCCCGAGTGCGAACGCGTCCTGATCGTTCTTGGCCTCCTGCCCGATCACCTGTAGGCCCGAGCCGCCGGCCTGCTCCTGGTCGGCCTTCTGCTCGGTCAGGTTCAGGTTGCCGGCTTCGGCCTTCGAGGACGCCTCGTTCGACTGCCAGACGTCGCCGTCGTCGCCCTTGCTCAGGACGCGGATCGGAGCGTTCGTGTTGGAGGGCTTCTCCTGGATGGTCGCGGCGATGGCCGCGGCATCCTGCTCCGACTTCGCCGACTGACCGATCACCTGGAGACCGCTCCCGCACTTGCAGGAGTCGCCCTCTTGGCTCTGCTCGGCCTTCTGCTTCGTCAGGTTCAGGTTGCCGGCTTCGGCCTTCGACGATGCCTCGTTCGACTGCCAGACGTCGCCGCTGTCCCCCTTGCTCAAGACGCGCAGGGGCTCGTTCTCGTTCTCGGCTCCTTTCTGGATGGTGAGCCCGAGTGCGAACGCGTCCTGATCGTTCTTGGCCTCCTGCCCGATCACCTGTAGGCCCGAGCCGCCGGCCTGCTCCTGGTCGGCCTTCTGCTCGGTCAGGTTCAGGTTGCCGGCTTCGGCCTTCGAGGACGCCTCGTTCGACTGCCAGACGTCGCCGTCGTCGCCCTTGCTCAGGACGCGGATCGGAGCGTTCGTGTTGGAGGGCTTCTCCTGGATGGTCGCGGCGATGGCCGCGGCATCCTGCTCCGACTTCGCCGACTGACCGATCACCTGGAGACCGCTCCCGCACTTGCAGGAGTCGCCCTCTTGGCTCTGCTCGGCCTTCTGCTTCGTCAGGTTCAGGTTGCCGGCTTCGGCCTTCGACGATGCCTCGTTCGACTGCCAGACGTCTCCGCTGTCCCCCTTGCTCAGGACGCGGATGGGGCTCGTTCTCGTTCTCGGCTCCTTTCTGGATGGTCGAGGCCCGAGTGCGAACGCGTCCTGATCGTTCTTGGCCTCCTGCCCGATCACCTGTATGGCCCGAGCCGCCGGCCTGCTCCTGGTCGGCCTTCTGCTCGGTCAGGTTCAGGTTGCCGGCTTCGGCCTTCGAGGACGCCTCGTTCGACTGCCAGACGTCGCCGTCGTCGCCCTTGCTCAGGACCCGGATCGAGATGTTGCTGTTCGACGGCTTCTCTTGCTTCGTCGCGGCGAGAGCCGTCGCATCCTGATCGTTGTCGGCCGACTGGCCGATGAACTGCTCGCCGGCGTTCCCGCACTTGCAGGAGTCGCCCGCCTGGGTCTGGTCGGCAATCTGCTTCGTGACGTTCAGGTTGCCGGCTTCGGCCTTCGACGATGCCTCGTTCGACTGCCGGACGTCGCCGTCGTCGCCAGGGCTGAGAACCCGGACGGAGATGTTGCTGTTCGACGGCTTCTCTTGCTTCGTCGTTGCGAGAGCGGTCGCATCCTGATCGTTGTCAGCCGACTGCGCGATGACCTGCTCGCCGGCGTTCCCGCACTTGCAGGAGTCGCCCGCCTGGGTCTGGTCAGCATGCTGTCCGGTCAGGTTGATGTTGCCCGCTTCCGCCTTCGACGACGCGTCGTTCGACTGCCAGACGTCTCCGCCGTCGCCGGGGCTGAGAACCCGGACGGAGATGTTGCTGTTCGACGGCTTCTCTTGCTCCGTCGTCGCGATCGCCGTTGCATCCTGGTCCGAGTCGGCCGACTGGCCGATCGCCTGCAGACCCGAGCCACCCGCCTGGGTCTGGTCAGCGTTCTGCTCGGTGAGGTTCGCGTTGCCTGCCGTCGCTTCCGACGACGCCTCGTTCGACTGTGAGACCGAGCCGTCGTCGCCCGGGCTGAGAACCCGAACCGCGACGTTCTCGTTGGACGGCTTCTCCTGCTCGGTTGCGGCAAGCGCCGTCGCGTCCTGCTCGTTGTCCGCCGACTGGCCGACAACCTGCAGGCCCTCTCCTTCACCGCAGGACTGCGGGCACTCGTGGCGCGGATCCGGCCGCGTTGAACGCGGCTCGAAGCACGTCTTGCCGTCCAGCTGGACGGCAACCGAGGTCTCGCACCTGGTGGGCATCGGATACGGCTGGTAGCACGTCTTGCCGTCTGGCCCCATCACCTCTTGAGGCGGGCAAGCGCCCTGGTCCTGCTCTGCGCTTTGTGACGACTCGTTCGCGTTCCCTGCCGCCGAGCCCGACGCGGCCTCGTTCGATTGCGAGACCGAGCCGCTCTCGTCCGTTGGTCTCTGTGGCGCTGCCCCTACAGCAGCCCCTGCGTCCTCCTGGCTGTCGGCCCATTGGCCCCAGCCCTGGCTTGCAGGGGGATCCGCTGCGGCCGTCCCCACTCCCGCAACGAGCAGGAGGAGGAGAGCCACGGTCAGCGCGATGAAAGCACGTTTCACCTTGTCTCCCTTCGAGCTGTCGGTGTGACACCAGGCGCTGGGTGGAGCGGCACTGGCGTCGGGACGAGGACTGACAGCTCTCAGCCCGGGTGGTCGATCGAGGAGCGGTACGTGCCGCGCGGGCTCAGCTCCCGCGCAACCCGAAGTCGCCGCCCCAGGCGTGGGGCGGCAAGAATGAAGAACGCGATGATCGCCGCTACGGCGGCGACCGGCACGGTGGGCACCCGCCCTCCGGACGTGCCCGAGCCGGCGGTCCCGTACGAGCGCGATTGACCGAACGGCAACTGCGGCCCGTGCTTTTGGCGAGGAGGCGCGGAATGCGCGCTGGGGGGCTTCCTCGTGGGGGTCGAGCTCGATCCGCTCGGGGCGGTTTCCGGGCGCTGCAAGGAGATCGGCGTCGTCATCGGCGGAGGCGTGCTCGACTCCGCTTCGCGGTGTCCCGGCACCTCGTGCGCGCTTCGAGGAGTTGGGCCGCCTCCCCGTGCGGGCGCACCGGGCGTCTCGGCGGGCACGATGACCACCGAAACGTCGACGACGCCGGGGACGCCGGGGACGGCCAGCAGGAGCTCCGGAAGCGCACCAACCCACTGGTCCGCGAGGACGGTGACATCCATGTCGACCGATCCCACGACGACTTCGTGTGACGGCACGAGTTCGTGTGACGGCACGAGCGACGCTCCGAGAAGAGGCGGAAACTTCGGCGTCAGTGGCACATCCACCGTAAACACAGGAACCCAAGCCGGAATCGCCGGAGCCGGCTCGGGTGGTATCACCGCCGACAGCGGTGGTACCGGCGCTGCATCCGCTTGCGGTGGAGCGGCTTCGCCGGGCTCCGGAGGCGCGCCTGCTGCGCCGTCACACGTCCAATTCCACATCCACGTCCACGTCCAGCTGAGTGGCGTCTGACTGTCGATCAGCGTCGAGACCCACGTCGTTTCGTCGCAGAACGTGAATGTCCAGTTCCAATTCCAGAGGCCGGTCGAGGAGGCGTCCGTCACCTCTGCTCCGTCCTTCGTGCCCGTTGACTCAGTCGTCTGGGTGACGGAGCCGTCGTCGCCGGGGCTCAGGACGCGCACCGACACGTTCGTGTTGCCGCCAGACGTAGAAGAAGACGTCGAGGTCGTGACGCTCGTATCGATGTCCGCGCTCTTGCACGCCCAGTCCCAGAGCCACTCCCAGTTCCAGACCAGCGACGTCTGATTTCCGGTTTCGGTCGAGGTTGACGTCGCATTTCCGGCGCAATCAACTGTTAGGTTCCACGTCCAGTTCCACGGCGTCTCCTTCGATTGTTGATCAGATTGATACTGCAAATTTTCATCTTGATATCGCGGAGAATCTGAATCGAGAACCGACGTCTCTGAGCCGCTACTACTGGAAGGCGTACTCGGGGGCTGCCCCCGCCGCGGATGCCCGGCTCCGGCGCGGTCGACGGCGGCGCGATCTTCTCGTCGCCAGACGGCGAGAGATGCCGAACCGTGGTGTTGACCTTCAGCGCTGTTGTCGCCGGGGCTGAGGCCAGGAACCGTCACGCCTGTCTCTGTCGCTCGGCGGTGAGCTCGGAAGTGAGGACGCGTCCGCACTCGACGTCGGAGGGAAGTCGACCGGATCGACGACGGGCGTGATATCAGGCTCCAGTAGGGCTGATACTACGGCGGCTGTCTCGTGCTCCCGGGGGGCAGGCTCGTCGACTGCGGGGCTGACTGCGACGATCTGCGGCGTCCCGTCAACCTCCGTTTCGTCGCTCACCGGGGGCGGACCCGGAATTGCGCCCGACTCGAACCCGACGACCGGAGTTGGATCGGCCGAGGATGTCGGAAGCGGTCCGACGTCGGGAACGACGATGTCCGGCACCGCGGGTACCGGCGGGACCCACCGCCCACCGTCCGCAGCGAACGACGGCGCGGTAATGACGAGGCCGAGAGTCGCGGTGCTTACGAGCACCTTCAGGAACCGTGAGCGACACCCTGTCCGGATCTCCTCCCGACACGGATGCAACGAAGAGTTCTCGGGTCGCTGCGAGCACGCATAGATGGAAATACCCAGTGTGTTCGCCCGTCAGTCGTCCACTTCAGAAATTTCTTCTCTCACGAGAAATATCTTCGTTATGATCGAAGAAGTTCGAAATGATCCAAACCTCTCTGATACAGAGATGTGATTCGCATGACGATCTCGGAGGTCTCATGCGCGCCTATCACGGGAGAGGGGATCGAGCAGCGCGCGAGCGCCTGATCGAGCTGTACCTGCCGCTCGTCCGGACGCTCGCGCGCCGCTTCGCCCATCGGGGGGAGCGGCTCGACGACCTCGTCCAGGTGGGCTCGATCGGCCTGATCGAGGCGATCGAGCGCTTCGATCCCGAGCGAGGGACCGACTTCTCGAGCTTCGCCATTGCCACGATCACCGGCGAGATCAAGAACCACCTGCGTGACCGGACCACCGTCGTCCGTGTGCCGCGCCGGCTCGCCGAGCTGACCGTCGCCCTGCACGGCGCGCGGACGCGTCTCGCCGCCAGCCTCGCGCGGGCGCCGACGCTCTCCGAGCTCGCTCGCGAGACGGACAGCGACGAGTGCGCGGTCCAGGAGGCGATCGAGACGGAGCGGGCACGGAGGCCGGTGCCTATCTCCACCGCGGACGAAGATGGTTGGGAGCTGCGCGCCGTCGCCTGGCCTGACGATCCGTTCGGCGCCACCGACGATCGTCTGCTGCTCGCTGCCGGCTTCCGTACTCTCGGCGATCGGGAGCGGAGGATTCTGCATCTGCGCTTCTTCGTCGGCCTGAGCCAGGCAGAGATCGCCCGGGAGGTCGGGCTCTCCCAGATCCAGGTGTCGAGGCTGATCCGGACCTCGCTCGAGCGCTTGCGAGGTGCGCTCGAGCAGAAGGGCGCACGAGTCGCCGCCCCCGATTCCCTCGTCAAGCTCTAGTGCAGCAGGTTTTGGGCTTGTAGACTCGGATCATGCGGAGTGCGCCGTCGCTCTCCGAGGACTCGGCAGCTTCCTATCGGGTTTCGCTGGTACGAACCGGGGAAGGGCCTGACGCCGCCTGGCTGGCCGAGCTCGAGGAGCAACCGGACTGCTCGGCGCGCGGCGCCACGCCGGAGGAGGCTGTTCGGCGGGTCTGGGCCGCTGCCAACGGGGCGCCCGAAGCTGTACAGGAAGGAGAGCCCGATGCCAAGTCGACGCCTCGGCACAGCGGACGTCTCCTCGTTCGAATGCCTCCGACCCTGCACGATGAGCTCGCACGCACTGCCGAGAGCGAAGGTGTGAGTCTGAACCAGCTGATCACCGGCGTTCTCGCGGGGGCGGTGGAATGGCGTGCGACCGACGGCCCATCGGCTGCTCGCGAGGGGCTCGCGGGGCGCCTGACGCCGATCGCGCTCGCCGCAAACTTCGCCGTCGTCCTCATCGCAGCCCTCGTGGCGATCACGGTTCTCGTCGTCGCCTGGCGGGGCGGCTTGTAACCCTTCGTCTCGGCCGCACGGCCATGATCCTGCGCCCCTTTTTCGTCGACGCCACGTCGTGTGCGAGCTACGTCTTCGGGTGCACGTCGCACCACGAGCTCGCAGTCGTCGACCCACACGTCGATCTCGTCGATCGGTACGTCGAGGCAGCGGCTGTGATCGGCTCGCCCATCGTCGCCGTCTTCGAAACCCATGTCCAGGCCGACCACGTGTCCGGCCTGCCCGAGTTGGTCGAGCGCACGGGAGCGAGCGCGTACTTGCCCGAGGGAGCGGGAGTCCGCTTCGATCACGTCCCGCTCGCTGACGGCGAGCTGGTCGAGCTCGGAAACACGCTCGTCACTACGATCGCGACGCCGGGACACGCGCCCGCCCATCTCGCCTACGCCGTGGCCGACAAGCGCCGCGGGACCACGGATCCGTGGCTCGTCTTCACGGGGGACTCCCTCCTCGTCGGAGACGTCGGCCGCCCCGATCTCCATGCGAAGGGAGACGCCGCACAGCTCGCGCACGAGCTCCACCATTCGTTGCAGAAGCTCCTCGAGCTCCCCGACGGAGTGATCGTGTATCCGAGCCATTTCGGCGGCTCCGTCTGCGGCCGGGGGTTGTCCGGCCATCCGTTCTCGACGATCGGCTTCGAGCGCCTCCACAACGGCGCACTGCAGCACGCCGACGTCGACTCCTTCGTGAACGCGCTGCTGATCGACGTACCGCCGCCGCCTGCGGACCAGGCGGCGATCGTCGCGGCCAACCTCAGCGGACAGGCGCAACAAGCCGCGTGACGACCGTTCGGCTCGGCCTGCGGGCGAACGCGGGCCAGTTCACGTTGCTCGTCGCGATCAACGCGCTCGTCGGGGCGATGGTCGGTCTCGAGCGGACGGTGCTGCCGTTGATCGGCGAGGAGGACTTCGGGCTCAGCTCGAAGACCGCCATCCTGACGTTCGTCGTCGCCTTCGGAGCGTCGAAGGCGCTGATGAACCTCGGCGCCGGGACGCTCGCCGACCGAGTCGGTCGCAAACGGCTGCTCGTGCTCGGCTGGCTCCTCGCCCTGCCCGTGCCGATCTTGATCGGCCTCGCGCCGAGCTGGGCCTTCGTCGTCGTCGCCAATCTGTTCCTCGGTGCCAGCCAGGGCCTCGCCTGGTCGATGACCGTCGTGATGAAGATCGACCTGGTGGGGCCGAAGCGGCGGGGCCTGGCGCTGGGTCTGAACGAGTCGGCCGGGTACCTAGGCGTCGCCGCGGCCGCTTTCGTCACGGGCCTGCTGGCAGCGTCGATCGCTCCACGGACGGTGGTCTGGGTGGGCGGGGCGGCGATCGCAGCGACGGGACTCGTCGCATCGCTGTTTTTCGTCCGAGACACGCAGGGACATGTCACCGCCGAGCAGGTCGACTTCGGTGGCCGCGCGGAGAAGATCGGGCTGCGGCACGCGTTCCCGCTCGTCTCCTACCGCGATCCGGTGCTGCGTGCCTGCTCGCAGGCAGGGCTCGTCAACAACCTGAACGACGCTCTCGCGTGGGGACTCGCTCCGCTCTATCTCGCTGCGAACGGTGCGAGCGCCGCCGAGATCGGCGTGGTCGCGGCGGTCTATCCCGCCGTCTGGGGACTCGGGCAGCTGGGCACGGGCTGGCTGTCGGACTCCGTCGGCCGGAAGCCGCTGATCGTCCTCGGCATGCTCGTCCAGGGCGGGGCGCTCGCTCTCCTGGTCGCCGGCGGCGGTGACGTCGCCCCTGCGGTTGTCGCCGCGGTTCTGCTCGGCGCGGGCACGGCGCTGGTGTACCCGACCTTGATCGCGGCCGTGTCCGACGCCGTGGAGCCCCGCGATCGAGCGCAGGCGGTGGGGATCTACCGCTTCTGGCGGGACTCTGGCTTCGTCGTCGGCGGCCTGATTGCGGGAGTCGTTGCCGATCTCGCGGGCAACGGCATGGCCATCGGCCTGGTTGCGGCTCTCACTGCCGGCAGCGGCTTGGTGGTGGCGAGAACTCGTTGGGACCGACGCCCGGCTGGGTCCCTTCGCCAGTCAAACGGGCCGCGGCAGCGCGCGGGCGCTTCACCCGGATGACCGGCGGACTGGAGCCCGAACCTTCGCGAGAATCCAGACAGCAAGAGGGGGAACCAGCGCGGTTCCGCCCTTCCAAGCTGCGTTGCCGTCGCGCAACGGTCAGCCGCCTAGCCCACGCGAATCGGCCAAGCAGCCCGAGCAACAAGGGGTGGAGGATCAGCACAGTGCCAGTGGAAACACGACTCGTAGGAGCAGGCTCTTTTCGTCGATCTCGGAGGGCGTAACATCGAGTGACAAGTCGACGGAGAGGAGGCTCGAAGTGGCAATCGCATTGGTGGTGGACAACCCCGAAGGGTCGCAGGAGATCTACGAGAAGGTTCGTGCGCAGCTAGGGCTGGAAGGCCCTGCGGGCGGGATCTTCCATGCGGCCGGGCCTAGCCCGGACGGCGGCTGGCGCGTGCTCGAAGTATGGGAGTCGGAGGAGGACGCGATGCGATTCCGAGAAGAGCGCCTGATGCCGGCCTTCGACACAGCCGGAGTGCCGCGACCGCCTGGCCGGCCGCAGATCTGGCAGTTGCACAACTACATGAAGTAGGCCGGACCTATGAGGCCCGTGTGCCCTAGCCCACGGGGATCGGCCGAGCAGCGCGGCAAGCTACAGCTAGCGTCGGCCGAGTGGCGCGCGTGGCGCGCGATGGATCCGATTGCCGCTCACAGCCGAAGTATCGGATTGTGAGCGCAGCACTCCAAGGACGTGTCGGCTTCCGAGCCCTCGCCGTCGCAATCGGTGTGGCTGCGGTTGCGGCCGCCCTCGCGGCGGCCCAGGCAGGCGCAGATGCCACGACCAAGCCGGCTCTGACCCGCGCGCTCCAAGCGGGCGGTCTCGTACTCGTTCTCAGACATGCGGCCACGGACTTCTCGAAGCCCGATGAAGACCCCGTCGATCTGACCGATTGCGCCACGCAGCGAAACCTCTCCCAGCAGGGTCGTGCAGATGCCCGCACGATAGGGAGGGGCGTGCGGCGACTCGATCTGCGCATCTCGGCGGTTCTGACCAGTGCCTTCTGCCGCACACGCGAAACCGCGCGCCTTGCCTTAGGTCGCGCGACGGTGGTGCCTGCGCTCCTGAATACCATCAGCGCAGCACACGATGCACGCTGGCGCGCGCAGATACGAGCCGCCCGGCGACTGCTCGGGACGAAACCGTCGCCCCGCACGATCACGGTCCTCGTCACACACGGGGTCGTCGTATCCGATGCGACGGGCCTCACGCTGGAGGAAGGCGAGACGCTGGTCTTGCGTCCGCTCGGCTCGAGCCGTTTTAGGCTTCTCGGTCGCATCCTCCCGGGCGAGTGGCGGGCACTCTCGGCCGCCTGACACGATTTGATCGCGGGGAGACTCGGCCTTCCGCCCCGAGCACCACCGGCTAGATCAGCCCTAGTCGTTCCGTACCGGCGATGTCGCGTGTGCCAGCGTCCGAGAATGTCGCTATCGCGATCCGCTCGGTATGAAACGCATGAGGAGCGCGGCCGCTGCTGGTGGCGGCACGTCGATCTCGATAGCCATCGCTTTTCGGTAGTGGCGGGGGCCGTCGACGCGGCTTTCGATCACCAGGCCGTGCCGCCAGTAGAAGGCCTGTGCATCCTTGTTCGCCTCTGCGACGAGAAGGATGTACTGCCCGCCGGGCGGTAGGCGAGCGTGCAACTCTCGCATCAGGGCACTACCGACACCGCCTCGCTTCCGGCCAGGGTCGACGTAGATTCGATGGAGTTCGGGTTCCGCGCCTTCTGAGTCGTAGTGCAGGTAGCCGATCACGTCGCCGTCTCGTTCAGCGACCAGAAACTCAGCGTCGCCAGCGGCCGAGCAGCGCGTAATGCAGTCGGTCAGCGCTTCGACCGAGTAGGTCTGCTCGACCACCGCGGCGGCGAACTCTGCACCGACAACGGCGTCATGTACCGCCGGGAACGCCACGCTTCCGATCGCAGCGATCGAGGGGGCATCGGCTACCACTGCCGTGCGAATGACAAGCGGTGCGCCGGATTCAGTCATACCGACCGCGCGCGAACGGTACAGCCTCGCCCCTTGCGCGAGCGCACCCTCGCGAGAGAGTTTCTGGGATACACCTTTCGAGCAGGTGTCGGCTCGCCGCTGCCGCGTCCGTCATAGCTGCCGTCCCGCTCGCGCCCGGCCTTATCGCGGCCGTCGCCCGCTCGCGCCCTCAGTACGGCATGCAAGAGCCTGCCCCAGAAACGGCATAGACTCCTCTGGCCCGGACGCTGCGGTGAAGATCCCGGTGCGTTAGGGGCCGTCCCCCTTCTCCCCCCGACGGCCCCCTCTAGATGACGCCAACGAGGCTAATCGTCGCGTCCGGGCGTCCGCCCTTGCCGAAAGTCCAGGCTCGCCTAGCCTCAGGTTCGGAGGGATAGACTTCCGGCCTTTGCTGGTCGATAGATCAGCTGTGCTGTGGCCTACTGCGGTTCTCGTGATCTTCATCCTCGGCTTTGCCGTCGTCTACGGCTCCGTGGTGCAGGCTCGGGTTGAAGGCGCCCGGGACCGGAAAAACTAAGCCGCGCTCTCTGAGGTAACGCCGAAAGCCCTCGGCGCGCCCGGCCCTGGACGCGTGGCTCGCTTTCGTGGCGCGTAGGGCGTAAAACCGGAGTCGATGTGATGAGTGTCGACGGTTCGCGTCGGGAACCCACCCCGCCTGGTCGGACATGAACAAGCGGTGGAAGTCGGTGACTCCGTTCTGTGGTCGCAGGCGCGTGCGGGTGACTCCGAGGCCTTCGGAATGCTCTTCGAGCGCCACGGGCGAACGATCTACAACTACTGCTTCCGCCGCGTTGGGAGCTGGGCCGTCGCCGAGGATCTCGTCTCGATCGTCTTCCTCGAGGCCTGGCGCAGAGTCGACAAGCAGCTGCCGAGCGGTAAGGAACTCCCGTGGCTGTTTGGGATCGCTACGAACGTCGTTCGCAACCGCCGTCGCTCCGAGCGTCGTTACGCGGCGGCGCTCAGGCGCGTTTCTCAGCCGAGCTCGGAGCCGAGCTTCGCGGACGACAGCGACGAGCGGATCGACGACGAAGAGCTGATGGGCCGCGCCCTCGCGCTGCTGGCACGGCTTCCCCGTCGCGAGCAGGAGGTCTTCGCACTCTGCGCCTGGTCCGGGCTCAGCTACGAGGACGCGGCAGTCGCTCTGCAGATTCCGGTCGGAACCGTGCGCTCTCGCCTCTCACGTGCGCGTGCCCGCCTGCTGGAACTCGATCCCGGTATCGGACATGAAGGGGACAGGATGCAAGCGATCACGGAAGCCGTCGAACGATGAAGGGCGACTTTTCGATTCCGCCGCTTCGCGACCTGCCGCCCCACCGGCTCGCGCAGCGCCGAGAGCACCTCATCTCCGAGATCGCTCAGCCGCCCTCGCGACGGCGGCTCCCACGGCGTGGGTTGGTGGCGCTCGTTGCGGCTGCTCTCATCGTCGTGATCGGGACGGCCTCTGCGATCGGCGGCGTGCGCGCCTTCATCCTCGATCGGGGTTTCATCGGTTTGCCGCCCGTGGGAGCGACGCCGAGCGAGCCGGAGAGCGGCGAACTCGTCCTCCATTGGTTGGGGAGGAGCGCGACCCACGCGAGACCCCACCCGGACGGTTTCCTCGTCGCGCCCCTCGTCCAAGTCTGGGTGTACACCGACGGGCGGATGCTCTGGTCCGAGGAGCAGGCTCGCAGAGCTCGAGGCCCGTTCCCGAGGGCGCGAACGAGCTCGCCACCGGCTACCTCGAGCAGCGACTCACGTCCGATGGTGTCGAGCTCCTGCGGTCGGCGGTCGCCGAACTCTTCGATCGCAGTCGCGCTCTCGTCCAGACTGTCCCCGACGATCCGCCGCCGGACCTGCGCGGCGGCTCCATTCTCATCGTTCTGCCAGAACATCGCGCCTTCTGGGGGATGGTGGAAGTGCCCAGCGGTGACCGGCTCGCCCGCCTCGGGTGGGATGGCCTGGAAACGGGGGAGCGCCTTGGAGGCACGATCGCGACGCCGGAGCAGCTTTCGGCTCTCCGGCGGGTTGACGCGCTGCTCACCGACCCGGCATCGGTGCTGCCGGCGAGCGCGTGGGCCGTGCGCGAAGGTCAGGGCGTACGTGCCATCGCACTACGAAGTGTGCATCGAGCACCACGCCACCGAAGGATGAGTCTCAGCTCCTGTCCCTGCTGCCGGCGCGGGCGGCGGACCTGCTCCGCGACAAGAGCCGGACACGGTTCGAAGGGGACGTAATGGCGTCGCCTCGACGGGGCGGGCCCGTCGAGGTGCAGGGCCGATGGGTCGAGTACTGCTCCAAGCTGACGACCGAGGAGGCCCGCGACGTCGCGGAGGCTCTCTCCGGGCTCGATCCGGAACCGGCGCCTCGCCGCCGTCTGCAGTATCGGCTGGCGGAGGGGGCGGCCCACTGGTGGGAGGGGACATAGATCTGGTTCGAGCCGTACTTCCCCCACGGCCAGGTCACCTGCTCAGTCTGCGGATGAGTGTTCGGGCGGTGACGCTACGTAGCGGCGGCACACGCGCTCAGAGGCTTGGCCTGCGCACCGCGAACGAGCTCCACAACGCCCCGCATCGCCGTCGCGTCGCCGCGTGCTCGATTCAGCTCGGCGCCACAGCTCGACCAGGTCGCGGGGTGAAGGAGCGAGCCGCGGAGAGAGAGGGCCACGGCAAGAGTCACGCCCCCGCAGAGGAGCCCTGCCGCGTCGACAACGATCAGCGGGACATCCCCGACGCTCAGTCCGTAGAGCAGCCAGATCGCATAGCCGCCGGCATAGGCGGCGAAGAAGCGTGCCGAGATGTCGCATGACGCGCGGCGCCGAAGCATCTGCCGCATCTGAAGGAGCGCGGTGAGTGCCGCGAAGACGCCGTAGCCCGTAGCGGCCAGAGCGAGGAGCTGAGAAGTACTGCTGGACATCGGTTGCACACGAGACTAGGGCTGTGTCGCCTCTGCTGGAAATCGGGAGTTCTCCCCATGCGACCAGTCCGTGCTCCATCGCAAACACGGTTGCCGCAGCACGGGAGGAGACGCCGATCTTGCGGTACGCGTTCTGGATGTGCCGGTCGGCCGTCTTGGTCGAGATTCCGAGCTTCCGCGCCACCTGCTTCGTCTGCAACCCCCGCGCCAGCAGGGCGACGACCTCGACCTCACGCTCGGTGAGCCCCGCAGGATGCTCCATGCGCGGGGTCCGCTGACCCGCCGTCTCGAGTACCGCCGTCACCGCATGCGCGTCGAGTCTTCCGGCGCTCACCTCCTCGGCGAGGAGCCGCGCAGCCTCCTCGGGGGGATGCGGTGCCCGATGCGGCCGCGGCTCGGTCATCGCGTGGTAGGCGTCGGCGGCGGCCAGTAGTCGGGCGGGCAGCCCGAGGGCGGAGCCATTCACACCTCGGTGATAGCCCGATCCGTCGAGCCGTTCGTGATGTGCGTCCGCGATCGGGCACAGCGCCGAGAAGAAGGGCGAGCGGGAGAGGACACGTTCGGTGTGGTACGGGTGCAGCCGCACCTGCTCCCACTCGTCGGCCGTGAGCGGCCCCGGCTTCTGCCAGATGCGTGCGTGGACCGCAACGCGGCCGAGGTCGTGGAGGAACCCCGCCCGCCGGATCGTCGCGGCACCTACTGCATCGATCCCGCAGCGCTGAGCAGCCATTCCCGCCAGCTCTCCCACGCCGATCGAATGCCCGGAGAGGTACGGAGAGACGAGGTCGGCGAAGCTCCCCATCGCGCCGAGAGCCCGATCGACACTCTCCCCGTCCAGCGCCAGCTGTGGGGACGGCTCCGACGCCAGGACGTCGTCCCACGAGGAGCCGCCCTCGTCGATCGCGAGGAGCTCCGAAGCGTGCTCCGCGCAGCACGCCGCGACCTCCGGGTCGAACGCATGCCCGGCGCGCTCGTGCACGAGGTGCGCGGCGTGCTCGACGCCGCCGAGCAGACGTTGGAAGGCAGCGTCCGTCGCCACGTGGACGATCCGCATCGGCAAAGGGATCTGCTCGCCCTTGGCGCGGCGCAGTGGTCCCTTGCCGTCCCAGCGTTCGGTCAGCTGTGCGAGCAACTCGGGCACCGAGGACGGAGCGCCGACTCGCTCTGCCAGCATTCCCGCGACCTCGCAGCCGGCGGAGAGAGCCGGACGCTGCTCACGAGCCATCCTCGGTAGCCGACGGGCCGTCTGCGCGAAGCGGACGAGCGCGGGGCTGCCAGGATCGGGGAGCGCGCGCAGCACCCCCGTGACGACCTCTCGCGCGGACCCGTACATGACCGGGTTCAGGTTCGTGGTCAGGGAGCCGCCGAACACCTCTGCGGCGATGTGCGCCTCGGTCGTACAGCCGGCGTGGGAAAGCAGGCAGGCGTAGTAGGTCTCGGAGGCCGTCCGCCGGTCGACGCCCAGCCGATCGGCAAGGCGCATTGCGATCAGGGTCCTGTGCAAGCCGTGCTCGAAAGGAAAGGCCATGCCGAGATCGGTCGCCAGGCAGAGCGCCGCGATTACCTCGGCTGTCCGGACACTGTCGTCGCGCTCCGGCACGACTGCCACGCCGCACACTATCGCCCGCCCGATCGGCGTCGCTCGCTCGGGACTGGACGAGGGCATGGGCTCACGACATGGGGAGAACTCCCGATTGCCCCTGACGGATGTTCGCTCCTAGCTTCTGGCTGGTCAGCAACCAGAGGAGTCAGCGATGTACGCAGTAGTCGGAACCGTCACCATCCACGACTTCGAGCGGGGCCTGCCCGTCCTGCGCGAGCAGATCGTTCCCCGCGTCGAGCAAGCGCCAGGCCTGGTCAACGCGTACTGGCTGCGATCCCGCGACGACCGTGGGATGTCCGTGATCGTCTTCGAGACCGAGGAGGCCGCACAGGCGCTGGCTCGGACGATCGCGGCGGACGGCCCTCCCACCGATGCGGTCACGCTCGACGGCGTCGAGGTTCGCGAGGTCGTCGCACACGCGGGACACGGCGGCGAGGGACGCTGCGCAGGCCGGAGGTCGCGGATTCGAGTCCCGTCGCTCCGGTCTCCGCGATGCCGCGCCTAGCTCCGAGGAGAGCTTTCATTCGCGGCCGGTGTGTAGTTCACGTCTGGCGCCTGCCGGCGGGGTACACATCAGTGCCCGACCACAACAGCACGCGTCATCGAACTGCCGCCTGAGTCCGGACTGGAGGTAGCCCCACCGAACGGCACTCCAGGTGCCCCCAGCGCAGACACCGGGCGGCGCCATTGGCCAGCCCAGGCGCCGCAGCCAAGCTCGATTCACAGGCAATTTCGAGCAAGGGGGGCACCATGAAGCTCAATCTGGCAGCACGCGCGGGGCGCTGGAGCGCCTCGCACTGGAAGGCGGCGACGTTCGGATGGATCGCATTCGTGATCGTCGCCGTGGTGCTCGGAAGCGCGGTCGGCACGAAGCAGCTGACCGACACCGAGGCGACCCCGGGCGAGGCGGGCCGAGCGGCGAGGATCCTCGAGGAGGGGTTCGACGACCGGGCCGAGGAGCTCGTGCTCGTCGAGAGCGAGACGCTCACGACGGGGAGCCGGGCCTTCCGCGCTGCAGTCGAGGACGTCGTCCACCGCGTCGAAGCGACCGGCGTCACTGCCGACGTCCAAAGCCCGCTCGAGCGGGCCAACGCCGATCAGATCTCGGCCGGCGGCAGGTCGGCAATCGTGTCTTTCGACATCCGCGGCGACCCGGACACCGCATCAGACAGGATCGAGCCTGTGGTCGAGGCCGTCGAGCAGGCACAGTCGGCGCATCCGGGACTCACGATCGGCAGCTTCGGCGAGGCGACGGCGGACCGCGAGATCACGGAAAGCATCGGCAAGGACCTCGAGCGTGCGGGCCTGCTCTCGCTGCCCGTCACGATCATCGTCCTGGTCGTGGCGTTCGGCGCGCTCGTTGCGGCGGGCATTCCGCTCCTACTCGCTCTCACCGGCGTGATCGCGACGATGGGGCTCCTCGCTCTGCCGAGCCAGGCCTGGCCGGTGGACGAGAACGTCAGCGCCGTCGTGTGGCTCATCGGCCTGGCGGTCGGCGTCGACTACTCGCTCTTCTATCTCAAGCGGGAGCGCGAGGAGCGCGCCGCCGGACGAACCGAACGCGCGGCGCTCGAAGCCGCCGCCGCCACCTCCGGACGGGCGGTGCTCATCTCCGGCCTCACGGTGATGCTGGCGATGGCCGGCATGTTCCTGACCGGCGACAAGACCTTCGGCTCGTTCGCGATGGCGACGATCATGGTCGTGGCGATCGCCGTGCTCGGTTCGTTGACCGTCCTGCCCGCGCTCCTGTCACGGCTGGGCGACGGAGTCAACCGCGTTCGCATGCCGCTGCTCCATCGGCTGCAAAGGCCACAAGGCGGCCGGGTCTGGGGCTGGACGCTCGACCGCGTTCTGCGCCGGCCTCTTCTCGCGGCGATGGTGTCCGCGGGCGCGCTGGTCGCGCTCGCCCTGCCCGCGCTCGGGATGAAGACCGTCGTTCCCGGCGTGGAAGCCCTGCCGCAGAACCTGAGCGTCGTTCAGGTCTACAACCGGCTCCAGGCCTCGTTTCCCGGCGAGCAGACGCCCGCGACCATCGTCGTCAAGGCGTCGTCGATCGACGACCCGGAGGTGGAGGCGGCTATCGCCGATCTCCGCCGCGAGGCGGTTGCGAGCGGTGCCGCACACGAGCCGATCACGACCAGGGTCAACGTCGATCGGACCGTCGCCCGCATCGACATGCCCATCGCGGGCACGGGCAGCGACGAGACGTCGTTCGACGCGATCTCGACGCTGCGCGACGAGGTGATCCCGGCGACCGTCGGCGAGGTCGGCGGCATCGAGGCCGCCGTGACCGGCGAGACTGCGAGCTCGAAGGACTTCGCGACCGCAGTGAAGGGCAAGGCGCCACTCGTCTTTGCCTTCGTGCTCGCGTTCGCCTTCGTGCTCCTGCTTGTCGCGTTCCGGTCGCTCGTGATCGCGATCAAGGCGGTCGTCCTGAACCTGTTGTCCGTGGCGGCGGCGTACGGCGTGCTCGTCCTCGTATTCCAGCACGGCTGGGGCAGCGGCCTCCTCGGGGTCGAGTACACGGGAGGTGTGATGGCGTGGCTTCCTGTGTTCATGTTCGTGATCCTCTTCGGGCTCTCGATGGACTACCACGTCTTCATCGTCAGCCGGATTCGCGAGGCCTACGACCGTGGAATGAGGACCGACGACGCGATCGCATTCGGGATCAAGTCGACCGCAGGAGTCGTGACGAGCGCCGCGATCGTGATGGTGTTCGTGTTCTCGATCTTTGCGACGCTGTCGCTGATCATGATGAAGCAGTTCGGCGTCGGACTCGCGACGGCAGTGCTGATCGACGCGACGATAGTCCGCGGGGTGCTGCTGCCAGCGACGATGAAGCTGCTCGGCGAGTGGAACTGGTACCTCCCGCGCTGGCTGTCGTGGCTCCCTCGAGTCAGGCTCGAAGGGGCGTCCGCAGAACCCGTGGCGGAGGCTCGTTGATCGATGGTCAAGCGCTTCCCGAACCGGCTGCTGGCGCCGTTCGCGCGGCCCGAGACCTACCGAGCGCTGCTCTACTACCTCGCGGGGGCGGTGCTCGGCAGTCTCGGCCTCGCTGTCCTCTTCGCGGGCTGGTTGGCAACACTCCTCCTCGCGATCACCCCGTTCGTGTTCCCCCTGCTGTTCGGACTGCGGTGGGCGGTCGGGCAGCTCGCTCGGGCCCAGGCGGAGGTGGCCAACGGGCTGCTCGGAACGACGCTGAAGCCGCCCACCCGAACCATGCGAGGTGCGAGCTTCTGGAGCCGCTCGCTGAACGTGGTGCGAGACGGAGCGTTCTGGCGGCAGCAGGCACACCTGCTGGCCGGCTGGCTGATCGCGCTGATCCCGATTGCCCTCGTCTGGAACGCGCTACAGCTGCTCACGCTGCCCGTCTGGTACCGGTGGGTCGACAGCGCGGACGTCTTCGGGTTCATGAACATCGCCACCTTCCCGGAGACGGTGCCTGTCGCCGCGATCGGGCTCGTCCTCCTGCTGGTGACCGCGCACCTCGTCGGCTGGCTGGCGCGACTCTCACGAACGCTCGCGAACAACCTACTCAGCGGCGAGGCCACAGGGCCAACGAGGACGCCGGCCGAGCTGAGTGCGCTTCGCCTCCGTGCGCTGACGATCATTGCGCTGACGGCGACCACGATCGCCGCCATGCTCGTCGTCACCTGGGAGCTGACGTCCGAGGGCGGCTACTTCTGGCCGATCTGGCCGCTGCTCTCGCTCGCGCTCGTGGTCGGGATCCCCGGCTGGGCGGTGCTCGTCCTCGAACGACCCGAGATTTCGCGGTACACCCTCGGCAGCCGGGCGCTCGCGATTCAGATCGGTGCTTCGGCCGTGCTCGTCGGCTTTCTCGTCGGCGTCTGGGCGGTCACGACCAACGGCTACTTCTGGCCGATCTGGCCTGCTCTCGGGCTCGCACTTCTCGCCGTGATCCACGCCGCCGTCGTCTACGGGCAGCGGGAGCACCGAATCAAGCGGCTCGAGGAAAGCCGCGCCGCTGCCGTGGACGTCCAGGAAACCGAGCTCCGGCGGATCGAGCGCGACCTCCACGACGGCGCGCAGGCTCGCCTCGTCGCAGTGGGTATGAGCCTCGGAATGGCCGAGGAAAAGCTCCAGTCGGACCCCGAGGCGGCCCGAGCGCTGCTCGCCGAGGCCAGGAGCGGCGCACGAGAGGCACTCGAGGAGCTTCGCGACCTCGCGCGCGGGATCCGCCCGCCGATCCTCACGGACCGTGGCCTCGAGGCGGCCATCGGGGCGCTCGTGGCACGCGCCCCGCTCGACGTCATGCTCTCGGTGGACGTGGCGAGACGACCCCCGGATGCCGTCGAGACGGCCGCGTACTTCGTCGTCGCAGAGGCGCTCGCGAACACGATCAAGCACGCAGATGCGTCGCGCATCGAGATCCGCGTGGAACACTCGAACGGGTTGCTCGTCACCGAGATCGTCGATGACGGCAGAGGTGGCGCCGATCCGTCCGGCAACGGCCTGACCGGTCTCGAGCAGCGCCTCCGCGCCCTCGACGGGTCGCTCCGCGTCGAGAGCCCGGATGGCGGCCCGACCACCATCACGGCGGAGCTGCCTTGCGCGTAGTCATCGCCGAGGACCTCGCGCTCCTGCGTGACGGCCTGACCAGGCTCCTCCGCGACAACGGCTTCGAGGTGGTCGCGGCGGTGGACGACGCGGATGCGCTGCTCCGCCTGATCGCCACGGAGAAGCCCGATGTCGCGATCGTCGACATCCGGCTACCACCCACCTTCCGCGACGAAGGGGTGCGGGCGGCGATCGAGGCACGCCGGCGCGTTCCCGAGACCGCGATCCTCGTCGTCTCCCAGTACGTCGAGCAGACGTATGCGACGGAACTGCTCGCCGACGGCCGTGGTGGTGTCGGCTACCTGCTCAAGGACCGGATCATGGATGTGGCCGACTTCGTCGACGCCGTACGTCGCGTCGCCGAAGGAGGAACCGCGCTCGACCCCGAGGTCGTGGCCCAGCTCTTCTCACGGCGGCGTGGCGGCCCGCTCGAGCGGTTGACCCCGCGCGAGCTCGAGGTCCTCGGGCTGATGGCTGAGGGCAGGTCGAATGCCGGGATCGCCGAGCCGCTCGTGCTCACGGTCGGGGCGGTCGAGAAGCACATCGCGAGCATCCTCACCAAGCTCAGACTGCCCCCGTCGGAGAGCGACCACCGACGAGTTCTGGCCGTGCTCACGTACCTCCAGGAGGACGGTGTCTCCTAGGTGGCGGCTTTCGTCGGGACGCCGTGGCGGGCGACTACGCGGTCGTAATTGCGGCGCGATACGTAAGCGCGCAATCACGCGGCCTCTCCGTACGCGTCGTGGTAGTTCCACCACTGGTAGGGCGCCGTCTGCGGATAGCCCTCCGGCGAGTCCTCCCACTCCTCCTGGCGTCCGAGCGCCGTGATATCGAGGTAGCTCCAGGTGCTCCCCATGGCCTCGTCGCCGCGGCTATCGACGAAGTAGGTGCGGAAGATTCGGTCGCGGTCCCGCAGGAAGGCGTTGGTGCCATGCCACTCGTCGACGCCGAAGTCGGCGTCGAAGTCGTCGGTGAGGGTGTACCAGGGAATGGTTTCCCATCCCATCCGTTCCTTCAGGCCCTGGATCTCTGCCTGGGGCGCACGCGAGACGAAGGCGAGGGTGGTGTCGCGGGCGTTCAGGTGCGCAGGGTGTGCTACCTGGTCGGCGACCATCGAACAGCCCACACACGCTCGCTCCGGGTACGCGCCACCCGCGGCATATGTGGTGACGTCCGGCGCGTAGAAGGCGCGATAGATGATTAGTTGACGACGGCCCTCGAACAGATCGGTGAGGCTGGCCGAGCCCTTCGGGCCCTCGAACTGGTAATCCTTCTCGACCGCCATCCACGGCATCCGCCGCCGCTCGGCGGCGAGCGCGTCGCGGGCGCGGGTGAGCTCCTTCTCCTTCACCAGGAGCTTCTCGCGGGCGGCATCCCACTCCTGCGGCGAGACGATCGGCGGCATGTTCATCACGCGCTCCCTTCTGAGGCTTCTCGACGATCAACAACGTGACATAGACCGGGCACGCTGGCGAAAGTCATCGCTCACTGGCGACCCGAACTCGGGCCTGGGCGAGCGAAGGGCGTCAGTGGCCTACCCACCCCCGTCGAACGAACGGTGGTCGCGGGGGCCTGGTGCGACGGGGGCCTCCGCGGCGGCGAGTCCCGCGAGCCTCGCGCGCACACGTCAGAAGGGCACAAAGGGCTACTCCACTCCCCGTACGCATTGGTCGGGGTGGGGGCCTTGGCGCGAGCCAGTCTTCGTGCTCGTCTCCGTCGGCGCCTCCATCAGGTCGCCAAGGAGGTCAGGGGTTGAGGGAGCGCAACCGTGGCCAGACGGTTGACCACGTGTCGACCGTCGACGCGCACGTCCAGATCGCAGCGCCCTGTTCTTCGTTGTCGAGGTCAACGCCGTTGTCGATCCGCGCGGATAGGACACAGCCGCTGAAGTCACCACGAAGCGCCTCTGGATGGTGATAGCCGACGACGATGACCGGGCGGGCGCCATCCGGCGGGCGGCCGAAGCGCCAGAAGGCGTTGTGGCCCGAGTACGCGCGCGGGATGCCGAACGCGGGACCGTAGCGTGCGATCGCGCCCGCCTCGCCGTAGTTGCTCGCATAGACGACCGCGGTAGAGCGCTCCGACTCCGGCAGCTTGTTCCAAATGCGAGCGACGGTCGCCGTGAAGGCCGGCCAGCCGATCGTCTCTATCGCGTCTTCGTTTATGTCGGGAATCGGCGTCGCATGCACGTCCTCGACCGGCACCAGCGGCAGCGTGATGAGTGCGGCAACGGCAGCAGACACGCCGATCGCGACCCCGAGCGCGAGCTTCCGACCTCGTCGGTCTCGTAACCAGGTTTCGGCCACCACGCCGCCGGCGCCGAGCAATGCGAGGAGCAGACCCATCGTGTAGTACGGCTTCGCTCCCGTCAGCAGGGCGGTTGCGAGCAGCACGACATAGGCGAGTCCGAGCGGTCGGTACGGTCGAGCCTCGGCTCGGCGCAGAAGCCACCAGAGTCCCCCGAGCCACAGCGGTGCGAGGAGAGGGCCGATCAACAGAAACTGAAGAGGCAGAAGCTCGATGCGGTTCCCGGCCGCCTCCTCCTCTGCGATCTTGGCGGCGAGCTCGAGTTGGGGCCAGCCGTGGCGAGCCTGCCACAGGACGTTCGGCACCCACAGCGCGACCGCGAGTGCGGCTCCCGCCCAGAGCCAGGGACTGCGTGCCAGCCCCCAACGGCGCGCGAGGACGCAGCCGCACGCGAGAGCGAAGACGAGGAGAAGAATGAGGTGCTTGTTCTCGAGTCCGATGCCGGCCGCCAGGCCGACGAGCAGCCACTGTCGCTCATCCCCGCCGCCGAGGATCCGGGCCACGATGTACACCAGCGTCACCCAGAGCAGTACGTCGAAGGTCGTCGTCGAGAGTATGTGCCCGACTGCCATTGCCGCGCCCGACGCGGCCGTTGCCAGCGCCGCCACCGCCTGTCCCGCGCGTCCTGCGCCTAGCTCTCGAGCGATCAGGGCGACCAGCACGACGACGAGGGCGATCGCGAGGGCCGACGGCATCCGCAGTCCGCGCGGGTCTGCACCGAACGCCCACTCCGAGAGGCGGCCAAGCAGCGGCGTGAGTGCCGGCTGATCGTCATAACCCCAAGCGGGATGTCGAGCCGCGACGCGGAAGTACAGCTCGTCGCGGTGATAGCCGTACCGGTTGGCCGCCGCAACGAGCAGCAGTACCTCCGCGACTGCGACCGGAAGAACGAGCGACCAGGCGACTCGCGATCGCTGGCGACCCATGATCAGCCGACAGCCTCTCGCACTTCTGGCGTAACGGATCTAGAGCGCGACTCGCCGGAAAGTCGAAGTAGGTGTCGGGCACGCCCTTCCCCTCGCGAAGCGCTCCGACATGGGGAGTATCGCGGGGGCCTCGCCGCTCTCCAAGCCGAGGTCGCGATGGTCGTCGGCTTCAATGACTTTCTCGAAGGGATCTATGGATCGTTCGGCATCTAGGTCGCGGACGTCGAGAGCGCCTTCTCGGTCGCCGACCTCGCGCTGCAGTCTGTCGGGAGGTCCATCTTGTCAGTTGTGCGAGTCCCGACGCGCCGACGACGACTGTGAACCGCCGCCAACCCTAGAAGTGATTCGTGTACGAGAGAAACCTCGATAAAACGCTCGGCGTCGGGTGACCGCGGCGTAGTGATCGTCTTCAAAGCGGACAGATTTCGGGCTGCTACGGCCTTGTGAACGGGAAGAGGACGAGAGTGTCTCAAGCGCGCTCTCGCCGCGTCGGCTCACGCGGCGTCCTAGGCTTCGTGCTTGACGAAGAAGTCGTCGACGGACGGAAACGTGCGCATCTCCTCCGCCATCGCCCGAGCGGTGGCGCGGAAGCCCTCGCCGTCGAGGACGAGCTGAACTCGCTGAGAGATCTGGTCGACTGAGGCCGCGACCCCCGCCCCGGAGACCGCGATGCGAGCGGCGTTGTAGGGCTGATCACCAAAGAGCGGAACGACGACTAGAGGACAGCCTGCCGCGAGCGCGCTAAGCGTCGTCCCGGTCCCCCCGTGGCCGACGGCGGCCGACGCTCCTGCAAGGACGTCCGGCTCCGACACCCAACTTTCGACGTGCACGTTCGGCGGAAGGTCGCCGAGATCGAGCTCGTTGCCGCCGAGCGTCAGGAGGACGCGAACCGGAAGCTGGGCGACGGCAGCGATAGCAGCGGCATAGATCTGCGCCGCTGGTGGGAACGTCGCAGCGACGCTGCCGAAGCTCACGTACACAAGCGGCCGGTCGTCGTTCGGCCACCAGTCCGGTAGCGGCTCGACGGTCACCTCGGTTGCCGGGTGGCGGTAACGCGTGACAGGGAACGGCGAGAGGTCGACTGCCGCCGGAAGGTACGAAAGGTACGGCGAGTCCGCGATACGTCGTGCGATGCCAGGCTGTCGCTCCTCGAGTGCTGGAGCAGCAATTGCAATCGACGCCTCTTCGAAGAGCGCGACGCCGGCAGAGACGCGAAGATGAGGTAGGCCCTGTCGATCGGCGGCGATCGCCGATGCGAACTCTGCGGCCTCCCGAAGCACGAGGTCGGGCTTCCACTCCTCAACGGTCCGCTCGAGCGTTGGGAGCATGGCGTCGACGTTCAGGCCCGCGAAGATCTGTCCGACAACGACGAGATCACCCTGCGCTGGCGGCAAGGAGGGCATCCGGCTCCAGAGAGGTCCCAGGATCTCGTCCGGGGGAGCTGCGCCGCCCCTGAATTCGTATCCGCGTGCCTTAAGTGTCGGCGGCCCCACGATGAGCGCCTCGTGCCCCCTTCGCGTGCAGGCGTCGATGAAGGGGATCAGCGGTCCGAAGTGCCCCGCGCCCTGTGTCGATGCGAAGAGGACGCGCACGGCGTGCGACTGTATCCGACGCGACCGAGCGTTCCTGGCGGCAGGATGGCTCATACGCGGAGCAGCTAGACGTTGAGATGCGCGACTGTGCCGACGACCACCGCGACGGCGCCACTACCGGAGTTCGAGCGCTCAGAGGTCGAGACTCTGATTGACCAGGGCTGGCTCCTTGACGATTCATTCTGGGATGACCAGCGTCAGCGACACTGTCGCTGAGTACGGAATGGGCTACCTCTTTACCCACGACCTGTTTAGTACCGACGACCTGGCCCTTGTTCGACAGGTCGTCGATCGCGTTTACGTGCTTCACCGCGGCCGTGTTGTCGAGAGCAGCGCCGTTGAATCAGTTCTCGACAATCCCGGAGACGCCTACACGCGCAAGCCGGCCGAGTCAGTGCCTCGCTCCGATGGCGAGTGGTTGCGCCTGGGTGGAGCGGTTAGGAGCGGAGCGTGATAGCGAGGTATCACGCGGAGAACGTCGGAAGTCTGCTTCGACCCGACTATTTGCTCAAGGCACGCGAAAGCCATGATGCCGGTGCTCTCGGCGACGCCGAGTTCAAGCGGAGAGAGGACCGGGCTGTCAACGAGGCGATCGCCCTACAGGAACGCGCCGGGGTCGACGTCATTACGGATGGCGAGCAGAGGCGGACGGTGTTCGCGAGCCAGCTCGTCCAAGCGTCGGAGGGCTTTGAGCACGTCGAAGGAAGCTCGGTCGACTGGTTTCACTTGGACGGGACGAAAGAGACGAGCCCGGTCACTGTCGCCGTCACCGGAAAGATCCGGAGACGTCGACACCTGTGTGCTGAGGAGTTCGCGTATCTCCGCGCGAGAACCACAAAGCCGACCAAGATCACAATCCCGGCGCCGTCGATGTTTGCTTACTACTGGGTGCCTGGAGTTTCGACATCGGCATACCCCTCTGCAGATGCCTACCTCGACGACGTAACCGCGATTCTCAAGGACGAAGTCGCCGAACTCATTCGTCTCGGGGCCGACTATGTCCAGGTAGATGCTCCGGAGCTCGGCATGCTCATCGATCCGCATCAGCGCGACTGGTTTCAGCGCAAAGGTTTTGAGCCCGACCAGCTCATTGACCACGGGATTGAGATGATCAACGCTGTTCTAGAGGGCGTGTCGGTCACAACGGGACTTCATGTCTGCCGTGGGAATGATGCGAACCGCTACATGGCAGCTGGGGGTTACGAGGCTATCGCCGAAAGGGTGTTTCCGCGAACAGAAGCGGGTGTCCTCCTGCTCGAGTACGACGACGAGCGATCAGGGGACTTCGAGCCTCTTCGACACGTTCCCGAAGACAAGGTCGTCGTGCTCGGCCTGATCTCGACAAAAGTCGGAGATTTGGAGACCCCTGAGACGCTCATCAGAAGGATTGAAGACGCAACACGGCACGTTCCACTGAATCGACTCGCGCTCAGTCCGCAGTGCGGATTCGCCTCTGTCGCCACGGGAAACAATCTCGATATCGAGCATGAGGAGAAGAAGCTACGGCTCACCGCCCGGGTCGCCCGGGCGGTCTGGGGATGAAACGCTCGGCCTTCATCAGCCGCGCTAACTCGGTCTGCATGTCCTCGTGACGCCCGTAGAAGCCCCCCCGTTTGCAGTTCAGCGGAGGGAAGTACTCGAGCCCGGAGCCGTGGGCTTATGCTCGCGAGTCGATGTTGAGTCGGTTCACAGCTTGCGAAGCATTCCTCGAACGAGGCGCAGTGTGGAGTATCGACTGATCAGGAGTGGACTCACAAGCGCAAAGGTCTTCTTGGTGCCGCCGCACCTCGTTCCCAAGATGGACTACGCATGATCGAGCGCAGCGTCCTGCGCTTCGAGGCCGAGTCGCTAGCCGGTATCGAGCTGCCGTGCATCGTTGGCCGAGGCAGGCTCGACGGGCCACGGGTCACGCTGCTCGGGGGCATCCACGGGTGTGAATACAGCTCGATCGCGGCGGTCATACGATTCATGCAGGGGCTCGACACCGGCGAGCTTCGCGGTTCGATCATCGCCGTCCCGATCGTGAACATCAGCTCGTTCCGCGCGCGCGTTCCCTTCGTCGTTCCAGAGGACGGCAAGAACCTCAACCGCTGCTTCCCGGGCTCCTACGACGGGACGTTCAGCGACGCTCTCGCCCGCGCTGTCTTCGATGAGCTGATCGCGCCGAGCGACGTCCTTCTCGATCTCCACGGAGGCGACCAGACTGAAGCGCTGGAGCCATTCACGCTCTACGACGAGTCGCCCGTCGAGGACCGCGCTCGAGCGCTTGCATTGGCGTTCCGCCTCCCGTATGTCGTCCGGTCGGCTCACGCGGACGCGCCCATCTCCGGTACGACCTCGAGCGCGGCGGCAGCCGTCGGCGTGCCCGCAGTCATCGCCGAGGCCGGGGGCTGTGGGCTCCTCGAGGAGAGCGCCGTCGCCGTCCTCCTGGCGGGCCTCGCGAACGCCCTCCGCCACCTTGGGATGCTTCCCGGGGACACGGTGCCGCCGGACCCCAGCATGCGGAGCATCTCGCGCTTCGTGTGGCTCCGCACGCGAACCGAGGGCTGGTGGGAGTCGGCGGTGCGAGCAGGCGAGGAGGTGAGCGCGTCCGCGTTACTCGGCGTGGTCCGCGATCTCTACGGGGAGGTCGTCGAGGACGTGGTCGCCCCTGAGGCAGGCGTCGTCCTGTTCCTGACTACGAGCCCGGCCGTGGCTGCCGACGGGCTGTTGCTCGGGCTCGGCGCTGGCCTCGAGGCAATTCATCAGTGACATCCGCGCCCGACCGTCTCTACCGCACACTCGTGTCCTGCAGCTACGCCGTGAGTGTGAACGAATATCGACTAGCCCGCCGGCCCGAAGAGGCGCCACCCTGGCCAACCTTCGCCGCTGGTCGCCAGTTGCGATATGCCCAAACCGTCCGGCTTCGGTGGTCAGGGCACTTCGCACAGGTCGCCACGGCTACTTGATCGTGACTTGACCACCGTACGCAGCGTCAGCACATCAGTCTCTTGTCCGGCATGGGCCTCCACCTGACCTGCCTCGGCCAGTTCAGCACGCGTTCAATAGAGTCCTGTCCGATACGTATTCCTCCGGGCGAGGAGGCGCGGTGGACAGCACTCTGGTTTTGGCCAGGGCGAACGTGCTTGACGAAGCCGGAGGCTTTACCGGCCCTCTCGACATCGTCGTAACGAACGGCCGCATCGAGGCGCTTGAGCAGAACGCGAGCCCACCGCACGGGTCCGTATCGGTTGACTTCTCGGATCTCTGGGTGATGCCGGGCGTCTTCGACTGCCACCTCCATGTCGCTGCGTCCTCGTTAGACGCGATGGAGCTCATGCGGACACCGATCACGCAGTGGACTCTCGAGGCCGCGCAGAACCTTCGGCGTACGCTTGAAGGCGGTGTTACGTTCGTCCGTGACGCCGCCGGTGCGGATGCAGGCATGCGTGAGGCGGTAGAACGCGGGTACATACCAGGCCCACACCTCCAGGTCGCAACAGTGGCCCTATGTCAAGTGGGGGGACACGTTGACGGGTTCCTTCCGGGGCCGGGCTTCGAGATCTCGGCGGACTACGTCATGCCGGACTACCCCGGACGTCCGCCCTACCTTGTCGACAGCCCGGACGAAATGAGGAAAGTCGTTCGCACGGTTCTTCGAGCCGGCGCCGACTGGGTCAAGTTGTGTACGACCGGCGGCGTACTGTCGGCCCACGACGAAGGTGACGTGCCGGAGCTAACGCTCGAGGAGATCGAGGTTGCGGTGTTCGAGGCACGGCGCAAGGGCAAGGGCGTGATGAGCCATGCATTTGGTGGAGAGGGGCTCGACAACGCCGTGCGGGGAGGAGTGAGCACGATCGAACACGGGCTTTTTCTGACCGAGGAGCAGGCGACACGTATGGCGCAGTCCGGGACCTGGCTGGTGCCAACGCTTGCGGTCGTACGGGACATCATCCGCTGGGCGGAGGAGGGTCTGCTTCCCCCCTATGCCACTCGCAAGGCTCTGGAACTCAAGCCTCGAATCGGGCAAGCAGTGCGGATCGCGCGGGAGCATGGAGTCAAGATCGCCCTCGGTACTGACTACGTCCACCGCGACGAGCACGGGCACAACCTCGAGGAGCTCCACCTCATGCACGAGGCAGGGCTGTCGGTCGAGGAGACGCTTCTCGCCGCGACGATTCGGGGCGCTGAACTCTGCGGCGTCGCGGACAAATACGGGCGCATCGCGCCCGGCTACGTCTTCGACGCTGTCGTTGTGGACGTCGATCCCAGCAATCTTTCGATCTTCGCGAAGCCCGGAGCCGTGACGGGCGTGTTCAAGGGAGGGGACCCCGTGGTTCGCCATCCGCGCCTTGCGGAGGTCTCGCTGGGCAAGATCGTGGCTGTTTGACTTGGTCTTTTGAGCGACATACGATCCCTGAAGCCAAAATTCTGCATTAATCGTCACGACGTCTGACTTTCCGAGGTGACCGAGGAGGCTCTGGGGTGAACAAGAACGGGAGTCCGGCCCGAACGCAATCCGCACTACTCGATGTGCGAGACAGGAGGCGGACGAGCCGAATGCGTTTCGCTGCGATGGCTGGAGCGGCGCTCATGGGCGGAGCTGTGCTCTCAGTGGGCCTGGCTAGCGCCGCGCCACCTCAGAACGTCGAAAAGTTGACCTTTGCTCTCAGCGCCCCGATACGTAGCCTCGACTTTTACCATTCCTTCGACTCGGGAACGGCGACCGTCCTCTCGAACGGGCTTGAGGGACTCTTGAGGTACAGCGATGACGGAAAGCTCGTCCCTTCCTTGGCCGAGTCTTGGTCCCAACCCGATCCTCTGACGTACTCGTACAAACTGCGGCCGGGCGTCAAGTTCTGGGATGGCAGGCCTCTTACTTCCGCTGACGTGGTCTTCTCGATGAGCCAGCACATGCAGAAAAAGGTCGCGTCCGAACTCGCTTCCTATTACTCCTCCGTCAAGTCGATCAAGGCCGCGGGCCCGAACCGAGTAGTGATCAAGCTTAAGGCGGCGGATCCCTTCTTCCAGTACGCCCCTGCCTTCCAGGCGGGCTACATCATCGAAAAGAAATTCGCGCAGGCAGCCGGGAAGAGAATCGGAACGCCGGGCGTCCTAACCATGGGTACCGGGCCATACAAGTTCACCAAGTTTGTGTCGGACGAAGGAGTTAGTCTCGTCCGCAACGACAACTACTGGGGAAAAAAGGGCGCGGTCAAAAACGTCGAGCTCAAGTTCATCACAGAGGACGCGACGCGACTGCTGGCCATGCGGTCGGGCGAAATCGACGGCGCGTTCGGCGTGCCCGCGGACCAGGCTAATCAATGGCAGGGGATCTCCAACGTAAAGGTCGCCTTTACGCCTCAGCTACGTACTGCATTCTTTACCTTCGACACTCAGGCGGCGCCATGGAGCGACGTTCACGTCCGCAGGGCTTTCGCGCACGCGATTGATAAAAGGGGCCTCGTCAGGACGGTGCTCCGCGGGCATGGCGAGGTTGCCAACACGTACCCGCCCCCCCAACAATGGGGCGGCCTTCTTGCTCAGAAGCAGGTTCGTAAGCTTTACGCATCCCTCCCCCAATACCCCTTTGACCTCAACAAGGCAAAACAGGAGCTTGCGCGGTCTTCAGTCCCGAATGGCTTCACTGCGACCGTCGTTTATCCCGACTCGAGAAAGCCGATTGGTCAGGCCTCACTCAACCTGAGCCAGAATCTGAAGCAGATCGGGATTACCTTGAACGTGCGAGAGGCCACCACAAGCGATTGGATAAACGGGATATATGCGCACAAGGACCTGGGGATCCAGGTGCTGACCTTCGGCGCCGACTACCCGGACCCGGCAAACTTCCCATCGCTGATTCTTGACAGTAAGTACGCCGTCCCCAATGCCTTCAATGTGTCTAACTACAAGAATGCCGCGGTCGATCGACTGCTAGCGAGGCAGGCGGCGTCAAGCAAACCAGCGGTACGGGCCAGCCTGATCAAGCAAATCCTTCGGATCAGCGCAAAAGATGTGCCCTACCTGCCCGTATGGTGGCAGGACATCGGTCTGGCTCTGAAGAGCAAGTACGTCTACTCTGGCTTGAGCACGTGGTACTACACGCAGCCGTGGGTGACGCGCATCAAAGCGGCCTAACGGTGACGCTGCACGCTCGAGCGATTGTTGATGCAGGACTCGACCGGATAATGGCTCGAGGCGGGCCGCTGTAAACCGGACGAATTTTGGTTTCGGAGGCGCTGACCATTGAGTCGGGCTTGGTTGACTCTCTTCATCGCGCGGCGGCTGGCCGCGCTCCTGCTCCTTCTGCTCATAATCTCCTTCTTCGTTTTTGCGCTTCTCTACCTCGCTCCGGGAAGCCCGGAACAAATGCTCATAGGGGACAGGCCGTCCAGTCCGGAGACGATCCAGGCAATCAGGGAGCAATATCACCTCAACGATCCATTCATCGTCCAATACGGCAGGTGGCTTAGCGGCGCAATCACACTCGACTTCGGCAACTCGATCAGGACGAACGAACCGGTCCTCAGCGGGATTCTCGATCGGGCGGGGCTCACGTTCTTCCTTGGAGGGTTCGCCTTTCTGATAGCGATGGGCCTCGGTGTTCCTCTAGGCGTGCTATCCGCCGTGAAAAGGCAGAGTGCAGTCGACCGAGGCGTCGTCGGGCTAAGCGTCATCGGAGTCAGCGCGCCGGCGTTTGCTACCGGGATCTTCCTTCTGTACGTCTTCGCAGTCCTGCTCGGCTGGTTTCCAGTGTTCGGGCAAGGCTCCGGGTTCACGGACCGCCTCTGGCACCTCACACTCCCGGCTATTGCGCTCGCATTGACCGGGATGGCCCTAGTTCTCAAGCTCACGCGCGCGGGGATGATTGGAGCTCTCGAGCAGGATTTCGTCGCGTTCGCACGTGCCCGCGGCCTGCCCGCGAGAAAGGTCCTGCTGTCCTACGCCTTCCGGAACGCTCTCATCCCGGTCGTGACGGCGGGCGGGTTGCTTCTCGGCCTGATGTTGACCGGAGCAGTGCTCGTAGAGGTGACGTTTGCCCTGCCCGGCGTGGGCTCACTTCTCGTCACATCAGTGACCTTTGGGGACATCCCCATGGTGCAAGGCCTCGCCATGCTCATTGCAATCGTGATCGTGCTCGTCAATCTCCTGACGGATGTGCTTTACCTGTTCGTTGATCCCCGAATTCGATTTGAACGAGCAGCGGTTTGAACAGGCAACCTGTGCGGTTTTCCCGTCGACTGAACTCCTTCCGTTGTGAACAGACTCGTTTAAGCGTGAACGTCGGATGAGCGAAGTCCTCTTGTCAGGCAAGTTGCCTGGCGAGCGCGTCCGCCGCAGGCGCTTCCCGCTAGTGATCGGGCTCGCGTTTGTGTTTGTGGCAATCGTCGCCGTGTTGGCCGCCTTTGGGCCTTTGATCGCGCCGAAGGATCCGAACGCTCAGAACCTTCTCGTTGGACTCAGTGGGCCAAGTGAGGAGTACTGGCTCGGCACGGACACTCTTGGCCGCGACATCTTTTCGCGCGTCATCGAGGGCGCACGGACGGCGGTCGTGGGGCCGCTCCTGATCGCTTTCGGAGCGATGCTCATCGGAAGCACTCTCGGCCTTCTCGCTGGCTATCGGGGAGGCTGGGCCGAAGCCGGGATAATGCGCTACGTCGACCTGATGTATGCGCTTCCCGGTCTGCTGGTCGCCATCGTCGTCGTTGGTGTGCTAGGGGGCGGTTATTTCTTGGCCATCGCCCTCCTCGTCGTCCTCTACTCTCCGTACGACACGCGTCTCGTCCGCGGCGGGACGCTCGAGCAACGTCCTCTGTCCTACGTCGAAGCTGCCAGAACGCTCGGCCTGTCTGAGCGGCGAATCATGGTTAAGCACATCTGGCCGAACCTCCTCCCGCTCGTTGTCGCAAACACGTTCCTGACTTTTGCCTTTGCGCTGGTTTCGCTTGCGGCGCTGTCATTCCTCGGCCTCGGCGTCGGGCCGGCAACTCCGGACTGGGGCCGGATGCTTGCCGACAGTCGAACCCTCTTGTTCGACAACCCGGCGGCCGCACTCGCCCCCGGGGTGATGCTAGTCCTGACCGCCGCATGCATGAACCTGATCGGAGACTGGTGTTACGAATGGCTCTCTGACCGTGGCCGAGCACGGTGAGCGGAGCCCTCACTTCACTGGAGCGGACACATGACGCGGCCGTTCCGCTTTTGGAAGCCCGCGGATTACGGATCGCAAGCCGAATTGGCGGCAGCCGACGCACGATTGTTTCCAGGATTGACCTGGCTGTAGCGCCGGGCGAAACCCTGGGGATCGTGGGCGAGTCCGGCAGCGGCAAGTCACTGACCGCACGGGCCTTGATCGGACTGCTGCCCCCGGGAGTCTTCGCCGACGGCGCAGTGCTCTACGAGGGCCGCAATCTGCTCGACCTCCCGGAGCGCGCGCTTGCCCGGTTACGTGGCGCGGAAATCGGTCTGATCTTCCAGGATCCCTTCACCATGCTCAATCCGCTGCGGCGTTCTGGAAAGCACATCACCGAGATGCTGCGCGACGAGCGAGGACGACAGCTCAGCCGAGTACGGCAGAACGAGGAGGCCGCCCGCCGACTTTCTGAAGTGGGGATTCACGAACCGAGTGTCGCCGACCGGTATCCCTTCCAGCTCTCGGGCGGCATGCGCCAGCGTGTCGCCATCGCCGCTGCTCTCGCCCGAGATCCGAAGATCCTGATTGCGGACGAGCCCTCGACTGCGCTTGATGTCACTACGCAGAAAGAGATACTTGCACTACTGAAGTCCCTTCAAGAGTTGCGCGGAATGGGGCTCGTGCTGATCACCCATGATCTTCGTGTCGCGTTCTCGATGTGCGACCGGATCCATGTGCTGTACGCGGGTTCAGTGCTCGAGGTAGGGCGAGCGGCGTTGGTCGAGACTGAACCGCTCCACCCCTACACGCTCGGCCTCTTGCTCTCCGAGCCGCGTGGAGACCGTCGCCTGTCGGAACTCGTCGCAATCGGTGGATCCGTCCCCCCACCGGACGAGGTTGCAGCCTGCTGTCCTTTTGCTCCGCGCTGCACCTGGGCGAAGAGCCAGTGCCTGGCCGCGAAAACAGAGCTCGCGGAGGTTGCGCCCGAAAGGTTCTCGGCATGCATCCGGCTCGGCGAGATCCGCGCCGAAATGTCGCAGAAGCGCCAGGCCGCCGAGCGAAGTGCGCACGTCCGGGTTGTTTCGAAAACGGCCCAACCCCTCGTCGCGATCGAGGGGCTTCAGAAGGTCTTCAAGACGGAGTCGACACGAGGCGAAGGCAAAATGGTTAATGCCCTTGCCGGCGTTTCGCTCGAGGTAGGGGAGAACGAGAGCGTTGGGCTCGTCGGAGAGTCCGGCTCCGGAAAGACGACACTCGCCCGCTGCCTGGTCGGCCTCGAGACACCCACTGCCGGTCGGATTACCGTCAATGGCATGTCGGGTAGCAACTACGGGTCGCTCCCCGATCGAGAGCGGCGACGGCTTCGTCGAACTATCCAGATGATCTTCCAGGATCCGTACTCGTCCCTCAATCCGGTTCTCACTGTGGGCTCGACGTTGAAGGAGGCGCTTGCCCTCCGCGGGGAACGCTCAGGGAGCTTCGACCGCGAAATGCGGGAGCTGCTCAAGCAAGTCGGGCTGCCGGCGACGTATGCCGATCGAAAGCCGGTTGCCCTCTCCGGTGGCGAGCGTCAGCGGGTGGCCATCGCCAGGGTACTTGCGGTGCAGCCGAAGGTGATCGTCTGCGACGAACCGGTTTCGGCGCTTGACGTGTCGGTCCAGGCTCAGATTCTCAACCTCCTCAAGTCGCTGCGCGCTGAAACCGGCATTAGCTACCTCTTCATCACGCACGATCTCGCTGTAGTCCGCCAGGTCGTCGAGCGCGTCTACGTGCTCTATCAAGGTCAGGTCGTTGAGGCTGGCCCTGTCGACGAGGTGCTCGACCACCCCACTCATCCGTACACGATTCGCCTCGTCGATTCAGTCCCGCGCTCCGAGACGGAATGGTTGCGCTCGCAGCAGCGGGAGGCGCTTTTGCCCGACGGTGCCGAAGGGACGGAGTGATAAGCCAGCGCAAGGAGGAGAACGCGCTGCATGCACGGCGGGCTCCGAGCTTGAGTCGCGACCACGCGCCTGATCTGCTCCCGTGGATGCGTGGCACCGAGTGCGAGCAATTGACCGCACCGCTCAAAGCGCATCCGATCACCTGGCACGAGACTGCCCGCGGATGAAGGTTCTCGTCGTCGGCGGCGGTGTGGTCGGGTTATGCACGGCCTACGCGCTGGCGCGAGCCGGAGCCGACGTAACTGTCGTCGAGCGAGATAGATGTGGCCAGGCGGCCTCGCTCGGTAACGCCGGCTGGGTGGCGCCGGTGCTTTCCGCGCCACTGCCAGCACCGAAACTGATGGGGAAGTCCCTGCGCTGGATGCTGAAACCTGACAGCCCGCTCTTGATCCGTCCGCGGCTTAGCCCGAGCTTCCTAGCCTGGTGCTGGCGCTTCTGGCGGAATTCCTCGCCCAGCCGATATCGGAAGGGCCTCGAGACGATCCTGGCGCTCAATCGACGGACCTTTGAGCTCTTCGACGAGCTGCGGGACAGTGGCGTCGAGTTCGAGATGCACTCCACCGGCCTCGTCTTCGTCGGCCTGACCGAGAAGGTCCTCTCCGAAGAACTCCGAGTATTGTCGGAGGTCGACAAGGCGGGGTACTCGGGTGATATCGAGCCCCTCGACCGAAAGGCGCTGGACGTGTTCGAGCCTGCGCTCAGCGAAGCTGTCGCCGGCGGCTTCCACGCAAAGGCAGACCGCTTCGTACAACCAGAGACGTTGACCCGGGGCCTTGCCGACCGACTCGCCCGTATCGGGGTGAGGCTGCTCGAGGACACCGAAGTCCGCGGACTCGCGCGCACAGGCCGATGGCGTGTGCGTACTCCTGACGAGGAGCTCGTGGCCGACGCGATCGTTGTCGCCGCGGGTGCCTGGACAGCACGACTTCTCGCCCCACTCGGCGTACATATCCCGCTCGAGGCGGCCAAGGGATACAGCGTCACTGCCATCGGCCACGGAACGCGACCTCGCCATGCCCTGTACATGCTGGAGGCAAAAGTCGGCTGCTCGCCGTTCCATGATGCGGTTCGGCTTGCGGGAACCCTCGAACTCGCAGGAATGAATCTCACGTTGAATCGCCGGCGAATCGAGGGAGTCGTGCGTGCCGCCTCGACGTACCTCCGCGACTGGCAGCCGAAGGGAATTGAGCTCGAATGGGCGGGTCTGCGTCCGCTCATGCCCGACGGTCTGCCGATAATCGGCGCGGTGCCGGGTCACGACGCGCTTTATGTCGCGAGCGGCCACGGTATGCTCGGCGTGACGCTCGCGCCGGCGACGGCTACGGCACTCGCGCCGCTGATCCTCGAGGGCCGACTCCCGTCCGTGCTCAAGCCCTTCGGCTTCGACCGCAACTAGCATAGGCAGACCACTTCCCTGTCAAGTCGAGCAGGCAGGTCCGATGACCGCACTTGACTCCTACAGTGGTACTCCCGAGTATCCCCACATCGGCGCTACGAACCACCGTGATGACTCGAGAAGCTCGTGAGCCGTGGCGCATTCGGTACGTTCGATTTCGGCCTGACCGAGGAGGAAGAGAGTCGGGCGTCAGGCCTCCACGCGGATAGCACGATCGTCGACATGCTCTTTCAAGGGCCGTGCGGCTACCGATCGTTTGATGATGCGATGACGCGTGAGTTGGAAGACGCCTGGTCTACAGACCGTGATCTCGTGCGAGGTTGGAATCGTGTAATCGATCTTCCCGTACGACGAGCGCTCGAAGGCGCAAGCAGCGAGTTCGAGATGTGCTGGAGAGAGTCTGGCATCACGGCAGGAACGCGCGACCGAGACCTCTTCTCCCACGAAGACATCATTCGCGGCTTCGCGATAGCTCGTGCTCAGTTCGACCGGCTTCCATGGCTCAGCAACGCGCTCGAGCCAGCGGATATCCATCGCGCGAAAGAAATCGGCGATGCCGCCGGCTTCATAAGCAGCCAGGACACCATTGGATTCGGACGTGACTTGAGTCTCATCGAGTGTGCTGTAGATCTCGGTCTACGCATGCTTCAGTTGACCTATAACTCCCAGAATCTCGTCGGCTGCGGCTGTACCGAGCGCCGCGACTCGGGAGTCAGTCACTTCGGGGTCGAGGTGATCCGGCGCCTGAACGAGTTGGGCGTCCTTATCGATACGAGCCACTGCGGCCCAAAAACCACACTTGATGCATGTTCTGAGTCCGCCGCGCCTGTCATCGCGTCGCATACGACCGCGGCTGCGCTCTACAACGTCGATCGCGCAAAGTCCGATGAAGAGCTACATGCTATTGCTGAGAGCGGAGGCGTCATCGGTGTCTGCGCCGTGCCCTTCTTTCTCGCACCTGATCCCGCGCCGACGATCCACGCGATGCTCGATCACATCGCCTATATCGTTGATCTCGTCGGTTTCGAGCACGTCGGCATCGGGACGGACTGGCCCCTCCAGATGCCGAAGTGGGCGCTCGCGCAGATCGCACAGCCCTGGGCGAAGGCGTTCGGATTCCGAGACGAGCATCACATCGATTGTGAGCTCAACTTGATCGGCTTCGACGATTACCGTGATTTCCGCAACATCACGCGTGGGCTCGTGCAGCGCGGTTACAGCGACGAATCAGTCAAGCTCATCTTGGGCGAAAACTTCCTCAGAGTTTTCGGTGTCGTACGCGATGGAAGGGCATGAACCCTGACGCTTCGAAGCCCGCTCAACGCCACGTCTGGTCGGCGACGCGGAGGAAGTTGCCGCCCATGATGCCCCTGACCGCTTCCTCGGTGTAGCCGAGCGCGAGCAGCGATTCGGTCACCTCGGGTAGTTGGGCCGGGCTAACGAACTGGTAGGAGCTGTACTCACTGTAACCGCTTCCTATCGGGAAGGTGTCGCGATTCTGTTCGAGGTACAAGGTGAGCTCGTCCTGGTCGAAGACATAGTCGAGGCCGATCCCGACGTGAGCGGGACCCACGACTTCGACGGCGTAGTCGATTGCACGGACGATCGCGCTGGTACTCGCGTCGTTCTCGCCCAGGAAGATGCCCACACCATTGATGCCGACGACACCATTCGTCGCCGCGCACGCCCGCATCTGTTCGTCGCTGACGTTTCGTTCATGTTTCCTTACTCCTAGAGGAACCGAGTGTGAGAAGACGACCGGCGCACTCGAGGTCTCGAAGAGTTCCAATGTCGTCCGCAGGGAGCAGTGCGTTGCATCGACGAGCATCCCGACCCGGTTCATCTCGGCGACCACCGCGCGGCCGAACCCGGTGAGGCCTGTGTTTGGATCACCGTGGCACCCTCCGCCAGCGCGGTTGGGTTGGTTGTAGGCGGTCAGCATGGTGCGGACCCCGAGGTCGTAGTAGGTTTCGACGAGAGCGAGCTCGCCGTCGAGAGGCTCCGTTCCCTCGAGATCGAAGGACACGGCAAGACGCCCGCTCGCTTTTGCGGCCGGAATGTCCGCCGCCGTCGCAACTAGAACAAATTGATCGGGGCGCGCTCGAATCCCTTGCCGGAATGCGGCGAGGACCTTGATGGTGTCAAGCGGCGACGTCAAGTCGAAGCCGACATTGATCGACACGAAGTCCACGCCATACCGGCGGTAGAGCTCCAAGTCTGCAACCGCGTCCGAATGCGGTCGGAGCGGGAGGCAGCCATGCTGGTCCCAGACGAGCGCATCATCGTGAAGCGCAGTTCCTCCGGGCTCCACCGCCCCATCGCCGGTTGGGTTGCTCACGTCGTTCGTCCCTCGGCTACCTCATTTGTGCGGGTGTCGCGCTCGACCGTTAGCCAGCGGCGACACCCAGCAAAGTGGAACCAGCGCTCTTCCTGCAGTCCTGCAGCGTTCCGGCGAAGCCAGGTCGAGACGTAATCCTCTTCCAGACTCGCGTCAGCATCGTATGGACGCAGCTCTCCTCCGAACGAGAACTCGTGGTACGAGCGCGGCCCACAGTTCGGACAGTCGATCATGAAGCCCATCAGTGCGTGCCCGCCGAGCTGCGGTCCGGGACGGCGCGGTCGTCGCGGAAGCGGTCGATTCGGAAGGGTGCGATCAACGCGGGCACCTTGCCGGTAGCGACGAGTTCGGCCATCGCCCTACCGCCGGCCGGAATTGCCTTAAAGCCCCAGGTGCCCCAGCCCGCCGTAACGACGAAGCGCTCGACCTCGGTCGTCCCCATCAGCGGCGAGTAGTCCGGGCTCATGTCGCAGATTCCGGTCCACTGGCGAAGGATTCGAAGTTTCGCGGTGAAAGGCAGAAGATCAATCGCCCGCGAGGCACACTCGGCGAGGAACGAGAATGTCGAACGCGTCGAATAGGTCGTATAGCGCTCGATCTCAGCCCCGACGAGGATCTCGCCGCGCGAGGTTTGCGAGATGTAGACGAGCAGGTCGGCCGAAGCCACGATCCGATCGAGTATCGGCTCGTACGGCTCCGTCACGAACGCCTGCAACGGGTGGCTGGTAATCGGGAGCTGCACTCCGGCGAGCGTCGCGACAAGGCTTGAGTATCCAGCCGCGGCGGAGACAACGGTCCCCGCAGCCACGAACCCGGCGGAGGTCTCGATACCCACTGCCTTGCCGCCATCGACGCGGATGCCGGAGACCTCTACTCCTTCATGGACGTCGACGCCGAGCCGCTGAGCCGCCGCCGCATAACCCCACACGACGGCGTCGTGCCTGATCACCGAGCCGGGGGCGTGATATGAGGCTCCGAGCACCGGATGCCCCTTGCCACCCGCCTCGAGATCGATCTGCGGGCAGAGTTCTTTTACCTCGTCCGGCCCGATAAAGATGGTGTCGACACCGGCCGCCTGGTTCAGAATCGCCCGCTCGCGCTGCAGCCGCAGCGAGTTTTCAGTGTGCGCGAGCCAGAACAAGCCGCGCCGAGAGACCAGCAGGTTGTAGTCGAGCTCGGCCGACAGGCCTTGGTAGAGGTCGAAACTCTCTTTGAAGAACGAGATCGACTCCGGCATCTTGTAATTCGCCCGCAGGACGGTCGTATTCCTCCCCGTGGCGCCAGATCCGATGTAGCTCCGCTCGAAGACACCGACATTCGTGATCCCATGCTGCGAGGCGAGGTAATAGGCCGTTGCCAAGCCGTGACCGCCGCCGCCGATCACGGCGACGTCATAGCTCTTCTTAACGGCTCTACTTCGAAGGTAGACCCGCCGGCGCAAAAGCCCGCTCAAGCGGCTGCCTCGCGCACGGGAACCGCGATCGGCGCCGGCTCGAGTTCGGTCGGAGACAGGTCACCGCACGAATCCAGGATGCGCGTACGGACGTGGTGCGAAAGCGTGGAGGGGACCGCAACGAGCAACTCGTTCGGCGGCCTGATCACCAGCTTTGCCGGAACCTGTGCGAAGAGCGTCTGAATCAACGGTGAAGATTCGGAAATCGGAACGGCGCAGAGGCGTAAGGACACTTCCTCCCAGTCTCCGGCGACACTCCAAATCGTGTAGCCGTCCGAGACGTCGAAAACAATCGATCCCGGATCCGCCGCAAGTGCCGTCTCGGCTGTCGCGAGTATGGCGGCTCCGTGGCGTGGCTCGGCCACGAGGAGCATTTCGTCGGGAGCTAGCCGCATCGTTAGCGCCTCGAAGTCGGAGACCGCGTCGAGAACTTCGACCCGGGCGTAACACCCGATCACGGCCGCGAGCGATCGTCGAAGCTCAACCACGAAGGAGTACTCCTTCCGGATCGTAGAACGGATGATCGACGACGGTCCCCACGGCGCCGTCGGTCTCGACTCGAGTTGGAAAGGCACCGTCGACTTTGAGCACCCATCCGAGACCGACCCCTTGTTCGAGGACCGGCGAGTAGCCGGCCGACGATAGGTACCCGACATAACGCGCGCCCACGCGTAACGCGGCTCCTTCGGGCGGGGCGTCGCCGTCGAACCGGACGGCGATCAGCTTCCGTTCCAGACTGTGTTGAGCCGCTCGCTCAATGCCCCGTTTGCCGACGAAGTGTGGCTTGTCGAGCTTCGTGGCGGCCACCATGTTCAATTTCGCCGGGGTGGCGTCGAAGTCGGTGTCCTGACCAACGATGATGTGGCCTTTTTCGAGCCGTAGCAGTCGCAGCGCGTCCAGCCCGTGCGGCTTGATGCCGAGGTCCGCGCCCGCTCCTAGGAGGACGTCCCACAGTTCGACACTCTTGGAGCTCGGGTGGTGGAGCTCGTAGCTCAGCTCGCCGACGAAGCCGAGTCGAATGGCCCGACATTCGACACCGGCGACGGTGATCTCGCGATGTCGCAAGAACGGGAACGATTGGTTGTCGAGCCGCTGAGGGCTCAGGCGCTGCAGCAGCTCGCGCGATCTCGGGCCTGCGACATTGATCGCGCCCCAAACGGCTGTCATGTCAACAAGGCGGACGTCTAGATCCCAGGTCTCGATCCAGTCGCGTAGCGTCGCTTCCGCTGCTGCCGCCCCGGCTGACGTGAAGGTCACGTACCAGCGTCCGTTTTCGAGGGCGCAGACGATCCCATCATCGACTACGAAGCCGTGTTCGCCGAGCAAGAGTGCGTAGCGGAATCGCCCAGGCTCGAGGTCTCGAATCCTGCACGGGTAGATGAGCTCGAGAAACTCTGTGGCATCTGACCCCGCGACCAGAAACTTTCCGAGCGTGCCGACGTCCATGATGCTCGTCGCTCGGCGGACGGCCCAGTACTCGTCGAGAAAGTCGCCATACCGCCGGGGACGCCGCCATGTACCGGCGGGCTCCATTGTCGCTCCGAGCTCGAGGTGCCGTTGATGAAGCGCTGTCTCCTGGTGCACCTCATGCCGAACGCCTGCAGCGACCTGCTCGAGCGTAATCCCGCGCGTGGGGGGCCGCGCGGTGGTCGAAGCGTCCGCTGGTCCGCGGGCGTCGGTCCGAGAGCGGACGAACGCACGAAGGTGCGCATGGCACATTGCGCCCTGGCACGGGCCCATGGTGGTCGTCGTGTAACGCTTGATGATCTCCGTCGAGCGGAAGCCCTCGTCCCAAGCCTGCTCGAGCTCATCGACAGTCACGTCCTCGCAGAGACAGACGGTGCCGCGACGCGGCGGCGAAGGGAGTGAGGACACGGGATGCTCGCCGATCTCGGCAAGACCGGCTCTACGACCGCTCGCTTCGGCATCGGCGAGGCTCGAGCCGGGCACCGCAGCGTCGCCGGCAGAGACGACAGGAAGCCCGATCGCCTGGCGCGCAAGGCCGTCCCGGGGGACGAAACCGAGCCCGAGGACGAGCGCGTCGCAGGCAAGACGTCTATGTGTCTCGCCGTGCTTGACATCGACTGCGGTGAGGGCGCGGCGGCCACGGGCCGCAGTTGCGCTGCCATCGACGGCCGTGACTTCGGCGCCGGCGCTGCGGAGTGTTTCGGCGTGCTCCGCAACCTCGGAGCCTCTTCCAACAAGAACCACGCGGCGGCCTGGCAAGACGCCGTGTACGCCGGCAAGCCGCGCCGCGCCGCGGGCGAGGAACACACCCGGTAGGTCGTTCCCTTCGAAGACGCCGTGCTGCTCGACGGCTCCCGTAGCGACGATGACTCTTTTCGGATGGACGAGATGAAGGAATGATTCTTCGTTCAGGACTACGAGCGGCCCTTCGTAGATCCCGATCGCAGGTGTCTGCTCAAGAATGGTGATCGACTGCTTAGTCCGCGCCTCGGCCGCGAGCTCTTCGATCCGCCTTCGCGTTGGTCCGGGCGCGACTTTCTCGCCCATTCGGCCCTCATCGCAAAGTACGACACTGTTTCCAACTTCTGTCGCAGAGAGCGCTGCGCTGAGACCTGCGATCCCGCCGCCAATGACCATTACGTCAGGATGGAGGTGACGAACCTCTCGGTTCTCCGGCTTGTGCCCAGCGGGAACGGCGCCGCGTCCAGCAACCCGGCGGATCCATGGTTCGGCGAGAGGCCAAACCCAACGCGGGCGCAACAACGTCTTGTAGTAGAAGCCGACGGGCATCAGTCGATGGAAGCGGTCGAGAATCCCAAAGACATCTCGGTCCGCTGACGGCCAGCCGGTCTCTCGTTTGACGCGCTGACCCGCGACGGCAGGGGTGACGCACGCACGGATGCCGGGATTGCCGTTCACGTTGACCATGCAGTTCGGACAGTCCCCGGTAAGGCAGTAGAGGCCGCGGCGGCGGTGGTACTTGAACGATCGCGAGAAAACGCGAACGCCAGACCGGAAAAGCGCCGACGCGACGGTGTCCTCATCTTGAATCGAGACGCTGTCGCCCTCGAACTCGATAGCCAGCCGGTTGGGAATGCTGTTCACTGGACTGCAGGAGCAAATCTTCTTCCGTATGTCGTGTCAAGCCTGAAGCACGGGGCTCCGAAGGCCTACTTCTAAGCCGGACTCGCGGGCGCTCGTGGCCCTCGCTGCCCTGGATGCAAGATGCGCGTGACTGCTCTGCCAAACTCGGTGCGCACGTCCTCCGCTGTACGCGGGTGGTCGGCCAGCCATCGGCACGAGTCAAGGCTCTAGTCTGCGCGCTTCTGGAGCGGCGCGACCATGTCTGCTTGCCGGTCCGCGATGTCGGCGAGCAAACTAGAGTGGGGAGAAGGAGTTTGAATTCTCTTTGCAGACGACGTTCCATCGGTGACTCCCATGCGCCGCGAGCTTGACGCCCTAGGTTCGGTCGAGGTTCCCAACGAGGCGCTGTACGGGGCGCACACGGTCCGAGCATTAGCGAACTTCCCCGGCCGCTGGCCTCGAGTTGCAGACCGGCCGGAACTTCTCGTCGCACTTGCTCAGGTAAAGGCCGCGGCGGCAGAGACGAACGTTCGGGTCGGACAGCTGAACCCCGGAATCGCCGACGCGATTGTGACTGCAGCTGAAGAGATCGTTGAGGGCCGCTGGCACGATCAGTTCCCCCTTCCGCTGATTCACGGCGGAGGTGGGACCGCGACGAATATGGCCATGAACGAGGTACTGGCAAACCGCGCCGCCCAGCTCCTTGGCGGAGAGCTGGGCACGTACGACCTCGTCCATCCGTTGAATCACGTCAACGGCTCGCAGTCGAGTAACGACGTCTACCCGACCGCAATTCAAGTGGCCGTCCTCGCCTGTTCTTCCAAAGCGCTTGAAGGACTTGACGGGGTCGCGTCCGCTCTTGATGAGATCGCCGATAACTATCGCGGCCTCGAGCGGCTCGGGCGTACTTGTCTGCGGGATGCGCTCCCTGTGCCCGTCGCCGCCTACCACCGCGCGCAAGCTGCCGCCGTACGACGCGTCGCCTCAGCAGTGCGAGACGCCGCGATTGTCCTTCATCGGGTTCCGCTGGGCGCCACCGCTGTTGGAACCGGGCTGGGCGCGCCCGTTGGCTATCGCGAGTTGGCTGTCGAGAAGCTCGCCAACCGCACTGCGCTGCCGTTGCTACCAGCCGTCGACCTCTTTGACGCCCTCGCCCACCTGGATCCGTTCTTGTCGGTGGCCAGAGCGACCGCTACCGCCGCGATCACCCTCGCCAAGTTCGCGGCTGATCTTCGCTTCCTCTCGTCTGGGCCCGTTAGCGGAATTGCCGAGGTGCGCTTGCCCGCCGTCCAGGTGGGCTCATCGATGATGCCTGGGAAGGTGAACCCGGTGATTCCTGAGTTCGTCATCCAGGCGAGCTTTGTGATCCGTGGCGCCGCCGAGAGCGTGGAGCTCGCAGTTGCTGCGGGAGAGCTCGACCTGAACGTCATGGAGCCGATCATCGCGCTTCATCTAAGCGACTCGCTATTACAACTCGCGAATGTCGCCCATGCATTTACGAGCGGATGCTTGAACGGGCTGGAGTGGGACGAAGAAACGGTCGTGCGTCATTTGTCCGGCTCCTTTAAGGGTGCGGTTGAACACGCGGCCATCGTCGGGCACGATGCCGCTGTCTCCGAAAGAGCATCCCAGTCGGCTGACCAGTAAGAATTGAATTTGATGACATCCGGAGCATGCCCGGTCTGACCGCTGCCAACCTGACTACGTCATCGGATCGACTGTGACACTCAGGTAGCCGCCGATCCGAAGCTGGCCGACCGGTCTAGCGACACCGGTAAAGACTCGGGCTTGCACGCACGGCGGAGAAGGTTGATGCCCTCGACGCCGTCGGGTGACTCGGGATCAAACGCAGTCACGGAACTAGGAGAAAGACTGATGCTCGCTCGCCTGAGGCGGCTGAAAAAGACCGGTTTGCTCTCACTTCATGCCGACGTGGCAAACAGCGGCCGTGCCCCTCGCGTCAAACGCTGCCCTTCCCCGTCGGTCACAAGCACTGTGTCTTCGATCCGTATGCCATAGCGACCTGGAATGTAGATACCGGGCTCGATGGTAATCACCATTCCGGGCTGGAGTTCGGTTTCGTTGCCCTCGATGACAGATGGCGGTTCATGGATGTCGACACCAAGGCCGTGGCCTGTGCGTGGGCCGTTCCACTCACCGTAACCGGAGTCGATGATCACCGTGGACGCTGCCGACGCGACGTCACCGACGGCGGCTCCCGCCCGCGCTGCCACGAATCCTGCCTGCTGCGCCGCATGCACGACCTCGTAGGCCTCCGCATATTCGTCCGGCGGCTCGCCGAGGAACGCCTGCTGGGTGATATCAGCGAAGTAGTCGTCCATGCAGACCCCGATGTCGACGAGCACGGGCTCGCCCGTCCGCAACACGTCGTTCCCCGCGCTGTGATGCGGCGCCGCCGAGTTCGCCCCTGCCTGTACAAGCACGTAGTCGACGGTATCGGCGCCGCCCTCCCACATGGCTGCCTCGATCTCTCGCTTCAAGTCGCGCTCTGTTATGCCGGGACGTGCTTCCCGCTGCGCAACGTCTATTCCCAGTGACACTAGTTCGGCCGTGCGGGCGATGCGTTCTTGCTCGTCGGGAGATTTGATCAAACGCAGCTCGCCGAGAAACTCGCTGCTGAGCCCGGGCTCAGGACCGATCCGTCCCTGTAATTGCCAAAAGAACTGGAACGGCAGGTCGTCGTCGACGATCGTCCTCGGCCGCGCGGGGAGTGTGCCCAGGCGCGCGAACGCGTCTTTCACGGCGGGTTGAGGTCCGGTTCGGTCTGACCAAGGGGCGACCTCGGAGAACCCTGTCGCCTCGACGAACTCGCCCGATTCGAAGTCGGGCATGATCATGACTGCCGACGTCTGCGATACGACCAACGCGGTGAGTCGGTCGGTACGAAGCGCACGGTAGTCCAGCACGTAGCGAAGATTCGAGGACGGGCCGATCACAACGATGTCGATCTCCCGTGCGGCCATAGCTGACTGGACGACGCCTAGCCGGGTCATGGTCAGGCTTTGGCTCACCAAGCCTCCTTGTCCGTTTGCGCCAGTTTGCATCAAAAGGAGTCGCTAATCAAAAGGGGCCGGACGAGTCCCCTCGGCCGGCAGGGACCCCTGCGGGAAGGACGAGGTTCTTTCGGCAGAAGGCCCGCAGGCCGCCGACTCTATGCCGATTCGTGCGCGACTGCGGGATTGTCGATCCCGTCTGGGCTATTCAATCCCCCGACCGCATGCAATCTCCGACGTTGCGTGTCGGTGTTCAGGCGAGGTGCCGACCCCCACCCCTCGAGAGACACAGGTTTCGGGGGTCCGCTCGCCGGAGCCTCGTGGATCCGGTCGAGAAAGCCGAGGCGCCCCGATCCTACTTCGGCCCGCCGACGCCCCGAGCACTTAGCGATCGTGGGCCGGCGTCGGACCGCCTGTGCGCGCCCGCCACTCCCGCTCGATCCGTCGAACGACTGCCGGGTACACCATCAGGTGCCGGAAGGGCCTGATCGCTGCCATGTAGGCGGTCCCGAACAGACCGCTCGGCTTCACCAAGACGGCCATCTCGCCGCGGTAGCCGCCCGTCCCGTCTTGCACCCAGCCGAGGTGCAGGACACCGTGCATGGTCCTGTTCGCGATCTCTGCGGCGAACTCGTCCTTGAGCAGGTAGAGCGAGTTGAAGGGGAGTGCGTCGAACTCAGGGCCGGATGGAGCGTCGAGTAGATCAGCCGGCAATCGGTCGCGGAGCGTCGGCACCCTGGAGCCGAGGACGGCGTCCGGGCTATCCCAGCCGAGCAGCGCGCCGAGCTTCCACCGGATGGACCAGAGCGCACGGATGGCGCGGGAGGATCCTTGCGACGGGTCCCCCGAGGCGATCTCCTGCACCAACAATGGGAAATCGTCCTGGCCGCCCGGCGTCGGCAGCGCCCACACGTCCTCGAGCCGGAAGTCGGGGGCAATCTCGTGGATCCGCCAAGGCCGGGAAGTGTGCGCGCTGTTCGGAAGCCTCATTCGTCGATCTTGCCTAAAGCATGGGGCGATCAGACCCTAACCCCACCATGTGGCGGTGTCTCATCTACGCGGGTTATCCGGAGTGAGCAATAACGAGTCCGGCTGAGTCAAAGCGTCGCCCAAGAGCCGCAGGGGAGGGCCAATCCCGTGCATGAGTGCGACGGCCCCATCGCAGCGCGGCCGCCTACTTGCCGCTTGGCTCCATAAAGGCTCCATGCATTGTTGCTCGGGTGGTGCTACGACGCCGGCTTGTCTCGGGAACACGGTCGCCGGCTGGCACGCGCACGCGCGCGTAATAGAGGTGCGAGGGGGATACCCCCCGCGAACGCGAAGCCGCGGCGGCGCCTGGAGAGCGGCCATCGGTCCCGCCGCCGCGCCTGTCCTCTCGCGCGCACGCGTGATAGAGACGTGCGAGGCTACCCCACCACCCCGCGAGCGCGTTCGTCGAGCGGGGCCTGGGAGCGGGGCGGGCGACCCGTGGGGCCCGTCGAACTTCTCCCGCGGACCCGCGCACGCGAGGGCGATACCCACCCCCTCGGCACGATGGTCGGTGGCGGGGGGCCGTCAGCTCAGCCTCGAGTCACCGATCCAGTAGCGCGGGCCAGGACCCAGTCGCGCGGCACGATCGTCGGGATTGGCGAGCCTGCAGCGATCCAGCGAGAGGCACCCACACCCGATGCACTCGGTCAGCCCGAGCCTGAGGCGCTGGAGCTCGGCGATTCGCTCGTCGATCCGCGACGTCCACGTGGCTGAGAGCCGGGACCAATCGTGACGGGTGGGGGCCTGGTGGGGAGGAAGCTTGGCTAGCTCGCCGCCGATCTCGTCGAGCGTCAGCCCGATGCGTTGGGCGAAGACTATGAACGCGATCCGGCGCAGCACCGCCCGCGGGTAGCGACGATGGCCCGAACCTGCCCGCTCGGAGCTGATCAGTCCTCGCTCTTCGTAGAAGCGAAGCGCCGACGAGGCCACGCCGCTGCGGCGTGCGACCTCACCGATCGTGAGCAGGCTGGACACGGTTGAAGCGTAGGGCACATTAGACTTGACTTCAAGTTAACTTGAACTTGTAGTGTGCTTTCAGTGCGAGGGATCATCACCGGAGCATCTCGCGGTCTAGGGCTCGCGCTGACCCGCGCACTGTCCGAGCGCGGCTGGCGCCTTGCGGTGGACGCGCGTGGAGCGGAGACGCTCGAGCATGCGGTCGCCGGCCTCGCCGGCGTGGTCGCGATCACGGGCGACGTCGCCGATTCCGACCACCGCCGCCGGCTCGTGGAGACAGCTGGCGAGCCGATCGACCTCCTCGTCAACAACGCCAGCCTGCTCGGCCCGAGCCCGCTGCCGCTCCTGGTGCGATATCCGCTCGAGGAGCTTCGGAGCGTGTACGAGGCGAACGTGTTCGCGCCGCTCGCGCTCGTTCAGCTCGCCCTCCCGCGATTCTCACCGCATGCTCGGATCGTCAATCTCATCTCCGACGCGGCGGTCGAAGCGTACGAGTCGTGGGGTGGGTACGGCTCTTCGAAGGCCGCGCTCGCCCAGATCAGCGCGGTGCTCGCCGCCGAGCATCCGGGCCACCGCATCTACGCGGTCGACCCCGGCGACATGCGCACCCAGATGCAACAGGACGCCTCTCCCGGTGAAGACATCTCCGATCGACCACTGCCCGAGGAGAGCATTCCCGGCCTTCTGACACTCATCGAGAGCGACCTGCCGAGCGGCCTCTATCGAGCCCGTGATCTTGTCGCGGCGACGGCATGAGCGCCGTCGACCTGCCCGTCCGCCTCGAGGCGCACGAGCCGCCGGAGGCTCGCGGCGTTCCACGCGACCGCGTTCGCCTGCTCGTCTCCTCGCGGAGAGAGGGCACGATCGTCCATGGCTATTTTCGTGATCTGCCACGGCTTCTTGTTCCGGGCGACGTTCTCGTCATCAACACGTCAGCCACGCTTCCTGCTGCCGTACCAGCGATGCGCGCCGACGGAGCCGAGCTCGAGCTCCGGTTCTCGACTCCGGCACCAGGCCGCGATCCCGACCGCTACTGGATCGTAGAGCTACGCCGCGGAGACGAGCCGTTCGGCGCCGTCCAGGCGGGTGAGAGCCTGATGCTCCCGGCCGCCGCGAGGGCGCGGATCCTCGCCCCGTATGCCGCCCCGAGGCTCTGGCTTGCGCAGTTCGATGTGCCGCGGACGCTCGAGATCTACCTCAGCGAGCACGGACAACCGATTCGGTACGGCTACGTACCCAGGCGGTGGCCGCTCTCCGCTTACCGGAACGTCTACGCGGCCGAGCCCGGTAGCGCCGAGATGCCCAGCGCGGGGAGACCCTTCACGCCTGAGCTGATCACCCGGCTCGTCGCGGGCGGCGTGCTCGTCGCGCCGATCACACTGCACACGGGCGTCTCCTCGCAGGAGGGCCATGAGCCTCCCTACCCGGAACGATTCCGGGTCCCGCAGCACACAGCGAGCCTCGTGAACGCCGCACGTGAGTGGGGCGGGCGCGTGATCGCTGTCGGGACGACCGTCGTGCGCGCCATCGAGACGGTCTCGCAGCCGGACGGCAGTGTCGCGCCCGACGACGGATGGACGAACCTTGTCGTCACCGCGGAGCGCGGTCTCTGGGCGATCGACGGCCTGCTCACCGGTTTGCACGAGCCCGAGTCGTCACATCTCGAAATGCTTCGGGCAGCCGCCGGGGAGGACTTGCTCGAGCGCAGCTACGAGGCCGCGCTCGAGCGCGGCTACCGCTGGCACGAGTTCGGCGACAGCCACCTCATCCTTCCCTGAACAGTGAGCTCAAATGGCGATCCGCCAACGACAGAAGGAGCGACGTAATGACAAGTACGCGACAACCCGCAGACACCCGCGCGGGCGCCCGCATCGGCGCCGTCGTCGGATCCTGGCCTGACGTCGAGGTCGGCGCTCACCGCTTCGGCGGCGTGGAATTCCGCCTCGGTAGGCGGGAGCTCGGGCATTTGCACGGCGACAGCCACGCGGACATCGCCTTTCCGCGCAAGGTTCGCGATGAGCTGGTCGCGGCCGGGCGTGCGCTGCCTCACCGCGCGATCCCCGACTCGGGATGGATCTCGGCTCCTATCGACGATGGGGAGGGCGTCGAGCGCGCGATCGAACTCTTTCGGATGGCGTACGACCGCGCTCGGGCCGCGAAAGCTCGGTCGGAGAGCGCCCGGTGAGGAGGCGTGCATGAGCATGCACACGATCACGCCGCACGTCGTCGTCCGAGACGCGGCGCGAGCGGTCGACTGGTACACGAACGTGCTCGGCGCCGAGGAGCGACTGCGGATCCCGGTTCCGGATGGCAGGCTGATGTCGGTCGAGCTTCGCTTCGGCGACTCGACGGTCATGCTGGCCGACGAGTTTCCGGAGATGGGGATCGTCTCGCCGCAGACGCTCGGCGGCACCTACATGGCGCTCCATTTGATGGTCGAAGACGTGGAGGGGGTCTGGCGGCGGGCGCTCGACGCGGGCGCGGAGGTATTCCATCCCCTCCAGGACAGCTTCTGGGGCGAGCGACACGGCCAGGTCATCGACCCGTTCGGCCACCGCTGGGGTCTGGCCCAGCGTCTGCGCGACGTCTCCCGCGAGGAGCTGGTACGCGCAGCCCACGAGATGTTTGCCACCGTGAGCGAAGATGCATGAGCGCCTAGCGACATGGGGTAACTCGACCCCAAAGCTGGCCAGAATCCTTTCGACGCGCCCCGGCTGGTGGGCGAAGAGCCGCTCGGAGATCAGCCACCGCGCTAGCGCTCGACCGTTAGCGCCTTCGAGAGCTGCGAGCGGGACGCGATGTCGAGCTTTCGATACACGCTCGACAGGTGCACCTCGACCGTCTTCTGAGTGACGAAGAGTGCCTTAGGCAGCCAAGGTGGAAGGCGCCTTTCCCGTCTAATCGAGATCTTGGACTCCACTCGTACTCCAGCAGCTCTGGCTGACCGACACGCGGTCGTGAAAACCCACCTATTTGCAGTAACTTCTTCGATGGGCCGGGTTGGAATCGAACCAACGACCTTGGGATTAAAAGTCCCCTGCTCTACCAACTGAGCTACCGGCCCCGGATGATGCCCCAGCGGGATTCGAACCCGCGCTACAGCCCTGAAAGGGCGGTAACCACCCTAGCGCTTGCAGGGGTTTTCAAGCGCGACGCGGGGCGACGGGTCGCCGCGACTTGGTATGCCCAGTGGGTCGCGTCGCGTCCGCGAGGGACTGCCCGCACGCGCCTGGAACGTCCTCTTCGCGATCGTGCTCGTCGTGTCGGTCTTCGGCTGGAAGGGGTGGAAAGCAGTTGGATCCAGACGACGGAAGGCAAAGGCTGGTTCCGGTCCTTCGCCTGTACAGCGCGCTAGAGTCGTTCTTCGACAAGACTGGCCGTCGAGCGACGAGCTCGTGACCTAGAACGAACGTCCAACGAAAGGAGTAACCATGGCCGGATCGACCAGCGAGACCCCGGTCCTCGACCTGCTCGCGAGCATGACCGCTGACTCGATCGAAGCATCGAGCCTCGACGCGGAGACGCTCGTGCTCGTTCGCATCGCTGCGCTTGCCGCAATCGATGCCCCCACGGTCTCGTACTTGCTGAACCTGGGAGCCGCGAGCGAGATCGGTATCGACGCCGAGCAGGTCCGCGGCGTCCTGGCCGCGATCGCGCCGATCGTCGGCACGCCGCGCATCGCCTCGGCGACGGGAAAGATCGTCGAGGCGCTCGCCATCGCGATCGAGGTCGCCGAGGAGGACGCGCAGGACGAGTAAGAGGGCGGACGCGTGCAGCCGCCTCCCGAGGGAAGGCGGCTGCCGCGGCCACGTCACACGTCCCGGCGAACCGATCGAAAGGACACGACCCCGCAGCGGGAACGGGGAACTCCTACGACGCCACGACGCAGAAAGGGGCCCCTAGCGCTCGTCGCTCAACGGAGTGCGTCGATCGAGGCGACCTTGACGACGCCCGCGACGCTGCGCGCGAGCGTCGCATCGAGCGTGACAAACGCGTCGGCCTGGAGCTGCGTGAGAGCGATGTACTCGGCGTCGTAGGTCGACGCCCAGCCGAGTTGGCTCGCAAGCTCCCACGCACGTCGCCGCAGCACCGCGTCGCCGAGCAGTCTGATCTTCATCCGCCCGATGCGGTCGAGCCGGTCGCGTGCGACGCCGTCGGCGAGTTCGCCACTCCGGACGGCCTCGTGCATGAGCGACAACGCCTGCGAGCGCAGCAGTGTCGGCGCGAGCAGCTCGTGCTCGTCGGCGACGTCGATCCCTTCCGCGGCGAGGTGGAGCACAGCGCTGGAGTCGACGACGAACCGGGTCAACGGCTGCGAGCCTACTTAGCCTCCGGGGCCTCGCGTACCACCGGCACCCGGCCCCTGACGCGAAACCCGCGACCTAGCTGCAGCCGAGGACGATCAGTCGTCGTCGGTGAACCGGGTTCCGTTGAACGCCGCCTGAACCAACGCATCGCCCCTGAGTTTGACGCGCTCCACCGCAGCGCGCTCATGGCCTTCCTCGCGCCCGCCGCGGGGCGACTAGGGTGGTGACAGGCGGGGCGACACGGCCTCTTTCGCCCCCTCGCGGCCTCTCCCGCCCGTAGCCGGATCGCGCTAGGCTCGCGTTCAGCGCTGGTTTGCAGGGCTTTCCAGTGATGCCCCCAGCGGGATTCGAACCCGCGCTACAGCCTTGAAAGGGCTGTGACCTGGGCCGCTAGTCGATGGGGGCCCGCGTCGGAGTGTAGAGCTACCGCCGTCGGAGGAAGTCGAGCTCCAAGCCCTTCATCAGCCACGACGCTCCGAACGCCCAGACCGCCACGGCCTCTCCGATGAGCAGTGCTTTGCTCGGCTCACCGACGAGCGCCGTGACGACGATCCACACCACGGCCGCCGCGATGGCGCCGGCACAGGACCAGTGATAGCCCCGCCAGAAGGTCGGTGAGCGCCTTCCCTCTCGGGGAGCTCGGGTGCCTTCGCGGACTCCGAAGAAGAAGCTGATCACGCCGAGCGACACGATGAATGCCCCCGCGGCGACGAAGTGCACAGCTTTCACTGCGGACACGCCGAGCAGGTCCTGAAGTGGCGTCAGCCCGACACCTGACGGCGGTGCGGTCGGAAACAGCATCACGAGCAGCACCGCGAACCCGGCGACAACGCTCAGCGTGTTGTCCAAGGTGCGATCGGCGACCTTGTACGTGACGAGGAAGACCGCCGTGGCGCTCAGCGTGCCGACGAAGAGCTCCCGGACGCCCGAGTAGTAGTACGCGCTCAGCGAATCGCGCGGGAACGGGTCGCCGTCGAACCCGAAGCCGTCGATGAGGACGAGCAGAAACGGGAGCGCGACGGCGAGCGCACCGATGAAGATGCGCATGATCAGGTACGAGCGCACGTATCGAGACATGTCCGGATCGACCGGCCGCGGCTCGACGGTGACCTCCGGCTTGAGGAGATCGATCATTCGTGCGCTCCCTTCACGACGGCGACGTCACGGGAACGCCAGTACCGTAGTCGACCATCGCGCCCGATATGCCGCGGAGCCGCTTCTGGTGAAATGACTCGCGAGGGCGGTTAGCTCAGCTGGTAGAGCACCTGCTTTACACGCAGGTGGCCGCAGGTTCGAGTCCTGCACCGCCCATTCTGGCCCGCATGGTTGAGCCGATTTGGCTTAGGTCTGCGGTCAGGTGTGCCCGGAGTGTCGCGCATCTTTCGGCCAACTCGGCTCCGTCCGCCGAGTACTTCCTCAGGATCGCCGCGATCGCCTTCAGATCCTCGGTGGAGAAGTGGCTGATGTCGAGGCTGTGCTGGTTCACGTCGATGTCCAGCGCCTGAACCGCCCTCCCGAAGGCGCGATCGGCAAGCCACTTCGCAGCCTCGATCCGGTCGGCATTGCGGGCGGTCTCGTCGTTCATCACCTCGAGCATGAACTCGGCGAATGCGTGCCCGTCGTCGCCCACGAGCTCGCGCACCCGCCGGCTCGGCCCTTTGGGTCTTCCACCGGGGTTCCCGCTCTGGCCCGGCTGGAAGCCAAGGCCGGTGACCCCGCCACGTTGCGTTGTTACGGGCCTGCTCTGAACGATGCTCATGCCAGGCAGTTTGCCGGTCTCGCCCGACGACAGGTTTTGGCCGGTGAAGCTTCTAGGGAGGGCGGAACCTCGGTGGAGCGCGGCGTTCGCGGAGCTCGGCGCTTCGTCATTACACGAGCAATCTCAGACAATCGTGGAGGCCCGCTTCCGGCCGGTACGGTCCCGCCTCATACTGGCCCAGCGTGACTCGCATCGATCGACGTGACCGTAGTCGACTTCCTCCTCACGATCGTCACTCTCGCGAGCATCGCAGGCACTGCGGGTCTGGCAGCCGCGTGTCTCGGTACCCGCAGTGCGCCGTCATATCTCCTGCTCACGTACTCGCTCGTCTGGGTGGAGCTTGTCGCTATAGCGCTTCTCCTATCTCCGATTGGCCTTGTGTCGAGGCCGTGGCTGGAGGTTGCCGTTCTCGGATGTCTCGCCGCCGCGCTTGTGGTCTGGACGATGCGAAAGCGGCCTCGCCCGCCCAGAGTCCTACCTCGCCAGCGGGGTCGTGCGCGACGCCCTTCGCGATCCCGCGCTGGCAATCCTCGTCGTCGTCGTCTCGTGCGGCTGGGTGTACGTCCTGGCGCTCGCCTTCTTCACATCCCCGCTCGAGTGGGACGCGCTCACGTACCACTTGCCGCGCGCCTCGTTCTGGCTGCAGGACGAGGCGGTGGGATACATCGATCACGCGAACGACGCCCGCCTGGACGGCAACCCCCCTGGCGGTGAGATCGGGCTGCTGTGGACGATGGCGCTCTCGGGCGGCGACCGGCTTGTTGCCCTTCCGCAACTCGCCGCAGCGTCCGCGCTTGTGGTCGGGTGTCGTCGGGATCGCGGGGCGCATCGGTCTTTCTGCTCGATCTGCACTTCTCGGGGGACTTCTCTTCGCCTCGCTCCCGCTCGTCGCTCTCCAGGCGCCGACGGCCTACAACGATCTCGTCGTTGCGTCGTTTCTCGTGATCGCCGCATACGCCAGCATCGGCCGCGCGCGATCAGAGCTGGTGTTGTTGGCGCTCGCGATCGGGCTTGCACTCACGACCAAGTTCACAGGGATCCTCGCGCTGCCCGTGCTCGCCCTCGTCGCTGGCGGTGGCGAACCCGATTCGGCGGTGGCCGGCGCTGGCAGGGGCAGGACTCGCCGGGATCGCGCTCGGTTCGCCGTGGTACATCGTCAACCGCGTCGAAACCGGCCATTTCGACGGAGCGCTGACGAACGCCACTGCTCAGGTGCAAGAGCGAACACTGATCGCGATCGCCCCGACGATCCGGCGGGAGCTTTACTCCCTCGTCGATTTCTCCGGGACACGCGGGATCGACCTGTACCCGTCGCCGCCCTCTCCGTTCACCACGATCGAAGAGATCTTCGGGCTCCTCGGGCTCCTCGCGCTTGTCGTCGGAGCAGCGTGGGGAATCGGAGCAGGCCGGACAAGGCGCGGCCTGGCTCTCGGCGCCGGAGCCGCCTTAGTGGTCGTTCTTCCCGCTGCCCTTGTCGTCGTCGGCGACCAGTTCCTCCGGGTCTGGCACGAGTTCTGGCTCGTCGTCGGCAGGCGCGGCTATTGCCGACGCTGACAGCTCCTGGCAGTGGCAGTTGTCGTCGGACCCGGCGCTCTCGTGGTTCGGGCCGCTGGCGGCGTCCCTCCTGATCGTCGGCACGGCGATCGTCGCCCGCGAGACGTGGCGTCGACGAGTCGCTCCAGTCGCCGTCGTCCTCGCCGCCGCGCCCGCTCCTCTTCCTCGTGGTCTTTGCCATCCTCGTGCCCTGGGACCCCTGGCGCGGACGATTCTTCGTCTTCTCGATCGCGCTCGCAGCAGCTACGTGGGGGGCGATCGAGCGGTTTCGCCCTGCACTCTGGGGTGCGGTCGTGCTCGCGGTGTTCACGTTGCCGCTTGCGTTGCTCGCGATGTCCACGAAACCCGTCGCGTCCTGGGCACGCGAGACCGCCACTGCAGGCGCCCCCCTTCGTCTGGACGACCTCGAAGAGCGACATGCTCTCGTACCTCGCAGCGAGACGGCGACCTCACGGGCGCGATTGCAGTGATCGAGCAGAGCAGGATCGAGCACGGTCGCGGCAGCGATGCGCGAGAACGACTTCATCTATCCGTACTTCGGCGACGAGACGCGAACGCACCGTACTCCTCGTCGAGCACCAGGGTGGTGACGTGCCGCCAGCTGCGACATGGCTGGTCGCGGCACCAGGCGCGTCAATCGAACGATGTGGTCGTTGGAAACGCGAGTACGACCAGAACGGATGGGTCGTCGAGCGGAGGCTCGACTCTGCCTCTACGCCGTGTGTTGGTCTCCAGACGGCACCGTAGCCAAGACCCAAGCGCGGTTAATGCGTCCTCGTCATGAACGCCGACGGCAGCCGGCAGCGGAACCTGACCCGCGACCTTGACCAGCAGGCTTTCGGAATCGCCTGGTCTCCCGCGAAGTCAGACGGGTCGCGGCGAGCCGCTGAGTGATTGCGGGAGACGCGCTGGGGCCGAAGCTCTTCCTACGGCAGCGGCCCAGGCGGCTGGCCGTCGATGGCGAATAGATAGTGGAGCCGGACGCGACGACCTCTTGCTGAAAAGCGGAATCCTCCCAGCCCTTCAACCTCTCCAGTCGTAAACAGCCGCACGTCCGGCTAGTTCATCAAACGCTTCTTTGGGCCACCTTGTCAACCCTGAGGAGGATCTCGCCTGGGCCTAAGATTTGCGATCCCTCGATCGAGGGATGCCTTGCCCTACTCATCGGTCAATCACGACGACCTCCCACTCGTCCGCCGTGGGCGGAAAGCCGGTGTCGAACTTCGCGTTGACCACCGCCAGTCGACTGCCAAAGCGCGCCGCCGTGGACGGCACCTGAAACAGGTCGCTGGTGATGACCTCCTCGATCACGCCGGAGGTGAGGTCCGGGCTTAGTTGAACTCGTGTCACCTGGTTGGTGTTTTGCACGGCCCAGAGCCGCCTGCCCAAAAGCACGATGCCGTCCACACTCGGCACGCTCACCCCGGTGATTGTCGCGCTGGCTCCGCTGAGCGGATCGACCGTATAGAGCTCGCCGTTGGTCGAGTGCGCCACGATGAGCGTCTTGCCGTTGGGCGTGGCTTGGATGCCGTTGAGGTTGAACTGCCCGCTGATCTCGGCCGCCGGGCCGGTGAGTTCAAGCGTGACGAACGACCCCGGAATCCCGGCCTCGTTGACCGGCACGAAGTAGAGCCTGGGCTGGAACGAATCGGTAAACCAGGCACCATCTTTGGTGAGTGCCACATCGTTTATGAGCGAAGTGCCGGCCGCGCCGAACTGGTAGGTGGCCACGGTGGCACCCGTAAGGGTGTCGTAGACATAGCCTTGCGCGGTGAAGCCACCGGCCACAAACAACAGGTCGTGTTCGATGTCGGCGGCCATTCCTACGGCCATGCGGCCCGCGGGGGCGTCGATGAACAATTCAGCGGTGCCTCGTTGGATGTCGCCGCGGAAGATGTCGCCCGCGAACAGGTCACCGGCGTAGAACGTGGTGCCTTTGCCGGCGGCGATGCCCTCGGCCGAGGTGGCGCCCGGTAGGGCGATGACCTCGGCTGGTGCTGCCGCGGCCGGCATCGCTAACGCGGCTACCAAGGCAACTAGCAGCAACGACATCACCGCCGTGAAGGCGCGACGAAGAATCTTGGTCATTTGCATCTCCCCTCCCTTGACCCCGTATAGAGGGCAAGTATCCCCAGGTGAACCACCGCTGGTCAACCAAATCGGCCGCACGCGGCTACCCGGACAGGCATAGCGGTCGCCGCAGAACGAGAGGCGATGACACGGAAGCACGAGCGTCACGCGCGAACTCGCGTCTAGTTCAGCCCGCCCGCCTGCCTCGAACTCGCGCTTCTCGATCCGCTTCATCCGCGATTACGAGTACCGTGGCCTCATGGAAGAGGCTGATCGTGAGGTGCTCGAGTTCATCGGCGATCAGGGCAAGACGGCCGAGCAGGTTTCCGACCGCTTTCCAGCGTTCGACTTGGAGCGCCTCGTTCGAGCCGAACTAGCTCGGCCGCGTCGGACCAACCCGGTCAAGTCGCAGTCGCGCCACACTCCGGCGGACGAGCACACGTTCTACGTGCTCACGTCTCGCGGAGCCGAGGCAATCGGCCTCGCTCCGTACACGCTTCACTCCGACTGAGCTGCTGCCCTAGGTCAGCCCACCCCCTCGAGCTTCCGCTCCTCGATCCGCAGGTAGCTCGCGCGAGCCAGCTCCTGCTTGCAATCTGCATAATATGCAACGTATTTTGAAGCAGCTACACTTTACAAGTGAAGAAGACGACTCTAGAGCGCGATCGCGAAAGGCACGAGGCGAAACTCGAAGTCGTTCAAGAGCAGGTGGCGTCCGGCCAACTGGTGATTCGGCAGATGACGCGCACTGAGCAGGCGAGGTGGGCCGCCCACACGAAGCGCGTCGATGCAAGCTCCACGCCGGAGCAGCGCACTCGCCGGGCGGCCGGACTTGAGAACCGACGAAAGCGCGTTGCACGTCTCGCGTTGCGAACCGAACCTCCAGTTCCGTCCACCCGCGTCTAGCTTGAGCTGGGGGCGCACGGTCCTTCACAGCGATCGCGCGAGGCGACTTCGAGGAGGCGTTCCGCTGGGCGCTCCTGCGGGTCGAGCTGGCGCCGCAGCCGACGACCCCGACCACGTCTCGCTGATCTACTTCTTCGCGTCCACTGACGCCGGGCTGATCAGCGAGGCGATCGAGGGCTTCCAGGCCATGGGCCTGGAGTGGCACGCGCAGCAGACTCGTCAACTGACCAGCGGCGCTTGTCGCTAGCCACGGTCGCATGTATGTCCTTCGGCGGCGCCCACCCAATGGGTACGGCAGCCACTGATCTCGGTGCCTTCCTCGTCGAGCGCAGCTGCCTCCATGGACCGCGTTGACGCAGTCGTGATCGGCGCCGGAGTGGTGGGCCTCGCAGTGGCGCGCGCCTTGGCGACGGCCGGACGCGAGGTCGTGATCCTCGAGGCCGAGGACGCGATCGGCATGCATACGAGTTCGCGCAATTCGGAGGTCATCCACGCCGGGATCTACTACCCGCAGGATTCGCTCAAGGCGCGCACCTGCGTGGAGGGTCGGCAGCGCCTCTACGTCTACTGCGACGAGCGCGGGGTGCCGCACCGCCGCTGCGGCAAGCTGATCGTGGCCACCGACCCCGCACAATTGGAGGAGCTGGAGGGCATCCGACGGAAAGCGCATGCAAACGGCGTCACCGATGTCGTGCACGTGAGCCCAGGGGAAGCTCTGGCAATGGAACCGGAGTTGCATTGCGTAGCGGCTCTGCACTCGCCCTCAACGGGGATCATCGACAGCCACGCGCTGATGCTCGCCTACCTTGGCGATGCGGAACGCGCCGGTGCAGTGCTCGCGTTGAAGAGCCCCCTCGCGAAGGGGGTGGTGCGCGGCGACGGCATCGAGCTGCACGTCGCGGGCGCCGAACCGATCCTTGCCACGCAGGTGGTGAACAGCGCAGGCCTGCGGGCGCCGAGCCTCGCGCGCCGCATCAAGGGCTACCCCGCCGCGCTCGCGCCGCCCGAGCTCTACGCCAAAGGCAACTACTACACGCTCGCGAAGCGCTCACCGTTCTCGCGCCTCGTCTACCCGGTGCCCGAGCCCGGAGGCCTCGGCGTGCACGTGACGCTCGACCTCGGCGGGCGGGCCCGCTTCGGCCCGGACGTGGAATGGACGGACAGGATCGACTACACGGTGGATCCGCGGCGCGCCGAGCGCTTCTACGCGGCGATCCGGCGCTATTGGCCCGGACTCCCAGATGGGGCGCTGGAGCCGGACTACGCGGGCATTCGCCCGAAGATCTCGAGGAGGGGCGCACCCGCGGCGGACTTCCTCGTGCAAGGCTCGCGGGAGCACGGTGTACCGGGCCTGGTGCACCTCTTCGGCATCGAATCGCCCGGGCTGACCGCCTCGCTGCCGCTCGCCGACGCGGTGATCGGGCAACTCGGGTAACCCCCGCTCGTTGCCCGCAATTGCAGACGACTGACCAACCGTGGTTGGCATACATCGCTTCGCTCGCGACCCGAACGTCTCCGAGTCTTCCGAGTTCGACTCATAACGTCCGGGCGTCGGCGCTGACCGTTGCGCGAGAAAGGCCGCAAAATGCAGCAATCCGAATACTGGCGCGCTTGACCCAGACCAGAGCCTGCCTATAGGTTCCTCATCGCACCGAGCACGGAGCGCGAGTAGGTCGAAGCTCAGCCTGAAGGCTCTACGCGGAAGCGAAAGGCCAGCGGGGTGAGTGGACAAAAGCGCCACCGGCTCGGTGAACTTTTTCTTCTGCTCGTGGCGCGGGGCAGGTACAACCCGCTGCGTGGCGTCGCGGTCGGTCCGCCTCTCGAGCCCGGAACGCGTCCTGTTCCCCGAGGAAGGGATCACGAAGCAGGACCTGTTCGAGTACTACCGCGCGATCGCGCCGGTGCTCGTCCCCCACCTGCGCAACCGGCCGTTCACGATGAAGCGCTCGCCCTACGGAGTGGCCGGGGACGCCTACTTCCAGAAGCAGGCGCCGAAGGGGATGCCCTCCTGGATCCCGACCCGCACCTTCCGCACCTACCCGCGCGAGGGCGAGTCGCGGCTCGTCGATTTCCCACTCGTAAACTCGCCGGAGGCGGTGCTCTGGATGGTGCAGATGAACTGCATCGACATGAACGCTTGGTACTCGCGCGTCGACAAGCCGCACCGCCCGGACTTCGTGCTCTTCGACCTCGACCCGCCCGACGGCGGCTTCGCGCTCGCCATCCGCGTCGCTCACCTGATCCGCGAGGAGCTCGAGCGACTCGAGCTCGAGTCCTACGTCAAGACGAGCGGCGCCGACGGGATTCACGTGCTCGTCCCGATTGCGCGCCGAGCGACCTTCGAGCGGACCTACGCGTTCGCGGAGCGCGTGGCGCGCGGGCTCGAGGAGCGGCACCCAGGGCTCGTCACCACCGAGTGGTTGAAGCGCAAGCGCGAGGGCGTGCTCGTCGATCACCGTCAGAACGCGCGTGGGAAGACGATCGCCTCGGTCTATTCGGTGCGACCGAAGTCGGGCGCGCCGGTCTCGACCCCGCTTCGCTGGGACGAGCTAACCGAGGATGTGACGCCGCGTCGCTTCGGGATGCGCGAGGCGCTCGAGCGGGTCGAACAGCACGGCGACCTGTTCGAGCCCGTACTCGCGGGCGGCCAGGCACTCGGACGTGCCCTGAAGAAGTTGCGTTGAAGGAGGTCAGACACGCTTGGTTTCTGACACCTATGTCCGCAACCGCGCCTCCATCCGGTCGAAGAAGCCGGCCCAGCCGTCCTTTGCACGGTCGTAGTCCTCCGGCCGCATGTGCCCGCGCTGCTCGAAGAGCATCTCGGTGCGCCCCGAGCCGAGGTCGTTGAGGACGACCGTCACGACCTCGTAGACCTCGTCCGGCCCGTCCGCGAACGTCAGCATCAGGCGCTCCGGCGCGACCACTTCGAGGTACTCGCCTCTCCACCGGATCACGCGGCGGTCTGTGCCGAAGAACATCGTCGCGCGCCACGCGCCACCGGGTCGCACGTCCATCGTGACCGTCTCGAGAGGGATGTCCGCCTCGGGCCCGCCGAACCAGTCGGCGAAGCGCTCGGGCTCCGACCACTCTTGCCACACGCGCTCGCGCGGCGCGTCGAACACGCGCCTGATCGTGATGCCCTGCTCAGTCACGGAGGCGCCGATCGAGGTCGTCGAAGCTGTCCGTCCAGAACGAGCGATACCGCTCGAGCCACTGCGCAGCGTCGCCGAGCGCCTGACCTCGCAGCCGCGACGGGCGGAGCTGTGCTGCTCGGCGGCGCTCGATCAGCCCGGCGCGCTCGAGGACGCGAAGGTGCTTGGAGACCGCCTGAACCGTAATCGGAAACGGCTCGGCGAGTTCGTTGACCGTCGCCTCGCCGGCGGCGAGCCGTTCGAGGATCGCCCGCCGCGTCGGATCCCCCAGCGCGGCGAAGGTCGCGCTCAACTGGTCAACCATATGGTTGAATAGAGTACTCCAACCCACGGACGTGAGCGGTTCAAGTTCACCACGAGAGGAGAACCGAGATGGGCAGGATCGTCGTGACCGAGTACATCTCCGTCGACGGCGTCGTCGAGGCGCCGAGCGGAACCGAGACCTTCGAGCGGGTCGGCTGGACAGACCCCTTCACACGAGGTCCCGAAGGCGATCAGTTCAAGTGGGACGAGACGAGGGCGTCCGATGCACTGCTGCTCGGTCGCGTCACCTACGACGGCTTCGCCCCCGTCTGGCCGCATTTCGAGGGCGAGTTCGCGGACAAGTTCAACTCGATGCCGAAGTACGTGATCTCCTCCACGCTGGAGGACCCCGAGTGGAACAACACGACCGTGTTGCGAGGTGACGTGGTCGAGGAGGTGACGAAGCTCAAGGAAATGTACGAAGGCGACATCGTCGTGCACGGCAGCGCGCAGCTCGCGCAGACGCTGATCGAGCACGATCTCGTTGACGCGATCCACCTCCAGGTCTATCCGATCATCGTCGGAGCCGGGAAGCGGCTGTTCGCGGACACGAGCGAGACCAAGCGCCTGAGCCTCGCCGAGGCGAAGACCGTCGGCGATGGCGTCCACATCCTGATCTACGAGAAGGGCGCGTGACTCGACGCCCAGGCCCCCAGCCGACGGACCGGGGTAGGAGCTTGTCGAGTTAGGATGGGCGTTCGTGGCGGCGGAGCTCGCTGTGTTCTGGCATCCGGCCGTCCTCGAGCACGAAACGGGTAGCGGCCTCTGGGAGGCACCACCGTCGGACCTACTCGCAGCGCAGGAGCCCCATCCCGAGAACGCCCAGCGCATTCAGAACATGCGGTCGGTGCTCCTCGAGGGGCCGATCGCCCCGCGGCTGAGCTGGCGCAACGGGCGGCTCGCCGAGGTGTCCGAGCTGGAATCTGTCCATCATCCGGAGTACATCGCGACCATCCGTGAGGCGTGCGAAGCCGGTGGACGGCGCCTCAACGCAACGACTGTCCTGTCGGCGGCCTCGTGGCGTCCGCTCCTCGCTGCGGCCGGAACCACCTTGTCCGCGGCGGATGCGCTTGTCGCAGAAGAGGTGACCGTCGCCTACGCGCTCGTCCGACCACCCGGACATCACGCCGGCCCTGCGGCTGCAGACGGGTATTGCTTTTTCAACAACGTCGCGCTGGCCGCCACGAGGTTTCGGGCAGCGGGTGCAGAGCGAGTGGCGATCGTCGATTGGGACGTGCATCACGGGAACGGCACGCAGACCTGCTTCTACGACAGGGACGACGTGCTGACGATCTCGCTGCACATGCGACACGGGAGCTGGGGGCCGGCACATCCCGAGACGGGTTCTCCCACGGAATCGGGACTCGGGAACGGAGCAGGGCACAACGTCAACATCGAACTGAGGCCGGGCAGCGGCGACGGCGCGTACTCCGAGGCGTTGCGACGCGTCGTCGAGCCGGTGCTCGAGCGGTATCGGCCGGATGCGCTGATCGGCGCGAGCGGTCAGGATGCGAGCGCGTTCGATGCCAACGGCAGGATGAACGTGAGCATGGACGGCTTTCACATGATCGGACGAAGCCTGCGCGAGAGCGCCCGCCGCAGCGGCTCGCCCCTTCTGCTCGTGCAGGAGGGCGGCTACGCGCGGACATACGCTGCGTACTGCCTGCACGCGACGCTCGAGGGGGTGCTCGGTACCGGACGACTCCTCGCGGACCCGCTCGCGTACATGCCCGACGACCCGACGCACGCAAATGAGGACATCGACGCGGTGTGCCGAGAGCACCGTCACTGGGGCGTCTGCTGACACGCGAGCTGCCCTTCCCGGAAGCGGAGTACCGCGACCGCGCCCGTCGCGTGCGCGAGGAGATGGGCCGCCGCGATGTCGATGTGTTGTTCGTTATGAGCCCCGCGAACCTCTGTTACCTGACAGGGTTCGAGTCGATCTGGTACCCGCCACGGGCGCCGCTCGGTGTGGTCGTCTCGCGCCATGAGGATCGCCTCGTCTTTCTCGACTACGAGAGACACGAGACACTCGTGCGGAATACGGCGCTCGTCGACGATGCGGTTTTCTATCGCTACGAGGATGCTCTCGAGTCGATCGCGACTGTATTTCGCGAAAGAGGGTGGAACGAGGGAGCTATCGGTATCGAATGGTGGACGCAGACGCCGGGTGGGCCACTCGTGCGCGAGACGGCAGAGCGGTTGGGTGCGCTCGGAGCAAAGATCGTCGACGGCGGCTGGATCGTCGATCGCGTTCGGGCAATCAAGTCCGAAGCGGAGCTCGAGTGCATCCGCCAAGCGGCGGAGATCGTCGATGTGGCGTTCGCAAACCTGCTCGACAGCGTCCGGCCGGGTCAGACGGAGCTCCAGGTCGCCGCGCGCCTGGACGGTGCCATGGCGGATCAGGGCGGTGAGTCGGCGGCCATTCGGACGATGGTTTCGGCAGGCCCCGACGTCTGGTACCGGACGCACTCGGCGCCATCGCGGCGCCCGCTGGAAGTGGGCGACGTCATGTACGTCGACGCATGCGGCGTGTTCAACCGCTACCACGCCGATCTTTGTCGAACCGTGGCCATCGGGCGTGACCATCCTGAGGCGCGGCGAATTCTCGAGCAGACCGCCGGCAGTGTGGAGGAAATGCAGCGCGTGGTTCGTCCCGGGGACCCTCTGGACGTCGCCCAGCGGGTCGCTGAGGACTACGTCTACGCGCGGATTCCGCGAGAGCAGGTCTGGTGGGTCGGTGGATACGCACTCGGCATCGCGATGCCCCCGAGCTGGGTCGGACACACGTACCTGTCGAACGACGCCTTCGAAACCTTCACGTGGGAGCCGGGCTACGTGACGAACTACGAGAACATCGTCTTCGATCGGAAAGGCGGCTTCACCGCCAGCTACATGGAGACGCTGGTGATGACCCAGGACGGCATCCAAGTTCTTTCTCGGCATCCGCGCGAGCTCGCAACTGCCGGCTCGTAGCCTGGGGCTGCCAGGCCCCAGGCGGACGAACACGCTCACAGGGGGTGGGTAGGCCCCCAAAGCCTTTCTATCAACCGATTTTGCGCTAGACACCAAGTTTCGTCGTTAATGCTCGAGCGACATTCCCCCAACACTCGCGCAGGCGACCGCGTTCTGGCCAGAACCTCAGATCGCACCCAGACCGTCTCGGGGCGCACGGCCGGTAATAGTCTCGGCACGATGCGCTCCGATGTAATCGTCGTCGGCGGCGGAACCGCTGGCTGCATCCTCGCGGCGCGGCTGAGCGAGACGCCCGAGCGACACGTTTGCCTGATCGAGGCCGGTCCCGACTACGGTCCTCTGAGCGAGGATCGCTGGCCTTCGGAGATCCTCGATCCGCGTGCGCTCGCACGGACGCACGACTGGGGTCCCGGTGGCGAAGACGGTCGCAGCCTGGGCGGGCGGCTCGTCGGCGGTTCGTCGGCGGTCAACGCCTGCATGGTGCTCAGAGGCGCCCCGGCCGACTACGACGAGTGGGGGGAAGGCTGGTCGTACGAGGATCTGCGGCCCTACCTCGAACGCGCACATGCGATGCTTCTCACAGCGCCCTCGAACACGGACTCGCCGGCGCTGTTCCAGACTGCCTTCGTCGAGGCGGCGCAGGCAGTGGGTCTAGCACCTCTCGGCGATCCCGATGATCCGAGCAGTCCCGTCGGGATCGCGTCGTTTCCGGCGAACGTTGTGGAGGGCCGGCGCTGGAGCACGGCACTCGCCTACCTCGAGGCCGCACGTGGACGGCCCAACCTCACGATCGATCCGGACACACTCGTGGATCGCGTCGAGCTCGCGGACGGGCGAGCAACCGGGGTGACATGTGCCGACGGACGACACGTCGACGGAGACAAGGTGATCCTCGCGGCCGGGGCGTACTTCTCTCCGGCCATTCTCCTCCGGAGCGGCATCGGGCCCGAGGCGGAGCTGCGTAATCTCCGAATTCCCGTCGCCCAGCCGCTCCCAGTCGGTGAGCGGTTGCTCGACCATTGCGGGACGGACGTCACATGGGAACTAACCCGAAAGATTCAGAACGAGACCGCGGCGCAGGCGGACGCGACGGGTCTCTTCGAAGCCTTCGCTGTGGCGAGGGCTGCGAGCACGATGTGCGAGAGCGGAAGCTGGGACCTCCATGTGTTGCCCTGGATCTATCCCATCGACAGCGCCGGCGGATACCAGGCGAGCTCGATCGTCTTCCACATGAAGCCCCTCTCGTCAGGACGACTTCGGCTTCGCTCCACCGACCCAAAGGATGCGCCGCTCGTCGAGCGCGGCTTCATGACTCGACCCGAAGACGCGCTCCCACTCCTCGAGGGGATCGAGCTCGCTCGAAGCATCGGTGCGGCAGAGCCGCTGCGAAGCATGATCAGCGCTGAGCTCGCGCCGGGAGCAACCGATCCCGAGCGCTACGTCCTGGACACCATTCGCAACTATTTCCATCCAGTCGGCACCTGCCCCATCGGCTCCGTCGTCGGTCGACATGGCGACGTCCTTGGGGTCGAGGGCTTGTTCGTCGCAGACGCTTCGATCATGCCGACCATTCCACGCGCCAACACGAATCTGACGACTGCAGCGATCGCGGAGCGCATCGCCGAAACGATCTGAATCGGCGCAGAACCGGGTCGGCGGGAGACGGCCCTAGGGACACGGAGCGCTGCGGCAGTCATCGCTTCGCTCTCGAGCGCTGCTCCCCCTGGTCTCATAGTCGAGCCAAACGGTGACCATCGGAGAGATCCGAGGCGTCGCGGAGTTCGAGATGCCGCCAGGCCCCCGCCGCCAAACCCTGAAAAGGCAGAAGCCCCGGCAGTATCAGTCGGGGCTTCTGTGGAACGGGGAGGACTGGGTTCTCACCCATCGGCCGGACGTGGCGAAACCTGAGTCCCTCGATTTCGCTGCTACCGGTTAGCAGCTACCGCAGCTTCGATTCGTTCGAGCCGCTCCTCTATCCGCCGGAACTGCTCCGTTGTTGTGTTCGCAGCGGTGGATCCATGCTCCAGCCTAGGGCGGGAGACAAACGTGCTTGTGATCGCGGCGGTGATCACGGTCAGGAAGCCGATACCGAACAGCATGACGAGCGCGGCGAGGAGCTGGCCGGCGACAGTCGTAGGAACGTCGTCGCCGTAGCCGACTGTCGTCACCGTTTGGACCGCCCACCAGAGCCCTGATCCAATTGACGGAAAGTTGTCGCGGTCAACAACCGTCATCAAGATGGCCGCCGCCAGCGTGATCGCGGTCGTCGCGGAGGCGATCACGACACCGGCACCGCGCGGCGTCGTCGCGCGTGCCAGCACTCTGTTGAGCCGCCGCTCGAGTTTGGTCTCGTCGGTCATCACCGTGGAGTTCGCCCTCGCCCGCGACTTCCTTCTCGCTCTGAGACTCGGCAGCGCGAGAGCTACGCCCTGCTCTTCCTCAGATACCGCTCAAGCCACCGCATCGCCGCTTCTCGTACTTCGGTGATCCGCGGTCGGCGAAGACGGCAGGCCCCCTTCTGCGTAGAGGTGGACGCCTCGGGACTCCAATCAAGTGCCTTTGGGTCTTGAGCGTCCGGAACTACAGTGACCATTGGCCCACCGCCGACCGCAGGAGTAGAGAGAATTTGCCGCTCGCGCTGGTCTCGGACGTCCACGGCAACGACCACGCTTTCGCCGCGGTCGTCGCTGAGCTCGACCGGCTCGGCATCCAGAGCGGCGTGTGCCTTGGCGATGCCGTTCAGGGAGGAGATCAGCCGAGACAGGTGCTTGACCGACTTGCGAGTCTCGGGTGGCCGGTGATTCTGGGCAACTCCGATGACTTCCTGCTGAACGTCTCGGCGATCACTGCCGAACCAATCACGGAGCAAGCCCTCGAGAAGCGTGCATGGACGCTGGACCAGCTCGAGCAAGTGCACGTCGACCAGATCCGTTCGTTCGAGCGCGTACTCAGCCTGGAGGTCGAGGGCGTAACGATGCTCGCGTTTCATGGGTCACCGAGATCGCACGAAGATCTCCTACTGCCTGAAACGCTCGATGCCTCGGCGTGGGCGGGCTCTGGTGCCGACGTCCTCGCGGGGGGTCACGCACACCTGCAGTGGACGCGGCTCGTCGACGGCGCCCTCTACGTGAACCCCGGACCCGTTGCCTTCTCGGATGACGGGCTGGCCCAGTTCGCCATCCTCACAGGCGGGTCTGTCGTCTTCAAACGGGTCGCCTGGGATACATAGCTCGGGCATCGGAGCCTGCTTGCCGGGGCAGGCCCGGGAACGCGTGCGTCATGATCAGCTCTCTGCCACCGAGAACGGTGCAGTCGGCGTTCTGATCTCAGCGAAGGAGGAAGACGATGGGTGATCCAAAGTTTCTCCGGATCGGCGGGTACCTCTCGGGAGCCGTGTTGATTCTTTTCGGGATCGCCGTCGTCGCGCTCGGGATCTGGGGGTTCGCGTTCACCCGCGACCACATCGAGCGTGAAGGCGTCACGTTCGGCTCGATCGAGGACCCCGCGGTCGCCGAGCACGCTCCCGATTGGGCCGGGGAACCGGTCGATACGGGCAGAAAGGCGCTCGCACAGGCGGAGATCATGCGCGAGCACACCTTGTCGAGCACCGAGGGACTCACCTACGCGGAGATGGGCCGCTACCAGTCGGCCGAGAATCCGAGCGATCCGGCGGGGACGAACGACGAGGCCGCGGCAGCGAAGGACGAGAGCGGCGAGCCGATCTCGAACGGCGCCCGCAACATCTGGGTCACGGAGACAGCCCTCGCGACCGCCCTCGACATGGGGTTCATGTCGGAGATGCTCTCGATCTTCAGCATCGTCGTCGGAGTCGCGTTGCTCTTGACCGGCATCGGCCTGGTGATCCTGGCGAAGGCGGTGTTCGGGCGATGGAGGCCAGCGGCAGCACCATGAGCGCGAAGGCCAGCGGGTAGGCTCGGGAGGTTGATCGAGAGCGTCACGGACCTGCCTCGGGGAACGCTCGGCTTTCGCGCCTCCGGCAAGATCACGAGCGACGAGTATCGGCAGATGATCGAGCCGGTCTACGCGGGACACGGCCCGCGCCTGGGTGGCCGACACTCAATCTGACTAGCGTTCGCTCTGCGAGCAGGCGCCTCGCCACGCGCGCTCCTCCGAGGCCCCCTGTGGTGCGGTCGCCGGCGTCACGCAGTCGTCCGCGCCTCGACGCGGACGCGAAAGCTCTGACCCTGCGCCTCCTCGAGAAGCTCCTTGCCCCCCGCGGCGAGCGCCTCCTCCGCGGCACGCCGGCCGGCATCGACCGCACGCGTCAGGTGCTTGAAGCCGCGAAGCGGGATGTCCTGCACGTCGGGAGTGACGAGGAGCGTCGCCAGCTCGCGGTTCGACTCGGCTCGCTCCACGCTTCCGAGCACCGTCGCGCGCGACAGCGTCTCGAGGATCGTCGGCAGGAGCGCCTGGGGCTCCTCGGAGCCGAGATCCGCCCGTTCCAGCCGCCGGATGACGTCCACGCCGACGACAGGGCCGGGCTCGTCTCCGACCATCACGTCGATCGGAAGGTTGTTGAGAACCCCTCCGTCGACGAGCAGCTCCGAGCGGCGGGCAACCGGAGGTGCGAGCCCGGGGATCGCCATGCTCGCCCCGACCGCCTCGAGCAGCGAGCCCTTCCGATGGACGATCATCCGGCTCGAGAGGAGGTCCGCGCTCACCGTGTAGAGCGGCCACGCCAGCTGCTCGATCGCGACGTCGCCGAAGACCCGTTCGAGCATCGAGGCGGCGCGCCTCGCGCGGATGAGCGCGTGCCGGGGGAACGTGTAGTCGTTGAACGGTGCGCGCCGGCGCGTGAGCTCGTGCGTGCAGACCTCCAGCATCATGTCGGGCGGCCGGCCGAGAGCCGCCAGCCCGGCCACGAACGCTCCCATGCTGCATCCGCCATAGCGGTCGATGACGAGCCCCTCGGCGGCGAGCGCCTCGAGGACGCCGATGTGCGCGTATGCCCGCGCACCACCTCCCGAGAGGACGATCCCGAGCGAGCGACCGGTGAGCCTTCGCGCGAGCCGCCTCGCAGCGTCTGCGAGACCGGCTTCGGCGGGAATCACGTAGTGGGCACGAGGCTGGACGCGCTCGAACCAGCCGGCGACGTCGATCACGCTCGGGGTCCGCAGGAAGACGAGGTCGCAACCGTGGAGCGAGGGCGTCGCTTCGGCTGGAGGCTCGCCTCCGATCACCACGACACGATCCGCCTGGCGGAGGCAAAACCCCGACCAGTCGCTGTCGTCGAGCGGGGCTCGGAGGAGGACGTAGTCGTGCGCTCGCTCGAGCTCGCCGAGTACTCGTCCCCACTCGTGCGGATCGACCCACTCCGCACCCGGCGTTGCCTCGGCCCAGGTGTCGCCGAGCTCCGAGAACGCGCGCTCCAACTCCCTCCAGAGCCCGTTGGCGTCGGTCCCCGGGCTCGAGGTGACCGTCACGACGGCGGTCGGCACCTCGGCCGAAGTTGCCGGGTCGCCGCGCTGGATGCGTTCCGCGAGCGCACGTGCGAGCCCGACGGCGAGCCCTGGGTCGTTGTCGAGCAGGAGCTCGAACTGCACGCCGTCGATCTCGAGCAGCTCGGTGTCGCGAAGCGCCTGCACCGACGCGGAGCGCTGCGCGCCCGTCAGGATCGCGAGCTCTCCCGAGCACGGCTCCCGGCCCGAGTGTGTCGAGGACGAGCTGCTGGTCGTCGCGCTCGGCGATCACGCGCATGCGTCCGGACACGACGACGTAGATGCAGTCGCCCGCATCACCCTCGTGGAACAGCCAGTCGCGGGCCGGAACCCACACCGGTCTCGCCGCACCGATCAGCTCATCCTGCAGGGCGGGCGCGAGCAGGCCGAACAGAGGCGATCCTGCAAGCGGCGGCCGCGCGCCCATCGGGCGATACTCTCAGACTTCGAGCCCCGACGGCGAGGCCCAGCGCGGAGATTGCTTCCACCAGCCTGGAGGCGGAGCGTAGTCGCCTCGACGCGCGAGCCTCACTCGCGAGAGGGATCAGACCCCGGACCCTCTAGTCTCATGCCCGTGGACCTGCGCGGGAAAACAGCGATCGTCACCGGTGCCTCCAGCGGCATCGGCGCGGCGACCGCGCGCAAGTTGCGGGAGGCCGGCGTCCGGGTCGTCGGCGGCGCGCGGCGCGTGGAGCGGGTCGAAGCCGACCTCGCGCTTCCTCTCGACGTCATGGACGAGGAGAGCTGCGCCGCGTTCGTCGGTCGCGCGGCGGCCGAGCTCGGGGGCGTGGACATCCTCTTCAACAACGCCGGGCTGGCGCTCGGCCGCTACCCGTTCTGGGAGTCCAATCCGGAGGACGAGCAGACGGTGCTGCACACGAACGTCGACGGCGTGCTCCGGATGACGCGCCTGTGCCTGCCGCACATCCGCGACGAGGGCCACATCCTGTTCATGGGCTCGGTGGCCGGACGGCAGGCGTACCAGAACGGTGCCTCGTACGTCGCCGCGAAGTTCGCGGTCCGCGGCTTCGTGTACGCGCTGCGCGAGGATCTCCTCGGCCGCCCGATCCGGATCACGACGGTCGACGCCGGGCTGGTCGAGACCGAGTTCTCGCTCGTCCGCTACCGGGGGGACGCGGACGCCGCGAAGGCCGTGTACGAAGGCGTCGACCCCGTCACGCCTGACGAGGTCGCCGACTGCGTCATGTTCGCCCTCACCCGCCCATTGCACGTCAACGTGGACGAGATCGTCGTCAAGGCGCTCGCACAGTCGAGCGGGGCGAGGGTCGAACGCAGAACGTGAGGGTGCCCGGTTGTTGACCATCTTGGAGGGGTCGACGTTCTGCATGTCCGACGACCGGGGCGACATCGCCGCCGAGACGAGCGGCTTCTTCGCGCACGACACGCGGTTTCTCTCGCGTCTCGCGCTCTCCGTCGACGGGTCGCCTCCCCTCCTGCTCTCGTCCGGTCGCGTCGAGCACTTCGCCGCCAGCTTCTTCCTTCGTAACGCGAGCCTGAACGGCCTCCCGCAGGACGCGCTCTCGATCTCCCGCGAGCGATTCGTCGGAACCGGGCATGCAGGAGCGGATCGCGATCAGGAACGAGAGCATGCACCGCCTCGAGTTCGAGGTCGCCCTCGAGCTCGCCGCGGACTTCGCAGACATCATCTCGGTCAAGCTCCACGACTTCTCGCTCGGCGATCCCGCCAACGCCCCGGAGCTCCCTGCGCCTGCTCCGTCGAAGTACGACGAGTCGCGCCGCCAGATCCTGATCGTCGACCCCGCCGGGGATCTGCGCACCCGGATCGTCCTCTCGCGGGCCGGGCGCGTGACTCCGGAGGCGGCGACCTTCGACCTCTCACTCGATCCCCACGAGCGCTGGGATCTCACCGTCGACGTCGTGCCGTCGCTCGATGCCGATGCGGACCCGGAGCCCCCCGTGGAGCACCTGAGCGAAGAGCGCGAGACGCTCGGAGACGTCGTCGCCGCGTGGACGCTGCGGGTTCCCCGTGTTCGCGGAGGCTGGGAGAGCCTGCGGCGCGCGTTCGACCGGTCGATCGCGGACCTGGCCGCCCTGCGGATGCGCACGGGCGAGTTCCGCCGTCCGCTCTTCGCCGCGGGCATGCCGTGGTTCATGACGGTCTTCGGCCGCGACACCGCGATCACCTCGCTGCAGTCGCTGCTTCTCGGCCCTGAGCCGGCGATCGGCGCCCTGGACGCGCTCGCGGAGCTGCAGGCCACGTCCGAGGATCCGGCGATCGACGCCGAGCCCGGGAAGATCGTCCACGAGGTCCGTCACGGCCGCGCGGCCGAGTTCTGGTTCCCGCGCTACTACGGCTCGATCGACTCGACTCCGCTATTCCTCGTGCTCCTCGCCGAGACGTGGCGCTGGACCGACGACGCGGTTCTCGTCCGGCGGCTGCGTGAGCCGGCCATGCTGGCGCTCGAGTGGATCGACCGCTACGGCGACGTCGACGGTGACGGCTTCGTCGAGTACGCGCGGCGTGCGGACGGCGGCCTCGTGAATCAGTCCTGGAAGGACTCCGGCGACTCGCAGCGCTTCCACGACGGACGTTTTGCCGAGGCGCCGGTCGCTCCCGTCGAGGTGCAGGGGTACGTCTACGACGCGAAGCGCGGGCTGGCCGAGATCGCGCGGGACGTCTGGCGCGAGCCGGAGCTCGCCGAACGGCTCGACGACGAGGCCGACAAGCTGCGCGTTGCGTTCGACAGGGCTTTCTGGATCGAGGAGCGGGGCGGGTTCTTCGCACTCGCGCTGGACGGCGAGAAGCGACACGTCGACGCCCGGTGCTCGAACATGGGCCACCTGCTCTGGAGCGGGATCCTCCTGCCCGAGCGAGTCGCGCCGGTGGTCGACCAGCTTCTCTCGGAGTCGCTCTGGTCGGGCTGGGGGATCCGCACGATGGCGAGCGACGAGGCCGCCTACAACCCGATCTCGTACCACAACGGCACCGTCTGGCCGCACGACACGTCGCTCGCTGCGTGGGGTCTCGCGCGGCTCGGGTACCCCGAGGCGGCACGACGCGTCGCACGCGCGTTGATCGAGGCGGCGGCGCCACTTCGACTGGTCGCTGCCCGAGGTCTTCGCCGGGTATGCCCGAGACGAGACGCCGTTCCCGATCGCGTATCCGACGGCTGCTCGCCCCCAGGCCTGGGCCGCCGGAACGCCGATCCTCCTCGTCCGCGTGCTGCTAGGGATCGAGCCCGACCGCGTTCGCCAGCGGCTCGTCTCGAACGTGACAGACGAGCTGCCGAGCTGGCTCGAGGGCCTGCGAGTCGAGGGGATTCGCGCCTACGGGCGCAACTGGTCGGCTGCGGTCGAGCGCGGGCGTGTCACGATCGCCGAAGGTGTTTAGATAACAGCCATGAGACAGCAGCGCTGCGGCCGCGAAGCGGATGCCTTCAGGGATTTTCGCGCGAGCGGATTCAGGTCTTGCGCATGAGAGTCGGCCTCATATGTCCAGTGTGGTTCCCGGTCCCGCCCGAGGCGTACGGCGGCACCGAGCGCGTCGTCGCGTTGCTCGCGGACGGGCTCGTCGACGCGGGTCACGACGTCACGCTCTTCGCGTCCGGCGACTCGCAAACCCGAGCGCGCCTCGAGGCCGTCTTCCAGACGGCGCCGAGCGAGTGGATCGGGCACACGTACTGGGAGATGCAGCACGCGATCTTCGCGCTGCGCCGGTCGGACGAGCTTCGACGTGCTCCACGACCACACGGGCCTCCTCGGCCTCGCGCTCGGCGGCCTCCTGGAGATCCCCTTCTGCCACACGGTGCACGGGCCGCTGGACGGCCAGCCGGGCCGGCTCTACGAGGACGTCGATCGAGCTCTCGCCGCGCGCGAAACTGATCTCGATCTCGATGAACCAGCGGAAGCCGAAGCCGGACCTCCCGTGGATCGCGAACTGTGCGAATGCGCTCGATCTCTCCGTGTACCCGTTCAGACGCAAGTCAGGCGGCGAGTACCTCGTCTTCCTCGGGCGCGATGAGCCCCGACAAGGGCGCGCATCGCGCGCTCGCGATCGCGCTCGAGACGGGCCTGCCGCTGAAGATCGCCGCGAAGTGCCGGGAGCCGCTCGAGATCCGCTACTTCGACGAGTTCATCCGTCCCGCACCTCGGAGGCTCGATCGAGTACGTGGGCGAGGTGGGCCACGCCGACAAGGTCGAGCTCCTGATGGGCGCCCGGGCGCTCATCTCGCCGATCGACTGGGAGGAGCCGTTCGGCTTGATGATGATCGAGGCGATGGCGTGCGGCACGCCGGTCCTCTCCACCCGTCGCGGGGCCGCGCCCGAGATCATCGACCACGGCCGGACGGGCGTCATCGTCGACAACTACCGCGACATGGAGGATCCCGCAGTGCTCGAGCTCGCCGACTCGCTGGATCCGGGCGAGATCAGGCGCGAGGTCGAGGAGCGGTTCTCGCCCGAGCACATGGTCGCCGACTACGTCGCCGCGTACGAGGCGACGATCGCGACCGATCCGTGAGGAGCTCACACGTAGCGATCGCGTGACGGCTGCGCAGCTCGATGGACTCGCTCAGTACGACGGCGAGATCCTCAAGCTCGCGGTTCCCGCGCTGGGCGCGCTCGCCGCCGAGCCGCTGTACCTCCTCGTCGACACGGCCATCGTCGGCCATCTCGGACGATCGCAGCTCGCCGCGCTCGGCATCGCCGCGACCATCCTCGGCGGCGCGTTCGCGATCTTCAACTTCCTCCAGTACGGGACGACGGCGCAGGTCGCTCGCGCAGGCGGAGCCGGACAGGCCGAGACGGCGCGGCGGCTCGGCGCCCAGGCGATCTGGCTCTCCCTTGCGTTCGGGATCGCGGTGTCGGGGCTCATCGCCGTGCTCGCAGAGCCGCTCGTCGCGCTGATGGGCGGGGAGGGAGACGCCGCCGACTACGCCGTCACGTACCTCCGTATCGCCGCGATCGGGTTCCCCGCGGCATTTCTCGCGCTCGGCGGCCAGGGCTACCTGCGCGGGATCGCCGACCTGCGAACGCCGCTCGTCATCGTGATCGCCGGAAACGTCGTGAACGTCGTCCTCGAGGTGCTCTTCGTCTACGGGTTCGACTGGGGGATCGCAGGCTCCGCAGCCGGAACGGCGATCGCGCAGCTGGGGATGGGGGCGGCGTTCGTGGTCGTGATCCTGCGGGGGATGCAAGGTGCCGATGCGCGTCCGCGGCTCGTCCTCGCGCGCCGAGTGCTCACGCTCGGGAAGTGGATCTTCCTGCGCACCGCCTCGTTGATGGCCTCGTTCGTGCTCGCAGGCGCGGTCGCGACGCGTTTCGGAGACGCCGCGATCGGTGCGCACCAGATCGCATTCCAGCTGTTCATCTTCCTCGCGCTCGTCCTCGACTCGGTGGCGATCGCGGGCCAGATCATCGTCGGGAGAGAGCTCGGGGCGGGGCGGACGGAGCGCGCCTACGCCGCGGGCGAGCGGATGATCTGGCTCTCGGTGGCCGCGGGCGGCACGTTCGCCCTGGTGATGTTCGTGCTGGCCGGGTGTCCTGCCGCGGATCTTCACGAGCGACGCCGCCGTGCTCGACGAGACCGCGCTCCTCTGGCCGCTCTTCGCGTTGATGCAGCCGCTGAACGGCGCCGTGTTCGCGCTCGACGGGATCCTGATCGGAGCAGGCGACGGGCCGTACCTCGCCGGGTCGATGGTGCTCGCGTTCCTCGTCTGCGCCGCGACGCTCGTCGCATCGCTCGTCGGCGACTGGGGGATTCGCGGCGTGTGGGCGGCGCTGGTCCTCCTCATCCTCGTCCGGCTGACGGCGATGCTCGCCCGCTTCCGGCGCGGGCGCTGGCTCGTCACGGGCTGGGCCTAGGCTTCGGCTTGTGAACATCCTCGGCGGCGATCTCGAGCCCTGCTCCTTCGATCCGGTGACGGGTTTCCACCGCGACGGCTACTGCCGGACGGGAAGCGATCCCGGATTCCACGCGATCTGCGCGGTCATGACCGCGGAGTTCCTCGAGTTCTCGGTATCGCGCGGGAACGACCTCGTCACGCCGCAGCCGCAGTGGATGTTCCCGGGGCTCGAGCCGGGAGATCGCTGGTGCGTCGTCGCGGAGCGTTGGAACGAGGCGTTGGAGGCCGGCGTCGCGCCGCCGGTCGTGCTCGAGGCGACGCATGCGTCCGCACTGGAATTCGTCTCGATGGGCGACCTCGAGGCGCACGCTGTGCGCGAGTGATCTGCTACCAGCGCTACGCCTCCCGCCGTTTCCGCCAGTAGCGCTCGAGCCCGCGGTAGTGGTGCCAGAACGGCGCCGCGTCGTCGTACAGGTCGGTGAGCTCGGGGTCGACCTGACCGGCGTCGTAGCGCGCCGCCGCGACGAATGTCGCCTCGTCCATGCCGTCCTCGACCCGGCTTCGACCAGGTTCGCAGTGTCTCGCGAAGCGCGGCGAGGTGCTCTTGCACGTCGTCGAACGTCCCGAAGTGGATCAGCGCCAGGCGGCCAGGAGCGCGGCGCTCGATCTCGTCGATCGTCTGCCCCCAGGCTTCGAGATCGAACTCGGGCGGCGGGCACGGCGGCAGTACGAAGCTGCCCGGCGCAATTCGCACTCCTGCGGCGTCCCCGCGTACAGCGTGCCGTCGGCATCGAGGTAGGAGACGTGATGCCAGGCGTGTCCCGGAGTCGGGAAGCACTCGAGACCGAGAATTCGGTCTCCGAGGGTGTGGACGTTTCGCTCGGGGACCGGAGCCAGCTCTCCCCACAGCGAGTCGAACGCTGTCCCATACAGTCTCCGCGCGCTCGCCTCGAGCTTCGTCGGGTCGACGAGGTGCGGTGCGCCGACCTCCGAGACGTGCACCTGAAGCCACGGATGCTGGCGGACGAGCACGCCTGCCGCCCCCGCGTGGTCGAGGTGGATGTGCGAGAGAAGCAGGTGGCGGATGTCGGTGAGGTCGAGGCCCCGCTCCGCGAGCCCTGCCTTCAGGTGCGGGATGCATGTCGTCGGACCGCAGTCGAAGAGCGCGAGGTCCGTCCTGCGTCTCGAGGACGTAGCAGCCGATGATGCGCTCGTCGAGGTGGTGCAGGTCGATCGGTGCGACTGTCAGCGACGCCACGGGCGTTCCTCGGTCATCCCACCAGCGCGGTATCGAGATCGCCGATCAGGTCGTGGACGTCCTCGATGCCGACCGAAAGCCGGATCAGGCTCGGCGGTACCGCGAACGGCGCGTCGGCGGTCGATGCGTGCGTCATCTGGGCGGGCTGCTCGATGAGGCTTTCGACCCCACCGAGGCTCTCTGCCAGCTTCCAGATCTTCGTGCGACCGACCAGTGCGACGGCCTCCTCCTCGCTCGAGACCAGGAACGACACCATGCCGCCGAAGTTGCGCATCTGCGCGGCGGCGAGGCGATGGCCCGGGTGGGTCGGCAGGCCGGGGTAGAACACCTGCTCGACGCGCGGCTCGCGCTCCAGGTGCGCGGCGACCGCGATCGCGTTCTCGCAGTGCTTCTCCATGCGGACGGCGAGCGTCTTCAACCCGCGCAGGACGAGCCAGCTGTCGAAAGGGCCGGGGACGGCGCCGAGCGATTTCTGGAGGAACGCGAGGCGCTCCGAGATCGCGTCGTCGTTCGTCGCGAGGAAGCCGCCGACGACGTCGGAGTGGCCTCCCAAGTACTTCGTCGTCGAGTGCAGCACGACGTCGGCTCCGAGCGAGAGCGGCTGTTGGAGGTACGGAGTCGCGAACGTGTTGTCGACGACGACGAGCGCGCCGACGGTGTGGGCAGCCTCCGCCGCCGCGCGGATGTCGACGAGGTTCAGGAGCGGATTCGTCGGCGACTCGAGCCAGACGAGCCGGGTGCCCTGCTCGAGGTGATCGCCGAGGCCGGCCGAGATCTCCGCGGCCGAGAGGAACGTGAAGCGGTACCCCTTCGGCTCGTACACCTGCGAGAACATCCGGTAGATGCCTCCGTAGACGTCGTTGACCGAGACGATGTGGTCTCCGGGGGAGAGCAGGTGCATGAGCGTCGTCGCCGCACCGAGGCCGGAGGAGAACGCATGGCCGTGCGCTGCGCCTTCGAGGGAGGCGAGGCATTCCTGCAATGCGGTCCGCGTGGGGTTGGCGACGCGCGCGTAGTCGTATCCCTTGTGCACGCCGACCGCGTCCTGCACGTACGTCGAGGTCTGGTAGATCGGAGTCGTGACGGCGCCCGTGGCGGGGTCCGGCTCCTGGCCGACGTGGATGGCGCGCGTCTCGAACTCCACGGCGCGGATGCTACTCGGGCGCTTCGAGCGCTCGTGTCACCGTGTCACTTGGCGCGTTCGGCGGCGAGGAAGGTCGCGAGGCTGTCGAGCGCTTCGTCGAGGCGGGAGGTGTCGCCCCACGCGCCGAGCACGCTGGAGTGTCCCGCTCTTTCGGTCGAAGAGCGGCTCGACGCGGCCGACGAGGCGATCGCCCACGAGGATCGGGAGGACGTAGTAGCCGTACTCGCGCTTCGCCTTCGGGACGTACATCTCGAGCCGGTAGCGGAAGTCGAACAACGCCTCCGCGCGGTCGCGGTCGTGGATCAGGCGGTCGAAGGGGGACAGGAGCGTCACGCGATCGGGAACCGGGTCGGCGTGACACGTCGGGATGCGCCTCCCAGCCTGCGGCCGTCAGCCGAACCCCGAGCGCACGAAACCGCTTCTCGGCGACCCGCCGCTCCGCCTCGCGCAGAGAGATCTTCTCGGTCTCCGGATACCAGCGCTCCGCGAGATCCCAGAGCCGCTGCCCGCCGCGCCGGCCGACGATTGCGACGACTCCGCGGCCGTGGAGGAGGTCGAGCATCACGGCCGTATTGCGGTTGCCGTACCAGCCGTGCGACTTCCAGGTCCTGGTCGAGTCGTCGTCGAGCTCGCGTGAGAGCAGCGGCCCTCGCCGCTCGAGCTCCTTCAGGACGTACCGCTTGTACCGCGCGTTCTGCTGCAGGAACTCGGTGCCGCGCCGCTCCCACGTGTACGTTGTTCCTCCGCCTGCGCATGCGCGCCTGGACGATCGGGAGATCCTCGATCGGCCGGATGAACGCGTTCCACTCGAAGAGCTTCTTCTGCTTCCAGAGCAGCCGGTCGAGCTCGGCCGGGTCGTACGGCCCGAGCCGGCTCCAGGGGACGAGGTACTGCGGCGGCGCCACCGTCGAGATCGGGTCGATCTGGAGGAACCCGAGCCGGCGAACGGTGTCGAGCAGGTTCTTCGCCGAGCCGTCGAGGAGCTGGGCGCGGACGGCGATCCGGCGCGCCTCCTCCGGGGAGACGATCCTCAGTCCGGCACCCTTCCCGCCAGGATCTCCGCGAGGCGGCTCGGATCGATGTTCCCGCCGGAGACGATGCAGACGACTCGCCCTTCGCCCGCTGCACCCGCGAGCGCGGCGGCGACCGGGAGCCCGGCCGCTCCCTCGGCGACGATGCGACCCCGCTCCATGAGGAGCTTGAGCGCCGCGGCGGTCGCCTCGAGCGAGACCGGAAACGCATCGGTTACGAGGTCGCGCGCGCCCTCCCACATGTCCACGAGCAAGCGATCCCGAGCCCGCTCCGTCGACGAACGACGGCGTGAACTCGACCGGCGTCGGAACCCCGCCGTTGGCGATCGCCGCCGCCACGGGTGCTCCGGTCTCCGGCTCGCAGACGTAGACCTTCGTCGTGGGCGAGACCGCCTTGAGCGCGCTTGCCACGCCGGTCGTGAGTCCGCCGCCTCCCCACGGGATGAGGACGGCGTCGATGTCGTCGAGCTGCTCCGCGAGCTCGAGCCCGATCGTCCCGTTCCCCGCTTTCACCGGATCGTCCCGCACGGGGTGGACGAAGTATCCCGTCGACGCCCTCGAGATCGGCGAGCGCATTCTCGCGATCCGCGTCGACCGCGGCCCACCACGTCTCCCACGGCACGCGCACGATGCGTCCACCCATTCGCTCGACGGCTGCGAGCTTCGCCTGCGACGCGTTGTCGGGGACGACGATCGTCGCCGGGATACCGAGGACACGCGCCATCCAGGCGACGCCTTGGGCCATGTTGCCGGTGCTGGTCGTGACCACACCCGCCGCGAGCTCCGCGCGCGGCGCGCTGAGGATTGCGTTGGCCGCTCCGCGCAGCTTGAAGGAGCCGATCGGCTGCATGCTCTCGAGCTTGAGCCAGATCTCGGCCGGCGCCTCGTCGAGGTAGAGCCGGACGAGCGGTGTGCGGACGATCGTCGTCGCGATCCGCGCCCGCGCGGCCTCGATCTCGTCGAGCGCGATCAGAACTCGACCTCGCTGCCGACGCCTTGCTCACGCGCCCGGCGGACGACGAGCTCGGCCGACGCGAGATCCTCGACCGCGAGCCCGAGCGACTTGAAGAGCGTCAGCTCGTCCTCGCTCGCCCGCCCGGGGTGCGTTCCGACGAGCACCTCGCCGAGCTCGGCCTTGATGTGATCCGGCCCTATCGCCCCTTCCGCCGCGGGGATCAGGTAGTCGCCCGCCTCGTTCAGCGTCGACTCGCGGCGGTCGACGAAGAGCGAGCTCGCCGCCACGGTCTCGGTGTCGAGCTCGCGCGTGGTCGGGATGCTCGAGCCGACGGCGTTGACGTGTGCGCCCGATGCGAGCCAGCGACGCTCGACGATCGGCTCTGTCGCGCTCGTCGTCGTGCACACGATCTCCGCGCCGAAGAGCGCGGCGTCGGGGGAAGGCGCGACGACCGCCCCGACTTCAGCCGCGAGCGCTTCGGCAGCATCGAGGTTTCGCGCCCAGATCCGGATCTCGGGATCGTCGAGCACTGCGCGCATGGCGTGGACGTGCGCCCGCGCCTGGACGCCCGCCCCGAGGATCGCGACGTGTTCCGCGTCGGCGCGAGCCAGGGCGCGAGTGGCGACGGCCGAGACCGCGGCGGTGCGGATCTCGGTGACCGGAGAGGCGTTCAGCAGGGCGACGAGCTCGCCGGTCGCCCCGTCGTGAAGCAGAACCCCGCCCTGATGCGCGTCGAGCCCGCGCGTCGGGTTGTCCGGCGTCACGACGATCTCCTTGAGAGCCCAGGCGGGCGCATCACCGCCGCGATGCGCCGGCATGAGACCGATCAGGTTCGCCGCACCGGCCGGCCGCCCGACGAAGCGGAGGGGCTGGAAGAGCTCGCCGCGCGCAAGCGCGGACAGGACCTCTTCCATCGCCTCGACGCAGGACTCCATGTCCAGTAGCTGACGGACGTCGTGCTCCGAGAGAACGAGGAGGCTCACTGGAACAAGCCTCGCAGATGGGCGCGTTCCGCCGAAGTCAGCTCGAGTGACAACGCCTCTCGCACCGGCTCGAGCTGGTCGGCGCGAGTGGGGCCGACGACGACCGCGGTGAGGTCGGTCTCGTCAAGGAGCCACGCGATCGCAAGCCCTGCCATCGAGACGCCGCGCCCGAGTGCCTCCCGCTCGAAAGCTTCGAGGGCGTCGAACACCGGGCCTGATGCGTACTTCTCGTACGACGACGGCCGCTGCGTCATCCGTGAACCTTCGGGGTACGCAGTGCCGCGGCGGTACTTCCCCGTGAGCCAGCCGCCCGCGAGCGGGCCGAACGCCTCGTACCCGAGATCGTGCTCGCGGCAGAACGGAAGCACGGTCTCCGCGTCGTCCCGGTCGAGGAGCGAGAACGAGTTCTGTACCCATTCGTAGCGAGTGAGGCCCTCGCGCGCCGAGGCCCGGAGCGCGTCTCCGAGCTCCCCGACCTCGAAGTTGGACGCTCCCACCGCACCGACCTTGCCCGCTCGCACGAGCTCGTCGAAGGCGCGCAGGGTCTCCTCCGGCGAAACGTCAGGATCGAACTCGTGCGCCAGGTAGAGCGCCACTCGCTCGATCCCGAGCCGCCGCAGGCTCACGTCGATCTGACGAAGGATGCGAGCCCCCGACAGCCCGCGATCTGCCCCTACCTCGTTCGGATTGAAGGTCTTCGTCTCGACCACGATGGCGTCTCTGACGACGCTGCCCTTCGTCTTCAGCCACCTGCCGATGAACGCCTCGCTGCGACCTCCGCCGTACGCGTCGGCAGTGTCGAACGTCGTGATCCCGAGCTCCCATGCCCGATCCATGATCCGGAACGCCTCGTCCTCGGAGATCCCTTGCCCGAAGAACTCGGGTGCTGAGCCGACTCCACCGAAGTTTCCGCAGCCGAGGATGACGCGGGAGACCGCGATCCCGCTCCGCCCGAGCTCTCGCGTCTCCACGAAGGCGATCCTACGAGCTGACCGTCGAGCACTGGCCGGTCGGCGAGTAGTACCGTCCAAGGATGAGCGAGGGAATCAGCCTCGAGGAGCTCCAGCTCGCTGCGCGGAATCACGCGATGCCGCTCGAGGCGCTCAAGTGGGAGATCACGCCGGTGGGTCTCCACTACCTCCTGATCCACTACGACATCCCGCTCGTCGATCCCGAGGGCTGGCGGCTGGAGATCGACGGGCTCGTCGACAAGCCCCTTCTACTCTCGCTCGACGACCTGCGCTCGAGGCCGGCGCTCGAAGTCACCTCCACGATGGAGTGCGCCGGGAACGGGCGGGCGCACATCGAGCCACACGTCTTCAGCCAGCCGTGGCTGCTGGAGGCGGTCGGGAACGCGCGCTGGAAGGGTGTTGCGCTCGCGCCGTTGCTCGAGGAAGCCGGCGTGCGCGAGGGTGCTGTCGAAGTCCTCTTCGAGGGGCTCGATCGCGGGGTCGAAGGCGAGGAGGTGCAGTCGTACGCGCGCAGCCTGCCGCTCCAGGAAGCAATGCGAGAGGACGTTCTGCTCGCCTACGAGGTCAACGGAGCGCCGCTGCCGCCGCAGCACGGCTTCCCGCTCCGGCTGCTCGTGCCAGGTTGGTACGGGATGACGAGCGTCAAGTGGCTCGGGCGCATCTCGCTCCTGGACGCGCCCTTCGACGGATACCAGATGCGCCACAGCTACCGGCTTCGTCAGGAGGAGGACGAGGTCGGCGAGCCGCTCGCGCGGATGCAGGTGCGCGCGCTGATGGTGCCTCCGGGGATTCCCGAGTTCCGGACCCGTGAGCGGACCGTGGCTCGAGGCGAGTGCGTCATCGAGGGCAGGGCGTGGTCGGGGGAGGCCGAGGTGTCGGGCGTCGAGGTCTCGACCGACGGGGGCGAGACCTGGTCGGAGGCGGAGGTCGCGCCGCGCGTGGGAGGGCGCTGGGCCTGGCGCGGCTGGCGATTCTCGTGGAATGCCGAGCCCGGCGAATACGAGCTCTGCTGTCGCGCGCGGGACGAGGCCGGGAACGTGCAGCCGCTCGAGCCGCAGTGGAACGTGGGCGGGTATGCGAACAACGCCGTCCAGCGCGTGCCGGTGACGGTGACGGCGTAGCACGCCAGGTCGTCGTTCTCGCACATTTCGCACACGCGCTTTGCCTATCGTCTGCCTCGTGCGCTTGCTCTTGATCGCGCTCGTCGTCCTGGCCGTCGCAGCCGCTTCGGCGGGCGCTGCGACTCCGGGCGAGTCGGCGGTAGCGACGCTCACGCTCGACGGGCGGCCGCTGCACCCCGAGCTCGCTCTGACCTCGGAGAGTCGCGCGGTCGGGTTGATGCACCGGCGCAGGGCGCCGGCGGACGGAATGCTCTTCGTCTTCTCGGAGTCGACGAGCGGGGGCTTCTGGATGAAGAACACCCTCGTCCCGCTGACGATCGTCTTCTTCGACGCTTCCGGGAAGCGCGTGAGGCGCATGGCGATGGTTCCCTGTCGCGAGGACCCGTGCCCGATCTACGACCCCGGTCGCCGGTACCGGTTCGCGCTCGAGCTCGAGAGCCGGCGATCGCCGTCCGGCCCTGAGGCTCGGGCCTGTCTCGGCGCTACGGCGCCTCATCGCTCGGGCCGAGTGACCGGCGCTCGCCGAAGCTGACGGGCACAATCTCTCGATGGAGCTGCCGTCCACTCCTCGCCTCAGGGGTCTCTTCCACCAGTACGCGTTCTTCGCGGCAGTCGCAGCCGGGATGACGCTCGTCGCGCTGGCCGAGGGCGCGCGTGCCCGCTTCGCGGTCACCGTCTACGCGGCGGCTCTCGCCGCGATGTTCGGCGCCAGTGCGCTCTACCATCGCCGGCCATGGCGATCGGCGCGGGCGCGCGCCTGGGCGCGCCGCGTCGACCACTCGATGATCTTCGTCTTCATCGCGGGCACGTACACGCCCTTCGCGCTCCTCGCGTTCTCGGGAGTTCTGCCCGCAGTGGTTCTCGCCTGTGTCTGGACCGGCGCCGCGCTCGGGGTGGTCCTCAATGTCAGCTGGATCGATGCGCCGAAGTGGGTGACGGCGCCCGTGTACCTCCTCGTGGGCTGGGTCGGCGTCATCGCAGCCCCGCAGTTCTTCACGGAGCTCGACGTCGCTTCGGCGGTGCTCGTCACCGTCGGCGGCGTGCTCTACACGCTCGGCGCGCTCGCCTATGCGACGCAGTGGCCGGATCCGTTCCCGGCGACGTTCGGCTTCCACGAGGTGTTCCACGTCCTCGTCCTCGCTGCGGCCGCGTCGCAGTTCGTCGCGGTCTCGATCGTCGTTCTCTGAGCATGCTGCTCCCCGCCTTGGGCCTCGCGGCACTCCTCCTGCTGCTCCCGAGCGCACATGCCGCGCCGGCCCCGGTGGTCGTCGTCGACGCAGGGCACGACCTGCGCGGAAACGCCGACACGGAGCCGATCGGCCCCGGCTCGTCCACTCTCAAGATCAAGGACGGTGGCGGCACGCATGGTGTCGTTTCGGGCGTGACGGAAGCCGAGCTGAACATGCGAGTCGCTGCTCGGCTGCGGCGCCTGCTCGAGCGCGCGGGCGTTCGTGTCGTGATGACTCGGACGAGGACCGCGGGAACGAGCATGGGGAACATCGCGCGCGCGCGCATCGCGAATCGGGCGGGCGCCGCGCTCTTCCTTCGGATCCATGCCGACGGCTCGAGTGATCCGAGCGCTCGCGGCTCCCACACGCTCTATCCGGCCCTGCGGCGAGGCTGGACCGATGACGTCTACGCGCAGAGCAAGCGCGCGGCGAGAGTCGTGCAGACGAGCCTCGTTCGCGCGCTCGGCTTCCCTGATCGGGGCCTGCAGGAGCGAAGCGACTTCACGGGGTTCAACTGGGCGGACGTTCCGGTGATCATGGTCGAGATGGGGTTCATGACGAACAGAACGGACGACCGGCTGCTCGCGACCGAGGCGTACCAGCGCCGAGCTGCTGCAGGGCTTTGCCGGGGAACGCTCCGGTTCCTCGGACATTCGCCTTCGCCCGATTGCGGCTAAGGTAGGACCGTGGCGACCAAGAGACAGCAGACGATGGCGAAGCTGACGCGCGAGCGGAACGTCAAGGAGAAGCGCGAGCGAAAGCTCGAGAAGAAGCGGGCCAAGAAGCTGGCCGCGGCCGAAGGCCGGCGGCACGCTCGAAGACGGCGAGCCGCTGGTCGAGACGGACGAGACCCTCGTCCCTACGGCCGACTGACGAACGCCGTCAGGCGCGCTCTTCGATCCGCATCAGACCGAGCTGCACGATCGTCCGGTAGCTCGCAAACGCGTGATGGCCTGCCTGCAGCAGGTACTGGTCCGAGTCCAGCATGCGCTGGTAGACGTAGAGCGGCACGCGCACCGACGCTCGCAGTCGCTCGCCATGCACTCGCAAGCGAGCTCGACGAGCCCCTGCGCGTCCGTTGCGAGGTTCACCTCGGCGGCCTTCTGACGGTTGGTGGTCCGGCGTCCGACGCGATGGGCAATGCCGTCGTGGGCAGCGTCCAGCCTCTCGCTTGCTTCACTCGCCATGCGATCGCTCCTCCTGCCATGAACGGATAGGGAGGGCGCAGGCGGCGCCTTCGGTATTCGTCCTGTGTCGCTCGAGTGTAGCCGTCGCCCCGCTTGGCGAACGGGACGGAGCGTGTACGCTCAGGGCGCGGTGACCCGACACGGTCACCGGGGCCGGACCAACGAGGAGGTACTCGTGGCGCCGATTACGAACACGGTCGAGATTGCGCGCACGCCCGATGACGTGTTCGCGTACCTCACCGACATCTCCCGCTTCACGGAGTGGCAGGACGCGGTCGTCAGCGCGAAGCCGTTGGACGACGGCCCCATGAAGGCCGGATCGAAGGCGACGATGACGCGCCGGATGGGCAAGCGCGAGCAGACGTTCACGACGGAGCTGACCGACTGGAACCCACCTCGGAGCTACGCGTTCCGTGGAATCGATGGTCCGGTGAGGCCGATCGGCAAGGGCACTCTCGAGCCGATCGGTGACGGCCAGCGCACGCGCTTCACGTTCTCGATCGACTTCGAGGGGCACGGGATCGGAAAGCTCCTCGTGCCGCTCGTCGTCAAGCGGCAGGCCAAGAAGGAGATCGTCGAGAGCCACGAGGCCCTGAAGAACCGCCTCGAGAGCTCGAGCTAGCTACGGCTCGGCGGAGAGCTCGGCGGCGAGCCGCTTCGGAGCCTGGATCAGCCAGGCGTCCTCGAGCCGCTCCCGGAGCTCCGCGACGCCCGATCGCCTCGAGCCGGATCTGAACCCCCGGATACCCGTTGTAGTGCGGGCTCGTGAAGTACACCTCGGGATTCGAGTCGAGGATCAGCTGCTTCTCGTCCCGGTCGACCCGCACGGCGAGCCCTCCGCCGTCGCGCTCGCGGGCCATCCACGCGAAGAGCTTGCCCCGGACGCGATACGTCGTGCGGCCGGACACGTCCTCCTCGACCTCGGGGAGGGCGAGAGCCAGCTCGCGGACGGTCTTCCAGTCGCTCATGCCTGAGCGAGCGCGGCCTCGCCCTCGCCGACGACGGCGACGTCCTCCCGACGCAACAGCAGGAACAGGAACACCGCGGCGACGGCGATGAGCAACGCGCTTCCGAGGTACGCCACGTGGAACCCGTCGACGAGTGCCTGCGCCTGGTCCTCCGGCGTCGGCTCCCCGCCCACGGAGGCGAGCGTGTCTTCGGTCGCGCTCACCGCGAACGTGGAGAGGATCGCGAGGCCCAGCGCGCCGCCGATCTGCTGCGACGTGTTGTAGAGACCCGACGCGAGGCCGGCGTCGGAGCCCGGGACGCCGCTCGTCGCGATCAGCGTGACCGGCACGAACGTGAGCCCCATCCCGATCGAGGCGAACATGACCCCGGGCAGGAAGTCCGTCACGTAGTCGCTGTCGGGCTGGAGGCGCATGAACGACAGCATTCCGGCTATCGCCATCGTCATCCCGATGAGCGGGAGCTCTCTCGCCCCGACCTTGGCCACGAGTGCCTGCGAGAGACCTGCGCCGATGATGATGCCGGCGGTGAAGGGGAGGAAAGCGAGCCCGGCCTCGAGCGCGCGAGTAGCCGAGCACTCGCTGCAGGTAGAGGGTATTGAAGAAGAACATCGCGAAGAGGCCTGCTGCGACGAAGAGCATCGCGACGTTCGCGGCGCGGACGGTGCGGACCCGGAAGATGCTGAGCCGGACCAGCGGCTCGATCGAGCGGCGCTCGATGACCACGAAGGCTGCGAGCAGCGCGACCGCGATCCCGCCGACGCCGAGCGTGTGCAGCGATCCCCAGCCCTTCTCCTGCGCCTTGACGATCGCGTAGACGAGGATGAGGAGGCCCGCCGTCACGGTGACCGCTCCCGCGAGGTCGAAGCTCTTGTGCGCGCGCTCGTCCTTCGACTCCGGGACGAAGCGTAGTGAGGCCACGAAGACCGCGATCCCGACCGGGATGTTGACGAAGAAGATCCACGGCCAGGAGAACGCGTCGACGAGGATGCCGCCGAGCAGGAGCCCGACCGCGCCGCCGCCGACCGCGATCGCCGCCCACACGCTCATCGCCTTCGCGCGCTCGGCGCCCTCGGCGAACGTCGTCGTGATGATCGAAAGGGCCGCCGGCGCGATGAGCGCGGCACCGAGCCCTTGCAGCCCGCGGCAGAGGATGAGGACTTCGGAGCTCGGCGCCAGCCCGTTCAGAAGTGACGCGACCGTGAAGATCACGACGCCGATGAGGAAGATCCGCTTGCGCCCGACCAGGTCACCGGCGCGGCCGCCGAGCAGCAGGAAGCCGCCGAAGACGAGCGTGTACGCGTTGACGATCCACTGCAGGTCGGCATCCGACATCTCGAGGTCCTCCTGGATGGACGGCAGAGCAACGTTCACGATCGTCGCGTCCAGGATCACCATGAACTGCGCCATGCAGACCAGCACCAACACGAGCCATGGGTTGACGTGACCCGAGCGGGAGGACTCCGGGGCGGGCAGCGCGTGTTCGCTCATGGCGGCCGTTTCACACTAGCGATCGGCTCGGGATTGGCTCACGCACAACCGGTGACAGGCTCCAGCCGGGCCACGCGGCGACTCGCTAGCCCTCGATCACCGACAGGATGTTGCCGGCGGGATCCTTGAACCACGCCTGCTTCGGGCCGGGAGTCGCGATGCCCTTCTCGTTGGTTGCGATCGGCCCTTCGTCGTATTGCTCGAACTCCACGCCGGCTGCGCGCAGCTCGTCGACCGCGACGTCGATGTCGTCGACCGGGAAGTTGACGATCGTATGCTCGGCGGGCTCGTGGGTGTCCTTCTCGTAGACGACGCACGGCATAGCCGTTTCCGCCCTGGAGAGACAACAGGCCGTCGCCCAGATCGATCACCTGGACGCCGAGCGTCCGACCGTAGAACTGCTTCGCACGGTCGACGTCGTCTACCGCGAAGCCTGCGTAGAACGGTGAATTCTTCAACATGAGCGCCTCCTCGGTCGGGTTCGATGAGTTTCGAGCCGAGAGACGGTCCTTTCCCCGTACATGCACTCGTCAAGCAATCGAACGAGCGGTGAGTTTCATGCCCTCGAGCAGTCTGAGTTTCCGAGACTGAGGATCTGGGAAAGAGAGGAAGTTCGATGACGATGGACAGTCGCAGTCGCTGGCTCGCACTGCTCGTTCTGTGCCTGGGAGACCTGATGATCGTGCTCGACGTCACGATCGTCGGGGTCGCGCTGCCGTCGATCAAGGAGGACCTCGGCTTCTCCGACTCGTCGCTCGCCTGGGTCGTCAATGCGTACCTGCTCACCTTCGGCGGCTTTCTGTTGCTCGGTGGTCGACTGGGGGACCTCTTCGGGCACCGGCGGCTGTTCCTGATCGGGATCGCGCTCTTCACCACGGCGTCGCTCGTCTGCGGTCTCGCCGGGACGCAGGAGGTACTGATCGTGGCGCGCGCGGTGCAGGGCGTCGGCGGCGCGATCGTCTCCGCGGTCGCGCTCTCGCTGATGATGACGCTGTTCACCGAGCCTGCCGAGCGCGCGAAGGCGATGGGCATCTTCGGGTTCGTCGCCTCGGGCGGCGGGAGCATCGGCGTCCTGCTCGGCGGCATCCTCACGGACGCGCTCGCGTGGCAGTGGATCTTCTTCGTCAACCTCCCTGTCGGCGTCGCCGTTCTCGTGCTGTCACTCCGCCTGCTGCCTGCGGCTCCGGGCATGGCAGTCCAGAGACGTCTCGACGTTGCGGGCGCGGTCACCGTCACGGCCGCTCTGATGCTTGCCGTCTACGCGATCGTCAACGGGAACGAGGCCGGGTGGACGTCCGGCCAAACGGTCGGGCTGCTGGCCGCGGCGGCAGTGCTGATGGCGGTCTTCATCGCCATCGAGGCGCGCGTGGTCGCTCCCCTCATGCCGCTCGCGCTCTTCAAGCTCCGCAACCTCGCCGTCTCGAACGTGGTCGGGATCCTGTGGGCGGGCGCGATGTTCGCCTGGTTCTTCCTCTCCGCCCTCTATCTCCAGCTCGTCCTCGGATACAGCCCGCTGGAGGTTGGTCTCGCCTTCCTGCCGGGGAACCTGATCATGGGAGCGCTCTCGGTCGGGCTCTCGGCGAAGCTCGTCATGCGCTACGGAATCAGGCCGCCGCTGGCTGTGGGGCTCGGGCTCGCCGGCCTGGGGCTCCTGTGGTTCGCGCGCGCGCCGGTCGACGGGAGCTTCGTCGTCGACGTCCTCCCGAGCATGATCCTGCTCGGCATCGGCGCGGGCATCGCCTTCAACCCGGTGCTCCTCGCCGCGATGAGCGACGTCGAGCCGAGCGAGGCGGGGCTCGCCTCGGGGATCGTCAACACCTCGTTCATGATGGGCGGTGCGCTCGGCCTCGCGGTCCTTGCCAGCCTCGCGGCCACGCGGACGGACACCCTCGCCGCTGCCGGCGAGGGCGAGCTGGAGGCGCTGACGGGCGGCTACCACCTTGCGTTCCTCGTCGGTGCGATCTTCGCCTTCGCCGCCGCTGCGATCGGCGCCGCGCTCCTCCGGCCCCACCCGATGGCGGCGGAGCACGCCGAGCACGGGCCAGAGCCGCAGGCTGAGATTGCGTAGGGGAGTGAGACGAGCGAACGTGAGAGCTGGAGTCCACGACCTCATAGCCCTACGGGAGCGCCTTTCGGGTGAGGTGATCGCACCGCGCGACGACGACTACGACAGCGCGCGGCGCGGATTCAATGCGTTCGTTGCTCGCCGGCCCGCCGCGATCGCGCGCTGTCTCGGCAGCGATGACGTAGCAGCGGCGTTAGCGTTCGCACGCGAGGAGGGGCTCGAGATCGCGGTTCGCGGTGGCGGGCACAACCCCGCGGGGCACTGCGTCTGCGACGACGGCCTCGTGATCGACCTCTCGGCGATGCGGCACGTCGACGTGGACGCGGAGGCACGGATCGCCCGTGCCGCCGGCGGCGCGACCTGGCTCGACTTCGACACTGCGACGCAGGCGGTCGGTCTCGTCACGCCTGGAGGCATCGTGGGCTCCACGGGCGTTGCCGGCCTGACTCTCGGCGGCGGGATTGGTCACCTGACGGCTCAGCATGGTTTGACGTGCGACAACCTCGTCGGAGCCGAGCTCGTGACTCCCGACGGGTCCCTCGTCCGTGCGAACCGCGACGAGAACCCCGAGCTGCTCTGGGGGCTCCGTGGCGGTGGTGGCAACTTTGGCGTCGCCACGCAGCTCGAGTTCCGCCTGCATGCGCTCGAGCGCGTCGTCGGTGGCGTGCTCGAGTATCGCGGTGACGGTGCGCTCGACGCGCTTCGCCGCTTTCGCGACATCGTCGGCCGCTCCCCGCGCGACCTCAGCTGCCAGGCGGAGCTCGCGATCGACGAGTCGCTCTCCCCGGTGGTCGTCGTCGCACCCTGCTACACGGGCACGGATGCCGATCCGGACCATCTGCGCGCGCTGCGCTCGGCGCCGGGGCTCGTGAGCGACGGCGTGCGGGCGCGGTCGTTCCTGGAACAGCAGCTCCTGTTCGACTCGCCCTATGGCCAGAACCGCCACTACTGGAAGGGACACTTCGTGCGTGACCTCGCGGACGAGCTGATCGACGAGCTCCTCGAGCGCATCGTTGCGTTCGGTCGCCCGCCGGGTCACGTCCTGATCGAGTCGTTGCACGGCGCGCCGAAGGCTGTCGAGGACGGCTTCTCGGCCCTCGCGTACCGGCGGGCGGCGTTCAACGTCAGCGTCATGGCGGTCTGGCGCGACGCGGAGGTCGATCGAGGCCCACATCGAGTGGGCCCGCGAGACGGCAGCGGCGATCGAGCCATGGTCACTGGGGGGTGGCTACGCGAACTACATGCAGGCCGACGAGCCGATCGAGCGGGTGCGCGCCGCGTTCGGAGACGAGGCGTTCGAGCGGCTTCGCGCGCTGAAGAGCCGCTACGACCCGTCAACGTTCTCCGCCGCAACCAGAACATCCCACCGCTCTAGCGGCGTCAGTCCGGGAGCAGCGGCATCTCGACACCGCGAGTGCGACCCAGCAGCAGCGCCCTGGTCACGGCGTCGGAGCCGAACCGGTCGCGCACTTCGTCGAGGGCGGCGTCGAGGGCCCAGTCGAGCTGAGGCGCGAACGGCAGCGCGAGCTGAACGGCGCTGTCGTCCTCGAGGTTCGTGAGCGCGAGGCCCACGAGCGTGAGGCCCTGTGCTTCGATCATCGGCATCGCTGCGGCGAGCAGCCCTCGCGCCGCGTCCAGGATCGCCTGGGTCTGCGTCGTCGCCCGTGGCAGCGTGTGCGATCGCGTCGCGCGGGTGAAGTCCGAGAAGCGAAGGCGGAGGACGACCGTGCGACACGCCCGCCGTCCGCTGCGGAGGCGTCGGGCGAGCCGATCGACGATCGCTACCAGCGTCGCGTCGATCTCCTCGCGCGATCTCGGGCGGCGACCCAGCGCACGCTGTGACCCGATCGAGCCCTCTTCGATGCCCAGGGCGCACGCGCCGGGGATCGCGGTTGTGCGCCAGGGCATGGAGCTGCCGGCCCGACGCGCGTCCGAGCATCGCGACGAGCGCCGGCTCGCCGAGCTCGGCGACCTGGCCAACGGTCTCGATGCCTCGGAGATGGAGCTTCTCGGCGGTGACCCGGCCGACGCCCCAGAGGCGCTCGACGGGAAGCGGATGGAGGAACGCCAGCTCGTCGGCGGGCGGAACGACGAGGAGGCCGTCGGGCTTGGCGACGCCGCTCGCGACCTTCGCGAGGAACTTCGTCCTCGCCACGCCGACCGTGATACGCAGGCCGATCTGCTCGAGCACTCTCTGCCGCAGCCGCGCCGCGATCTCGGCGGGTGTTCCGGCGAGGCGCTGGAGGCCGCGGACGTCGAGGAACGCCTCGTCGATCGACATTCCCTCGACGAGCGGCGTCGTGTCCTCGAACAGCGCGAACACCGCCTTGCTCGCTTCCGAGTACGCCGACATGCGGGGCTCGACCCGCACCGCGTGCGGGCACAGCCTGCGCGCCTGGAGGCCGCCCATCGCCGTGCGGATCCCGTACGCCTTCGCCTCGTAGCTCGCGGCGAGCACGACCCAGAGGCCGACGATAACGGGTCGCCCGCGTAGGCGCGGATCGTCCCGCTGCTCGACCGATGCGAAGAACGCGTCGAGATCCGCATGCAGGATCGTGGTCTCGCGCGACACGAACATATGTTCTCATCGACCGCGAGGAAGGACAAGGCGGCTAGGTTCCGGGGAAAGCCACCGACGAGAGAGGAGCTGACGATGGACTGGAAGCTCGAGCTCGTGGCGGTCCCGGTCTCGGACGTCGACCGCGCGAAGGCCTTCTATACGGAGAAGGCCGGCTTCACCGCCGATCACGACATCACGGTCTCCGACGAGATCCGTTTCGTTCAGCTGACGCCCCCTGGCTCGGCATGCTCGATCACGCTCGGCAAGGGGATCTCCGACGCTCCGCTCGGATCGGCTCGCGCGCAGATCGTCGTCTCGGACATCCAGGCCGCGCGCGCGGAGCTCGTCGCGCGCGGGGTGGAGGCGACCGACGTCGAGGAGTTCCCGTGGGGCTCGTTCGTCTTCTTCAGCGACCCGGACGGCAATCGCTGGGCGGTGCAGCAGCTGCCACCGCAGGAATAGAGGGAGGAGGACGTCGATGGATTTCAAGCTCGAGCTCGTCCTGATTCCCGTCTCGGACGTCGATCGTGCGAAGGACTTCTACGTCGAGCGGGCCGGCTTCACGCTCGATGTCGACCACCAGGCGAGCGACGAGTTCCGCGTCGTGCAGATGACACCGCCCGGCTCCGCCTGCTCGATCACGGTCGGGATCGGCATCACCGACGCCACACCCGGCTCGGTCAGGGGAACGCACCTGGTCGTCACGGACATCGCGGCTGCCCGTGCCGAGCTCGTCGAGCGAGGCGTCGAGGTCAGCGAGGTTCGGCACATGACCCCGAGCGGCTGGATGCCGGGGCCGGATCCCGAGCGGCGCGACTACAACTCGTTCGCGGACTTCAGCGATCCCGACGGGAACACCTGGGTTCTGCAGGAGTCCAGGCGCTACGAGTCGCGATAGGGGAGCTTCGTGAGCAGGCTGATTCTTTCGACTGCCATGACGGTCGACGGCGTCACTACCGTCGGCGAGTGGTACGTCAGCGAGGGCGAGCACGACGGCGCGAGCCGCGATCAGTTCGTCGGCGCAGCGGGGATGGTGATGGGGCGCAAGACGTACGAGGGCCTAGCGGGCTATTGGCCCGCCCAGACGGGTGAGTGGGCCGACCAGCTCAACCCCATGCCGAAGTTCGTCGCGTCGCGCAGCCTCGCGGGAGCGCTCGAATGGAACGCCACGCTGATCGAGGGCGATGCCCTCAACGGGGTCGAGAAGCTGAAGGCGGGGCACGACGGGGATCTGGTTCTCATCGGCTGCGGTGACCTCGCGCGTCAGCTGCTCGAGCGCGGTCTCATCGACGAGCTTCGGTTCTGGGTCCACCCCGCCGTGTGGGGGTCGGGTGAGCGTCCGCTCGAGGGCGAGCAGAGCCGATTGGCGCTGCTCGGGTCGAGGACGTTCGACTCGGGTGTCACACTCCTTCGCTATCGGCCCGCGTAGCCCGGTGCTGTGACCCAGCAGATCGAGATCCGCCGACTCGATGCGACCGGGATCACCGAGCACGTCGACGGGCTCGCGGCTGTATTGGTCGACTGCGTCGCCGGAGGTGCCTCGGTCAGCTACATGGCGCCGTTCTCCCTGGCAGGACGGGCGCGGCGTCTTCGAGGCCGCTGGGGCCGAGGTGAAAGAGGGCCGCCGGCTTCTACTCGCCGCCTTCGCCGACCGTGAGCTGGTCGGCACGGTGCAGGTCGTCCTCGCGCTGCCGCCGAACCAACCGCACCGTGCCGAGATCGCGAAGCTGCTCGTTCGCCGCTCGGCACGCGGACGTGGCATTGCTCGGCTGCTGATGGAGCACGCGGAGGCCGAGGCGCGAGCGGAGGGGAAGTCGCTGCTCGTCCTCGACACCGTGACCGGCGACGCGGCGGAGCGCCTGTACGAGCGAATGGGGTGGAACAAGGTCGGCGTGATCCCCGGGCTACGCGTTGTACCCGGATGGCCGACCCTGCGACACGACCGTCTTCTGGAAGACGCTCTAGCCGGCTCAGGTCCAGGTCTACGCGAGGCCCCGCGCTGCCCAGGCGTACGCTGTCAGCAGAAACGGTGCGTCAGGCAATGTCTCGCGACAGCGCTCGCGCAACTCGGCTCGTCGTTCCGGAGCGAGCCCGGCCGCGTAGCTCCCGGCCGGGCCTACGCCGAGCGTCATCGGCTCCCACCACTCCTCGAAACTCGCATGCTCGACGCGTATCGAGAGAGTTGCCTCCTCGATCTCGTGCAGGCCACTCGCCTCGAACAACTGCGCGAGGTGGGACTCGCGAGCTCCCGCGAGGTGGGACTCGTCCACGACGTCGGGGTCGAGCTCACGAGCCGCATCCCAGAGTGCGCTGACGGGCCCCCGGCCGCCGGCGTAGTCCCAGACGCACGCTGCCACGACGCCGCCCTTGCGAGTCACACGCACCATTTCCGCCAGTCCTGCGGTCGGGTCTTCCATGAGATGAACGACGAGTTGTGCCAGCGTCGAGTCGAACTCGGCGTCCTGGAAAGGCAGTTGCTCGGCTCCTGCTCGCCGAACGTCGACGCCGGGATGACGCCGCTGAGCCGCGGCGACGAACGGCTCCGATGGATCGATCGCCGTAACCGCGCTCGCACCGAGGCGCTCGACCAACGCGGTCGTCAGCGCTCCTGGACCACAGCCGACATCCAGCACGCGCTGGCCGGCGACAACGCCTGCCAGGTCCGCGAACTCGGACGCGAGCGGAACGGAGTAGCGGCCCATGAACCGGTCGTACGAGTCGGCGGGGACCGCAAAGGTCATCCCGTCAATCTACGCCTACCGGGGACGCCGCCGTGACCTCCGAGCGTGGTTCCGAGGCCACTCTCGAGCAGACCGAGCACGGACTCGTACCCGCCGGGAAGGGGGTGGTTCGTCCTGAACGCGCGCGACGCGCGCTGGTTGTGGCTTGCTGAGGTGCTCGCCAAATCGATCTAAGCTAGGCGATGCCGATCTCGGCCGGAGGTCCCGACCGAGGACGGACGAGAGCCGGGTGACCTCCGCCCGGAGAGCGTTTCCCGGCGGTTTTCCGGCTTCCCCGAACCAGGCCACATGCACTCGGTCGCCGTCCACCTCCCAGGTGCCGCGGACGACGCCGCCGACCACCACGACCGGCGAGATCCAGCCGCTCTGTCGGCTGACCGCGGTACGCCGTGACGTCGGGACGACGTGGCCGTCGCCGGTTCCAGGGCCGAGCACGTACTGATCGAACCCGGGGAGCAACCGCACGGCCGTCGTGGGAGTCACAGAGGCCAGCTCGTCGAGGTCCTCGGCCAGGACGTACGCGGCCTCACCGTCCACGTCGATCGGCACCAGCCGGTCGCCGAGCGCGCTGAACCAGGTTCTGAGACTGCTGCCAGGTGATCGCCACCGCCATCCGGTGAGCGTATAGCCGGGTATCCGTCCTCTAGCCCGCGGATCTCAGGTCGCGTACTCGTCGAACTGAGGAAGGTCGTCGGTGATCTCGAACCAGGCCGCCTTGGAGCCGACGAATATGTGGTGTGTCGGGCGGAGCGTCGGTGTGTCCACCAACGACCCCAGGGACACGTGCACGAACTGGCCGTCGTTCACCACCGAGAAGAGAAAGGATCCGCACGTCCGGCAGCGCGTGTCGTTGAGCCCTTCCTCTCCGACGACGGCGAGCTCGCCCAGTCCCTTGGTGACGGTGAGCTTCTCTCGCGCGATTCTCGCGAACGCCTTGAAGGCCGAGCCCGTGGCAGCTCGACATTCCGAGCAGTGACAGTTCGCCGCATACACGAACTCGTCCGAGACCTCGTAACGAACCGCTCCACACCGGCACTTCCCGGCGAGCACACGAGGTGGTGTCACTGCTCGATCCATCTGAACGGATTCATCGCGGCAGTCTCCTCGGGGTCATCAACTATAGACCGGCAGTCCGCTCGGAACTCATCGCGAGGCATCTCCGAAGTTTTGGTTGACAAGACTATAACTTGGTGGTACGGTAACAGTCATCAAGACCAAAACTAGAGAGGAGCGGGCCGTGCTAGTCACGTACCTCCCATTCGAATACATCCAGCTGATCGACCGCGGCGACCGCGTCCGCAGGTCGCGCACTCGCGCAGGCGGCAGCCGCGTGCGCCGTGGCGCGGCGGGAACGGCCGCGTAGTGGCAACCGAAGCCAGGCGTGAGGTACCGCCCGTCGGCTACGACCCGTCGCAGTTCCCGGCCTTCGCCGTCACGGTCGACGTGGTGATCCTCACCATGTCGGCGGGCAAGCTGCACATGCTGCTCGTTCAGCGTGGCGAGGCGCCGTTCGAGGGCATGTGGGCGATCCCAGGCGGGTTCAAGCGTCCCACCGAGACGCTGGACGAGGCGGCGAGACGAGAGCTCGTCGAGGAAACGGCTGTCGACGTGCCGAGCCTGCTCACCCAGTTCGGGGCGTACGGCGATCCCGAGCGCGACCCTCGCATGAACGTCGTGACGGTCGGATACCTCGCGGTGCTTCGCGACGTGGGAGCGGTCATGGCCGGCACGGATGCCGCAGTGGCTGCGCTCGTGCCGGTTTCCGACGTGCTCAACGGCAGGATCGAGCTCGCGTTCGACCATCTGCAGATCGTGCGGGACGCAATCGAGCGCGTTCGCGTCGAGCTCGAGGTCACGGGCATCGCGACCGCGTTCGTGGGAACGACGTTCACCCTGGCCGAGCTACGGGCGGTGTACGAGGCCGTCTGGGGGGTGCAGCTCGACGCAGCGAACTTCCGGCGCAGCATCGTCGCGGAGGACGGTTGGGTGATCCCCACCGGGCGCCGAGCGCGACCAGGCCCGTCCGGCGGACGGCCCGCGGAGCTGTATCGCGCTGGACGGGCATGGAGCCACGGCGGTCCGATCCATCGATTCCAGCGCGACGAGAGGAAGTGACATATGAAAGCCGTCGTTCAGGACACGTACGGACCACCCGAAGTCCTTCGGCTCGAGGAGGTCGACACTCCGGTACCGAAGGACGACGAGGTCCTCGTCAGGGTTTACGCCACCTCGGTGACTCGAACCGATTGCGGCGTGCGAGGAGCGGATCCGTTCTTCTCCCGCGTCTTCACCGGCCTTCTCCGACCGAAGCAGCGGATTGCCGGTATGGAATTCGCGGGCGAGGTCGCCGCAGTCGGCGCCGCCGTTACCGAGTTCCACGTTGGCGACCGCGTCTTCGGCATGCGTTCAGGCTCGAATGCCGAGTTCGTCTGTGTCCGTGAGCACGGAGCGCTTGCGCACCTGCCGACGGGCATGTCGTTCGAAGATGCAGGTGCGGTCAGCGACGGAGCGATCATCGCGCTGGCGTGCCTGAGAAAGGCGGACCCGCTTCAAGGGCGCAGAGTCGTCATCTACGGCGCGTCCGGAGCGATCGGAACTGCAGCGGTGCAGCTGGCGAAGCACTTCGGCGCACACGTCACGGCCGTGTGCAACACCAAGAACGTCGAGCTCGTGCGATCGCTCGGCGCTGACGAGGTCGTCGACTACATGCAGGAGGACTTCACGAGGAACGGCAAGACCTACGACGTCATCGTGGACGCAGTCGGCAAGCAATCGTTCAGGCGTTGCCGACTCTCGCTGGAGCCGGGCGGGATCTACATCGAAACCGACCTCGGCTTCATGTGGCACGTCCCGCCGCTCGCCCTGCTGACCCGTTGGATCGGAGACAAGAGGGTGACGCTCCCGCTACCCAAGTACACGAAGGAGAACGTCCTCGTCGTCAAGGAGCTCATCGAAGCCGGGGAGTTCCGCGGGGTCATCGACCGGCGCTACCCGCTCGAGGACGTGGTCGAGGCAGCGAAGTACGTCGAGACCGGCCAGAAGACGGGAAACGTCGTCCTGACGGTGAACGGCACCGACCCATCGCTTGCGGCGAACCGGGCGGTGGAGGCGCGCGCATGAGAGCCGTCGTCTACGACAGGTACGGGCCTCCGGAGATTCTGAGAATCGAAGAGGTCGAGCCGCCTGTCCCCAAGGAGGACGAAGTCCTCGTCAAGGTGCGCGCGACGACCGTCACGAGGACCGATACCGGGCTTCGCAGCGCCGAATTCTTCATCAGCCGGTTCGTCACCGGGTTGCTTCGACCGAAGCGGCCGATCCTCGGACTGGAGTTGGCCGGCGAGGTGGCAGCAGTCGGCGCAGCCGTCAGCGAGTTCGAGCTGGGCGACCACGTGTTCGGCGTCCGTTCGGGAGCCCACGCCGAGCTCGTCTGCGTTCGGGAGGACGGCGCGCTCGGGCACATGCCGACGGGCGTCACGTTCGAGGAAGCCGCTGCTGTCTGCGACGGAGCAGCGCTCGCGCTCGCATGTCTGAGAAAAGCAAGCGAGCTGAAGGGAAAGCAGGTCCTCGTCTACGGGGCGTCCGGATCCGTGGGAACGGCGGCCGTGCAGCTCGCCAAGCACTTCGGAGCCCATGTCACGGCGGTTTGCAACACGAGGAACGTCGAGCTCGTGCGATCGCTCGGCGCGGACGAGGTCGTCGACTACCTGCGGGAGGACTTCACGAGGAACGGCAAGACGTACGACCTCGTGTTCGACGCGGTCGGCAAGTACTCGTTCCGGCGGGCGAGGCGCTCGCTGAAGCCGGGCGGAACGTTCGTCGACACCGACCTCGGGTTCATGTGGCACCTCCCGCTGCTGGTCTTGCTCACACGCTGGATCGGAAGCAAGAACGTGAAGCTCGGAATCACGAAGTACTCGAAGGAGGACGTCCTCCTCCTCAAGGAGCTCATCGAGGCCGGGAAGTACCGGGCGGTCATCGATCGGCGCTATCGACTCGAGGACGTGATCGAGGCGACGAAGTACGTCGAGACCGGGCAGAAGACCGGAAACGTCGTCCTGACGATGAACGGCACCGGCCGATGAGAGCTGTCGTCCACGACAGGTACGGGCCACCCGAAGTCCTGCGAGTCGAGGAGGTCGAGCCGCCTGCGCCCGATGACGACCAGGTCCTCGTCAGAGTCCGCGCGACGACGGTCAGCCAGACGGATTGCCACATCCGCCGAGCCAGGCCGTTCCTCTGGCGCTTCTACGCCGGTCTCCTCCGTCCGAAGCGGAGGATCCTCGGCCTGGAGCTTGCCGGCGAGGTCGAGGCTGTCGGTGCAGCCGTTACCGAGTTCGAGGTCGGCGATCGGGTCTTCGGCATCAAGAGCTTCGGCACGAACGCGGAACTCACGTGCATCCGGGAGAGCTCTCCGCTGGCGCACCTGCCTGCCGGGATGTCCTTCGAGGAGGGTGCGGCGGTCTGCGACGGTGCGATCCAGGCGCTGGCACATCTGAGACGTGCCGATGTCGGCCAGGGCACGCGCCTCCTCGTGTACGGGGCGTCCGGGTCCTGCGGCACCGCGGCCGTGCAGCTGGCCAAGCACTTCGGCGCCCACGTCACCGCGGTCTGCAACACGAAGAATGTCGAGCTCGTGCGCTCACTCGGGGCCGACGTCGTCATCGACTACCTGCAGGAGGACTTCACGAAGAACGGCAAGACCTACGAGGTCATCCTGGATGCGGTGGGAAAGCACTCCTTCCTGCGCTGCAGGGGCTCACTCGAGCCGGGCGGGCTCTTCGTCCCGACCGACGGCCTGCGCAACCTCGTCCTCGGGCGTGCGGCCAGATTGATCGGCAAGCGGGTGGTGTTCACGATTCCCAAGCTCTCGAAGAAGGACGTCCTCCTGGTGAAGGAGCTCATCGAAGGCGGGCACTACCGGGCGGTCATCGATCGGACCTACCCGCTCGAGGACGTGGTCGAGGCGACCAGGTACGTCGAGACGTGGCAGAAGACCGGAAACGTCGTCCTCACCGTGAACGGCGGGCACGCTTGATGAAGGCAGCCCTCCGCGACAGATTCGGCCCGCCCGACGCCGCCGTCGAGCTTCGAGAGATCGACAAGCCAGAACCTGCAGACGACGAGGTGCTGGTGCGGGTCCACGCGACTTCGGTGAACATTGCAGACTGGTACGACGTGGTCGGAAGGCCCTACGTCGGACGCACGCAGATGGGCCTGCGCAAGCCGAAGACGAACAGGCTCGGTGTCGACTACGCCGGGACGGTCGACGCGGTCGGCAAGAACGTCACACAGTTTCGACCGGGCGACGAGGTCTTCGGCGGCAGGAACGGGGCGTACGCCGAGTACGTCTGTGCCCGGGAGGAGCGCGCGATCGTGCCGAAGCCGCCGAGCGTGACATTCGAGGAAGCGGCCGCCGCCCCGGTCGCGGCGCTCACTGCACTACAGGGCCTCCGCGACAAGGGAAACCTCGAGCCGGGACAGAAGGTCTTGATCAACGGCGCGTCGGGTGGCGTGGGCACGTACGCGGTGCAGATCGCCAAGGCGCTCGGCGGGGACGTGACCGCCGTCTGCAGTACGGGGAATGTGGAGATCGCGCGATCGCTCGGCGCCGATCACGTCATCGACTACACGCAGGAGGACTTCACGCGAAGTGGACGGCGCTACGACCTGATGCTGGACGTCGCGGGGAGCAGGTCGTGGTCAGCGTGCAAGCGCATTCTGAATCCGAAGGCGACCGTCGTCCTCGTCGGGGGACCGAAGAAGAATCGCCTGCTCGGGCCGATCGGTCACCTCGTCACGTTTCGCTTGGCGGCGATCGGCAGCGGTCGGAAGCTCGTCTTCTTCATCGCGAAGTTCAACAAGGCGGACATGGAGGTTCTGCGAGGCTTTCTCGAGAGCGGGAAGATGCGGTCGGTCGTGGACAGGCGGTACGAGCTCAGCGAGATCGCAGATGCCCTCGAGTACATCGGAGAAGGGCACGCCAAAGGAAAGATCGTCCTCACTGTGTGAGGGGCCAGCTCGACCGCCGAGGGAGAGCACGCTGACACACTCGGATGACCTCTCGTCGGACCGAAGTCTCCGCTGCCGGTTACTCGAGACCGTCGCCCGGAGCTAGTCCTCGCCTTCCCAGTATTCGGCGGTGGGTCCCGGCGTCGCGAACATGATGTCTTCGTCCTCGGCATCCTTGGCGAGAACCTTTCCGGTGTCGAGATACTCGATGATCTCGCCGCGGATCATCGACGAGAGCATGAGTACGCGAGTAGGCGAGTCTGTTCGGTTGATGATCTGATGCGCACCCTCCTTGCCGCGCGGAAAGCCGACGACGTCGCCCTCCTTCAACACCTGCTCGCCTTCTGGCGTACGCAGCGTCGGTTCGCCGCGGAGCACGATCACCCATTCCTCGTTCAGGTAATGCGTGTGGTACGGCCACAGCTTGTTGCCAGGCTCGATCTCGGACATGGTCGCACCGATCAGCTCACCGCCGACGCGTTGGCCGACAAGCACGCCCTTGACGCGCCAGCCCTCGCGGTCCCTCGTCCCGTCCCACTCGTCGCTATTGAGGTTGAAAGTCTTCATTCGGTAAACCTTAGCCTCGCATCTTCGACCTAACCTCCCGACCGATCAGTGAGGCTTGTCTGCGAGAGCTGCTGCGAAGACTTGCCTGGCGCTTTCGTCCAATGCCTTGCGGCTCAATGCACCTTGTGCTTCTATGCATAGCACTTCGAGCTGTGGAGGTGATATGCACATCGACAAGGACCTCGTCGCGGCCACGGCGACACCGCTCGTGCTCGCAATCCTGGCGGAGGGTGAAAGCTACGGCTACGCCATCCTCAAGCGGGTACGTGCGCTCTCCGCGGGCGAGCTCGAGTGGACCGACGGGATGCTCTACCCGCTGCTCCATCGCCTCCGTCGGCTCGGGTACGTGACCACGGAGTGGCGATCGTCACCGGAAGGGCGTCGCCGCAAGTACTACGCGATCACCGACGAGGGACGAGCGGCACTCGCCGATCAGCAACGGCAGTGGGCGGCGGTCACACGTGCGCTGAATGACGTCTGGCCGGGGTCCGGCGTGATGCTGACGGCTCTCGGCGAGGCGTGAGCCATGGAGAGCGTGGAGTCACAGATCGCAGAGTGGCGGGCCTACGTCGCCAACGCGCCGGGCGTCAACGGCCACGACGTCGACGAGCTCGAGGATCATCTTCGCCACCAGATCTCCGAGCTGAACGCGGCCGGCCTCACAGACGACGAGGCGTTCCTGGTCGCCGTAAAACGGCTGGGGGACCTCGACGGCCTGTCCCGGGAGTTCGCACGCGAGCACAGCGGCCGGTTGTGGAAGCAACTCGTCCTGAGCGGTGACGACGAGCCGGCGCGCGCGTCCAGCGGCTGGCTCCCGACGCTCGCCTTCGCCGTGGCCGCGGCCGTCGCGATCCAGGTCGCACGCCTTGCTGCCGGCTTCCCCGACGAGGAGCCGACCTGGCTGGCGCGGAACGCCAGTCTCTTCGTGTTGCCGTTTCTTGCCGCGTACTTCGCTCGCCAGCGGCAGCTCGACGCCCGCCACTGGGTGCTGACGGCGGCGCCGTTCGTGCTCGCCGCGCTCGTGGTCAACCTCTACCCCTGGGGTGCGGACTCGGACACCGAGGCCCTCGTCATCCTCAGTCTGCCCGTCGTGCTCTGGTTCGTCGTTGCCTACCCGTACATGGGCGGCACGGTCCGAGCGCACGAGCGGCGCATGGACTTCGTCCGCTTCACGGGTGAATGGTTCATCTACTACGTGCTGATCGCGCTCGGAGGCGGGGTGCTCATGGGCCTTGACCGCTGCGATCCTCGAACCCGCGGGGGTCGACGTCGAGCGGATCGCCGAGTGGGTGCTGCCGTCAGGAGCGGCGGGTGCCGTGATCGTGGCCGCGTGGCTGGTCGAGTCGAAGCAACGGGTCGTGGAGAACATGGCGCCGGTGCTCACGATGCTCTTCACGCCGCTGTTCGCGGTGATGCTGGCCTGCGCTGCTGTCGTCTACGCCGTGACCGGGCTCGGCGGCGCGTTCGATCGCGAGCTCGTCAGCGTCATCGACGCCCTGCTGGTTGTCGTCCTCGCGCTCGTCCTGTACGGGATGTCCGCACGGGATCCGTCCACGTCGTCCCCCGGATGGATGGACGGCATCCAGCTGGTCGCCGTCGTCAGCGCCCTCGTGCTCGACGTGATGGTGCTCGGCGCGATGATCGCTCGGATCGGCGACCTCGGGTTCACCCCGAACCGGACGGCAGCGCTCGGCCTCAACCTCGTCCTCCTCGTGAACCTCGCGGGGGCCGCCTGGCTAGCCGCTCGATTCCTAAGAGGACGCAGCACGCTCCACCGGCTCGAGCGCTGGCAGACCACCTACCTTCCCGTCTTCGCCATGTTTGCCGCCGCGGTCGTGGTCATCCTCCCGCCGCTGTTCGCCTTCGACTGATCGCATCGACTCACACACCATCCCGCTGGGGGGCTATCACGTGCTCGCCGCGCATTGCGGCGAGATCCCGGCGCGGCGTACCGCTCACCAGTTCACTGAGCCCGGGTTTGAACGTCCGTCGCGTGCATCGGGAGTGCGCAGCACTTCAGTAGCATCGCGCCGTGCGCGAGTTGCGCCCGGGCCTGTGGCACTGGCAGGCACGTCATCCGGCGTGGAGGTCGAGCGAGCCGTGGGACCAGAACGTCTCCTCCTACGCGATCGACGACGACGAACGCCTGCTGCTGTTCGATCCGCTGGGCGTGCCGAGCGAGATCTAGGCGCTTGCGACCGAGCGCGAGACGGCGATCGTGCTCACTGCGCCGTGGCACGAGCGGGACTCACAACGCCTCGTGGAGCGGCTCGGCGTGCCCGTGTTCACGCCGTTGCCCGACACCGCGCAGTACCTCATGGACACGTACGGCCTCACTGCCGAGCAGGCCGGCGACGGCAGTCCCGACGTCGTCTGGCTGCTCCGTGAGAACAAGGGCGAGGCACGCCCGTACTCGTCGGGCGACCGGCTGCCGTTCGGTGCCGACGTGTTCCCCGGGCACAAGCCGAACGACACCGTGCTCTGGGTCGAGAGCCAGCGTGCGGTGATCTCCGGCGACACGCTCGTCGACTTCGGCCGAGGTCTCGAGATCAACGAGAGGTGGCTCCGCCCTGGCGTGACACGCGAGGAGATCGCCGAGGGGTTGCGCCCACTGCTCGAGCTGCCGGTCGAGCATGTGCTCGCGACCCACGGCGGGCCGAGCGACCGGGCCGCCCTCGAGCGCGCGTTGCCTCTCCTAAACCGCTCGAGGGACACTCGCGCACGCTCGCCAAGGCGAGATCCACCGCACTCCAGCCAGAGCCGGTGGAGGCAGGAGCGTCGGCGGCAGGCCCGAGGCCCGTAGGCTCGCGCCGTGCCCGAGGCGCCCCTCGACGACTCCGGCTCAGGCCCCGCACAAGCCAGCGGGGGCGGGTTCGTCGTCAACGTGCGGGACGCGATGTGGTTGACGCTGGGCACGCGCGGTTCGCTGTGCGAGCTCGAGGGCCAGGAGGGCGAGTTTCTGCAGCTCGGCCTCAGACTGCACGTCCTGGAGCCGGGCAGCCTCCCTGGCTCACTGAACCTTCACAGGGCTCGCGCGGGGGACACTCCCGAACCTCGCGCACGAAGACGTGTTGTTTGACGGAGCTTCAATCAAGCCGGTCGAGGAAGTCGACTACGCGTCGGGTGAGCAAGGCAGTTGCGTCCGGATCGTACGACGGCAGGCTGGAATCGGCGAAATAGTGCTGATCGCCGGGGTAGAGGAACAGCTCGGCGTCCTCGGCGGACTCGACGAGCTCGCGGGCGGCGTCGATGTCGCCTTCGTCGACGAAGTGCGGGTCGGCATCCATTCCGTGGATCTGTGCCGGTACGCCGGCCGGCCACGGGCCGAACTCCGACACCGGGACGCAGGAGTAGAAGAGCAGCACCCCTCGCGCACCCGCACGGGTTTGAGCGAGCTTCTGCGCCGGCACCACGCCGAGCGAGAAACCGGCGTAGACGAGCTCGTCGGGCAGTTCGTTTGCCGCACGCTCGCCGCGATCGATGATCTCGCCGAAGCCGAGCTGCCCGACAAATGCCATGCCTTCGTCGATGCTGTCGAAAGTGCGGCCGTCGAAGAGGTCGGGAGTGTGCACCGTGTGGCCGGCGCCACGGAGCTCGTCGGCGAAGGCGTGAAAGCCCGTCGTCTGGCCCTGCGCATGGTGGAACAGCAGTACCTCCGTCATTTCGTCCTCCTTCGTCCGGAATGATCCGTAATCTTCGATCGATCGAATATACTAGAACGATCCATTGATGTCGATCGACTCCTCGATACCCGACTACGAGCTCGCCGACCAGATCGTGGTCACGGCGCCGGCGCAGCTCCGGGCGCTGGCTGACCCGTTGCGGGCGACGGTCCTCGATCTGCTACTCGAGCGGGCCGCGACCGTGGCCGAGCTCGCCACGGCAGTCGGGCGCCCGAAGAGCACCGTGGCGCACCACGTGAACGTCCTTGTGGAGACAGGAATGCTGCGGGTCGTGCGTACAAGGCGGGTACGCGCGATCGACGAGCGCTACTACGGCCGTACCGCGCGTGTGTTCTACGTCGGCGTTGTGAACCGTCCGGGCGAGGACCCGACGACCGTGCATGCGAATGCGCTGTCCGTCGCCGCTGCCGAGTCCCTCCCCGCCCACGAGGCCGACAACCTCCGCTCGATTCTTCGCCATGCCCGCGTCCCGAAGCAGAGCGCGGCGGAGTTCTGGGAGCGCGTCGTGGCACTTAGCCATGAGTTCGCGCAACTGCCCCGCTCCGGCGACACGGCGTACGGCTTCGCAGCCGGCCTGTACCCGACCGACTATCCCACCCTGCCCGACCCGATCGACGATCCCGGCTGAGCGCGGCGACACGAAAGGCGTTTTCAGGCTGCGAGCTAGGGTAAGCATCCAACGACCGAGTTCCCGATCGGAGGTAGACATGCTTAGCCTGACCACGAAGAGTCGCACCGAGAAGGTGAAGGACGCCCTGAGCGACGTCATCTCGTATACGGACGAGATCGTTCGTGACAAACGGTTGCGCTCGAACCTTCGCTCCGCGGCTGCCCACGGCGCGAAAGCCCGAGACCGTTTCCGCACCAACATCCGCGACGGGTTCAGCACGTCGCGGCTTGCGAACGACAGGAAGCTGCGCCAGCACGTGCGCGCGTTGCTGGACGACCTCGAGAGCGCGGGCGACCGGGTGCGGCGCAAGGAAAGTCATCGCGTTCGCAACGCGTTCCTGATCGTCGCGGGCACCGGAGCTGCCCTCGTGGCCGTTCCGAACGCGCGTCGTCGGATCTCGTCCCGGAACGGCAGCGCACACGCTGACGTCGTGACGGCGTAGTTCGCACAAAGGCACGAGAGCCGCTAGGTCGCGGCTCTCGTGCTGCCTCGCGCTGTCTCTCGGACCGCTATCCGAGCGCGGCGAGCCTCGTCCAATACGCAGCCGCCCGCCGGCATGCTCCAGGTGTCAGTCAAGCGGGCGACTCCTCCCGCCAGCTTGCCTCATCCCGACGGCCCAGGTGCGGTCGGGAAAGAGCAGCTTCGCGCATCTTGCGGGCGGGTTTCGGATCGTCGCCCTACCAGCGCGAGCTAGCTACAACCCGTGTTGGTCCCGCAGTCGCGGCACGTGTAGCAGCTGCCCGTCCTGACCATGCGGCCGCCGCACCTCGCGCACTCGACGGCGTCCTCCCACTGGTTGAACAACGCCGTCTGGCCTGGCGGGGGCGCATCCAACGCGACCGCCGCAGCTGCGTGCTCGCCCGCGTCTCCGTAGGCAGCAGCTAGCCGCGCCTTCACCTCTGGGGTGAGGATGCCGGCTTCTTCCTGCTGGTCGGTGGAGAGGAACTTCTTGCCCATCCAGCGGAAGATGTAGTCCACGATCGACTTCGCGACTCGGATGTCCGCGTCGTTCGTCATCCCCGACGGCTCGAAGCGCATGTGGCTGAACTTCGAGACGTAGACCTCGAGCGGCACGCCGTACTGGAGCCCGAGCGAGACCGAGATCATGAACGAGTTCATGAGACCGGCGAGGGTCGTGCCCTCCTTCGCGATGTCCACGAAGATGTCGCCCGGCGTCCCGTCCTCGAACAGGCCGACGTGGATGTAGCCCTCGTACTCGCCGACCTTGAACTTGCGGCCGACTTCGACGCGGTCGTCGGGGAGGCGGCGGCGCTGCGGGAGCGGTCCTACGGCTCCTGACACCGGAGCGAGCGTGGTCGCGCCGGCATCGCTCTTTCCGGAGAGCGGCTGCGCGACCTTGCAGTTGTCGCGGTAGATCGCGATCGCCTTGACGCCGAGCTGCCACGACTCGACGAAGAGCTGCGCGATCTCGTCGACGGTCGTCTGCTCGGGGAGGTTGACCGTCTTCGACAGCGCACCCGAGATGAACGGCTGCACCGCGCCCATCATCTTCACGTGGCCCATGTAGTGGATCGCGCGGTCGCCGATCGCGCAGTCGAAGACCGGGTAGTGCTCCGGCTTGACGTAGGGCGCGCCGACGACGGTGTTCTTGTCGTCGATGAACGCGACGATCTCGCTGACCTCGTTCGGCGCGTGGCCGAGCTTCTCGAGCGCCATCGGGACGGTCTTGTTGACGATCGTGATCTCGCCGCCTCCGACGAGCTTCTTCGACTTGACGAGCGAGAAGTCCGGCTCGACCCCGGTCGTGTCGCAATCCATCATGAAACTGATCGTCCCGGTCGGCGCGAGCACAGTTGCTTGCGCGTTCCGGAAGCCCGAGACCTCACCCAGCTCGAGCGCCTCGTCCCACGCGCGTCGGGCGGCGGTCAGAAGGTCGTCCGGCACGGAGTTCGAGTGATCGATGTTGCCGACCGCCGCGCGGTGCTTCGCGATCACGCCGATCATCGCTGCCGCGTTCGGCTGGTAGCCCGCGAACGCGCCCATGCGCTTCGCGACCTGCGCCGACTTTCTGTACCCACGCCCGGTCATCAGCGCGGTGATCGCGGCTGCGTATGCGCGACCCTCGTCGGAGTCGTACGGGAGCCCACGCGCCATGAGCAACGCGCCGAGGTTCGCGTAGCCGAGCCCGAGCTGCCTGAACGCCTTCGCGTTCTTCTCGATCTCGGGGGTCGGGTAGGAGGAGTAGCCGACCGCGATCTCCTGCGCGAGGAACATGACGTCGACCGCGTGCTCGAACGACTCGATGTCGAGCTCGCCGTCCTCGCGACGGAAGTTCATGAGGTTCAGCGACGCGAGGTTGCAGGCGCTGTCGTCGATCGACATGTACTCCGAGCACGGGTTGGACGCGTTGATCCGCCCCGTGTTCGGGAGCGTGTGCCAGTTGTTGATCGTCGTGTCGTACTGGATTCCGGGGTCGGCGCACTCCCATGCCGCCTCGGCCATCTGCCTGAGCAGGTCACGCGCATCGCTGGTCTCGACAACCGTGCCGTCGGTGCGGGCGGTCAGGTTCCACTCCTTGCTCTCGAGCACCGACTCCATGAAGGCGTCCGTGACCCGCACCGAGTTGTTCGCGTTCTGGTACTGGATCGACGCCCAGTCGGGCGAGTCGAGCGTCATGTCGTAGCCCGCCGCCTCGAGGACGCGCGCCTTCCGCTCCTCCTTGGCCTTGCACCAGATGAACTCCTCGACGTCCGGGTGGTCGACGTCGAGCACGACCATCTTCGCGGCGCGCCGCGTCTTGCCGCCCGACTTGATCGTGCCGGCGGACGCGTCGGCGCCGCGCATGAAGGAGACGGGGCCAGAGGCATAGCCGCCCTTCGACAACTGCTCCTTGGACGAGCGCAGGCGCGACAGGTTCACGCCGGAGCCCGAGCCACCGCGGAAGATGACGCCCTCGCGGCGAATCCAGTCGAGGATCGACTCCATCGAGTCCTCGATCGAGAGGATGAAGCACGCCGAGCATTGCGGCTTCGCCTCGAACCCGACGTTGAACCACACCGGGGAGTTGAAGGAGGCGTACTGGTTGACCAGGATCGCCTTCAGCTCGGCCTCGAACGTGTCGGCTTCCTCGTCGGTTGCGAAGTAGCCGCCCTCGCGGCCCCAACCGCCGATCGTGTCGACGATGCGGCCGACCATCTGCTTCACCGAGCGCTCGCGCTCGGGAGAGGACATGCGCCCGCGGAAGTACTTCTGGGCGACGATGTTCGTGGCGGTCTGCGACCAGAACTTCGGGAACTCGACGTCCTTCTGTTCGAAGGCGGGACCGTCCTTGCCCGGGATGAAGGCGTGGCGAAGCTCCCACTCGACCTCCTCGAAGGGGTCGCGGCCGGGGATCGTGAAGACGCGGCGGGGGGCGACGCTCGCCTCCGGCTCGATCACCGTGTTCACGATTTCGGACTCGAGCTGGGGTGCCTCTACCTTCGCCGTTGCCATCGTTTCCTCCCGAGCGGTCTTTGACATCAGGTCCTCCCGCTCGGTGGAGCGACGAGCAGCATGCGAGCGGACTTGGCAGCGTAGGAGGCGAGCCGGACGGAACGGTGCGCTCGCGAATTTCCTGCAAATTGCGCGAAAAGTGAGGGACGCATACCCGGTGAATTCTACCCGGGCGACCCCTAGGAGGGATTGGCGAAACAGGCCCGATGTCGCCGGGGAGCGCTGGATCGCCGCGATGCGGCGTCCTCGGTCGCGTCCATATTCACGAATATGGACGCTTCCTGCGTCCTTGCCTCGCGACGACCAGCGGCACCCCGACGACGAGGCCCGTCCCGCCAAGCCCTCCTAGCGGCCGAGCGTGCCGCGGCGGGCGACCCGGCTGAGCGCGCCGGCTACGAGCAGTACGACGGCGAGGCCGAACGTCACGAGGAGCGGTAGCGGCACCGGGGCAGCGCCGGACATGTCCGTCGGATCGGCGCTCGACGCTCGACGGGCGTGCGCGCCGCCGAGGGGTCCGCCGGGCTCGCCGCGAACAGCGGTCGTCATCGCGCGATCGATGACGTCCTGGGCGTTCGTGTAATCCCTGATGTCCGTCGGCAGCGTCGCGATCGCCTCCTCGTAGCACGGAAGCGCGTACACGCGATCGATCCGGCCGTTGTCGGACCAGTCGACCAGCACGCGCGCGCTGCACGCGAGCTCGGCGGCTCCAGTGGCGCTCGGCGCAAGGATGCCAATGCCGAGAACGGCGATGGCCAAGAGCAGGCGGCTCGTCGCGTTCATCAAGAAACTCCCCCCGGACGGCTATACCGGCTGACGTCTAATCAGACGTCTACCCCGTCTGCCGGTTGGCAAACGGGTAAGGCGGAGCTAGCTCAGGAGGTCGTCGGGGCCGGGAGGCCCGTCGTCGCCGTTCGCCGCAGCGCGCCGCCGCGAGAGGTAGCCGAGACCGCCGGCCGCGAGCAGTGCAATCGACATGCCGCCGAGCACGAGGAGCGGGATCGGAACCGACGAGATGCCGGTCGTGTCCACGTCAGGCGCGGCCTCGGTCCCCGGGTCGGTCGGGGGCCCGCCAGGCGGAGTGGTCGGCGGAGTGCTTCCCCCATCGTCGCCGGGAGTCGGATCGTCGCCGCCCGGATCGAGTTCGCCGCGAAGCGAGGCCTGCAGCGCGCGGGAGATGATCTCCTCGGCGTTCGCGTAGTCCCGCAGGTCGGCCGGAATCGCGTCGATCGCCTCCTCGTAGCAGTGCGCCTGGTACAGGCGGTCGATGCGTCCGTTGTCGAACCAGTCGGCGAGGACCTTGTCTCCGCACACCGATGCCATGGCCGTGGCGGGCAAGGCGAGCGCGACCAGGACGATGGCGGCCGTGGCCAAGTACGCGCCAAGGGCGCGGGCGCGGCGATATGGGGACGAGGGGTGCGGTGTCACGGGCGCGGGCCGGAGGCCTCAAGAGTTAGACGAGTCTTCCGGCTCCTGGTGAGGTCGGCGTGAGTGCAGGGTAAACGAATTGTTAGACGGACAAGCTCGTACCCCTCTCCGGGGAGCGGGCAAACGGTAAGGGCGCTGGTAGCCTGGCCCGCCATGGATGCGGCGCCGGAGCCGTCCGGCCGGACGCTCGGCGTGGCCGCTCTTCTCGTCGCGATGCTCGTGGGCGGCGCGCTCGTCGGGGCGGCGTTCGCGGGTGACGGCTCGAGCGTGAACGGCGTCCTTCCCGTGGGTGGAGCTGCGGCAGTGATGCTCGCCGGCGCCCTCCTCGCCGTCGCCTTCGGGCTCGCCGCCGCGCCTCGTTTCGGGCGTTCGGGCGGCGTGCTGCTCGTCGCCCTTGTCCTGCTCGTCGCCTGGACGGGGGCGACAAGCTGGTGGTCGATCGTCCCCGACCGAAGCTGGGAAGCGTTCAACAAGAGCGCGGCTTTCGCAGTCTTTCTCGGCCTCGGGATCGTGCTGGCAGCCGTAGGAGGCCGCGTTGCTGCACGGCTCGGCGCCTCGGTCATCGCGGTCGTCACGGCCTCCGTGCTCGCGTGGGCGCTCGTCGCGAAGTCGATCCCATCGCTCGATCCCGAGGGTGACCGGGTGGCCCGCCTGCGGGAGCCGGTGGAGTACTGGAATGCGCTCGCGTTGATCGCGGACATCGCCATCGGCCTTGGGCTCTGGCTCGGGGCTTCGCGCGGGCACCACGCGATCGTGCGGGTGGCGGGTGGTGCTCTGGTCTACGTCGCGACGCTCTCACTGATGCTAACGCTGTCGCGCGTCGGCGTTGCTGCAGCCGTTGCAGTCGTGCTCCTCTGGCTCGCACTCTCCCCGGGGCGACACGTCGAGGGCGGGCTTCTGCTCGCCGCCTCGGCGATTCCGGCGGCCCTCGTGGGCGGCTGGGCGTTCACACAACCTGCGCTCGTGGAGGACGTCGCCGACCGCTCCGATCGTGTCGCGGACGGAGCTGTCCTCGGCGTCCTGACGCTCGCAGGCGCCGGGCTCGTCGCCGCTCTCGTAGCCGTGGGGTCGCGCGGCTCGCTCGGAGAGGTACGCAGGAGGAGGATCGGCCGGGCGCTTCTCGTGGTTGCGGCGCTCGGCGTCTTCGCCGTGCTCGCCGGCGGAGCGGTTGCCGTCGGGAATGCGGTCTCTTCCGACACGTCCTGCGCCGAGGTCGTGAACGATCCCAGCAGGCTCGGCTCGCTCGATGTGAGCAACCGCTGGTGCTGGTGGAACGAGGCGGTCGACGTATACGCGGGAAACGCGCCGGAGGGCGCGGGCGCCGGCACGTTCGAGATCGCGCGGAAGCGCTACCGCTCCGATGCGCGGAACGTCACGCAGCCGCACAGCGTGCCCCTGCAGCAGCTTGCAGGGGGAGGGCTTCTCGCACTCGGGTTGTTCGGCGCGTTCGTGATCGCCGCGGCAGTCGCCTGCGTCGCTGCGCTGCGCAGGCTCGACGGAGGCGAGCGCGCTGCCGCCGCCGCGCTCGTGGCTGCGCCCCTCGCGTATCTCCTGCACGCGCTCGTCGACTACAACTGGGACTTCCTCGCCGTGACCGCGCCCACGATGGTCGCGCTCGGAGTCCTCGTGGCTGCGGGACACGCTCCAGGAGCTCGGAGAGTGCGGCCTGTTCTCGGAGTCGGTGCCGGTCTGCTCGCCGTCGCGTTGCTCGTGTCGTTCGCCTCGCCACGGCTCGCCGACACGCGCGTGCGGGAGTCGACCCGCGCCCTGAGCAACGCGGACTACGAGCGCGCGAAAGACCGCGCGGACCGGGCGCGGTTCTTCAACCCGCTCTCCGTCGACCCGTTCTTCGCGATCGCCCGTGTCAGGGAGCGCCAGGATTTCCAGCGTGCCGCCGAAGAGGCGTACGTGGACGCCGTCGAGCTTCAGCCGGAGAATCCGGAGACCTGGTATGCGCTCGGGCTCTTCGAGCTCCAGGCGCTCCGGAACCCATGCGCCGCGTACGAGTTCCTGAACGAGGCGTACACCCGCGATCCCGCCGGCGGGCAGTGGATCGAAGGCGGTCCGCTGGACGTCGCCCGCGACGCGGTCAACCGCGGCGCCTGCGAGCATCGCTGAGGTCCGCGAGTCGCGCAGGGCTTCGGATTCCGCCAGTTGTTGGTGCCGCACGCGGTACAGGTGACCGGCGGCGACGACGGCAACGGGACCGCCACAGGCGGAGCAGAAGCGCACCTCGGGCATGTGCCCGACCTACGCGCCGAGGATGAACACGACCTGGGCGCGGCCCAGGTCGCGCGCCCGGATCCCGTCGAGCGGGCCGACCTGCTTCACGCGGAGATCCTTCGCGAGCCGGCGGGCCTCGCCGGCGAACCCGGGCTTGAACATGACCAGGCTGCGGGCGAAGTCGGTGCTCGATGCGTTTCCTACGGTGCCCACGCGATACCCGCGGCTGCGCACGCGCGAGGCGGCGCTCGCTGCGGCGCCCGTGCGCCCGTTGCCGTTCAGCACCATGACGACGGTTCGACCCCGCGGGGTCTTCGCCGGGGCGGTCGATGTCTGCTTTCGCGCTACGGTTCCTTGCGGCTCCGTCGCAGGCGGGGCGAGTGCGCGCTCGCGCGCCTCGAGCTGCACGCGATGCGAGACCGCCTCGACCAGCGCTCCGCCGCCGATCACGAGGAGCAGGAGAAGCTCCGCTACCGCGACAGCGCCGGCGATGTACGCGGCGTGCCGCCAGGGGCGGATGAGTTCTTCGGGAGCGGCGAGCGGGTGATCCACGCGCGACTCGATTCGCGCGCTGCGCGCTTACTCCTCCCGCTGCCCGAGACTGTCTGGGGTCAGGCGGAAGCCTGGCCGCCGGCGTTTATCCAGTCCCAGGTCGCCTGCAGCCCGTCCTCCAGCCCGACCATCGGCGTGAAGCCCAGCTCGGCCGCGGCCCGGCTCGGGTCGAGGGCGCTGCGCTGGAGCTCGCCGAGGCGCGGCGCATCGTGCACGGCGTCGATGCTCGAGCCCGCGACCTGGCAACACAGCTCGTACAGCTCGACCACGGAGACCTCGCGACCCGTGCCGATGTTGAACACGCCGCCCTCCTGGCCGAGCGAGGACACGGTCGCACGCGCGACGTCACCGACATACACGTAGTCCCGCGTCTGCGCGCCTTCTCCGAAGATCCGCGCCTGCTTGCCGTCGGCGAGGGCGCCGAGGAAGATCGCGACGACGCCGGCCTCCCCGTGCGGGTCCTGCCGCGGGCCGTAGACGTTCCCGTAGCGCAGGCAGACGTGCGTCGTCTCGTGGAGCCGGTTGTACATCCGGATGTACTCCTCTGCGGCGAGCTTCGAGGCTCCGTACGGGGACAACGGCGTGAGCGCGGCGTCCTCGCGGGCGGGCTCCGTGCACTCGCCGTAGATCGCGCCCCCAGTCGAGCTGAAGACGACTTGCGCCCCGTGGCGACGAGCCGCTTCGAGCACCCGGATCGTGCCGATCACGTTCGCCTCGGCGTCGTCGACGGGGCGGTCGACCGCAACCCGGACATCTGCTTGCGCGGCGAGGTGGAACACCGCCTCGGGCCGCACCTCGTCGAAGAGCTCGTCGAGCGGCTCGCGGATGTCCTCCACATGGAGCACGGCCCCGTCTGACACATGCTCGCGCTTCCCGGTCGTCAGCGAGTCGACGATTGCGACCTCGTCGCCGCGGGCGACGAGCGCGTCAACCACGTGGGAGCCGATGAACCCGGCCCCGCCTGTCACCACCGTCCGCACGGGAGCATCCTATGGGCGGCCCGCGGCGCTGCCCGCCGGACTAGCATCGCTGGTAGCGATCGTGGTCGACGTCACGCTCTATACGGACGCCGCGTGCCCGTGGGCCTACTCGGCGAACCCCGCGCTGCGGGTGCTCGAGTGGCGGTATCGCGAGCAACTCACGTGGCGCCTCGTGCTGATCGGACTGCGCGAGGATGCGAGCGCGCTCATCGCCCGCGGCTACGACCCGGCCAGGGCGGTGCTCGGACACCACACGTTCCGGGAGCGCTACGGCATGCCGTTCGGACTCGTCTCCAAGGAGCGACCGGCGGGTACGGGGCGTGGGTGTCGGGCGGTCGTCGCCGCGCGTCTGCTCGCTCCCGGAAGCGAGTGGCGCGTGCTCAGAGCACTGCAGCTTGCGAACTTCACGACTCCACTCCTCCTCGACGACGACGCGCGGATTCGCGCCGCGCTGCGCGACGTTCCGGGCATCGATTCCGATGCGATCGTCGAGAGGATGGACGACGCGGAGGTCACCGACGCGTACGAGCGGGACAAGGCTGAGGCTCGGTCGGCGTCGGGCACGGCCGCCGAGGCGCAGCGCAAGACCTCGACGTCCGACGGCCCGGTCCGCTTCACCGCGCCGACGATCGTCTTCGAGCGGAATGGTGCGCGGCTCGTCGCCGGCGGCTGGCAGCCGATCCTCGCGTACGACGTGCTCGTCGCGAACCTCGAGGCAGGGCTCGCGCGGCATCCGGTACCCGACGGTCCGCTACCTCTGCTCGAGCACTTTCCGGATGGGCTGACGACGGCCGAGGTCGCGGGCCTGCTCGCGGAGGGGCCGGACCCCATCCCGGACTTGGAGGGAACCGAGCGGGCGCTTCTCGATCTCGTCGCGCGAGGAGAGGCGAGGCGCGTTCCGCTCGGGCAGGACGCGCTCTGGCTCGGCGCGTGACGAGCTTAGGATGGCGGCCGATGTTCGTCTCCTTCGAGGGCCTCGACGGCTCGGGCAAATCGACACAGGCAAAGCTTCTGCGGGCGCGGCTCGAGGCGGACGGAGAAGCGGTCCTCGCCACGCGTGAGCCCGGCGGGACCGAGCTCGGCGAGCAGATCCGCGAGCTCGTCCTTCATGGTGGCCACGTCGAACCGTGGGCAGAGGCGCTCCTGTACGCGGCCGCCCGCGCGCAGCACGTCGAGCAGGTCATCCGGCCCGCGCTCGAGCGAGGCGAGGCGGTCGTCTGCGATCGCTACCTCGACTCCTCGGTCGCGTACCAAGGGGTCGGGCGAGGGCTCGGGCTCCAGCGTGTGCTCGACCTCAACCTGGCCGCGGTGGCGGGGCTCTTGCCGGACCGGACCTTCCTCTTGCTGCTCGATCCCGCCGAGGTCTCGGCGCGAGTCGGCGGGGAGCACGATCGGCTCGAACGCGAGGACGAGGCGTTCCACCGGCGCGTCGACGCCGGGTATCGCGAGCTCGCGGAGCGGTTCCCGGAGCGGATCGTCATGCTCGACGGCGAGCGTCCTCCCGAACAGATTGCAGAGGAGGTGCATGGAGCGCTTCGCGTCAGTGCCTGAGCAGCTGGAGGCGAAGCGGCTCCTCGCCGCCGCGCTCGCGGACGCGCCGGCACACGCCTATCTCCTGCACGGCCCTCCCGGAGTCGGGAAGCGAACCGCCGCGCTGGCGTTCGCAACCGCCCTCCTCGGGGACGCTCGCCGGGTCGAGGCTCGCACGCATCCCGATCTGTACGTCCTCGAGCCGCTCGGGGAGATGATCCGCATCGACGATGTGCGCGCGCTCCGGCACGACCTGCACATGCGCCCCTTCGAGGCGGATCGACGCGTCTACCTCGTCCTCGATGCCGAGCGGATGAACGAGGACGCTGCCGACGCGCTGCTCAAGGATCTCGAGGAGCCGCCGCCGTACGCCGTGATCGTCCTCGTCGCGAGCGAGCTCGGCCCGCTCCCGCCGACCATCCTCTCCCGCTGCCAGCTCGTCCCGTTCCGGAGGCTTTCGGAGCGCGCCGTCCGGGAGTGGATCACGCAACGGGCGCCGGAGCGGAGCGAGGACGAAATCCGCGCCCTCTCCCGCGCCGCCGCGGGGCGGCTCGATCGCGCGCGCCGCCTCCTCGACTCGGCCGCGGCTGACCGGCGCGAGGCGCTTATCGCCGCAGCACGCTCCGCCTACCTCGAGCCCGACTTCGAGCCAGGGGAGGCCGCTGCAGCGCTGCTCGCGATCTCCGACGCGCACGGGCAGGAGGCGAAGGACCGGGAGCAAGCGGCGCTCGAGGGCGTCGATCTCCCAGCGCGCGAAGCGGACCAGCGCGTGCGTCGTGCCCAGCGCGGCGCGGAGCGGGACGAGATCCTGGCCGGCCTCGAGGCGCTCGAGGCGTGGTACCGCGACCTCGTGGTCGTCGCTGCTGGGGCTGAGAGCGCGGCTGTGAACGCCGACCGCTTGGAGGACCTGCGCGAGGACGCCGCCCGAGACCTCGGGGACGGCTCGCTGCACGCTGCCGAAGCCGTTCGCGAGACCTGGCGCGCGCTCGAGGAGTTCAACCTGAACGCCCCGCTCGCCCTCGAAGCCCTCTTCGTCCGACTTCAGCGGGAGCTGCGCGGCGTCCACGCATGGTCGTAGGGCTCGTCGGGTGTGGGAACTGGGGGCGCCACATCCTGCGCGACCTCATCGCGCTCGGCTGTGACGTTCCGGTCGTCGCCCGCTCGCGGGAAAGCATCGCGCGCGCCGAGGAAGGGGGCGCCGCCGCAATCGTTGCGGACATCGCCTCGTTGTCGGCCCTTGACGGCGCCGTCGTCGCAACGCCGGCGACGACACACGCTGCCGTTGTCGAGGAGCTGCTCGGGCGCGAGGTTCCGGTGTTCTGCGAGAAGCCGCTCACCGACGATCCGATCGCGGCCGAGCGACTGGCGGCCCTCGCTCCCGCACCGCCTTTTCGTCATGGACAAATGGAGGTACCACCCGGCTGTGCTCGAGCTTGCCGCGATCGCGCGCGAACGCCGGCTCGGGACCGTTTCGGGGATACGCACCCTGCGGGTCGGGGGCAACCCGCACGAGGATGCCGATCCCGTCTGGGTTCTCGCCCCGCACGATCTCGCGATCGAGCTCGAGATCTTCGGCGCGCTCGGGCAGCCCGAAGCGGCGGTCGCCGAGTGGCGCGACGGAGCAGCGATGCTGCTGAGCGGCATCCTCCGCGGCGACGGCTGGTGGCACACGGTGGAGGTTTCGAGCAGGTCGGCGATCCGGAAGCGCTCGGTCGAGCTCTTCTGCGACGAGGGCGTTGCGGTGCTTGCCGACGGCTGGGACGAGCACGTCACGATCTATCGCCACGGCGCGGACGGCATTCGCGAGGAGCGCATCGAGACGCCCGGCGAGCTGCCGCTGCTCGCCGAGCTGCGCGCCTTCGTCGAGCATCTGCGAGGAGGCCCTGCGCCGCGGTCGAGCGCCGCCGAAGGCGCGGCCGTCGTCTCCACGATCGCGAAGCTCCGTGCACTCGCGGCGTGATCGACGCGACGATTCTGATCCCGACGTTCCGGCACGCGGCGCTCGTGCCGTTCTCGATCCGCAGCGCGCTCGACCAGCAGGGAGCCTCGGTCGAGGTCTTCGTCGTCGGGGACGGTGTGGAGGACGACACTCGCGCTGCCATCCGAGACTTCGATGGCGACGAGCGCCGTGCGCTTCTTCGACTTCGCGAAGGGAGAACGGCACGGAGAGCTCCACCGCCACGAAGCGCTTCGCGAGGCGACCGGGCGCATCGTGTGCTACCTGTCCGACGACGACCTGCTGCTGCGTGATCACGCCGCGGAGATGGCTCTTTTGCTCGAGGACGCCGACTTCGCGCACTCCGTCTCGGCGCGGCTCGCCGTCGACGGCACGCTCGAGTACTTCCCGTGGAATTTCTCCAGGCCCGAGTTCGTGGAAGTCGGCCTCGGCCGCAAGGCGTCGATCGGGCTCACGGGCACCGCCCACACGCTCGAGGCGTACCGCCGGCTGCCGCACGGATGGAGGACGACTCCGCCTGGAGGGCCAACCGACCACTACATGTGGCGGCAATGGCTCGAGCTGCCCGGGTTCCGCGGTGCGATGAGCGATCGGCTCACGTACCTGACCTTTCCCGATCCGTGGTGGGGACAGCTCCCGCCGGAGGACCGAACGGCCGCGCTCGAAGACTGGTTCAGGCGCTCGCGCGAGCCCGGCTTCGCGGAGGAGCTGGACGTCTTGCTGCAGGCGGCGATCCGGCGCGCTGCGGAGGACTACCACCTGTGGGCGCGCACCGAGCAGCTCACCGTGCAGGCGATACGCGCGACGCGGAGCTGGCGCGTACGAGAGCGGCTCGTCAGCTCGGCGCCGCTGCGAGCGCTGCTCGCCAGGAGGCGCGGAGGACGCTGAGGGAGCCGAGCTCACGGTCGCGACCGGAGATCAGCGGCGCCGAGCACGGCCAGGCGATGCCGAGGTCCGGATCGTCCCAGCGGCAGCCGAGCTCGTCCGAGGGATCCCACTCGTGGCTCACCGCGTACACGTGCAGTGAGGACTCATCGAAGTAGAAGCCGTGCGCGACGCCCGGCGGGATCGAGAGCGCGGCCGGGGCGTCTGCAGTGAGCTCCGACCACGGCGCCGAGGCCCTCGGTCGGCGAGCCCTCGCGGAGATCGTGAAGCCCGATCGCGGCCCTTCCGGCAACGACCGTCAGGTAGTCCGCGTGGCGCCAGTGGGCATGCACTCCGCGGAGGACATTGGCTTCCGAGCGAACGACGTTCCACTGCACCGGCGAGACCGAGAGCTCCCACGAGTCGCGGAAGAGCTCGGTGAAGACGCCGCGCGAGTCTGCGTGCGGCTCCAGTTCCTGCAGCTCGACGCCGAAGGGCAGCACGTCAGGATTATGGCGACCCGACCGGGATGCTGCGGGAGTCAGCCGGACGAGCGTCTCGTCGTCGAGGCTCGCGGCCGGCCGGCCGAGCGTTGCTTGGGTGGCCGCGCCGGCGTGGTGTGCGGTGGGCGGGCAAGCTCTCCGATCGTCTGTTGTGCTTCCGCGAGACCGTCCGCGCGTAGCGCGTACCAGTAGCCGCGCGCGTTTCCACGGAGCGCGACCAGCCCCGCCGCGCGCAGCTGCGCGAGATGGTGGTGTGCGGTCGACTTTGCAAGTCCCGCCGCGTCGGCGAGCTCGTCGAGTGTCGCGTCGCCGGCCGCGAGCTGCCGCAGGATGCCCACCCGGCGTCCGTCTCCAAGCGCTCGGCCGAGCAGGATCGTCTGCTCGGCGAGGGACGCCTCCGGATCGAGCCGCTCCGCCGCGACCGGGTAGCAGATGACGCGCGCATCGCGGTGCTGGCAGAGGAGGAGCAGCGGCCGCGCGCCGATGTGGGGGACGAGCACCACGCGGTCGAGCTCGGGCTCGGGCTCGTACAGGTACCCGCGCGTTACCTTCTCGATCAGCGCCTGCAGGGTCGGCGTTGCCGCAGCGAGCTCGCGCGCGGCAGCGGCGGCGTCGACGATCGGGGCCATGATCTCCTGCTCTCGCGGCGCGAAGACCTCGGTCGAGAACCGGCGGAGCACGGCCACGACACGCCGCTTCGTCTCTTGCCGGGGGAACCTTCAAGAGTGGCGGGAGCGCATCCGCGGCGCGACTCGCGTAGTAGCGCGGATGCGCGAGCAGCTTCGCGATCGCCCCTCGATCGCCCGTAGCCGCGCGCTCGAGCGTCGACGCGCCCACGAGGCTGACCCACGCCGGCACGTGGACGCCGACGAGGTGTCGCCTGAGCTCGAGCGGGTCGAGGCGGGCGATGCCTTCGGCGAATGCTCGCGCGTCGGTCGACGGGAGCTCGAGCGCGAGCCCGAGCAGGTGCAGCCACGCCTCGCCCGAGCGCTCCCCGGCTTGCCCGACCGCTTCGCGCAGCTCCTCGGACCACTCGCTCGGCGCGGGAACCCAGCTCTCGCCGTGCGCCACGCCTGGGGAGGTCGCCGCCGACAGTCCGATCAGGAGCTCGAGCGCCGGGCGGGCTTCCACGTCCAGGGCCTGCACCGGCGACGACGTCATGACGTCTCGAATCGGAAACGTGTTCATTTGACAAGAATCATATCTATTCGATATATATCGAATCATGCGGACGACACTCGGGCTTCAGACGCTTGGCCGCAGCGGCCTCCGCGTCTCCGAGCTCGCGCTCGGAACCATGACCTTCGGCCCGGACTGGGGCTGGGGCGCCGACCTCGACGAGAGCCGCGCGATCTTCCGCCGCTACGCCGAGGCGGGCGGCAACTTCGTCGACACCGCCTCCAACTACACCGACGGCACGAGCGAGCGCTACGTCGGCGAGCTCGTCGCGGGCGACCGCGACCGCTTCGTCCTCGCGACGAAGTACACGCTGTCGCTCGACCGCGACGACCCGAACGCGGGCGGAAACCACCGCAAGAGCCTGGTCCGGGCGCTCGAGCAGAGCCTTCGCCGGCTCGACACCGACTACGTCGACCTGCTCTGGCTGCACATGCGCGACGGACGACGCCGATCGACGAGGCCGTGCGCGCGCTCGACGACCAGGTGCGGCTCGGCAAGGTCCTCTACGTCGGGATCTCCGACTCTCCCGCGTGGGTCGTCTCGCAGGCGAACACGTTCGCCGACCTGCGAGGCTGGTCGCCGTTCGTCGCGCTGCAGATCCCCTACAGCGCCGCCAGCCGTGACCCGGAGCGCGAGCTCTGCCCGATGGCCGCGTCGCTTGGGCTGGCGGTCGTGCCGTGGGGCGTCCTCGGTGCGGGAATCCTCACCGGGAAGCCTGCGGAGGATCGCCGCTGGCCGGAGGACCGGGTCTCCGAGCGCACCGAGCGAGCGTCGTGGCACTACGCGAGGTGGCAGCAGCGAATGCGTGCACGCCGGCGCAGGTCGCGATCGCGTGGGCTCGTCAGCGACCCTCGCCGCCGACGGTCGTCCCGCTGGTCGCGGCGACACGCGAGGAGCAGATGATCGAGAATCTGGCACCGGCGAACATCAGCTCGAGCCGTCGGAGATCGAGGCGATAGACGAAGCGGGGAAGCCGACGCTCGGATTCCCGCGCGACTTCCTCGAGTCGGCAGACGTCCGCGAGCTGATCTACGGCGACACGTACGACCGCATCCGGCGCCCCGAGGCGTCGCTCGTCCGCGGCTAAACTCGACGTCCTCGCCGACGTAGCTCAGCTGGTAGAGCACTTCACTCGTAATGAAGGGGTCCGCGGTTCGAGTCCGCGCGTCGGCTTCGAAGAACCCCCGCAAAGGCGACGTTTTCTCGGGACCGACCTCGGTCATGGCACTTGGTGGGGCAACAGACGGGGCAACCGACGCGCGCCGAATCAGCCCATTCGAGCGGCAACTACAACGTCGACACCAGGACGGCCCTCGACTCGATGGCCACTCGCTCCCCTGCGCTCTGGATTGCGTAGCTCGCGATCGCCAGAACGGCCGCGATCACAAACAACCATGGCGACCAGAACGGTCGCCCTCTCAGGAGCTTGTAGATGCCGCGGCTGACGAGCGCGACCCCAAGACCCGCTGCCAGATGGGCAGCCGCTACACCCGCGCCTCCTCCCTCGTCGCTCGACAGGCGTGCCAGTGGGACGGCGCTGAGTAACCACAACCCGATACAAAGTGCATATCCCAAGAGGCGACCGCGATGGAGACGCTTCGCGCGAGCCTCCTCGAACATCTGCCTGTCACGGCTGCGGCTGTCGCCGCCGGCGTCACGTTGACCGGGGTCGGTCATCTCGTCACCCGCGCTCTCGAGCTAGATCATTCCGGCCATCATTGCAGCCGGCCGAGGTGCGGGTGGACGTCGCGGCCCACTGTGCAGTCGCAATAGGTGGAGGTTCCTGTGGACGTCCGGGAGCGCATCTCGAGGAGACGCAACACGGCACCGACGTATCGCAGCTAGGGTGGTACCAGCGCGTTGGGTGTTTTTGAAGTCGTCGAGGCTTCTTGTCTCTTGCTCTTTGGCTGTCACACCGACCCGAGCGCAGCAGGGAGTTCGTTCGGACTCTCCTGTCACTGATCGAAACGAAGGAGCATCACATGCATGCGACCATCCGCCGCTACGACGGTGTGGACCAGAATCGCACGACCGAGCTGACCAGCAAGGTCAACGAGACCCTCGTTCCGAAGCTCAGCAAGCTCCCGGGCTTTGCCGGCTACTACCTGATCGAGGCCGGCAACGGCGTCTTCAGCTCGCTCGGTCTCTTCGAGACTCCCGAGCAGGGCATGGAGTCCTCGAAGTTCGTCGCCTCATGGATCCGCGACGAGAAGCTCGACGCGATCGTCCCGAACGAGCCGAAGATCACGAGTGGCAACGTCGTGGCTCACAGTAACGGCGTCACCGCCTCGTAGCTCGACCACGACTATTCGAATGGAGGGCTCGGCTTGTGCCGGGCCCTCACTCGTATGCGGCGTGGTTCGGGACCTCGGGTGCGCTACGTACGAGCCTTGCCCGTCGCTCTTGGACCGCGCGGCACTTTGGGAATCGCTTCATCCCTTAACGCTGGTGCCGTCTCCGACGCCGAAAGCTCCGCCCACTCCACCGTTGGCGGCAGCGAGCTAGGTGGGGCAACACGGGGCATTGAAAGGGGTCCCGCGGCTCGAGTCCGCGCGTCGGCTTGGCTAAGACCATAGAAGCAAGGCCTCTGTTTGGGGGATGGGACGGTCACGCGGGCGGGGGCGACACAACCGGTCAGCCTCTCTCTGCAACGATTTCACGTAGTGCGTGAGATCACTCGATCCAGGGGCGATAGGTTCCTCTAGTGGGCGAGCGTCTTTCGACTGTCCTGTTCATCTTCCCGGACTCGCGCGAGATTCGACACATGCGCGAACCTCCCAGGGTCGGCAGTCGCGTGAGAAGCCGACGCAGGGCTGTCTGCTACGTGGCACAGCTGGTCGACAGTGGCAGCGACACCTACGTGGCTACCTGTGTAGGAACGGCTCGGGTCGCCACCGCGCCTCGTCGACCGGCGGACCCCACGAATGTGGCGATGATGCAAGACGAACGAGACCTCATCGAGAGGGATCCGGCAGCCGACCTTCTGCAACGCGTCAAGGAATTGGTCTCGCCGCGGGCGATCAGGCGGAGATGGCGCTACCGCAACTACCTTCCCTAGCTCTCCGGGTGCGAGACCGCGTATAGCCACCCGCGTCCATGCGCTCCCAGCCCATCGACTTCGCTTCCACTCCCTCCGAGAGAAGGTCGTGGTCAGGGTTCCTGTGGACCCGTCTGACCGGGCTCAGCGACCGTAGGTCACGAGACGCACCCGAAGCTCCGGGCCGAGCTCGTCGCGAGGCTCTGCGTGCCGCGCCAGAACGGAGGCGAAGGCCACGGCTAGGACGTTGAGGACGAGGACGACGCAGAAGGCGATGCAGAGGCCGAGGGTGAGGAATATCCACATCACGCAGAAGAGCGTGCCTAGACCGGCGGATGGTCCCCGCGGGTCCAGGCATTCGAGGCTGAAGGGATGCAGGCGCCGGAGGGCCCGCATCGTTTCCGACTAGATGCGTGCGCCGGTCAGTATCTCCACGAGTGGTGCCTCGTAGAGATCCGCGGAGCGGACCGTCCCGCCCATCCCGCTCACGATCTCTTGGCGTTTCGCGGCGAACTGGCGCTCGGCTTCGTCCGCGCCCTCCTTCGTCTCCCAAAGGACGATCGAGCGCGCACGCCGATTGTCCTCATCGACGAGGGAGATGAAGCCTGCGAAGCCGTCGATCTCTTTGAGACCCGGGATGATCTTCTCCCGGATGATCCCAGGACCTCCTCGCGCTTCGACGCATCGACACCCTCGATCTCGACGAGCCGTCCGAACATCGCCCCTCCTTCCGTCGATTGTGCTCGATGGTACGAAATCGAGTGAGTAGATGTCGGAACTTCGGCGACCCGACGTTCGCGACCCGGCACAGCGGCAAGCTCGGCTTAGGTACAAGGTGGAAGAGAAGAGGGGAGGAGAAAGGGACAGGCCCGAAGAGGCGCGGACGGGGGCCCCGAAATGGGGGGTTGGGGCGAAGGAGCGGGAGTACGGGAAGGAGAGGGGGAGAGGGGGAGGGTGGGGGAGGTGGAGGTGGGGGGGATGGGAGGGGAGATATAGGACGAAGGGACGAGAGGGAGGCGAGAGAGGAGGAGGGGCGGGGAGGTAGGGAGAGGGGGGGGGAACGGAGAGGTGGGGGGTTGGGGGGGGGGGGGGGGGGGGAGGGGGGGGGAGGGGGGGATGCAGGGGCGGGGGGGGGAGAGGGAGGGGAGGGAGTAGGAGGAGGGGGGACGGGCGCGAGGACAGGGGGAGGAGGAGGAGGGTGAGGAGGGAGGGAGAGGGGGGCGGGTCGCGTTCGAGAGAGACAGGGAGGAGGGGGGGGGGGGGGGGGAGGGGCGTGGGGGGGGGGGGGGAGGGGGGGAGAGAGGGGGGGGGGGGAGGGCTCGGACGATCCTCGTCGTGAGACCGAGCGAGCCTGATCCATGCGCTGTCCCCGCGCTCGGCGGCGATCCGTGTCGAACCTCCGACGACGTCCGGTGAACAGCATCGTCGCGAGGCGCCGATCGAGAAGCGGCGATAGCCTTCGTGCCGGTCAGGAACTCCTCGACTCGTCGAGCACGGGCGTAGAAGTCGCCCGCGTGAAAGGCAAACGAATCCGCGCCAGAGCGCACGACTGTCGCGTCCGGACGCTGGTCGGACGACAGCGGCCAACACGCGACGCGGCGATGGCGGTTGCCCCGCGCTCTGGTGCACGACGAGCGTTCTCGGCTTACTCGGATGCTCGTGAAGGATCCCCGGCCGGATGTCGATCTCCGTGATCCCCAGCGGTACATGGTCGCCCGAAGCGCCCGGCGCGGCATGGCCAACCTGGAGTACCGCAACCACCAGCTCCGCGGAAGCCGAGGGTCCCCGTTGGCGACCGACGGAGCCGTCAGGTCGAGGATCTCGCTCGTGACGCCCCAGTGCTGCTGCCACAGGCCCCGCGAGTAGCTTCTCGGCCGTCGCGGCTCGGGGCATCCCGATGGGGTAGTCTCTCCGCCGTCGCCAGCGCGCGAAGCTGTTCACGAGCGACGCAGCGCGTCCGCACGCGCTCGGGGATGGGACGCGGCGAGCATCGCCGCCATCGGCCCACCCTCCGTGTCTCCGAGGACCACCGCCTGCTCGACCCCGACGGCGTCCATGACCGTTCGGGCGTCATCCGTCCACTGCTCGATCGTCGGCAGCGAGGCGAGCGGCACCGGGTCCGAGACCTCCGTTCCACGCTCGTCGTACCAGAGCACGCGGGTGAAGGAGCCGAGGCGATCCATGTACGTGGCAACCGAGGGCTCGTCCCACATCGCATCCATGTTCGTGGCCCAGTTGGTCAGGAAGACCAGGTCGAGAGGGCCGGAGCCGAACACCTGGTACGCGACGTATCCGTCCGGGCTGGCGGCGTAGCGGGTCTCGGGTCGGAGCGACGGGCTCATGCCGACGTCGGAGGCTATCGGGCGCTCGTTCGCGCTCGGCGCGCTTGTCGATCAACCCGACTCGAACTCGGATCTGGACTTTCCTTACCCGTCGACAGCCCGCGCCTGACCCTCCGTCGGCGACGCTTTCTCGAGTCGAAAGGAGGTCGCACGATGTTCAGCAGCTTCTCGAGGGTGTGGTGGCTGCGGTAGTGCTGGGGTTGGCCGTGGCGCTCGCGCCGGCTGGTCTGCGAAGGACGGAGACGTGCTCGTCAGGGGGACCTGCACGGGCTCCAGCACGTCGAAGTTGAAGCTGAGCCGGGAGAACGGCCGGGTCGAGGTCGAGTTCGAGGTCGACCAGAATCGAACGGCGTGACCTGGCAGATCGTCCTCGAGCGGAACGGCACCCGCGTGTTCAGGGGCGCCCGCACGACGAGGCCGCCGTCAGGGTCCTTCGAGCGCGCCGCGTCGTTCCGGATCGCCTGCCGCGGATCGCTTCCGGCCCGGGCCGACGAGCCCGTCCGGCGAGGTGTGCACCGCGCGCGCGTCGTTCTGAGCCGATCGGACGAACCCGTCGAATCCCTCATAGGGGCAGTTTTCGGCGCCGCGCGCGGAGGCAGTACCCCGTCGTCGATTCAAAAGGGGGAAACCAATGAGAGGCCGCTCATCGGCGTTGTCGTCCTCGTCGCTCTCGCGCTCGCTTCTACGGCGATCGCCGGCAGCGAGAACGGCAACAAGATTCAATGCTTCGACGGCGTGACAGACGGCGGATTCAACGGCACGTGCGCGCTGACGGCCGAGGGTGCGACGCTCGACACCGTCGACGGCGATGCCGACCCGAACAACGCTTATGCCGGTGTATATCTCCAGAACTCGAACTTGGACGGCAAGCTCGTGAGCAAGTCAACAAGCTCGCGTTCACGTTCGACGGATTGGGAGCCGCAGGTGGATCGCCACGATATCAGCGTCCCGATCGACGAGGACGATGACGGAACCACGGAGGCCTACGCGTTCGTGGACACGCTGGGATGCAATGACAGCTCGCCGATTTCGGGCACGCTAGATGCGATCGACGATCCGACGTGCCTCGTCGCTTATGGGGCCACTGTCTATCCCAACTGGGCTGCGTTCGCCTCGGCCAACCCCACGTACCGGCTCGCGTCAGACGCGCTTTCGTTCGTCATAGTCGACCAGCCGGGCGAGTTCACGATAACGAACGTGCAGCTCGGCAAAGGCCCCGCAAAACCCGCGAAGTAAGGAGGAGAGCGATCCACATGCGTGGAACGGTGCCGTGAAAGCGGCTCATGCGGAGTCCGGCAAGCTCCGCAATATCCTTCCTCACAGCGCGTGCGACGCCGCTCGCCCGTTCCCCAACGCCATTGCTCAGGCCTGGACGTACCTGGTGCCGAGCGTCGTCGCGAGCGTTCGGTGTGCGGGCGAGGTGCCCACGAGAATCGAGCGCGAGGGTCAAGGCGGTGGGCTCGCGCGAACGCGAGGGGCAGCCCCGGAAGCGGCGGCCGGCACCAGCAGGTCGGCGGGCCGCCGCCGTGCGGGCACAGTGCGCTCTCGACCGGCCCGGATAGCGCCGACGAGAGGCGGGCCGCCACGGGTGCGAGCTCTTCCGGCGTCGCAACCCGGGCTCCAGTCGAAGATCAGGTGAGGCGCACCCCGGTCGAGCTCCTCGAGCATGTGCTTCCAACCGGGCTGACCCAACGCGGTGGCCGCGACGAACCCACCCGGGCTCGCATTCGGCCGAAGGCTCCCGCTCGAAGGCAACCACCTCGACCTGCGCGAATCCCTCGTCTTTCGAAGGCGGCTCGACTCGCGGAACGCGCGCATCTGGGAGGTCGGCGCGAGCACGCCCGGCTCACGCCGTGCTAGCTCCCGCAGCTTCTCGGGCGACGGTAGCGAGCCGAACCGCTCGAGCAGGCGCTCGACGAGGTTGACCTGAGCTTGCGCGAGTGGCGTGTCGAGCCAGATGCAGCGTGCTTCCGCCCCGTGTCGATTCGCCGACTCGATCACGAAGCTCCGACTCGCGCGGGTCAGATACGTGTTGTCGAGGACGACCCGCGAGCGCCGGCTGCCAGCGCTCGTCGAGCGCAGCAGCGAGCTCGCGCAAGGATCCTCCGCGCTCGTCGCGGTTGAGACGGAGGTAGTCGCGCGCGCGTACTCCTCCGCGATGCGGCTCTTCCCCGCTCCCGGGATGCCCATCACGAGGATTACGTCCGCCGTCCGCGAGCGCCGGTGGGTGGGCCTCCGGCGCGGTGCTCCGAACGCACCAGTGAGCGCGGCTCGTTCGTCGGGCTCGAGGGCGAGCGTCGCGGCGCGGGCGGCCGACCGCGCCGTCTCCGGCCGCCGGGCTCCGGGGATCGGGACGACCCGGGAGAGAGGTCGAGCAGCCAGGCGAGCGCGACCTCGGCCGGGGTTGCGCCTCGCGTGGTCGCGACGTCGGCGAGCGGCTGCCGGCGAGCGAGCCCGCTGACGCGGCGGGGTCCACCGAGCGGTGAGTGGGCGATCACGGCGACCTCTGTCTCGGCGCAGCGCTCGACTACCCCTCCTCGGAGGGCGCGGTCGTCGTAGACGCTGAGTGCGACCTGCACCGCCGAGATCGGCGCGAGCTCGAGCGCCTCGTCGAGTTGGAGTCGGTTGACGTTCGCCACTCCGACGCGCTGTCACGAGGCCTTCGTCGACGAGTCGCGCGAGCGCACGCACCGAAGTCCGCCATGGAGTCCGCGGATCGGGCGTGTGGACGAGGTAGAGGTCGATGGGCAGGCCGTCGAGCGCAATGAGGCTCGCCTCGCAGTCGGCCCGAATCGCCTTCGCTCGACCGTCGGGGATCCAGGCGTTGCCCGCGCGTGTCATGCCGC
>CAVWWI010000027.1:0-113423 GCA_963758605.1 uncultured Actinomycetes bacterium | reverse complement strand
GCGTTCGACTCTCTTAACGGCTTAGCTCTGCGAATCAGGATTCACGACTTGCATTCTGGCGAGGGCCTCTGCGAGGTCCTCGCGGGTCGGATGCAGGTACGCCTGCGTCGTCGCGACCGACTCATGACGCAGAAGCTGCTGCGCGAGCATCAGATTCCCGCTCTCGCGCCAGAGGTTGTCCGCCGCCGAGTGCCGGAGCTCGTGCATCTTGATCGTCGCCGGCAGCCCGGCCCGCTCGAGCCACGTCTTGAACCAGCGGTGCATCGATGGACGGATCCAGCGGCCGCGTCGTGTCCACTTCGGGTAGAGCAGGTACTCGTCCGGGTCGCGGCCGACGAGCTACAGCCGATGTCGGCTTTCAAGTCGTCGAACGCGATCGGCATCACGACGACCTTGCCGCCCTTGCCGTGCACGACGAACGTGCCCTGTGCCGAGATCGAAGTCGCCGACCTGGAGCAGTCGCAGCTCGTTCTTCCGGAGCGCGAGTCGGCCGAGGAGCTGGACGGCGATCTGGTCGCGCAGCGTCGGCTGCGCCATCCGGAGCGTCTCGATGACGTCGGGCGCGTACGCCTGCCGCTCGACGCGCCTTCGCTTCGGCGGCTTGATCCTGCTCGGCCGGGTTCTCCCGAGTCCGCGCTCCTCGACGGCCCAGCGGAAGAACGCACTTCACGATCGCGAGTCGGTTCCGCCGCGTCGCCGGTGCCGACTCGCCCCAGTGCTCGTCGAGGAAGTCGCGCAGCTTCTCGGTCGTGAACTCCTCGAGCGACTTGAAGTGCGCGAGATCGTAGGCGAGCCGGGCGAGCACGATCTCGTACGTGTCGAGCGTGTTCTGCGACCTGTCGGACCAGCGCAGCGACCGCAAGAACCGCCCCACCTCCCCGCCGACGGGGGTTGCGCGGTACGCCTTGTCCTTCATCGGCCTCTGCGCCTGCCGCACCGTTGCGGCGAAGGCGAGAGCCTCGGGGGTGAGTACGATCTTGGCCGCATCGGAGCTGAACCCTCCTGTGCCGGGCCCGGGCCGTTTGAGCGGTGCCGGGCCGTTTGTGCGAGTCGCCCGACTCCTACGCCTCCGCTCCGAGCGCGCGCCGAGGTGCCCAGCTCCGCCGGCTTCGACCGTAACCTCGATCCGAGGTCGCTCGAGCGGTCAGCCCCGCGATGCTCAGATCGCGCGGCCGCTTCGACGAGCGTCGTGCCGGCGGTCGTCGCGAGCCGCGACGCGGCGGCAGCCCGACAGTCGAGGAGCGGCGCAGCGTTGCGACCGGTGCCGCGGAACACGCGCGGCGCGGAAGGTCACGCAGCGCCGTCGATGCAGTCCGGAGCGAGCCACGACCGAGCGCTCGTTCGCCGTCACGGTCGCCCCTCCGCCGTCACGAAACAGCCGCATGCGAAGTAGGCGACACCGGCCGCGATGCTCTTGACCGTCGTCACCTTGTCGTGCTTCGAGCAGCGCACGCGGGTGCCGACGAGGTCGCGTGTTTTCTTGCCACCCCCCTCCCGGGGGTTTGAGGTTGCTCAGGTCGCTCATTTGGCTTGGTTGAGCCAGAAACGGCCGTTTCGAGGTCGCTCAGCGAATCATCGGCTGAGCAACCTCGAAAGCCCTGTTTTTGGCTTGGTTGAGCGGAATGTGCGACCTGTGCGACCTCGGGGGGTGTAGAAGGGAGGTAGCGAGAAAACGCGTCCTCGAAATCGGCCCGGGTGTACCCCTTCACCCGCTCGGGACCGATGTTCTGCGGCTTGACCTCGAACGGCCTCAGCGCCTTCGCGAGCTTCATCGCGGCTGCGCGGTTCGGCTTGACGACGACCTCGCCGTCCATCTCGCGGTGGTTCTCGCCCCACTCGTGACGCCAGGGGCTCGTCTCGACCCCGAAGAGCCGGATCAGGAGTCGGTGCGTCGTCACGACTCTCCGCCTCCCCGGGCCAGACCGCGCGGATGTCGGCGAGCAGCTGCACCCCGAGCGCGTCGTCCTCGACCTCCCCACCCCGGAGCGCGACGACGGCCGCGCGCGCCTTGGCGGGCCACTCGTCGCCGGCGAGGTCGGCGAGCGCGAGCAGCGGCTCGGCGATGTCCTGGCCGCGGTCGTCGAGCTCGTTGGGGATGTCGGGGCGAGCGTCGGCGAATGCCTCCTCGACCGAAGCGGCCCAGGCCTCGAGCTGCTGGCGGAGCTCCGTCGCCTCCCGCGCGGCTTCCCGGCGCCGATAGCGGGCCACCTTGTCGGCGGACTTCTTGCGGACGAGGTTCACGACCCAGCTGCGGTCGAGGATTTGATCGTCGAGCTGGCCGGTTCCACCGAGAACCTTGGGGCCGTAGACGTCGAAGTCGACTGCACCGTCTGATTCGTGCCCTCGCCAACGACGCGCTGCACCGGCCACCCGCGCTCGAATCCGTTGAGGTACACGCGCAGGACGTCCGAGTTTCGGTCCTTCCCCGCGGCCGCCAGCACCTTCCCGATTTCGTCCGCGAGAACCGTCCTCGGCTTCTCGGCCGAGCGAGCGGAAGAGCGCGCTCTCGCTCATTCCGCCCGAGGGGAGAGGGTTCCGCACGAGACCCGAGAGAATCGTCAGGAGCCGCGACTTCCCGCACCGTCGCACGGGTGAGACGACGCGGAGGTATCCGCACGTGTCGACGGCGTCGAAGACCCAGGTGAGCGCGACGTACAGCGTCGTGACGACGAGCTCGTGCTCGCCCATGACCATGTACCTCGAGATGTGGCGCGCGCACGCGGTCGAACAGTTCCGCTCCCCCAGGGACGGGACCGCTCCAGGGCTCGTCGCCCACGGCTGGATCCTTTGCGTAGACGTAGGCGACGAGGTCGTCGACGTCCTGCACCTTCTCTTCCGGCGACTCGCAGCGCTCGAGCCGGAAGGCATGCGCGAGCGTCCGCGCTTCCTCTTCTGTGAGCGAGGGATTGCGTCGCCGCAGCGAGCCGATGTAGGTGGCAATGGCGTCGTGCCGCTCGTTGACGGGGATCGGCTCGTCAGATGCGACCTTCTCCTTCAGCTTGCGCGTGGCCGTCTTCTGGCGATTCGCGAGCCATGTCGGCCGTTGGGGAAGCGACCGCCCCACGATCGGCGGCCGCTCCCATAGATACGGCGTGCCGGTCTTGTGAACCGAGGGAGGGAGCACCGCGTACAGCCCCTCGCCGCGCATCGAGAGCCCCTTCCCGACCTTCCCCCAGGAGCGCCGGGGGCGAAGTAGACGTGCACCCCCCCACCGCCTGAGCGCGCGACCGCCGCTCCGGTGACGATGCCGTGCTTCTTCTCCAGCTTCCTCCACTCGGCCACGCCGTCAGCGGGATCACTGTCGCGCGGGAGGTCGCAGTCGAGCACCGAGGGGAAGGGCGTGCCGATATTCGCGTCCGGCCAGCGCTCAAACCATTCGCGGATCTGATCGGCGTCTGTGGTTGCGTCTCTGCCAGCCGGCCGAGGACCTCGGGTGCTTCCCCGGGCTGTCACACGCGGCATCGCCGCACGAGCAGACAAAGTGCCCCGCGCCGTTCTCCCGCATCTCGTACACGGGGAAGACCGGCCACCCGTGCGCCTGCGCGTACCACAGCGCCCACTCGACCCGGGGAGCGTTGGAAGGAGGCGGACGAACGGCGGCAGGCTCGTCACCCGCCACCGTTGTCTCACTCCGCTCAGGCCGCGTCGCCATGCCGCCGCGCGGCTTCGTACAGGTCCTTTTGTCCTCGGCCGCTTAGCCTCAGGAACCTCGAACATGCGCGGCTGTTCGACCTCGACCTCGCCGGCGTCGGGATACGGTCGAGCCGTCGCCCGAGCGCCGCCTCGTGCTCGCAACGAGGCAGGGGAACGTCAGCCGCACAGGTTCACCGCAGTTTCGGCAGACCCTAGAAGGGGATGGCATCGGCCTCCTCCTCCCCGGGCTCGTCGTCACTCTCCTCGAGCACGTCGTCGTCATCGGGCAACGTCGGCACCGGGTTGGAGCCGGCGAGCACGTCGTTCCCGCGATTGTTCTGCTCGACGACGACCGTCTCCGGGTTGCGCTCAACCGCGACGGCGTAGTCGTACGCGTCGTTCAGCCCCTTCTTTTTCGAGGGGATGACTCCGCGATACGCGAGCGCGAGAAGGTCCTCGACGCGTGGCGCGGTCTTCTTCAGCTCCCAGCGCAACCGACCTGGAAACCGACCACGCTCCACACCGCATTACTCCGGTCGAGGAGACTGGACCGTCGGAGCTGCCTCCTCGCCGTACTCGGAGGCGTACTCGCCAAGCTCGAGCACGAGTCCGGCGATGATCGCGGGGCAGTCGTGCTCCTGCTGGTTCGGGCGCCACTCGCGCTCGGTCGCCGCGAGCTTTTCGCTGATCGAACGCGTGTCCTCGTAGAACGGATCGAGAAGGTCCGGCGTTTGTGTTTTACTTGCCATGGAGATTCCTTTCGCAGTAAATGGGGCCCCGGCTACGTCGGGGCTCCGCTGCTTTTAGGGGGTCGACGACAGCGCCGTAGCTCGCCGCTCGTGGCCGTCGACCGCGCGGTCCCTTCTCGTACGTCTCACCTCCTCGCAGCTGCGTCGACGAAGCACGCCCGACAGCGCAGGGCCTGCGTCGACTTCGGAGATGCGCAGCGCGGACAGATATGGCCGAACTCGGGCGCGTCAAAACGTGCGCGCCGGATAGCCATTACGAAGGGTGTACCGCGCCCAACTCATCGCGGCGAAGTCAAGCGCGGCGCTGTGGCGCGACCTCCAAGAAGCCCGCGGGTTTTTTGGTGCGGGATTTACAGGGCTTTTATGCCGTACGCGACACGACGCCTAGCGCTCGTCGGATACGGCTCGAGGCTACTCATCGAGTCCTGGTATGTCAGGAGGCCGGCCACTTGTCGCGCGGCCAGTCCTCGGGATGCTGCGCCAGTCCTTCTCCGCGACCCATGCCATAGACGCACGGTCTCCGACGGAAAGCCTCGCCTGCACTCCGGACTCTCGAACATCTCTCGCCACCGACGATGGACCGGTTCGCGTGCCGCCGGACGCCCGGTCGCGTTGCGGACTCTTTCCTCCCCACTTCGCCCAGAATCCGCCCGCGCCCGGCGACGCCACCGCCGCGCCGGACTTCACGTAGACCTGCCCCTCTCGGGGCGGCTCCCCACTCATCGACGCCGATCGTACGCGGCCCAGAGACGCCAAGGCCCCGCGAGTATGTGGCGGGGCCTTTGAGAGGCGTGATGAATGGAGCGGCTACAGCTTAGCGCCCCGCGTGTGTCCTACGCCGCGGACGGGGCTAATGAAATCGCAATCTCGACCGCGCTATCGGCGAGCTCGACGTCGGCGACGTGGAGCGCAACCGCGGCCGCGAGCAAGGGCGAGACATCGCCGCCCGAGTGCCGACGCGAGTAGACCCAGGCCTCGCCGACCGGCTTGACCGCAGCCGCGCGGCCGAGATCGCCAGGCCGCATGTCTAGACGTCTGTTCAGGGCGATCCCCCCTAGTTGGGTGCAGGCGGGCTGGCACGCTGACTAGACCCAATCGTGTCCTATCGAGCGAGGCGAGGACAGGACACGCTTCCTAGCGATGGATGGAGGGAGAACCGACCTGCCCCCTCCCTCCGTCCTCTACTTCGAACGCGAACGGAAAGCAGCCAGTTGCCGAAGGAGACGGACATGAGGAGCACAAGCACGAGAACGGCTGGCCTTCGTGCTCGCATGACTCGCGAGCAGCGCGACATCCTCCGCAAGCAGATCGACGCTCGCATGCGCGAGCGCCTGGAGAGTGCCCGGAGTGCGAGAACGCATGCACGGACGAGTTACGAAGCACGCAGCGTGGTGACGCCCCCGCTTGGCGACGCCTACAGGGTGCCGCAGCCATGAAGAAGCTCCTCACAGTCGGACTCGTCAGCGCCTTCCTGTCGGCGCTGCTCGCGTCGATGGTCGTCGCTTCAGCGGCAGCCGCGCTGCCGAAGCCGAAGCCCTGGCAGTGGACGCCGCAGAAGGCGTCCATACGTCTTACCGCCGCCGATCCGTTCGTGTTTTCGGACATAAGGCTCGAGTCCTCCGAATGCACGGGAACCGGCAAGGCTGTGGCGGGGCGCTACTCGCGCTTCCAGTGCAAGATCACGACCAGCGCCTTCTGGACGCTCGTTCTGATCAAGGTGCTGCCGGTGGGCTCCGGCAAGCTGTGCGTGATGACGTACCCGGACGGCAGGACGATCCACCCGCTCACCACCAAGGGCGGGATGCCGGTCGTGCCTGAGCGGGCCTGCCCGACCGCGTAGCGCGGGGCCTCTACACCATCACCGGTGCCTGCTCGTCCCGGCGATCTCGAGAAGGGCGTCTCTTACGTCTGCCAGAACGGAGCCACGACCGACGGGCCAGCCAGAATCCGGCGCATGGACACTGAGGAGAAGGCGGGCTTTGCGTTGGCAACAGTCCTGATGGCCGTGATCGTGATGGTCGTCGGCCTCGGCCTCTACGCAGTGTCCAACGACATAGACGACAGCTTCGGCACCAAGACCGGCACCAGCGTCGACTATCCCGGCCCATTCCCTAGCGCTCTTAGTCGCGCTCGAGTCGGCTGACGTCGCCGACGACCTACTCGCTGCGCTCGTCCAGGTCGGCGACGCCGAACTCGCGAGCTACCTGCGGATCGAGGAGCGCGAGTGTGAGGCGTCAGCGGGGTGACCTAGGCAGCACGTCCAACGATTCGGCTGGCGACTGTCGCACCCGGCAGGCTTTCGAGCAGAACAGTCGCCAGCACTAGTACGTCAGACGGCAGCCCAGGTCAGTCGCTAGCGCTCTTCATGTTCCCCGAACGTCACCTTCTCTGAGTCTTCTCTGTCGGCGGACTCGCGAGCCACCTGCGGATCGGGAGCGCGAGCTTGAGGCGGGCGGGCTGAACTAGCTGCTACTTCTGCGCAGGCGACCAGGCGAACCTGGTGTCGTCCCAGCGCCGGTTCTGCGTCAGGTTCCGCTGCTCGCTGCCGTCGGCGTTCATGACGAAGATCTCCCAGTTGTCGCGCGTATGAGGGAATCCGTCGCCATTGCCAAGCGTTCTCGAGAAGGCGATCTTCTTCCCGTCGGGCGACCAGAGAGGCCCTGCGCCCCGCGCGAGCCGTCGCTGGCCGCTGCCATCGGCGTTCATGACGTAGATCTCGTAGCTCGATGCATTGCGCCCCTGATAGGCGGAGCTCTCCCTTCCGACACGGCGATCGAAGGCGATCGTCCGTCCGTCCGGCGACCAGCTCGGAGCGAGATCGCGCGCGGCACCGCTTGTGAGCCTGCGCTGCTCGCTTCCGTCGGCGTTCATCACCCAGATGTCGTAGCTGCGGACGAACGCGATCTGCCGCCCGTCGGGAGACCAGGCAGGATGGCTGCCCCACGACGTACGTGCGAGGTGCCGGCGCCCGCTGCCGTCGGCGTTCATGACGTAGATGTCGAAGTTGCGGGAGTTCCGCGGCTGCCGCCTCGTGAAGGCGATCTTCCGGCCGTCGGGCGACCAGAACGGGCGTCCTGCCGTGCCTGTCAGCTTTTGCTCGCCGCTGCCGTCGGCGTTGATGACGTAGAGCCCGGGCTCGTCCAGTCCCGTGAAAGCGATCCTCTGGCCATCAGGCGACCACGCAGGAACGACGCCGCCGCTCGTCAATCTCTGCAGCCCGCTCCCATCGGCGTTCACCACCCGAAGACCTCCGAAGACGATCTTGCGCCCGTCCGGCGACCAGGCAGGAAGGGTGCCGCTGTTAGCGAGCCTCCGCTTCCCGCTCCCGTCGGCGTTCATGACGTAAAGCCCGCCCTTCCGCTGACCGCCAGCCGCGCTCTGCGTGAAGGCGATCTTCGAACTCGCCTGCGCGGAGCCCGCGGAAACCGGTGACCCCGTGGCCGGTGCGGACACGGCCCCGGAGGTAGCAGCGAGGCCGGCCGCCATCACGAGGCCGACAACGCCGAGGAGTGGAGGTCGGTTCGTGGGCATCTCGCCCAGCTCCTTTCGTTCGTCTTCCTCGTCTCTCGAGTCCGATGGTCGACCCGGTCCGTTTCAGGTCCGTTTCAGACGCGTATCACCGGTCAGCGTCGCGGCCCGTCGCGGGGACGCGCAAGCGTGGTCGCGTTGGTCCAGCGAGCGCGGGAGACTCGCCGAGTTCGCCCGTCACCACACCTACCGCCCTGGACGAGCTGGTCGAGATCATCGAGGGCGTCGGCTGAAGTAGCCACCTCCCCGTTAGCGCGGGGGCTAGTAGCCGACGCTGCGCCGGTTGACCGTCTGCCAGATCCCGTTTCCGAGGTAGACCTCGACGAAGCCGGGGCTACCGCTGATGTTCACCGTCGTACCCGGCGGAGGATCCTCGCTCCATCGCTGCGACCACTTGTACGGCTGCTCCTCGAGGGCTCCTTGGTGGCCGTTTCCGTTCGGCGACCATCGCCTCCCAGCCGGCGCGCGGATTGCATCTCGGTGTGACGGCCGAGCCAGCCGCGACCGTCGTCGCGGTGGTCGAGATGCCACGGGGTTCCGGGCTCGATGAGCTCGCCGCAGCGGACGCAGGAGGTGCCGGCTGGACGACCGGGTCGAGCCGGTGGCGCATCGCCCGATGCGGCCCGTTGTATCGCGCCGAGTCGTATCGCGCTTTTCGTCTACGCGGAGGCGGCATTCGCTCGCATCAGCTCAGGAGATTTTCCCATCGCACTTTGCGGGGAGGGAAATGACAGAGCGGGGGTCGTCGATCCGTTGCCTGAAGACAAAGCTAGTCGGAGGCCCCTCGGAGACGTCTTTCGTTCTCCGTCTCGCCTGGTTGCCCAGTCCGCGCCTACCGCAGTGATTGAGATCATGATGCGGCATGTCGTCGCAAGGCAACCAGCTGGACTCCTCGTTCCCGAGGCTCCGAGCCTGGCCGGCCGTGAAGCTGTCGACAGCCGATCTTTCTACCCCAGTGGCGCCATCCGTCGCCCACGTAACGTCGATGGGCGCGCTCACCGCTCCTCCACACCTGAAATCGCCCACGTCGAACCGACGTCACCGTGGCCTCCCGCTCGCAGTCCGTCGTGCCGGTCCTCGTCCGCCTTCGTCGCCCGTCCGATCCCACCGCAGCCGACGGTGAGCGCGACCCAAGGATAGAGCGATAAGTGCTACGGCCTCTGCTGTGAGCGCATGCCGTGCCCTCATCATGACGCACAGGAGCCCAAAGCGCTGACCGACCCCGCCACCACGATCGCCACGGGCCAAGCCTCTACCTGACTGTGATCGGCGTCTCGAAGTAGCGGACGAATGAGCACGCTCCCCCGGCTTGCCGTAGATGCCCTCACCGGCGACGACGCGATCGGAGGCGAGCACCGCCGCCGGTGACTCACTCTGACCAGGCGCACGGGAGCCAATGGCTCGGCAGGCCTGGTGCTCGGGGTCAACAGTGAGATCTCTTTGAGCAGGCAGCGTGCGACCACCGTCGTCTCCCCGACCTCTCTGGTGTGCAATGGGTTCCATGACCACGACACGCCGCCTCCGCGCTTGAGCCAGCCCGGTGCATCGCTGATCTCGCACGACGCGAACCACCACTTGCGTACGCGTGTGCCGTAGTCGACGTCCTCGGCGACGTAGAGATTGCGGACGTGCCCGACAACGCGATCGAGGTCGTGGTCGACGACGATAGGTGTCGGCATGCTCGAGCTTGACCTTCTTGATCGCTTCGTGTCGGTTGAAACCACCAGCTCGGGTGCGCCCGAAGGATCGTCCACGAAGTGGCGTGTGTCGTACGCGGGGACGAACCGCAAGAGGGCCGAGACGTTCACACCGGCTCCAGGAACAGCGGGCCGTTGGACGTGATCGCCCAGGCGGTGACCGGCAGGTTCACGGCATCGAGCACCTCGCCGCGATAACGCTGAACCGCTCGCCCGTGCTCGTGTCCTCTACGGAGTGACGGTCGAACCGCAAGTCGGCGAGGTCGATCCTCGGCCAGCTCGAGCTCTCCGCGAGATGTAGCCGCTGCTGGCGGCGCAGCTCCTCCTTTGCCCGACGACGGCGCTCCTCCTCGTCCGCCACGAGCGCACTAACCGTCATCGGCGCTCCGAAGTGTCTGCGGCGGGCCGAACGCAGAGCCCGCCGCAGATCATCCCCAGACGGAAGGCGATGGAGGTGCTCGCGGATCGCCACCCGCAGCTCTGCCGAGACCGAGCGTTCCTCGAGCCGTGCCCGCTCGACGAGCCTCTCGTGGTCGTCGGGATCGACGAACACACTCATCGAGACTCGCTCCTCGGTTCGCATAGCTAGAACATAGCAAGCTTTCCGCAGCGTCACTAGCAAGCTGAAATCGTGCAGGAACAGGAGTAGGCTGCGGCTCGTGCCGCCGCTCCTGCCGCGCTTCAACGCCTCCAAGCAGCACGTCGAGGACGAGCGCAAGCTCGGCCGCATCCTGCTCGAGTCGGAGGTGCTCGACGTTCCCGCGACGGTGGCAAGGGCGACGCTGCCGGGAGACTCGCGACGGCTTCGGGGAGTCCCGTGCGTGGCTCGAGGAGTGAGCGGAGCTATCCCAGGAAGCGATCCGGTCCGCGCGCTGCTTCGTTCAGAGAGCGGGCGAAGTCGGCGCTAGGCGCCGAGCTCCGGCCGGCGCATCGCTCATGCAACGCCCGACGCGGGCTAGTTTGCTCGAGGGTCTGGCATGATCCGCCGCGTCAAGCAGGGCTCGTGCAGATGTGCACTCCCCTAGGCTTGGCACGCAAGTGAGAGGCTCCGGAACCGCTCTGGGGCCTCTCGCTTAGAGACGCGTTGATTCTTGGTAGGCGCTCGGCGATGACCCCCGCACGCGCACGGCGCAAAGATGGCGCTCCAATCAGCCTCTCGGCTGAGCCCGGATCGCCTCGCTCCTGGAGCTCGTACGCGATCTCGTACTTGACCGGGGCGCACTTCAACCAGTGGATGTCGTTCAGGTAGATCGAGTACGTCCCGTCCTCGTTCTCGACGGCACGGTCGAAGATCGGATCTCGCTCGAACCGCCCGGAACCGGTGCGGTCGCCGAGCTGCTCGGAAAGGAAACGAGTAGCGAGCGCCGGCGCGACCGCGGGCCCCGCCCCCTGGATTCACTAGTTCGCCGATTATCGTGCGTTCGATCTAAGGCTGGGCCTAGCTAAGCCAAATCCTCATCTCGGGAACGCACTACTTGCAAACCAGCGAGTGCGGCGGAGAGATCCTCCCGCGTCGGATGCAGGTACTCCTGCGTCGTTGCGACCGAAGAGTGGCGCAGAAGTGGGCGGCCGATGCTTCCGAGCCGAAGGCAGCCGCGCCTATCGGAACCGCGAATGGCTTCAGTGAGCGCCCGTCGCGAGTCGTCGCAGCAAGGCGCTCGCGGTCTGGAACACGGGGGCTCCATGTCCCTGGTCGAAGCGATCAGTGACATCGGCGAGGAGGGTGCGCGCCTCATCGGCTCGGTTCTCGCGGAGGAGGAGCTCGGCTAGAGCTGTCGCCGCCCGTAGTTCGAGCAAGAGCGCGTGCTGTCGCTGAGCCACTTCGATCGCTTGCCGGAAGCACGCTTCAGCCGCGAGCGCGTCGTCTCTCTCCGCGAGGTGTAGTAGCCCACGCGAGCGGTGCAGCTCCGCCTCCGACACGCGTTCGTCCGTCGCCTCGAGCGCGACGAAACCGTCGTCGAGCATGCGAAACGCCTCGTCTACGCGGCCGAGCTTGCCGAGCACATCAGCGAGCTGGCTCAGGAAGTGGATCCTCATCACGGTGAACTGCACGGCCTCGGCAGCGGCGAGCCCGGTGTTGATTTCCGACACGCCATCGGTGGTTTCGCCTCGCTGGAGGAGTGCCCACCCGCGCAGAATGCGACCCCAGGCGAGCCACATGGGAAGCGTGTGCTCACTGGCCACCCTGATGAGCTCTTCCGCCGTGCGCTCGACTCGCTCGACGTCACCGACGAGTTGGTAGAGGACTCCGTCCCCGGCATAGGCGTAGGCAAGGGTGAGGGGGTGTCCTGCCTCGCGACCGCATCTCTCCGCCTCATCCGCGAATGTGAGTGCTTCATCGACGCGTCCGAGCCAGCCACGAGCAAGCGCCATCATCGTCATTGCGACGATTCCCGGCTCCTGCCCGTACGCGAAGATGTGGTCCCGATACTTCACCGGCTCCCAGCGGGCGAGAGCCTGCTCTGCGCTCATCTCAGCTTCGTGCGGATTTCCTTTTAGGTACTCCGCAATTGCGAGGATGACGTGGGCCTCGATGAACATGCCTTGGTCGCCCTGAAGCTCGGCGACCTCGACCAACCGGCGGCCGAACTCGCACGCCTTCCTCGGCTGTGCGCTCGCGGCGTAATAGGCGCCGAGTCCGTATAGCGCCGGTGCAAGGCGCGAAGGATCAGCGAACTCCCTACTCAGAGCTTCCGCCCGGGCGTACACAGCCTCGGCTTCCGGTGAGGCATACCCGCGAATCGCCATCAGCGCGGTGCCGCGAGCGACGAGCAGGCCGAGCTCGAGCTCGCGGGTCTGGGCATGGTCGGTCAATGACGGCAGAAGCGCAAGCCCCTCCGCGAAGTGAGAAGCGGCCTCCTCCGTCGCCCAGACACGCAATGCGCGCTCGCCTGCCCGCTGCCAGTGGCCGATGGCCTCGAGAGTGCGGCCAGCCTCGGCCAAATGCTGGGCGATCAACTCAGGTTCGTGCTCAACTTGTGTCGGAAAACGCTCAACGAGAACATCCGCGATGCGCCCGTGGACATCTCGACGCGCGGAGCGCAGAAGTGAGCGATATGCGGCGTCCCTGATGAGGGCATGCTTAAAGACGTAGACGGGCACGTCGGAGCCGCCTCGCTCGTACAAGAGCTCGGCTCGCATGAGCTCGTCCAGCGCTTCGCGTACGTCGGCTTCGTCTTGATCTGTCACGGCCTGGAGTAGTTCAAGTCCGAACTCTCCACCGAGTGCTGCGACCGATGCCACCTGAGCAATTTCCTTCGAGTCACCCAGCGCGTCGAGGCGTGCGGCGAGCGGATTCCGGAGCGTCCCCGGAATCGTCGTTGCCCCAGCCGGCTCTCCCTCGAGGACCATCTTGAGGGTTTCCTCGATGAAGAGGGGTACGCCTGCCGCACGTTCGGCAACCTGGGCGAGCACGGCTCTGGAGAGCTCTCTCCCGCTCAGGATCGCAGCCATGAATTCGCCGACAGCCTCTCCGTCGAGCCGGGAAAGCCTCAGCTCCGCGAACGCCAGTTCGGAAGGCCAGGGCGGCGTGAACTCAGGTCGAGCGGTCATCACGACGAAGATCCGTTGACGCGAAGCGTCGGCGAGTAGGAGACTGAGAAGTTCGAGGGTCGATGGATCGGCCCAGTGAATGTCCTCGAAAACGCTGAGAACGGGGCGACGATTCGACTCCGCCGCTATCAGAGCCCTGATCGCGCCGAAGGCCTGTCGTTTCTGTTCTTGGGGCGCGAGTTCGAGCGCGGTGTGGGCTTGCTCGTCGAGTGAAAACAACCACGCGAGCGCGTGGCGTGTCTCCGGGGCTGAGATTCCGCGCGAGTCCAGCTCCTGCGTGAGGCGTGCAACTCCATCGCCCTCGACCGCCGCGCGGTCGATCTCAAGTGCCCGTTTGAGCTCCTCCACGACGGGATGAAGCGCGCTCGTAGTGTGATACGGAGACGCTTGGAAGACGAGCCGAGTTCCCTCGGCGCCAACGCGATTTCCGAGCTCGTGAACAACGCGAGACTTTCCGATGCCCGGCTCGCCGGTGACGAGGGTTGCCTGACCTTGTCCCTGTAACGCGAGGCCCCAGCGCTCCCGCATCGCTGCGAGTTCTCGCTCACGACCTACGAGTGGGGTGAGGCCGTCGGTCGTGGCCGAAAGCGCGATACGGGTGCGGACCCCCGTGTCATCGTCGACGCGATAGACGGTGATCGGCTCCACCACACCCTTCACCCGCACCGCCTCGATCGCCGTGAACGAGAAGTACCCGCGGGTGACACGCTCCGTTGCGGAGCTGACGACGACCATTCCGGGTTTGGCGAGCTTCTCGAGTCGAGCGGCGATGTTGACCGTGTCCCCGAAAGCCAGCGATTGACGCCCCGCGCCTGCCACGGTTTCGCTCACGACCACGACGCCGGTGTCGATGCCCACCCGCGCGGATAGGCGAAGCTCCCCGCCGTCGACCGGAACGCTTGCGACCTCATGGACCGCGCGAACTACGGCGAGCCCGGCGCGAACAGCTTGAACCGTGTCGTCTCCCCGCGCGGAGGGATATCCGAAATAGGCGAGCACACCGTCGCCCTGGTACTGAGCGACATAGCCGTGAAAGCGCTCGATTACCTGCGCACAGGCGGCGTGATACTCGGCAATGGCCTGACCGAAGTCCTCGGGGTCCAACCGCTTGCTGAGTGCGGTCGATTCGACCAAGTCGCAGAACACGATGGTCAGATGCCGCCGCTCAGCGTTCGCGAACGCGTGCGCTTGCTCAGCCATGGTCCCTCGTCTCCACTGTCGCCTCCTCGGGGCAGGCGTTCCGCGGCATCCGCTCCCGCCGAACTGTCGCACAGCCTCGCCGTTGCGCGCCATGATCTCCGCGACGAGCGCTAGTAGAGCTGTCCGTAAGTACGGATTAGAACTGGGTTGAAGGAGCCGCGCGGCCGGTGGCGAGGTCATGTAGCGCGATGGCACGTCCTCCGCGGCGCCATAGGATTGCGCCGTGCCGTTCACGCTCAGGAACATCAAGGAGGATCTGGAGGACATCGGCTCCCGGTTCGACGGCGCGCCGGACCTGGAGTTCCGCTCGGCGACCAAGGCGCTCGAGCTTGAGACATCCGGCCTGAGCTACCAGCGCGTCCCGCCCGGCTATCGCTTTCCGTACGGCCACACGCACAAGAAGCAAGAGGAGGTGTACGTGGTCCTGCGCGGGAGCGGGCGGATGAAGGTCGACGACGAGATCGTCGAGCTCAAGGAATGGGACGCGGTGCGCGTCCCGCCCGGTACGTGGCGAGGCTACGAGGCCGGGCCGGAGGGCCTCGAGATCCTCGTCATCGGCGCGCCCAATCTCGGCGAGGCTCCGCGCGAAGACGTCGATGGCCAGCGCGACTGGTGGGCTGACTAGGAGAGCTGTCCGGAAGTCTTGATCGTTAGGCCGCGAGTCGGAGGTCGGGCTCGCGGTCGGCGATCTTCGCGAGGACCTGGTTGAGGTCGTTGCGGGTGAAGGTCCTCGACCCGGAGTAACGCGAACGCCGCGTGGGCCAGTGTTCGGGAATGTCCCCTGGGTTAGCGGTGCCGGCGGTACTGCAGCTCGAGGATCCCGTTGCTGGAGGCGGTGCTGGAGACCAGGTCGAGTCGGTAGGACTTGGGGACGCCGTCGAACAGCCGGGTGCCCTCGCCCGCAACGTAGGGGAACAAGCTGAGCTGGAGCTCGTCGATCAGGTCGAGCCGCATGAGCGACCGCCAGAGGCTGACGCCGCCCCAGACCACGATGTGGCCGTCGCCGCCCAGCCTGAGCTTGTCGATCTCTTCTGCCGTGTCACCAGCGGCGATGGTGGTGTTGGCCCAGTCGGCCGTCCTCAGGGTCCGGGAGAAGACGACCTTGCGCCCGGCGTTCAGGATGTCGGCGAACGGGTGGTCGGTGGACGTTGTTGTCATGGACGCGGCGATGGCCTCGTAGGCGGTGCGGCCCATGATGTGCGCGTACGCGCTCTGCAGAAAGTCGAGTTGCGCCGGGTCGTCGGGCTCACGGTTTTCGGGCAGGTCGAAGCAGAACTTCCAAAACTCGGTGCCCTCGTCGGCGAGAAGGCCGTCGAGCGAGTAGTTGAACACCGTCGCTATCAGCTTCCGCATGATCAGACCTTCCATGGTCTCGGGTCGTCTGGGACCGTTGCTAGGGGAACGTGCCTGCTCCGGGCCGCAGCGCCCGCCGCGGCGTCTGTGGCCTGTCGCTAGTACTTCAGACGCCTCTGCCGCCCGGAAGTCATCGCTGCCCCGTCAAGCACTCTGAACGGAGGCGGAGGGCGCTCACCTGCGCCAGCGTTCGAGAATGTCACCCCGAGCGCGGGGACGGAAAGGCGGGCAGCGGCCGTAGTGTTCTACTCAGGTTTCTCCCCGCGCCTCGTGATTGCGTTGACATCGGTTCTTTGGCGGGCGTTGGTGGTCACTGCTGCGTCCTTGGGTCGTGCGTAGGGTCGGCGTACATGGGCGGGCAACCGTGATCGATGGCTTCGGGGCGAAGTTCGTAGTGCCAGGATTCGTTGCTGTAGATCTGGCACAGCCCGTACTTGGCGCCGTGCTCGGACAGCCACGCTGCGGCATCGGAGCGCCCAATGTCGACCGCCTCGCCCGACACGTGAGCAGACGTGTTGGGGGTGGCCACCCATCGAGCAGCTTCCTCTCTTGAGCCGTACTTCAGGATCGCCTGCTGGAGCAGTCGCCTCTGGTACTCCGCCGAACGCCAGCCACTATCGACGAAGAACTCGACCCCGTCGTACGCGGCATGAGTTGCGGCTTGGCGCAGGGCACCGAGAAGAGCTGGATCAAGGTTGGCTACACCCGGAACGCCGTCATCGAAGACCGTCGCGCCGTCGGGTACGGCACCGTCATCCTCGCGAAGCGGACCACGGCGCTCGCTGCGAAGATCACGAAGCTCTCTGCGAGGGGCGGCGATCGGTGATGTGGCCGTCGACGACGAGGACGCTGTTGAGGACGAGGACGCCGTGTGAGGACGACGGTCGAGGACGAGGACGCCTGCAACTGGTGGCCGAGGGCTGCGGCGATCGCCGCGATGACGAGTAGCAGGCCGGCGGCACGGATCCTCCGAATCCGAATCCGACGGGGCGTTGCTCGTGCTCGTTTGCTGTAGGCCACGCCTCCAGTCAAGGCGGCGCGGCGTTGCCAGCACGTATGTGGTTTTCGATACGCCGACGATAGGCGCCGGCTCTAGCATCGGAGCATGCGTGTGTTGATCGTCGAGGACGAGCCCTACATGGCAGAAGCCATCCGCGATGGCCTACGCCTGGAAGCGATCGCGGCAGACATCGCAGGTGACGGCGACACCGCTCTGGAGCTGCTGAGCGTCAATGCCTACAACATCGCCGTCCTCGATCGAGACATTCCCGGACCTACCGGCGACGAGATCGCCAAACGCATCGTCGCCTCCGGCAGCGGCATGCCTGTCCTCATGCTCACCGCTGCCGACCGTCTCGACGACAAGGCCTCTGGGTTCGAGCTCGGCGCCGATGACTACCTCACGAAGCCGTTCGAACTCCAAGAACTCGTGCTCCGGCTCAGAGCGCTCGACCGCAGGCGCGCCCACAACAGGCCGCCTGTGCGAGAGATCGCAGGTCTGCGCGTGGATCCGTTCCGCCGAGAGGTCTACCGCGACGACCGCTACGTCGCGCTGACCCGGAAGCAGTTCGCAGTGCTCGAAGTCCTCGTCGCTGCCGAAGGCGGTGTCGTCAGCGCCGAAGAACTCCTGGCGCGAGCGTGGGATGAGAACGCAGACCCGTTCACCAACGCCGTGCGCATCACGGTCTCCCAACTGCGCAAACGCCTCGGCGAACCCTGGATCATCGCCACGGTGGCCGGCGTTGGCTACCGCATCGACACGCAGCCAGACACCGGACGCGAGGGACAAGACCGTGGATAGAGCCCCTGGTTTGAGCGTTCGCCTCAAGCTCACCCTCAGCTACGCCGGCTTCCTCATGCTGGCAGGTTTCTTGATGCTCGCGGCCGCGTGGTTCGCAGGCCAACCGGGGCAATCGTTCGATTTCCTGCTGCGATACGTACCCGACGATGTGATCAGCACGCTCGGTGCCGTAGTCCCCGGGAACAACTCCTTCCTCCTGCGCGCTTTCGCTCCGGCCGCGGCCATCGTTCTGGCGTTCCTGCTTGGTGTTCGGTCTCCTGGGAGGGTGGCTTCTCGCCGGCCGCATGCTCGCCCCCCTGACTCGCATCACGGACGCCACACGCACGGCCGCGAACGGATCGCTTTCACATCGAATCCAGCTAGACGGCCGCAGAGACGAGTTCCGTGAACTCGCCGACGCCTTCGATGCCATGCTCGCGCGGCTCGAGGCGCACGTCGCCGAACAGCAGAGATTCGCAGCCAACGCCTCCCACGAACTGCGCACCCCGCTAGCGATCACGCAGACCCTTCTCGACGTGGCCCGCAACGATCAGAACCGCGACACCGGCGAACTCGTCGACCGCCTCCATGCCGTCAACACCCGAGCGATCGACCTCACCGAAGCAATGCTCCTGCTCAGCCGCGCCGACCAACGCTCCTTTCCCCGAGAACACGTCGACCTGTCCCTCATAGCGGAAGAAGCCACCGAAACGCTCCTCCCCCTCGCAGAACACAGCGGCCTCACCATCGAGACCTCCGGCGACACGACCCCCACCATCGGCTCACACGCGCTCCTGCTGCAGATGAGTACGAACCTCGTGCACAACGCGATCGTCCACAACCTGCCTGAACAGGGCACTGTGTGGGTCACGACCAGCGCTCAGCCCAAGAGTGTGGTGCTCACCGTCGAGAACAGCGGTGAGAAGCTCACCCCACAGTTCGTTTCCACGCTTGCCGAGCCGTTTCAGCGCGGCACCAAACGCATCCGCACCGACCACGCAGGTGTCGGCCTCGGCCTGGCAATCGTCAAGAGCATCACCCAAGCACACGACGGAAACCTCACCCTCACCCCCCGGGCCGCAGGCGGGCTCCGCGTCACGGTGCAACTACCCGCCGCGCCACCACACACTGGCAGATGACGATCAGAGGAATTTGGCGCACGCACTGAGAGGAGCAGTCAAGGCCAGCGCCTGCTCCTCCGGCGGAACGCAGCGCTTAGCCATGCGGAATCAGGGCTGAGCCTGCTCCTCCGTGCAGGGCGCGCGAAGGACCACCACCGCCTCACGTGTTTGTGCGGAAGTCAACAAGTCGGAGCCATTCGTTTGGGCCACTAGTGGGCCACGGCCCGAACGCTCTAGCTGATGTCCACGACGCAGAAGCGGTTGCCCTCAGGGTCAGCGAGGATGACGTAGTCCGCGTCCGCTGGTCGTCTGTCCCAGTGCACCTCGGTCGCACCCAACGCGATCAAGCGCTTGACCTCCCCCGCCTGATCGTCCGCATACAAGTCGAGGTGGATGCGCGGAGGTATTTGCAGGGTCGAACGCACCTCGTCAAGCGAGAGGTGCGGCCCGGCCCCGTCGGGCGGGCCGAGCAGCACGAAGTCGTCGCTCTCACCGTTGTCCCGGCGCACGTACCCAAGTGCCGCTTCCCAGAACTCCGTCTGGCGCTGCAGATCGTCCACGCGCAGGACGATCGAGCCGATCCGAATCATCGCGGCGATGTTACGCGGGAAGCGGCGCTGGATTTCACATCAAGCCTCTAGTCGCGCTCGAGTCGGCTGAGGTCGCCGACGACCAACGCTGGCCAAAGTTGCAGCACTTCGCGGAAATGACAGCGAGTCTTGCCAAGGGCGAGTCCTGAGCTAGCGAACTACGTCCGGATCGAGGAGCGCGAGCTGGAGGCGGGCGGGCTGCACTGAGCCGAAACCTCCGCAGTAAGGTTGGTGGATCTGTCGCCGCCGACCTTGTTCCCCCGCCGGACAGCGTGAGATAGTGGCATTCAGCCGCCGTACACGAGGAGGGGAAGATGGATTTCATCGCCGAGTTCGGGTTCGACGTGAAGAAGGGGCAGGCCCGCGACTTTCAGCGCTGGTTATCCGAGAACGAGAGCAAGCTTGCAGCGGCGTGCCCCTCCGGGGTCGAGTACATCGGCACCTACGCCGTGGTTCACACGTCGGAGAAGCACGCCGGTGGGTACCGACAGCTCCTGCGGCTGGAGAGCTATGGCTCGCAGGACACGCTGGCGGCGGCGATGAAGGAAGGTGGAGCGTTCGCGGACCTGTTCGAGGAACTTACCCAGTTCATTGACCAGGACCGGGAAGCGGACTGGAGCAGCGGCCTCTACAAGGCGGTAACGGACGCGAGCATCTGGGGCGACGACGCGTAGGACTGCGAGCTACCCGCGGATCGAGGAGCGCGAACTCGAGGCGGGCGAGCTGAACTAGGTCTTACTTCTTCTGGGCGGAAGACCAGACAGGCTGGCTTTCGCGGCGACTCGCCTCTCGCGTCAGGTCCGCTGTCCACTCCCGTCAGCGTTCATGACGGAGATGTCGGCGTTGCCGTCGCGCTTGCTGACGAACGCGATCTTCCGCCCGTCTGCGGTGGCTCGAGCGGTAGCTGACCGAGGGCTCGCCGCGGCTGCGGCACTTCGCGGAGCTCAGCGCGAGTCTTGCGAGTCACGAGCCGAATCAGCTGCGCTTTTCTTGTCCCGTGGCTCTTGCCGCCCGTACTCCGCCTCGAAGCTATTCATCAGCTCGCGCATCTGGAGGCTCAAGTGCGCTCTTTCCATCCGCTTCTTGCGGAGCAGGCCACGGAGCGAATGTTTGGCCATGCCGACTTCATCGGCAGGAACGGGCGCCCGCCTGAGGATCCCCGACCTCCCTGGTCGCCGGGAGAACGCCATCACAAAAATCCGCCCGAGAACTGGACAGGATGGGGCCGGCCGCGGAATCGAGGCGCCGATTGCCGTCAGTCCTCATCCCCCCTCGGAGGAGGAAGCGCCCGGCCCCGGTTCGGCAGAGTATGCGCGTTGTATCCAAGGTTGGCAAACCTGCTCGATGCCACAACTCAGCGCACCGTGATCGGCGTCTCGAAGGTGCGGCGGATCCGCCCGGTCATGACGGGCCCCACCGACGGCGGCGCGATCGGAGGTCGATACCGCCGCCGGCTTCTTCGGGTGCTCGAGGATGGTCGTGATGCAGGAACCCTGGAAGGCAGGACTCTCGCCGAGCCGCAAGCTCGAGACCTCGTTCAGCACCGCCTCCAGGTGCCAGGCTCTATGGTCGTAGCGGGGGTACTGAATCGCGACCTCGGCGTCGAGCGGTACCCGCGTGAAGGTGTCGCCACCGCGATAGTCGTGCGATCGGGGTACCTCCTACGAGGGTACTTCAAGGCGAGTGAGCAAGTTCCGCCGTTTCCTCGGATCTATGTCTGCACACGCGTTTTTTCGACGACTGGAGGCAGTCATGAAACTCAGAGTCCTGCTGGTATGTCTCGTGGCGCTCGGCCTTAGTGCCTCCGTCGCGATCGCGGCACCCCCGCCCGGGAAGGGCAAGCCCGCCTCACCTGGCAACTCCGCCACTGCTGGCAAGCCCTTGCCGACCGGCCCGACGTGCAAGCCCAAGGTCACGGTGGTGCTGAAAGGCACGCTCACAAGCAAGGTCGGAGACACTTTGGGCGTAACCGTCACGCACGGGAACCGGTGGGCTCGGGCATACGTGCTTGCCGGCACTGCGACGGTCACCGTCACCGATGCCACGAAGGTGAGAGGAAACGGCGCGAAAGAGGTCGACGACCTGGTGCTGACGGACCGGGTTCTCGTCCAGGCGAGAGCCTGCAAGGCAGAGCTCCTCGCGGTCGGGCCGCCCCCCGCCCTTACAGCGGTGCGCGTCGTCGCACACCCGGCGAGCGCGTAGGCGAATCACGTCGAAGTTCCCCTGGTCAGCGTTCAAAGGGGATCGGCCGGAGTAGGGGTGGCAGGCTGGCGGCTATGTCACCCCTATTCCGACGCGAGCGCATGCTCGTACGCTGGGGTCCGTTTGTCGGGACGGCGCGGGTTGAAGCAGAGCCTGGTCCGGGGCCGCTCGTCGCGGTGCTCGAGGCCTTGGTCTCACACGACCGTATGCCTCCGGCGTAGCCGCGGAACTACCGGCGGATCGAAGAGCGGTAGCTCGAGGCGGGCGGGCTGAGCTAGCCCACGTGCATTCCTCGGGTTGGAAATACGAGGAATCGGGAAAACAGTCTTCTCTCTTCCCACCCCAGCCGGACTGGAGTCGCTTGCGTCCCGCCCACCTCCTGACGGGCGACTGCGCCGTCACCAGCCCGGCGTCCCCTGGGAGGAGATTCGTTTCCTCCCGGTCAACGGGCACGCCCCTTCGACTCTCAGGAGCTACCTGCGGATCGAGGGCGGGAGCTCGGGTGAGCGGCGTTCGAGTTCGGCGAGGCATACGACGCTGAGAGCCGGCCGCCGATCGTGCAGACTCACGGATCGCATGAAGAAGAGCGAGCTGACCCGATTCGTTCGTGAGATCGCATCCGAGCTTCGCTCCGAACTGGACGACGAGCTCGATCCGGTCGACCTCGACGACGACGAGACCTTCGAGAGCGCCGTCACGACTATCGCCGAGAGCGAGGTTCACGCGAACGATCTCTTCGCGCTCGCGCGGGACCGCAACGAGCTCGTCTCCTGTATCGCGCTTGCCGCCATCGCGGAGCGACGCCACATGCCGCCGGAGTTCGAGAAGTGGGCCTGGCGCGCATTCAGGAAGACGACGAGCGCCCAGGACGAGTACGTCTTTCGCGCGTTGCTCGTGCACGGAAAGCCGCCGCTCATCGGGCGTGCGCTGCGGGTAATCGACGAGAGCGTCGCGCACGATGCGATCGCGCGCTTCGTCGGCGCGCGCCTGGCTGCCGGAGAGCCCCTGAGTGCCGACGTTCTCGACGAGGTCTCCGACCTGGCCGACGAGCTCGGGGAGCTCCTCGACGACAACGAGGAGCTGCTCGGCCCCGGCTTTCGCGAGGTGTTCGAGACCTGGAGAGCAGGAACGGTCGACGTCGACTTCCTCACCGGCATCGGAAGGATGTGGGCCTCCCCCTACGACAGCCCCCCCGCGCTTCTCTCGGGGCGGCGTGCCGAGATCGTCGACGTGATCGCCGAGCGCCTGACGGAGACTCCTCGGCGATCGGTCTTGCTCGTCGGGCAGCATGGAATCGGCAAGACGTCCTTGCTCCGAGCCGCGATCGACCGCGTCGGCGGCGTGGCCGTGTTCGAGGCGTCTGCGGCGCAACTCCAAGCGGGAGCGGTCTATGTCGGCGAACTCGAGGCGCGGGTCAAGGAGTTCGTCGACAGCTTCCGCGGGAGGGCGATGGTCTGGCATCTCCCGGATCTCGAAGCTGCCCTCCATGCCGGTCAGCACCAGCGGAGCCGCTTCGGGATGCTCGACGCGCTCCTCCCCGCAGTGCAGGCGGGCGACCTGACGATCGTGGCCGAGGCCTCCCCCGAAGCCGCGGAGCGCCTGCTCGCCGAGCGGTCGCACCTCGCCACCGCCTTTCAGCTGATCCAGATCCGCCCTCTCGAGGAGGCAGAGGCCGTCTCCGTGGCGCTCCACGCCCTCGAGCACGACGGCTACGACATCACCGCGACCGAAGAGACTCTGCGCGGCGCGCACGAGCTTGCAGAGCAGTTCCTCCCACGCATCTCGTCGCCAGGGAATCTCCTCCGTCTCGTCCGGACCGCCACAGTAGAAGCAGCCACCAAAGGGCAGGCCGAGATCGGGCAGTCGGACCTCGTCGCTGCCCTCAGCCGATCGAGCGGACTGCCACTGCTGATGCTCGACGCCTCTATTCCACTGCGACTCGAGGACACGCGCGAGTTCTTCGCTCGCCGCGTCCTGGGACAAGAGGAGGCCGTCGACGCCGTCGTCGAACGCATCGCGATGATCAAGGCGGGCGTCAGCGACCCGACCCGCCCACTCGGCGTCTTCCTGTTCGTCGGCCCGACTGGGACCGGAAAGACGGAGATCGCAAAAGCACTGGCCGAGTTCCTGTTCGGCTCCGCCGAGCGGCTCGTCCGTCTCGACATGAGCGAATTCCAGAGCCCGGACAGCTTCGATCGTCTGCTCGCCGACACGAGCATCGACACGTACGGAGCTCCGCTCGTGGCCTCGATCCGCAAGGACCCGTTCGCGGTCGTCTTGCTCGACGAGTTCGACAAAGCCGCTCGGCCGGTCTGGGATCTGTTCCTGCAGGTCTTCGACGACGGCCGGCTCACCGACCAGCACGGCCGCGTCCTCGATCTCCGGCGGTGCGTCATCATCCTCACGTCCAACATCGGTTCGTCGATCGCAACCCGCGCCGGGGTCGGGTTCGACCCGACCGCCGATCCGTTTCGCCCGGAGTCCGTGACGCGTGCGCTAGAGCACTCGTTTCGGCCGGAGTTCAGGAACCGGATCGACCGGATCGTGGTCTTCCGCCCCTTCGAGCGCGCGCAGATGCGTGCGCTCCTCGACAAGGAGCTCGCGGCAGCCTTGACGCGGCGAGGCCTGCGGGAGCGGCCGTGGGCCGTCGAGCTCGACGACTCCGCGTACGAGTACATCATCGACCAGGGATTCAGCCCAGCCCTGGGCGCGCGGCCTCTGAAGCGAGCGCTCGAACGGCACCTGCTCGCTCGCCTCGCGGCGTTCATCGTGGAGCACCGCACGCCGTCCGGGGACCAGTTCCTGCTCGTCAGCTCACCGGGAGGGGACGGGATCGAGGTCACATTCGTCGATCCCGATGCCGAGGGCTCTCCCGACGAACCACCACGTGAGGCGGACACGACCATCGACAGTGAGCTCGATCTCCGCTCGCTCGCGCTCGCGCCAAGGGGCGATCCGACGCATACCCGGTTCCTTCTCGACGAGCTTCAGCGGATCCGCACGGCGGTACAGTCGAACGGCGTCGAGGGGCGCAAGCGAGCGGGGCTCGAGACGATGAGTCGGCCTGACTTCTGGGACGACGACTCGCGCTTCGGGACACTCGCCGAGATCGAATACTTGGATCGCCTCGAGACAGCACTCGAGACTGCAAAGCGGCTGTGCGACCGGCTCGGCAGACACGCCCGCGATGATCGGGGCGCTCAACTGCACAAAGTTGTCGCCCGCCGACTCTACGTGCTCGATCGGGCCCTGCTCGGGCTCGCCGAGGGCGCCCCTGCGGACGTCTTCCTGCGTGTGCGCCGCGTTCGAGACGCGCACGAGGCTCACGACGAGCAACGGAGTCACGATGGGCTCGGAGCGAGCCTCCCCACCATCCTCGCGGACATGTATGCCGCCTGGGCGAGGCACCGAGGAATGCGTCTCGAGCGCCTTGCGTCCACCGACGACGAGCACGTGTTTGCCATCAGCGGGCTCGGGTGCAGCACCATCCTCGCTGCCGAGGCCGGCTACCACGTGCTCGAGCTCTCCGACGAGCGCGAGGGCAAGCGCGTCGAGCGCGAGACGGCCGCCGTGGACGTCGTCGCCTGGGACCCACAGCCCACTCTCGGCTCCGAAGACCTGCTCGCGCGCGCAGGCGCGGCGCTTCGAACCGCACCGGCGAACCCCGCGATCGTCCGACGCTACCGCCTGCCGCCCGATCCGCTCGTCCGCGACTCGGTGCGCGGCTATCGCACAGGCCGAATCGACCGCGTGCTCGCCGGGGACTTCGACCTGTTCTGAACGAGAAAGGGCGACTCTCGCCGCCCTTTCCCATGCGTCTCGCAACCAGCGTGGCTAGACGATGGCGGGCACCTCGTTCAGCGCCACCTCGTAGCGTGCAACACCGGCGATCGTGTCACCCATTGCCTTGGCGGCCTGGGAGCGGAGCTCGTCTGCACGAGCCTCGCTCGCGCTGAGCGACTCGGGGCCGTCCCAGAACGTGATCGTCTTCGCGCTTCCGGTCTTGCGGTCGGCGAGCGTCAGAATCCCGCGCCAGCCCGTGATGTCGGAAGCCTCCGGGATGATCGTCTCCTTGATGAAGGAGATGCCCTTGTCGATCGCGCCCGGCGATCCCTCGAGGGAGCTCATGCGTGCGGCGCGAGCACCCTCGGCGATATCGTCGATCACCACCTCGTAGATCGCGACTGACGTCCGCCTTCCCCGAAGCTCCTCGGGAACCTCGTCGCCCATCTTCTCGAAGATCGGCTCGGCAGCTCGGATCGACTCCTCCGAGTCGAAGAACGTGATTCCGAGCGTGCTTCCGCCGCCCCGATCGATCAGCATCAGGAACTTCTTCGCGCCGGGAATCTCCTCACCCGCGCTCATCCGCTCGCGGATGATCCCGATCACCTCGTCGATCCGGCTGATGTCGCCCTCGAATGCTGCGACGCGTGCGTGCATACTGCCCCCTCTCGTCGTCGAACATCGTCGAACTGGCCCGAGCGTACGACTTTTCGGCCTCCACGTCCATGTACCGTCGTGTCGATCCGGTCACGATCAGGAAGCAACCCGCCGGGTAGTCAACCTGAGGGATCTTCGCTCTCGCCCCTAGACACGGGATAGCCGAATGCGAGAGAGTGTCACGTACAGCGATCGCGTCAGCTCCTCCGTTCGTCTTGAGTCAAACCGACATCGAGCACATCCTCACCGTCGAGGACATCCGCCAGTTGCTCGAGCAATCCGAGCAAGTCGGAAGCGTGCGCGCGGCCGACCTCGCGGAGGTCACGGAGACGTACGAGCTGACGGAGCTCGAGCACGACGCGCTCTTGCGCGAGCTCGACCAGCGTTCCATCGAGATCGTGGAGCTACCTCCACTCCAGTCCGAGGTCGTAGCCGCCATCACGGCGCCGGTCGAGACGACCACGGATGCGCTCCAGCTCTTCCTCCGCGAGGCCGGCAGGCACCAGCTCCTGACGGCGGCCCAGGAAGTCGAGCTCGCGAAACGGATCGAGCGCGGCGATCTCGCTGCGAAGGAGCGAATGATCCAGTCGAATCTCCGCCTGGTCGTCTCCATCGCGAAGAACTACCGCAATCAGGGCCTCCCCTTCCTCGACCTCATCCAGGAAGGCACGCTAGGGCTGATTCGCGCGGTCGAGAAGTTCGACTGGCGCCGCGGGTTCAAGTTCTCGACGTACGCGACCTGGTGGATTCGCCAGGCGGTTGCGCGTGCTCTTGCGGACAAGGCCCGGACGATCAGGATGCCGGTCCACATCGTCGAGCGGCTACAGAAGATCAACCGCGCCGACCGCCTGCTCTGGACACAGCTCGGCCGTGAGCCGACGCTCGAAGAGATCGCAGACGAGGCCTCCCTCACCGTGCAGCAGGTGCTCGAGGTCCGGGCGGCCGCCCGTGCGTCGACGAGCCTCGATGCCCCCGTCGGTGACGGCGACGACGCGGTGTTCGGCGACTTCGTCGCAGGAGACGAGCCGCTCCCGGAGGAGGCCGTCGAGCTCAACCTTCGCAGCGAGGCACTAAGACAGGCGCTCGCTGCCCTGCCCGAGCGCGAGCGCGAAGTCGTCGCGATGCGCTACGGCCTCGGCGGCGCGGAGCCGCAGACACTCGAGGAGATCGGCCGCCGGCTCGGCCTCACTCGTGAGCGCGTACGTCAGATCGAGCTCGAGTCGCTCAGACGCCTCGCAGGATTGCGCGAGATGAAGTCTGTCGACGTCGTTTGACGTCGACGGAAACACAAACGCAGCGGCCGCAAAAGCGGACGCCGTTAGGGATCTGAGCGCGACCGAGATCCGCGCGAGCGGATTTCGGTCTTGCGCAGAATCAGGTCCGCAGATACAGCTCGAGGCCGGGCGCTATGGCGCGCAGCTCGCGGAGTGCTCGCGCTTCCAGCTGGCGAACGCGCTCGCGGGTGATCCCGAGGTTCGCGCCGACTTCCTCGAGCGTGCGCGGCCGAACGCCGTCGAGGCCGAACCGCTCGATCACGACCCGCCGCTGTCGCGGCTGGAGCTTCGACAATGCCTCGAGAAGCTCGGTCGAACGAGCGCGATCGGCGGTTTCGACCTCGGGCTGGTCGGCGCTCGTGTCCGGGATCAGGTCGGCGACGCTCGAGTCTCCCTCTCCGATCGGGGTCTCGAGGCTGACCGGGTCTTGCACGAGGTCGAGCAGCTCCTGGACGCGCTCGGGAGTGATGCCGATCTCGAGCGCGATCTCGTCGAGCGAGGGGTCGCGGTTGAGCTTCTGCCCGAGAAGGCGGCGAGTCTTCGTGACCTTTCGCACCTGGTCGGCGACGTGAACGGGCAGGCGGATCGTCCTGCCCTGCTCCGCCAGCGCTCGGGAGACCGACTGCTTGATCCACCACGTCGCGTAGGTCGAAAGCTTGAAACCGAGCTTGTAGTCGAACTTCTCGACCGCCCTGATCAGGCCGAGGTTGCCTTCCTGGATGAGATCGAGAAGCGGGACCTCGGCTCGTGTGTAGTTCCGCGTGATCGACATGACGAGCCGGAGGTTCGACTCGATCAGGCGGCGCTTCGCCAATTCGTCGCCCTCGTCCTTCAAGCGGGCAAGCTCGCGCTCCTCCGCTGGGGTGAGCAGCCGGCCGTCCCCGATCTGTCGGACGTAGAGCTTCAGCGGGTCGTCGGCGGTCGGACCGGCGAGATCAGGCCGCTCTCTCGGCTCGGGATCGTCAGCGGCGACGTGGGCATCGTCGGTCGCGTCGAAGAGGTGCTCGGCAGCGTTCCCTTCCACGGCGCATGTATCGGCCGGGAAGTTGCCCCGCTTGAGGGATGACAACCGAGACGAGGGATCGAGGTCGCCGTCTCGAAGCCGACGGAGCCGGTGCAAACAGACTCCTCACTTCCGTCATCTACGCTCCTCGACGTCCGATCGAGACGGTCGACTACCTGATATGTGCGGCATTGCGGGCTACAGCCTGAACCCCGAGTCTCCCGTCGAGCGAACGCTCGCGGCGCAGGCGTTGCTCGCCGGGATCGCGGAGCGCGGCGCCGACGCAGTCGGGTATGCGTCGCGCAGCGCAGATGGTGAGATCGGCGTGACGAAGCTCCGAGGCGGTGCCAGCGCGCTCCTCGACGAGATCGAGGTCCCGCCCGACGCGGAGCAGGCGCTCATCCACGTACGCGACTACACGAAGGGTCATCCTGAGATCGACGCGAACAACCATCCGATCCGCCACGGAACCGTGGTCGGAATCCACAACGGCATCATCGAGAACGACGACGACGTGCTCGCCCGATACGGGCTCGAGCGCGCCGAACGCGACATGACCGTCGACTCGGAGGCGATCTTCGCGCTGATGGAGCTTCGTCGGCACGCGCCGCGTGCGCTCGCGGAACTGCGTGGGGCGATGGCGGCTGCGTGGCTCGACGAGCGCGACCCTCCGACGCTCTTCATCGCCCGCGGGCGGGCTCGCCCACTCTGGATCGGCCGGACGCGCACCGACCTCTTCTTCGCATCGACCCGCCGCGCGCTCGCAATCGTCGAAGCCGCCGTACGCGTCCGTCTGGAGCTGAAGGAGGTCCGCGAGGGGCGGCTACTCCACGTCGCCCGTGGCCGGATCGTTCGCGAGCAGCGCTTTCGGCCCGACCGGCGCTATCGCGAGGAGGGCTACCTCCCGCCTGTGCGCGCACCGCACGAGGCCGTGTCGTGCCTCGAGCGGCTCGCGATCCTCACCTCGCCTGCGACCTAGCCTACGCGAGCTTTCCGTCGGGTAATACCTCGATGCCCTCCTCGCGCAACCGCTCTCGCACGAGGTACTGGAACGCAGTCCACGCTCCGCGAGGAACGTCGAGCAGCCGGTAGACCTGCCACTCGGAGAGGAGCGCCGAATCGGCTCGGCGCGCAGCTGCCCAGTCCGCCATCTTCGGTAAGTGGCCGAGGCGGCGAGCGAGAGCCGCACCCTGCACAATCGCGCGTTCGAGTCGCTCCTCGCCCTGGAGCACCTCGTACCCGGCCTCGCGAAGGGCATTCGCGAGCGACCCGAACGTGTGGGCGTAGAGCGACACGGAAGGGAGCGAGCGCCGCCGCTCGCCCAGGTCGCGCGCCGTCGGCGTGCGGCCGAGCTCGTCGCCGAGCCCTTGGAGTTGCTCGAGCAGCTCCGCTCGCGTGATGAAACGGCGCGGGAAGAGCCCCGCTGCCCGCTTGGCGGCGTTCCACGTTCCGAAGTGCTCGATGACGGTCTGCGGATGGACGCGCACCTCCGAGTCGTTCGCGAACTCGCGCATCGTCGGTGAGCGGCCAAGCCGTTCGGCCACGGCGCGGAGCTCGTCGAGAATCTCCTCATCCGTGTACCGACGGCGCAGGCCAGCCCGGAACGCGGCGAGCTCACGCTCGTCGATGCGCAACGAGGCTCGCTTGCGAGATCGCTGTCGGGCCATATTGCAAGAAGCTTAGAGCGTTCTGTGAAATCTGCAAGTAGTCCAGAGCAGACCCCTCTCCCCCGCTCGGCTACCCTCGTCGCCGATGGGAGCCCGCCTCGCCGTCGAGACGATCGCGGCACGTGCTGTCGGTGCGGTCTCGCGCGCGGCCGGGCGCGGTGGCGGCACGACGCTGCCGGGGAAGCTCCTCTGGAAGCTCGATCCGGGCTCCGTCGACGCGCTCGCGGCCAGGCTCTCCTCCGGCGTGGCGCTGATCTCCGCCACGAACGGGAAGACGACCACGACGGCGATGGCGGCGAAGATCCTCGGTGACGAGCACCGGCTCGCCTGGAACCGGGCGGGCGCGAATCTCCTCTCCGGGCTTGCCTCGTCCCTCGTGTCGAGTCGCAATGCCGAGCTTGGCCTGTTCGAGGTGGACGAGGGTGCGCTTCCCGAGGCGATCTGGCGAACGCGACCGCACGTGGTCTCGCTCGGAAACCTCTTTCGTGACCAACTCGACCGCTACGGAGAGCTCGAGCTCGTCGCCGAGCGCTGGCGAGGCGCCGTCGACGATTTGCCCGAATGGACGACGCTCGTTGTGAACGCCGACGACCCTCTCCTCGCCGAGGTCGGCGGAGAGCGCGAGCGCGTGCTGACATTCGGAGTCGATGATCCCCGGCACGCACGCGAAGCCTTGCAGCATGCTGCCGACTCGAAGTATTGCGTTCGCTGCGGGCATCCGTACGCCTACGCGGCGGCGTATGTCGGACATCTCGGCGACTATCGCTGCCCAGCGTGCGGTCACGAGCGGCCGCCGCTCGACGTCGCGGCCCGAGAGATCGAGCTCGAAGGGCTGGAGGGATCCCGCTTCCGGCTCGACACCCCCCACGGCAGCACCAGCGTCGAGCTGTCGCTTCCAGGGCTCTACAACGTCTACAACGCCGTTACAGCCGCTTCAGTCGCGCTTGCTCTCGACGACCTCGCCGGCGACGATAACGCGCGGTCTCGCGGACTTCAGCGCAGCGTTCGGCCGCTTCGAGCGGATCCCGGTCGGTGCCAAGGCGATCGTCGTCCTCCTGATCAAGAACCCGGCAGCCGCGAACGAGGCGCTCCGACTCTTCGAGACCGGGGTGCCGCCCGTGCTCTTGATAGCGCTCAACGATGCGATCGCAGACGGTCAGGACGTCTCGTGGATCTGGGACGTGGACTTCGAGCCGCTTCTCCCCCACGTCGGCCGAGTCGTCGCGAGCGGGGGCCGAGCGTCCGAGCTGGGGTTACGGCTCGTCTATGCGGGGCTCCCGGAGGACGGGCTGGAGGTGATTCCTTCGCTGGAGCAGGCGCTCGACCGCGGCCTCGAGCTCGTCGAGGCCGGCACCGAGCTCGTCATCCTCCCGACGTATACGGCGATGCTGGCGTTGCGCGCTGTTCTGACGGAGCGCGGCTTCGTGCAGCCGTACTGGGACGGAGCCACGCCATGAAGATCAGGGTCGGGCACCTGTATCCCGAGTACCTCAACATCTACGCCGATCGAGGAAACATCGCCGTGCTCGCCCGCCGGGCGGCGCTGCGGGGGCACGAGCTCGCCGATCGAGCCCATCGGGCTGGGCGAGCGTGTCCGACCCGGGATGCACGACATTCTCTACATCGGTGGCGGCCAGGATCGCGAGCAGGCGCTGATTGCGCCGGATCTCGCGGCCAAGGGCTCCGATCTGAGCGACGCAGTGGCCGGGGGAACGGCGTTGCTCGCTGTCTGCGGTGGGTACCAGCTGCTCGGACGCGGGTACCGCGGCCGCGACGGGTCGCTCATGCCGGGCGCCGGGCTCTTCGGTCACGAGACCGTTGCCGGCTCCACGCGAATGATCGGCGACGTCCTCCTCGACTGCGAGCTCGAGCCAGGTGCTGCAATGCCACTCGCCGGCTTCGAGAATCACGCGGGGCGAACGGTGCTGGACGCGGATGCCAGCGCACTCGGTCGGGTCGTCCACGGGTTCGGCAACGACGGCGAGTCAGGGCTCGAGGGCTGCCGCGTCGGCCGCGCGATCGGCACGTACCTCCACGGGCCGCTGCTACCTCGAAACCCGTGGCTGGCCGACTGGCTGCTGGCGCAGGCCCTCGGACATGCGCAGTCGAGCGACCCGCCGCGGCTCGAGCCGCTTCCCGACGAGCTCGAGGCGGAGGCGTTCCGGGTGGCCGCGGGTCGTGCCCGCACGAGAGGCGGACGCCGCTAGAAGCGACATTCCTGAGGGGCACCCCATCCCACCACCCACTGCGATCGTATCGCCGAAATCCTCGCGGATGGGTAACGCACTGCAACGAATGTGCATCAACCCGCGTCGACGTTCCCGCCGCTAGGACACCCACATCTCGCCGAGGTAGACAGCCGGATCACCCGGCTGCCATCGTTGAAGGAACCTCTGGATCGGCGGGTGCAACGAGATCGAGTCGAGCTCCTGAGGGCGAAACGCCCTGTGCCCACGGACTGCCGTGTCCTGCGACGTCACGTCTTCGAGAGACCCGGAAACGTCCGCCGCGAAGATCACGTGGATGACGTGCTTCCTGGCCAGTCCCGCCTGCGGGGCGATCGAGTCGACGAGCGCGACGGGGCCTTCGAGCGGTACCTCGGTCCCGTCCGGGAAGAGCCCGGTCTCCTCCCAAAGCTCGCGCTGCAGCGCGCGGAGCAGGCTCTCGCCGCTTCGAACCCCACCCCCCGGCAGGAGCCACGCCTCGCCACTCGCCTTCACGTGGCGGAGGAGCAGAATTCGACCGCGCCAGCGAAGGATTGCCGAGACGCGTACCCGCGGTTCGCTCATTCCTCAGCGCGCCGAGGAGCCGAAACCACGAGTACCGCGCTCGCTCGTTGCCAACTCGGCGACCTCGACGAACCGAACGGAGGCGACCGGAGCGATCACGAGCTGCGCGATTCGCATGCCGGGCTGGACGACGAACGCGTCGCTCGTGTCCGTGTTGAGGAGCACGACCCGAATCTCGCCGCGGTACCCCGCATCGATCAAGCCCGGTGAGTTGACCACGCCCAGGCCGTGCCGCGCCGCGAGCCCGGAACGCGGTTGGACGAATCCGGCATAGCCCTCGGGAATCTCCACCGCGATCCCGGTTGGGATGACGGCTCGCTCTCCAGGCTCGAGCCGTATCTCCTCACAGGACGCGAGATCGACCCCGGCATCGCCCTCGTATGCCTGGATCGGCAGAACCGCGTCGGCGTGAAGACGGCGAACCGCGACGTCGATCATCGCGACGAGGCCCCCGCGTCCAGCTCCCCAGCCACCAGGAACTGCGCAAAGCGCGGGATCTCGCGCCGCGGCAGCCTCGCCCGCACGCGGACGCCCTCCGGCGTGTCTCGCCGCTCGGCGATCGGAGCGCCCAATCCGTAGAGCTGAGCGAGGTAGCGCCCGTCTTCGTACGGGACGAGCAGGCGCACATCCTCGAACCGGTCCGAGAACAACTCGGAGATGCGTGCTCCCAGCGCCTCGAGCCCCTCGCCGGTGCTCGCGGAGACCTGCAGCGCACGTGGGAACGCGTGCAGGAGACGTCGGCGTGCGAGCGGATCCAGGAGATCAGCCTTGTTCAGGACGAGCTCGACCGGGACGTCGTCGGCCCCGATCTCCGTGAGGACGGCGTGGACGGCGGCGATCGTCTCGCGCAACCGGTCCTCCGAGAGCGAGGCATCGGCGACGTGCAAGACGAGGTCCGCGACGAGTGTCTCCTCGAGCGTCGCCGCGAAACCCTCGACGAGCTGCGTGGGTAGTCGTCGGATGAAGCCGACGGTGTCCGTGACGAGATAGCGCTTTCCGTCGTGGTCGAACGAACGCGTCGTCGGGTCGAGGGTCTCGAAGAGGCGATCGTCGACCGACGCCTCGGCGCCGGTGAGCGCGTTCAGCAGCGTGGACTTCCCGACGTTCGTGTACCCGGCGAGAGCGATCGTCGGCGCGCTCGTCCGTTCTCGCTCCTTTCGCCGAGTGGCTCGCTGCCCGCTCAGACCACGGAGGCGTCGCTTCACCAGGGAAACCCGATTGCGCGCGAGCCGGCGGTCCGTCTCCAACTGGCTTTCGCCCGGGCCCCTCGTCCCCACCCCACCGCCGAGCCGCTCCAGGTGGTGCCACAGTCCGCGCATCCGCGGCAAGTTGTACTCGAGTTGCGCGAGCTCGACCTGCAGCTTTCCCTCGGCACTCGAGGCGTGTTGGGCAAAGATGTCGAGGATCAGCTGCGTGCGATCGACGACACGTGCCTTGAGTGCGTCCTCGAGCGACCGCTGCTGCGTCGGACTCAGCTCCTCGTCGACGAGGAGCACCTCCGCGCCGGCTGTCGTGTACGCGTCCTTGAGCTCGGAGAGTTTGCCCTTGCCGACGAACGTCCGCGGATCCGGCCGAGCACGGTGCTGGACGATCTCGCCGACGGTGGCGACGCCGGCCGTGCGCGCGAGCTCGCGGAGCTCGGAGAGCTCCGACTCACCGTCGACGCCCTTCGCAAAGACTCCTACGACGAACCCGCGCTCCGGCTCCGCCCCGGGTGCCGGGTCGGGTTGGCGTGCAGTCACGGGAGGATTATGCCGCCAGATGCTTGACCGGGAACTGACGCGCCGCCATCCGGCCCGCTGTGAATTCGCGGTCAAGCATCTCCAAATCGCGGGATAGGCTCTGCTCGTGACCGGGCTCGCCGACCGTCTCGCCGACCGGACTCTCGAGCTCGTCGACATCCCGTCCGAGAGTCGACATGAAGAGCGGATCCGCAGCACACCTGCTCGAATTGGTGCCGACGAAGCTCACCGTGGACTACGCGGGCGACGAGGCGTTCTTGTTCGTCCCGCAGCGCCGCGCCGATGCGCCGCTGGTCGTCCTCGCAGGTCACTACGACACCGTCCCCGCGCAGGCCAACACCCCGGGACGCATCGAGGACGACGCGGTGCACGGCCTGGGCGCGAGCGACATGAAAGGAGGCGTCGCCGTCGCAGTTGAGCTCGTACGCGACCTCGCGCTGGCCGACGCCGGTCCCTATGACGTCGCGTTGCTCCTCTTCGGCCGCGAGGAGCTTCCGCCCGAGCACAATCCGCTTCCCGCGCTCTTCGACGGCTCGCGCGCCATCCACGATGCGGCTCTCGCGATCTTGCTCGAGCCGACGGACGGGGAGGTGCATGCAGGCTGCCTTGGTCACATGAGCGCACGACTCTCGTTCCGAGGCGTCAGCGGCCACTCTGCTCGCCCGTGGCAGGCGGACAACGCCATCGAGCGGGCGGTGGAGGGGTTGACGCCAATGATCGAGCTCCAACCCCGCGATGCTGTCGTCGGCGGGCTCAGGTTTCGAGAAGTGCTCAGCGTGACCCGCTTCGAGGCCGGCATCGCCGACAACGTCATCCCCGACCGCGCGGCCGCCACCGTGAGCTTTCGTTACGCGCCGGACCGCACGTCGGCGAGCGCGCGTTCCTTTCTCGAGGAGCTCGTCGGCGCGCGCGCGGAGCTCGAGGTGACGGGAGACTCGCCGCCTGGCCGGGTCGTCACCGATAGCCCGCTGGTCGGGGCGCTCGTCGAGGCGGGTGCCCGCGGCATCGAGCCGAAGCAGGCATGGACGAACGTCGCAGACTTCACCGCTCGCGGCATCGACGCCGTCAACTTCGGCCCGGGCCACACGGAGCGCGCACATCGCAGGGACGAGCTCGTCGACGTCTCAGCGCTCGTCCATGCGTACGAGACGCTCTGGCGGTTCCTCACTGGCAGGATGCGCGAGGATGCGACGTGATGGAGGTCGCGCAGCGCATCGACGAGCTCTGGGAGAGCGGGGAGCTCGACCCCGAGCCGATCGAGGAGGCACTCGCACTCCTCGATAGCGGCGAGGTACGCGTCGCCGAGCACCGAGACGGTGCCTGGGTCGTGAACGAGTGGACGAAGAAGGCGATTCTCCTCTACTTCCGTCTCCGCAAGGTGGAGCCGCTCGACATCGGCGGCCTCCACTTCCTCGACAAGATCCCTGTCAAGAACGACTACGCAGAGCACGGGGTTCGTGTCGTTCCCCCGGGCGTGGCGCGGTACGGCTCCTTCCTCTCCGAGCACGTGATCCTCATGCCGGGGTTCGTCAACATCGGGGCCTGGGTGGGGCCGCGGACGATGGTGGACACCTGGGCCACCGTGGGCTCGTGCGCCCAGATCGGCGCTGACGTCCATCTCTCCGGCGGCGTCGGCATCGGTGGCGTGCTCGAGCCACCGCAAGCGCGTCCCGTGATCGTCGAGGACGGCGCCTTTCTCGGATCGCGCGCGGTCGTAGTGGAAGGAGTCGTCGTCGGAGAAGGAGCGGTGATCGCACCGAATGTCGTCCTGTCGGCATCGGTTCCGATCATCGATGTCACCGGCGCGCACGCAGTCGAGCACCGCGGCTTCGTGCCGCCACGCTCGGTCGTCTTGCCGGGAACACGGCCGAAGGAGTATCCCGCCGGCCGCTACGACCTGCCTTGCGCGCTGATCGTCGGCGAGCGGAGCGCGTCGACCGATCTCAAGACATCCCTGAACGACGTGCTCAGAGAGTTCGAGATCGCGACGTGAAAGACGTGGTCGAGGTGGCGCTCTTCACGGACGACGTCGCGGAGACGACGCGGTTCTACAGGACCCTGCTCGGAGTCGACCCCGAGGCGGAGTGGCCCGGAGGCGCGATCTTCGCTGCGGGAAATACGAAGCTGCTGGTTCACGAGCGTTCCGCGAGCGTCGCGAACGGGCCACCGAACGAGGATCACTTCGCCCTCGCAGCAGCGGATCTCGAGGGCACCTGCGAGGAGCTGCGCGCCGGGGGACTCGTCTTCCTCGTCGAGCCGCGCGACTATCTCGTGGGGACGCTCGGCGTATCTCCGTGACCCGGACGGCCGGCTGGTCGAGCTCAGCGGCTAGCGCACCCGAGATCGAAGCCGAGACAGAACTGCCTGAGTCGAGGCGACGAGATGCGCATCAGTCGACCGTTTCCCCGCGGAACACCTCCATCACCGGCCCGCTGACGATCGCACGTCCCTCACGGATGTCGACCTCCAGCGTCCCGCCCGGGAGATGGACGCGCAAAGGGCTCTCACACCACCCGTGGACGATCGCAGCTGCGGCCGCTGCGGCGGCGCTCGAGCCGGACGCACGGGTCGCGCCGGCTCCTCGTTCCCACACAGCGACCGTGAGATCGTTGGGGCCGTCCGGGCGGACGAGCTGCACGTTGGTGCGCTTGGGGAAGCGGTGGTGATGCTCGACGAGCGGTCCGATGCGCAGAAGCTCGTCGTGCTCGGGCTCTCGCCGGATGACGGCGTGCGGGTTCCCGACGTCAACCGGTGTCACTTCGAGGCGTTCGCCGTCTATCTCGAGCGCCTCGGGCTTCCCCACGTTCGCTTCGCCGAGGTCGACCTCGACATCCTCGCCATCGACGCGCGCGGGAACGGTTCGTTCTCCGATGTGCAGCCGTGGAAATGCGACGCCGCTCCGTCGTGCAAGCCACATGGCGGCAATGCGAGCGCCGTTCCCGGAAAGCTCAGCGGACGACCCGTCCGGGTTCCAGACGACGACGTCTGCCTCTGCACCTCTCACCTCGCCGATCTCGAGCACACCGTCGGCTCCCACCCCCTGGTGGGGGTCGCAGAGCCTGCGCACGTCGTCTGCTCCGAGCGGAGCCACGAGATCGCCCCGCTCGACCAGCAGGTAGGTATTACCGAGCGCCTGCCACTTCGAGAATCGCATCCGCCACCTCGGTCGAAGTCCGGTCTCCGTCGATCATGACGATGCCCGGAATCCGGCGCATCCATTTCCTCTGGTAGGCGGCATAGCGTCGCGTCCGAACGACGATGCGCTCGAGAGCTTCGTCTGGACAGAGTCGAGAGAGCTCGGACAGGCCGAGGGCCTTCTCGGCGGTTCTCGAGATTCGTCCTTCGAGGGCGTTGCGTACTTCCTCGACCACGCCGCGTGCGAACATCTCCTCCGTTCGCCGGCGGATTCTCGTGTCGAGCTCATCGCTCGAGACGTCGAGACCGACGATCACGGTCGCTCGTCGATGCTCCCCGGACCACAGGCGGTCCTCTTGGGGAATCAAGGAGCTCCCGCTTTCCGCAAGCTCGAGCGCCCGAACGACACGACGGCGATCGTTCGGATGCACGGTCGCCGCGGCTCGCGGGTCGAGCTCCTGCAAGCGAGCGTGCGCCAGAGCGGCGCTCGAGTCGTAGGACTCCTCCAGTCGCATGCGGAGGCCCGGTTCGACCGAGGGAGGCACTTCGAGATCGACCAGCGCGGCTCGGAGGTAGAGGCCGGTTCCGCCGGCAACGACCGCGGATCCCGAGGACTCCACGAGCTCGTCCACAGCTGCGTGAGCCAGTGCTCCGTACTCGCCCACCGACATCTCGGCGTCGAGATCCCTGATGGCGACCAGCCTGGTAGGCGTCGTCGGCTGGTTGGTGAGTACGGGGAGCCCGCGGTAGACCTGCAAAGCGTCCGCCGACACGACTTCGGTCCCGAGTCGACCGGCGAGCGAGTCGGCGACAGCTGACTTCCCCGACGCCGTCGGGCCGAAGATGGCAATGACCTCGGCCCACCGGGTCATGTCACGCGGGGCACCCCAGCCCACCACCCACTGCGAGCATAACGTCGATTTCCGCACCGATGGGTCACGCGGTATGCCGAAAGCGTGAAATCCGAACGCCGCTCAGGCGGCGACGAGAGCGACTTCACGACCGCGGAGCGTCGTCGAGGTCGAGCCCTCGACGAGAACGTCGACGAACCCGCCTGGCTGCGTCGTCCCGACGAAGTTCACGGTCGTGTTCCGGCGGGTGCGACCGCGCAGCAGCGAAGGGTCGGTGCGGCTCGGGCCTTCCACGAGAACTTCCTCGACGCGACCTATGCGTTCGGCGTTTCGCTCCGCGGCGACCCGTTGAACGAGGTCCACGAGGCGTTCCAGCCGAGCGTGCTTCACATCGTCCGGAACCTGATCGGGCATTGTGGCGGCCTCCGTCCCCGCTCTGGGAGAGAAGATGAACGTGAACGCGCTCTCGTAGCGGACCTCCTCGACGGCCGTGAGAGTCGCTTCGAAGTCTTCGTTGGTCTCACCTGGGAAGCCGACGATGAGGTCGGTGCCGAGCGCGAGGTCGGGAACCGCCCGACGCAGCCTGTCGACGACGGCGAGGTAGCGCTCGCGGTCGTAGGTTCGCCGCATGCGCTTGAGGATCCGCGAGGAGCCCGATTGCAGCGGAAGGTGCACGTGCTCGCAGACCGAGTCGCAGTCGGCGATCGCCGCGATCACCGGCTCTCGGAAGTCCTTCGGGTGCGGGCTCGTGAAGCGGATCCGACGGATCCCGTCCACGTCGGCACAAGCGCGCAACAGCTCGCCGAACTCGGTGCGAATGCCCGGAGCGAGGTCTCGCCCCCACGAATTGACGTTCTGGCCGAGCAGCGTGATCTCATTCACGCCCCGCTGCGCCAGCTCCGCTACCTCGGCGATGACCTCGCTGGGCCTCCGGCTCTGCTCCCGACCTCGAACTGCAGGGACGATGCAGTACGCGCACTTCGAGTTGCAGCCCATGGACACTTGCACCCAAGCCTGGAACGGCCGCTCGGAACGCATGGGCAGATCGGCCGCAAAGTGTTGGTGGGTGCCGAACTTTCCGCGTGGAACGGCGAACCCACCCGCGGCGATCCACTCGCCGAGGTGCGGGATGGAGCCCGGGCCGAAGGCGACGTCCACGAACGGGTACCTCTCGAAGATCTGCTCCCGCTGCGCCTCCGCGTAACACCCACCAACCGCGACCACGAGATCGGGCCGGTCCCGCTTGCGAGCCGCCGCGTTGCCGAGGTGCGCGGCGAGCCGCGTGTCCGGCTTTTCGCGCACTGTGCAGGTGTTGAAGACCACCACGTCGGCCGCGTCTTCCGAGGCGGCCTCACCGAGGCCGAGCGACTCGAGCATGCCCTTGATTCGCTCGGAATCGTGTGCGTTCATCTGGCACCCGAACGTCGTGACGTGATACCGGCGCATGGCGGCGAGTGTAGCCCGCATCATCCGATGCTCCGGTGCCGTCGAGCGGAGCTCGGATGACCCTTGTCGAGACGGCCAGTGCCGAGACCGACTTCCCGAGAGGCGGCCCCGGGGTCATCGACGTCGATCGCGCGCGGGCTCTACGCCCAGTCCCGAAGCTCGTGGCGGCCGGGCTGCGTCGACCAGACGTCACGCTGCTCGAGCACCTGACCGTCGCGGTCGAAGCACAGCAGGGACGTTCCGGCGATCGACTCGGTTGAGCCATCTGCCGCGGTCATGACCGCCCACCAGTCGACCGCCGCGCGATCACCGGCAACCAGCGGGTCGCCAAACCGGCACTCGGCACTCGCCTGCTCCTGAAAGGCCCACGCGACGTAGTCACGCGGCACTTCGGGCTTTCTGAACGGATGCGAGTAGAAGAGCGCATCCTCGGCGTAGAGTGCGGCGATCGCATCGACATCGGCGGCCGGCCACGCGCGCGCCCATACGTCCGCCCACCGCTGCGCTGCAGCCCTCGTGTCTACTTCGCCACCTCGATCGCCCGCGACTCGCGAATGACGATGACCTTCACCTGACCCGGGTACTCGAGCTGGTCCTCGATCTCGCGCGCAATCTCGTGCGAGAGCAGTGCCGCAGCGTCGTCGTCGACCTCGCTGGGCTCGACGATGACGCGGATCTCGCGACCCGCCTGGAGCGCGTACGCCTTCGCCACGCCCGGCTTTCCGCTCGCGATCTCCTCGAGCGCTTCGAGCCGCCGGATGTAGTTCTCGAGGCTCTCCCCGCGCGCGCCGGGCCGCGAGGCCGAGATGGCGTCGGCCGTGATCAGCAGCACCGCTTCGACCGTCTGCGGCTGCACCTCGTAGTGGTGCGCCTCGATCGCGTGCACCACCCCTTCCGATTCGCCGTAGCGGCGCGCGAGCTGGCCCGAGATCAGTGCGTGTGACCCGTCGACCTCGTGACTCATGGCCTTCCCGACGTCGTGGAGCAGCGCGGCGCGCTTCGTCGTCTTGACCCCGGCCTTGAGCTCCGCAGCCATGATCCCGCCGAGGTGCACGACCTCGAGGGTGTGCCTGAGGACGTTCTGGCCGTAGCTCGTGCGATACCGCAGGCGTCCGAGGATCTTGATCAGCTCCTCGTGAAACTCTCCGCAGTTCGCCTCGAACACGGCCTGCTCGCCGGCTTGGCGAACGTGCTCGTCGAGCTCGGCCTTCGAGTGGTAGTACATCTCCTCGATCCGCGCCGGGTGGATCCGTCCGTCTTCGATCAGCTTGTCGAGCGTCAGGCGGGCGACCTCGCGTCGCAACGGATCGAACGACGAGAGCACCACCGCATGCGGCGTGTCGTCGATGATGAAGTCGACGCCGGTGAGATGCTCGAGGGCGCGGATGTTTCGTCCCTCCCGGCCGATGATCCGCCCCTTGAGATCGTCGGAGGCAAGCTCGACCACCGTCACGGTGGCCTCGGCGGTGTGACTCGCCGCCACCCGCTGGAGTGAGTCTGCGACGAGTGCCCGCGCACGCCGCCGGGCATCTCCGCGCGCCTCCTCCTCCATCTGCCGGACCTCTCGCGCGAGCTCGTGCCGGACGAGATCCTTGGACCGCTCGAGGAGCTGCTGCTTCGCCTCGTGCACGGTGAGACCCGAGAGACGCTGGAGCTCGTCCAGCGCTTCGCCCTTCGCCTGCTTGAGCTCCTCCTGGAGCTCCTTCGCGTGCACTTCGCGATCGCCGAGCCCCTGCTCGCGGCGCATGAGGTCGGTGAGGTTCGCGTCGATCTCCTCTTCCTTCTGCAGGATGCGCTCCTCGATCTTCACGATCTGGAGCCGTTTGTCCTGAACCTCGGCTTCGATCTCGCTCCGAAGCTTCACCGCCTGCTCGCGCGCTTCGACCTGTGCTTCGCGACGAACCGCTTCCGACTCTCGTTCCGTGTCGGCGAGGATGCGCCGTCGCGTCGCCTCTGCAGAGCGGACGCGGGAGCGCGACAGCGCGATCATCAGGAAGGCGCCTCCGATCGCTCCGACGAGGATTCCGATGAGCGCCGCGACGACCGTGAGCATTGAGCCTCCGTGGAGGAATCGGTTGTCCGCGGCGGTGGCCGCGGTGTGCTCACACCCCGCACTCAGCCTGTTGGCTGGATCCGGACCTGCGCGTGACGCGCCTCAGCTCAGGAGGTGCCGCACCTTCCGTCGACGGCGGCTAGCTGGTGGATGGTTTCGGTGATCGAGAGCTGGATCGAGTTCACGGTTCGGAAAGGTCTCAACGAGCAGGCTAAATGTCGGGTGAAGCTCGTTCATCCTAGCTCCTCCCCGCTCCCATCTGCAACGGCGCTAGAGATGACGTCCTCGGAAAACCCTTTCCCGTGCAGATAGCGAGCGGTCTTCGCTCCGGTCCCTCGTCGGGACACCACCCTCCGCGCACGGTCCGCTTCGGCCTCGAGTCCGTCGAGGGCCTGCTGCACCAGCTCATCTGGGATGCCTGCTCGCGTGAGCTCGTGGCGGATCCGCAGGTCACCGGCGCCACGTCCGGCGAGCGCCCGAGCTCGGGCCTCGGCATAGCGCCCGTCGTCTGCAAGACCCGTTCGCACGAGCGTCTCGATCGCCTCCTCGCGCTCATCGCTGCCGTATCCCTGCTCCGCAAGGCGGCAACTGAGCTCGCTCGAGCTCCGGTCGCGGTGGCGGAGAGCTCGAAGTGCCGCGTCGAGCGCGCTCCCGGCCGGCGGTGCGGATCGACGCTGCGCCACGGTCAGCTCTCGACCGTGACGACCTCCTCGACCTCGATCGCTTCCTCGGCATGAGGCGTCGCCGGAAGCAGCCGGGCCGAGATGACCTGGTCCTCGGGCGCCTCGGCCTGTATCCGCGCGAGGATCTGCTGGACGAGGTCGGGATTCTCTGCGAGGAAGGCGGTCGCGTTCTGCCTCCCCTGGCCGAGCCGCTCGTCGCCGAAGCTGAAGTAGGAACCCGCTTTCTGAACGACCTTCTTCTCCAGCGCCACGTCGAGCACGGTTCCCTCCCAGGGGATGCCCTGCCCGTAGAGGATGTCGAACTCGGCCTGCTTGAACGGTGGGGCGACCTTGTTCTTCACGACCTTCACGCGGACACGGTTCCCGAACGCCTCGGCCCCATCCTTGAGCGTCTCGATGCGCCGGATGTCGAGCCTGACCGAGGCGTAGAACTTGAGCGCTCGACCGCCCGGCGTCGTCTCAGGGTTGCCGAACATGACGCCGATCTTCTCGCGCAGCTGGTTCGTGAAGATGCAGATCGTGTCCGTTCGATTCAGGGTGCCCGCGAGCTTGCGCAGCGCCTGGCTCATGAGGCGAGCCTGGAGCCCGACGTGGCTGTCCCCCATCTCACCCTCGATCTCGGCCTTCGGGACGAGAGCGGCGACCGAGTCGACGGCGACGATGTCGAGAGCGCCCGAGCGGATGAGGAGCTCCGCGATCTCGAGGGCCTGCTCGCCCGTGTCCGGCTGAGAGACGAGAAGCTGGTCGATGTCGACGCCGATGCGGCGTGCGTACTGAGGATCCATCGCGTGCTCCGCGTCGATGAACGCGCAGATTCCTCCCCGCCGTTGTGCCTCGGCCATGGCGTGGTAGACGAGCGTCGTCTTCCCGGATGCCTCGGGCCCGAAGATCTCGATGATGCGGCCGCGCGGGAGACCGCCGATGCCCAGTGCGAGGTCGAGCGCGAGAGATCCGCTGGAGACCGCTCCGATGGCGACTTGCGGGCGGTCGCTCATGCGCATGACCGACCCCTTTCCGAACTGGCGCTCGATATGCCCGAGCGCGACGTCGAGGGCTTCCTCTCTCTTCATGCGGTCATCCTCCCAATGAATTCAACGCAGCTTGGAACCTTTGGCGCTCATCGACCTAACGGATACGACTCGAGTACTTCGTACTGCGCCCCGGACCGGCGCAGACGTGAAAGGAAAGCAGCGGCGCCGGACGGACTGAAGCGCCCGATCGCGGGCAGGGGCGGAGACAGGCGTGGACGCTCCCGGAAGCGCAGGACCGTGACGTGCGGAAGCCACGGACGCGACTCACGCTCGTACACGCCGAGGCGCTCCAACCGTTCCTGAAGCCTGCTCGCGAGCCGGCTCGCCTCATCGCCGACGTCGGCGAGAACGAGCATTCCGACCGAGCGCGTCTCCCGGTAGCGCAGCGGCTCGAGCTCGATCGGATCGCTTTCGGCAGCCGACTCGCGCAAGGATTCCGACGATCCCGTCGAGCTCACTCGCGGGCCGGGCACCGAGGAACGCGAGCGTGACGTGGAAGCTCTCGACAGCGCGACCTCCGACGAGATGACGCGCCCGCCAGTTACGGAGCGCGTCCGCGACGAAGTCGGGGAGCTCGAGCGCGAGAAAGAGCCTGAGCTTCTCGTCTCCGGCGGTCGGCGATTCATCCCGAGTGACGCTAGCGGCTCGGCTCACCCGGGTGTGTGTCGACTCTCCAACACCATGCGCACGAGATGGAGCGCCGCAGCGGTCGCGCGGCCCCGCACCATCTCCCGGTCTCCGGGCAGCTCGATCCGCTGGGCCTTCTCTCCGTCCGGGCCGATCGCGTGCACGAAGACGAGACCCACCGGCTTGTCCGGGGTGCCACCATCCGGCCCGGCGATCCCGGTGATGGCAACGCCGACGTCTGCGTGGAGTCGTGCCCGGGCGCCTGCGGCCATCGCCTGCGCGACCTCGGCGGAGACCGCCCCGAACCGCTCGAGCTGCTCGGCGGGGACGTCGAGCTCGTGCTCCTTCACGTCGTTCGCATATGCCACGACACTCCCTCGAAAGACGTCGCTCGCTCCCGCGACCTCCGTGAGACGAGCCGCGACGAGCCCGCCGGTGCACGACTCCGCAGCCGCCAGCGTGAGGCCCCGGTCTCGGCAGAGGTCGAGGACGAGCTCCCCGATCGAACGGCCGTCCTCGCTGAAGAGGTAGCGGCCCAGCTCTTCGCGGAGTGCAGCAGCGAGCGCCCCGGCTCGTTCCCGCGCCTGCGGATCGAAGACGAGGTCGACGTGGATCTCGAACTCTCGCGCGCAGATCGTCGCCTCCACTCCCTCTGCCTCCCCACCCGCGCGGGCGAGCGCTTGGGCGACCGCGGACTCCGGAGTCCCGAAGAAGCGGAGAGCCGTTCGTCCACGCTCGGGCGCCCGCTCGAGGATCCGAAGCACGGGCGCGGTCTCGAGCGCGCGGGGCCACAAGCGCTGAAGCTCTCGCGGAGGACCGGGCAGCACGACGACGACCGCCGAGCCGGCGGTTTCGAGCACCAGGCCGGGAGCAGTTCCTGCCAGCCCGAGGGAGAGCGCTCCCTCTGGCACCGTCGCCTGCTTCGTCACCCCGGTCGCAAAATCGTCGTACGACCGCCCCAGCCGTTCCGCGAACGCGCGCGAGATCGCCTCGATCTCTCGCTCGAGGTCCTCGTCGACCACCAGCTCGAGCCCCGCGACCCGCGCCACCATCTCGACCGTCCGATCGTCGTGAGTGGGGCCGAGCCCACCGGAGACGAGGCAGATGTCCGCAGTGAACCCGTCCGTGAGGGCGCGCTCGAGATCCTCGGGTCGATCGCCGACGATGGTTATCCGTTCGGGCTCGAGCCCGAGGCGAATAGCCTCCGACGCGAGAAATGGGCCGTTGCGATCGTTCCGCTCGCCGCGGACCAGCTCGCTTCCCGTGACGACGACCGCGGCTCGCGGGCGCGAGTCCGTCAAGAGGCGGAAGCGGTGGCGATCCGTCGCGCAGTGACGACGAACGCCGTCCCGGCCGGCAGCTCCACGCGGTTCCCGTTCACCCGCACGCGAACGCTGTCGGGCTCGCGCAGCGCGAGCTGGAGACGGCGTCCCTCGAACGACTTCCGCTGGCCGCGCTCGAGCGTTCCGCTGTAGAGGAGCCGGCCGGAGACCGAGCCGGCCCGGACCTCCATCCACGAGTCCCCGTCGACCGCGCGGACGACGAGGTTGACCGGCCCCGCAGCTGCACCGATCGGCACCGTCGCGACGCCCCCGCTCTGACGGTCGAGCCGGGGAACGACCTCGTTCTCCGGCCCGCCGAAGCGCCATGCCGCGATCACGAGCGCCGTGAGGACGGCGATCGCGAGCAATGCGCCGACGGCGATCCGCGACTCCCGCGTCGACCGGTGGTCGCGCCGCTGTACGGGAACTCGCCGCGTCCGAATCTCGGCGTACTCGTCGCCGATCGTGAAGCGGGAGTTGTATTCGTCGACGAACGGCTGCCCGTCGAGGCCCAGTGCCTCCGCGTAGCTTCGGAGGAAGCCCTTGATGTACGTGGGCGCGGGCAGGATGTCGAAACTGCTCGTCTTCGAGCGCTCTCAGGTACTTGGGACGGATCTTCGTCCGCGCTTCGAGCTCGGGAAAGTCGAGCTCCTGGCGGAGACGGGCCTCCCGGAGGCTGGAGCCGATGTCGAACACGAGCGGGGAAGTGTAGACGCTTATCGAACGGGAGCAAAAACTGCGCTACTCGCGGCTCCCGACGTACTCCAGGAGCGCATAGACGACGAGCGCGACGACCGCCGCGAGGGCCATGCAGACGCCGACGACCCCGAGGACCCCGCCGGCACGGGCGATTCCACCGCTCCGCCCGCGCTCGAGCAGGAGCGCGTTCCGCCGCTTCGCCCGTCGTGCGAGCGCGATCGCCGCGAGACCGAAAAGCGCGCCGAGGGGGATCGCGAAGGCCCGAGTGCAGGAGCTCGTAGCGCTCGCTGAAACGCGTGAGGTAGACCGCCACGGGGAGCGTGGCGACAGAGGCGAGCCCGCTGACGAGCGAGCCCCAGGCTGCCCCCGTCCCCGGTCGGCTCACGCTACTGCTTGACGTACGGACGACCGATTGCCGCCGGCGGGATCGAGCGTCCGATCGACACCCGCCACGGCGACGATCGTGAGAACGTACGGGAGGGTGTTGAAGATCAGAGCCTGCTCGGCTTCCTTCGACGAAGTACACGTCCAGTCGATCTGCGATTGCGCTCGAGAAACCGAACAGAAGCGCTGCGGCGAACGCCCCGAACGGCCGCCAGTTTCCGAAGATCAGCGCCGCCAGGGCGATGAAGCCGCGGCCGCCGGTGAGGCCCTGGTCGAAGAGGTGGACGTCGCTCAACGAGAGGTAGGCACCCCCCAGGGCGGCCAGGGCGCCTGATGTGACGACGCACGCGTATCGGATTCCGTAGACCGAGATGCCGACCGTCTCGGCGGCGCGAGGGTGCTCTCCGACCGACCGAATCCGCAAGCCAATCGTCGTCTTGAACATGACGAAGTACGAGATGACGACGACCGCGAAGCTCAGCCAGATCATGAGGTTGAGCGAGCCGAAGGTGTCGCCGATGAAACCGAGGCTGTCCCTCCCCGGAAGGTTGACGTCCGGGATCCCGGGGACCGTGGTCGGTGTGCCCTCCTCGCCGTAGATGTCGATGTAGAGGTAGCCCGTGAGCCCCAACGCGAGGAAGTTGAGCGCTGTCCCGATGACGATCTGGTCGGCACGGAGATGGATGCAGAAGTACGCGTGTACGAGCGCAAGCAGGCCGCCGGCGACGATCCCGATCAAGAGGCCGAGCTCCCAGGAGCCTGTGACGTCGGTCCCCCAGAACCCGAAGAACGCGCCCATCAGCATGTCCCCCTCGAGACCGATGTTCACGACGCCGCTTCGCTCGGAGAACATCCCGCCGATCGCGGCGAACGTCAGCGGCGTGGCATACCGCAGCGTGGCCCCGATGAGCGCTGACCAGACGACGACGAGGTTCAGGTTCTCCGAGCTCGACTCCGTCGCAAGGATGCCGAGCGTCACTCCGAGGAAGTTGACTCCCACCGCTATCAGTCCGACTCGCCGCTCGGCCCTCGTCGTCGCCCAGATGCCGGCTGCAGCTCCCACGACGCCTATCGCTGCTGGCCACAAGAGCTGACGAAGCTCGAGCGGCGGCAGCGCGACGAGAACGGCGAGAACGCCGAGCCCGATCCCCAGGATGCCGATCGAGCGGGCCTCGAACAGGCGCGACCAGGACGGCCTCTCCACGGTCTCGGCGCGCGCGATCAGGTCGCTACCGCCTCTCGTTCGCCGCGCCGGAGCTTCCTGCGTGCGTTCCAGAGGTAGAGAACGAGGACGTCCGCACCCACGAAGAGCACGACGAGACCTTGGATCAGGAGCGTCAGGTTGTCCGCGAGGTTCGGGTTGAAGACGTCGGTCAACGCCGTGTTCCGCGTCGACGTCCCGGTCAGGAGCGCGCCGAAGAGCAGAGCGGCGAAGCCGACGCCGACGGCCGAGTTTCGCCCGAGCAGCGCCACCGCGATTCCGATGAAGCCGATCGTCGAGATCTGGACGTCGTTGACGGCGAGCCGGAACTGCCAGCCGAGGATGTCGATCGCGCCTGCGAGGCCGGCGAACCCGCCGGAGATCGCCATGGCGAGGAAGTAGTTGCGGGCAACGCTGATGCCTCCATAGCGCGCTGCCTCCGGGTTGTAGCCGACCGCGCGCACCTCGTAGCCGAGGGTCGTCCGGTTCAGGATCACCCAGTAGAAGACGAGAGCTCCGATCGCGATGAAGAACCCGATGTGCAGGCCCTGGAGGATCGGGTTCCCCCAGAACACGGGCAGGTGCACGGACTGGGCGATGTCGTCCGATACGGGGTTCGACTGGCCGAACTCCTGCGTGTTCTGCAGCGGTCCCTGGAGGCCGAACAGAAACGTCCCGAACCAGTAGACGATCCAGTTGAGCATGATCGTGACGATCACCTCGTGCGCGCCCACCGTCGCCTTCAAGATCCCGGCGATTCCGGCGAGCAATGCCCCGGCCAGCACCCCCATGACGAGGGCGAGCAGGATGTGCGCGAAGCCCGGGAGCCCCGGGAGCGACGTGCCGATCCAGACCCCGGCGATCGCGCCGAGCATGTACTGGCCCTGTCCTCCGATGTTGAAGAGCCCGCAGCGAAACGCGAACGCCACTGCAAGACCTGTGAGGGTCAGTGAGGTCGTCAGGAGGAGCGTGGCCTGCAGGCGCCGGGCGGCCCGAACTCGCTCCTCGGCGTCCTCCCAGGGGAAGAGCCAGTTCAAGCCGGTCCCGTCGAAGATCGCCTTGTAGGTCTCGAGGGGGTTGCTCCCCGTCGTCACGAGGACGACCAATCCCCCGATGAGGAAGGCGAGGAGAGTCGTGAGGAGCGCGGTGATCAGACCGCCCGACCGGTAGAGCGCGGTCAGGCGTACCGTCGAGCTCGATGGCGCCTCCTCGGGGCTCTCGGGAGGCGGCGGCTGGGCGCTCACGCCGCAACCTCGTCCGTCGTGCCGCCGAGCATGGCGAAGCCCAACTCCTCTTCGCCGACGTCGGGAGCGAACTCGCCGACGATGCGGCCCTCGTACATCACCAGGATCCGGTCCGCGAGCGAGAGCACCTCTTCTAGCTCGAGTGAGACGAGCAGGACCGCACGTCCTTCGTCCCGCTCCTCCACGAGACGCCGGTGCACGAACTCGATTGCCCCGACGTCGAGGCCTCGCGTCGGCTGCGCGGCGATCAGGACCTTTGGATCGCCGTCGACCTCGCGGGCGACGACGACCTTCTGCTGGTTTCCTCCCGACAGCGAGCCGGCGGACGTCCGCGGACCGCCGCCCCGGACGTCGAACTCCTTCACGAGCTTGGCGGCACGGGCAAGCAGCCGGCCCGGGCGCAGCCAGCCGAAGTGCGAGTTCGGCGGACGATCGAAGTCGTGCAGCGCGAAGTTCTCGGCGAGGTTGAACTCGAGCACGAGCCCTCGTCGCTGCCGGTCCTCCGGGATGTGGCCCACACCCGAGTCGAGAATCTTGCTCGTCGACGAGCCCGTGAGGTCGCGACCCGCGATCTCGACCCGACCCCCCGCAGTTCCCCGAAGCCCCGTGAGCGCCTCGATCAGCTGCGTCTGGCCGTTCCCGTCGACTCCCGCGATCGCGACGATCTCGCCCTCGCGGACGGAGAACGAGACGTCGCGGACGGCCTCGAGTCCTCGATCGTCGAGCACGTGCAGGTTCTCGACTCGAAGAAGCGGTTCTCCGGGAGTAGCGGCCGTCTTGTCGACCCGCAGCAGCACCTCGCGGCCCACCATGCGTCGCGCAAGCTCTTCCTCGGTTGCACCGGCCGCAGGAAGCGTTTCGATCTTCTTCCCGCGCCGGAGGACCGTGATCCGATCTGCAATCTCGAGGACCTCGTTCAGCTTGTGGCTGATGAAGATGATCGAGAGGCCCTCTCGCTGCAACGTCTCGAGGATGCCGAAGAGCTCGGTTGCCTCCTGCGGAGTCAGGACGGCGGTCGGCTCGTCGAGGATCAGGATGTCGGCCTGGCGATAGAGAGCTTTGATGATCTCGACCCGCTGCTGCTGTCCTACCGTGATTCTGTCGATCCGCGCGTCCGGATCCACGCTCAGGCCGAAACTGCCCGAGAGCTCGACCACTCGCTTACGAGCGGCCGAGTGATCGAGGAAGACGCCCGCCTGGTGTGGCTCCACGCCGAGCACGATGTTCTCGGTCACCGTCATGACGGGGATCAACATGAAGTGCTGGTGGACCATCCCGATGCCCAGGTCGATCGCGGCTCTCGGCGAGTCGATCGTCACTTCCTCGCCGTTCAGGAAGATCTGGCCCTCGTCCGCCCGGTAGAGCCCGTAGAGGATGCTCATGAGCGTCGACTTGCCGGCGCCGTTCTCGCCGAGCAGGGCATGGACCTCACCACGGACGAGCTCGAAGTCGACGTGGTCGTTGGCGAGCGCACCCGGGAAGCGTTTCGTGATTCCGCGCATCTCGAGAACCAGCGGTTCGCTCATGGAGCGCGATTCTACGGCGCTCGGGACCGCGGCGTGCAAACGCCGAGGGCGGGCCCGCGGCCCGCCCTCGTGCGTTTCGAATCCGAGTCGGTTACAGCGTCGAAGGGATCTTGATCTTCCCGGAGATGATCAGCGGCTTCAGCGCGTTCATCCGTGCGATGAAGGCCTTCGGCACCTTCGGGCTGATCTTGCCGACGTCTTGACCGCCGTTCTTCAGGTTGAAGACGAAGTCCTTGCCGCCCGGGAACTTCCCGGCCTTGGACTGTTGGAACGCGGCGAAGACGGCGTTGTCGACCCGCTTGACCCCGCTCGTCAGGATGTGCGGGCCCAGGTAGGACTGGTCGGCGTCCACGCCGATGCCCCACATCTTCTTCTGCTTTGCCGCATCCAGCGCCCCGAGGCCGCAGCCACCGGCGACCTGGAACACCGACTGCGCGCCGCGGGCGATGTGGTTGAGCGCGAGCTCCTTGCACTTGGGCGCCGCCGACGGGGGGAAGGCTCCCGAATAGGCGATGAGAACCTTGATCTTCGGGTTCGCCCGCAAGGCGCCGGCGCGATACCCGGCGATCCAGTTGTCCACCGACGGGAGCTTCTGTCCGCCGACGGCGCTGAGCACCTGGCGGCCGCCCTTCTGCTTCGCCATCAGGCCTGCGAGGTAGCCGACGAGGTAACCGGACTCCTCGGACTTGAACGTGAGCCCGGCGGCGTTCTTCGGCTTGTCGGCGAGCGCGACCTGCGGGAAGTCGACGATCGCGAAGTTCACGTTCGGGAACTGCCCCGCAGCGGTGTTCAGGTCAGCGGCGAGCAGGAAGCCGTTGGCGATCACGACACCGCCGTCGCCGGCTTCGTCCGCCGCCGCGGCCATGTTCTGCAGGTAGTCCGCCGTCGTCTTCGAGATAAAGGCGCGTGTCGTCATCCCGAGCTGCTTCTGCGCCCGGAGACGGCCTTTGTTCGCCAGGAAGTTGAACGAACGGTCGTTCAACCCGGCCGTGTCGCTGACGATCGCGCCGTAGTTCTTGTCGGCCGTCGCCCCCGTCGCCATCGTCACGAGCCCGAGCGATACTGCGAGCACAGCGACGATCGCTCCTATGCGTGCTTTCACGTTCCCTCCTTGAGAAATAGACCTGCCGCCCTTGTTGGACGCTTGATCTAACCGCAAGTTGGGCGAGTTCTCAAGTCGGAACGGAGTTCTTACAACCTTTCAGACGCGGTCCAGCTCGGTCTCGGAAACCAGGACGCGCCGCGGCTTCGAGCCCTCGTAGCCCGAGATGATCCCCCGCCGCTCGAGCATGTCGATCAACCGGCCCGCGCGCGTATAGCCGACCCGAAGGCGGCGCTGAATCAGAGAGACGGACGCCGTCTGGGTCTGGACGACGATGTCGATCGCGCGGTCGAGCAGCGGGTCCTCGTCCGGGTCGAAGTCCCCGTCGGCGTCTCCTTCAGCCTCCGATGGAGGGTCGGCCGCCTCGAGCAGCGACTCGTCGAGGTCCTGCCCGCGCTGCGAGCGGCACTGCTCTACGACGAGCGCGATCTCCTCTTCGCTCACGTAGGCGCCCTGGAGGCGCTGGAGCCGGGACGTTCCGAGCGGCTTGAAGAGCATGTCGCCCTGTCCGAGCAGGCTCTCGGCACCGGCGGTGTCGAGGATCACGCGGGAATCGGTCTGGCTCGACACCGCGAACGCGATGCGCGAAGGGACGTTGGCCTTGATCATCCCCGTGATGACGTCCACCGACGGTCGCTGAGTCGCGAGGACGAGGTGGATGCCGACCGCACGGGACTTCTGCGCGAGCCGGATCACGCAATCCTCCACGGCCTGTGGCGAGACCATCATCAGGTCGGCGAGCTCGTCGATCACGACCAGGAGGTACGGCAGCGGCGCCTCGCCGCGCGCCCTGAGCGCACGGTTCGCCTCGGGCAGGCTGCGGGCGCGCACGAGCGAGAGCCGCTCGTACCGGCGCTCCATCTCCTGCACGACGTTCATGAGCACCGTCGCGGACTCCTTCGGGCTCGAGACCACCGGCGTCAGCAGGTGGGGGATCGACTCGTAGTAGCCGAGCTCGATCCGCTTCGGGTCGATCAGGATCATGCGGACGTCGTCGGGCGTGGCTCGGAGGAGCGTCGAGGTCAGGATCGTGTTGATGCAGCCTGACTTCCCCGATCCGGTCGTCCCGGCGATCAGCAGGTGCGGCATGCGGGCGAGGTCGGTCCAGACCGCGTTGCCGGAGATGTCCTTGCCCAGCCAGACGGAGAGCGGGCTCGCGGTTGGGGGGAGATCGTCGTAGATGTCTCCGAGCGTGACGAGGCGCGGGGAGAGGTTCGGCACCTCCACTCCGACAGCCTGCTTTCCAGGGATGGGAGCGAGGATCCGGATCTCGGTCGTGGCCAGCGCGTAGGAGAGGTCGTCCTTGAGGGCGGCGACTTTCGCGACCTTCGTCCCGGGAGCGAGCTGGAGCTCGTAGCGGGTCACGCGCGGGCCCGAGATCTGTCCGAGGACGCTCGCGTCGATCCCGAACTCCGTGAGCGTCCGCACGAGCAGCTCGGCGGTGCGCGCGCCCGTGTCCTTGCCGGCCGCCGCCGTTGCCGGCGAGCGGGAGAGGATCCCGCGGTCCGGCAGGCGATACTCCGCGTGCTCGGACGAGGTCTCGAAGACGCTTTCGAGGCTCTCGGGCTCGAACTCCGGCTCGTCGTCTCGCACGAGTAGCGCGTTCTCGCTCGGCGAGGTCGAGCTGACGACGTCCGGGTACGCCTCCGCTCCGTCAACGACGTGCCGAACGGCGATCGGCTCGTCGCGTACGCCGGCGCTCGCGAAGGTCTCCTCCGTCTGCGTCTCGGTCGACGTCCAGTCGAGGGCGCGTCGCGCGCCCGAGCCCGCCTGGCGGACGACGTGTCCCGTGCGCCGCAGGATCGCGCCCGTCGAGGCTCCGCTGACGAGCAGCGCGCCGCCGAGGAGCAGCGCACCTCCGATGATCGCGGCGCCGGTGTCGCCGATCAGCCCGGCGAAGGCGCCGCCGAGCGCAAGTCCGATCCAGCCGCCGTTGTCCTTCCCGAGCAGCACCATGAGACCGAAGAACCCGACTCCCAGTCCCAATCTGAAGGGGCGCACGTCGAGGAGCTCGCTGCGCGCGAGCAGCAACCCGCCCACTCCGAGCAGCGCGAGCGGCAGCACGTAGGCGGCGTTCCCGAAGACATCGCGGAGCGCGTCCGCCAGCCAGGAGCCGACCGCGCCGCCGTCGAGGCCGAGGTAGAGGATCGCGCAGAGGACGAGCCCGAGCGCACTCAGCGCGAGCCCGAAGAGCTCGTTCTCGCGGTGCGAGCGGGGTCGCTTCGTCCGTTTCTTGACGCGTGCAGGGACGCGTGGCCGAAGCGACCGCTTCTTCCTGCGGCGCGCCATGGGGCGTCGATTCGACATTCTCCGGCGCGCTCCTCCGCTCTATGCGCGCGTCTCCTCGGCGACGCGAGGCGCCAGTTCCTCGAGGAGTGCTCGTGCGCGAGCGGCTGCACGTACACGACGACGTCGGGCACCCGCGTACTGTAAGCCTCGCGTTGCCCGCGATCCGCGATCGACTCCTCGAGTTCGCGCTCTCCCTCCCGGAGGCGGTCGAGGATCAGCCCTGGGAGGAGGACACGGTCGCGAAGGTGCGCAAGAAGATCTTCGTGTTCCTCGGCGCCACGGGCTCGACGCACATGACGGTGAAGCTCGATGAGTCGCACGCTCATGCGCTTTCGATCGAGGGCGCGCGACCGAGCGCGTACGGCCTCGGCAAGTCCGGGTGGGTCACCGTACCGCTGCGCGCGAGGGGCGTGACCGCCGCACTTCTGTGCGACTGGATCGAGGAGAGCTACAGGATCGTCGCTCCGAAGCGCCTGCTCGCGGAGCTCGACCCGAGCCCGTAGCTCGTCGACTGTGGGCTACGCCGCAAGGGCGCGAAGGTCGTCCACGGTCGAGCTCAGGAGCGTGTCGCGAAGGTCGAAGAGGCCCGCCCAGAGCGAGGCGCGATCGGGAACCGCGTCCATGCTCGCGGCGGTCGCAAGCCCCTCGAGTGCGCGAACGAGCACCGCGAGCTCGAGGTAGACGGCGGCCACGCGATGCGGGCACGCGCGAACTCCCGCCCGATCGAGCACCGGACGCCATTCGACGAGCTCGGCGGCACCGGGACCTCCGTACCACGAGCGCCCCTCGGCGAGCTCGGGCTCGAGCTCGAGGAGGTACCGCGACAGGGGCTGCTCCAGCCCGGCGATGGCCGTCTCCACGCGATCTGCTGCATGCCGCAGCGCCGCCTGCCTTCCACCCGGGGTCGCGGGTTTGGCATCTCCCCTCCCCCACCGCTCGAGCAGCCTGCAGAACGCAAGCGCGGCCGCCTCGCATGCGCGCAGCTGATCGATCAGACGCACCGCGGCGCGCTCGCTCGCCGCGTTCGTCTCGATGACGCTCGCCCAGCTTCATGTTGTTCCCCTGCCGTTCGCGCGCCATTAGCACAACGCTTCTCACCAGACCTCGATCACCACGGGAAGAACCATCGGCCGTCGGCGCGTTCGGTCGTAGACCACCTGGCCGATCGCGTCGTGGATGTGCTCCTGCAGGAGCTTGATCTCGGTCACGTGCTGCGTCGCGAGCTCGCGAACGACGCGGTCGGCTTCGGTCCTGAGCTCGGCGAGAAGCTCGTCCGATTCGGCAAAGCCCCGTGCGATCAGCTCGGGCGGCGCGATCTCGCCTCCGTCCGAGGACGCGAGCGTCGTCACCACGATGAGGACGCCGTCGTCCGCCAGCCGGCGGCGATCGCGCAGGGCGACGTCCTTGACATCACCTACGCGCAGGCCGTCGACGAACGTGACGCCTACGTCGACCTGATCGACGAGGCGCGCACCGCCGCGCGCGAGCTCCACGACCGAGCCGTTGTCCGCGAGGATGATCCGGTCCTCCGGCACACCCGCCTCGCGAGCGAGCTTCGCGTGCGCGGCCAGCATTCGATACTCACCGTGAATCGGCATCACGTAGCGCGGGCGGAGCAGCGAGAGCATCGTTCGGAGCTCCTCCTGGCACGCGTGCCCCGAGACGTGCACCGGCGCGATCTCCTCGTGGAGGACCTCTGCCCCCGCCCGCGCCAGCTGGTTGATCGAGTCGTGGACGCGGAGCTCGTTTCCCGGCACGGGCTTCGCGGAGATGATGACCGTGTCTCCGGGCTCCACCGTCAAGGCCGGATGGTCTCCGTACGCGATCCGCGTCAGCGCGGACATCGGCTCGCCTTGGCTGCCCGTGCACAGCGCGAGAACCTGGTGAGGCTCGAGCTGCGCGGCTTCTCCCGGGGAGACGATCTCGGATTCGGGGATGTCCACGTAGCCGAGGTTCCGCGCGATGTTCAGGTTCTTCCGCATCGAGCGGCCGATGACCGTGATCTTGCGGCCGGACTCGATGGCGACGTCGGCCGCCTGCTGCATGCGGTGGATGTTCGACGCGAACGACGCGACCAGGATTCGGCCTCGTCGCAACGGGAAGAGCGTGCGGAACGCCTCACCTACGAGACGCTCCGACCCGGTCGAGCCGGGCCGCTCGGCGTTCGTCGAGTCACCGAGCAGGAGGTCGACTCCGCGGTTCCCTATCTCCGCGAGCTTGCCCACGTCGGTCTTGAGCCCGTCGACCGGCGTGTGGTCGAGCTTCCAGTCGCCCGTGTGCACGACCCGGCCGGCTCCGGTCTCGATCACGAGCGCGACCGAATCGGGGATCGAGTGCGCCATCCGCACCAGCTCGACGCGGAACGGGCCGAGCTCGAGCGGGGCCGCCTCGGGGTCTCCCTCGACGAGCTCTGCCGCCTGCGAAAGGCCGTGCTCGTCGAGCTTCGACTTGATCAGGCCGAGCGTGAGACGCGTGGCCACAACGGTCTCGACCTCGACCTCGCGTAGGAGGTACGGGAGGCCGCCAACGTGATCCTCGTGGCCGTGCGTCAGGACGACAGCCCGCACGCGGCGCCCTTCGAGGTAGCCGACGTCAGGGAGCAGCAGATCGACGCCGAGGTGCTCGTCCCGCGGGAACGCCAGACCGGCGTCGACGACGAGTACCTCTCCGCCGGTCTCGTACACGGTCATGTTCTTGCCGACCTCGCCGAGGCCGCCGAGCGGAACGATTCGGAGCGTGTCGCTCACGTACTGAGTGTATGTGCGGTCGGCGCCGGGCTCAGGCAGCGGCGGGCTGAAGCAGCCCGAGCCGCTCGAGGCAGCCGCGGACCGCCTCGCGCTCGTCGTTCGTGGCCTCGACGAGCGGGAGACGTAGGCCGCCCACTTCGTGCCCCAGCAGGTTCAGCGCGCACTTGATCGCGATCGGGTTGACGACGACCCGGAGGAGATCGATCGAGGGTCTCAGCTCCTCGTCCAGCGCACGGGCCGCTTCGACGTCGCCGGCACGGAAGAGGCGCACCAGCTCGTGCACCTGCGGCCCCACGACGTGCGTGTGCACGCAGACGCCGCCACGCCCCCCGAGCTCGAGGAACGGGAACACGAGGTCGTCGTCGCCGGCGAAGAGATCGAGCCCGAGCTCGACGATCCGCCGCGCCTGCTCGAGGTCGTCGTTCGCCTGCTTGACCGCGCGCACGGTCGGAATCTGCGAGAGCTCGGCGATCGCCTCCGTCTCGAGGTTGAGGACGACGCGGCCGGGAATGTTGTAGGCGACGATCGGACGGTCGGAGACCGCGGCGACGGCCTTGAAGTGCTCGACGATCCCCCGCACCGGAGGCTTGTTGTAGTACGGCGTGACGATCAGGAAGCCGTCGACGCCGATCTCGTGTGCCCGCTGGGTCAAGTGCACCGAGTGCTCGGTCGAGTACGTCCCCGTTCCCGCGACGATGGTCGCCCGGTCGCCGACCTCGTCCACCGCGGCTTCGTAGAGCTCGAAGCGCTCGGCGTCCGACAGCGTGGGCGACTCGCCGGTCGTCCCGGTGACGACGAGCCCGTCGGAGCCGTTCTCCACCAGGTGCGAGGCAAGCGCGCGGAAGCTCTCGAGGTCGAGCGACCCGTCCGTCTTGAACGGCGTGACGATCGCGGTCAGGATCTCGCCCTGCACCTACACGATTCTACGAGACGAGAAGGAGGCACACGCAAATGCTCAAGGAGTTCAAGGACTTTCTGCTGCGCGGGAACCTGGTCGAGCTAGCCGTCGCCTTCGTCATGGGCCTCGCTTTCGCGGCGCTCATCGCCTCGTTCGTCGGCGACCTGGTCCTCCCGATCGTCGCGATGATCTTTGGCGAGCCCGACTTCAGCGGCCTCGATTTCACCATCAACGATGCGGTGTTCCGCTACGGCGCGTTCATCACGGCGCTGATCACGTTCATCACCACGGCCGCGGCGATCTTCTTCTTCGTCGTCAAGCCGGTGACCGCGATCATGGCGCAGACGCAGAAGCCCGACCGAGGAGGAAGTGACCGACGAGGAGCGCCGGCATCAGGAGCTGCTCGCGGCACTCGAACGGCGCTAGAGCGCGTCGAGGCCGATCGTGAGCCCGGCGGGCAGGCCGCGAACCTTCTCGAGCGCCAGCACGACACCGGGGACGAACGCCTCGCGTGACGTCGTGTCGTGTCGGATCGTGAGCGTCTCCCCCGGTCCGCCGAAGATGACCTCCTGATGCGCCACGAGGCCCGGTAAGCGCACCGAGTGGATCTCCGGATCGGTTCCCATCCGGGCGGCGGTCGCCTTGGCGGTGCCCGACGGCGCATCGCGCTTGGCCTCGTTGTGGAGCTCGACGATCTCGGCACGCGGGAACACCTTCGCCGCCTTCTCGGCGAGACGCATCATGAGGACCGCTCCCTGCGAGAAGTTCGGCGCGTGGAAGCACGGCACGCCTGCCTCGTTCGCGGCTGCGTCCACGGCCTCGTTGTCGAACCCCGTGGTCCCGATCACGACGGGCACACCGGCTGCGAGGCACCGCTCGACGTTCGCTCCGACAGCGTCGGGCCGCGTGAAGTCCACAGCCGCGTCGCAGCCCTCGGGACCGGCAAGCTTTCCGTCCACGACCTCGTGGCCTGCCGCCTCGAGAGCATCTCGCAGCACCGAACCGACCTTCCCGCCGGCCCCGAAGAGCGCGATCTTCACGCGGCTTCCGAGAGCAGCCGCGGGCTCACGCGCGCGACCGCGTCGCGAAAACGGCCCTCGTCCGGCCCGATCCCGGCTGCGGAAAGGCGGTCGACCGAGAGCAGCTCGTCCGCAAGTGCCGCGACGTCGGAGGCTGTCACCGCTTCGATTCGCCGGACGATCTCCTCGACCTCGAGGAGAGGTGTGCCCGTGATCGCCGACTTCCCGAGCCGCGTCATCCTGTTCGACGTCGACTCGAGCGAGAGCAGGAGGCGCCCCTTGAGGTTCTCCTTGGCACGCGCGAGCTCCTCGGGCCGCACGTTCCCGGACCCGACGTCCGTCAGCTCGGCGACCGCGATCTCGAGACAGGTCGGCAGGTTCTCCTCGCGCGTGCCCACATAGAGGCCGACCTGGCCCGCATCCGAGTACTGCGAGGCGTAGCTGTACACCGAGTACGCCATCCCCCGCTTCTCGCGGATCTCCTGGAAGAGCCGTGAGGACGCCGACCCCCCGAGGATCGCGTCCAGGACGGAGGCTGCGAATCGACGCTCGTCGGTGCGTGCGATGCCCGGTGCGCTGAGGCAGGCGTGGTACTGCTCCGTGTCCTTGCGTTGGAAGCGCAGGCGAGGCGGAGGCACGCGGCGTACCGGCTTCCGCGCGAGCATGCTCGCGCTCGCGCGGTCACCGTCTCGACGGCGCTCGAGCAGCTCGCGGAGGTGCGCATGACGCACGTTGCCCGCCGCGGCGAGCACGAGCCGTTCGCCGTGGTACGCACGGTGGTGATACGCGGTCAGCGCTCGCCGGGACACGGTCGAGATGACCTCGGCGCGGCCGATCACGGGTCTCCCCAGCGGGTGGCCGCCGAAGACGGCCTCGGCGGCGATGTCGTGGACGAGGTCGTGCGGCGTGTCCTCGACCATCGCGATCTCCTCGAGGACGACCTCGCGCTCCGAGTCGAGCTCGTCGAAGGACGGCCGGTAGACCATGTCCGCCATGACGTCGAGCGCCGTCTCGAGCCGGTCGTCGGGGACGCGGGCGTAGACGACGGTCGTCTCCCGGGAGGTCGCGGCGTTGAGCTCGCCCCCGAGCTCGTCGAAGATCTCCGCGATCTCCTGCGCCGAGTACCGCGAGGAGCCCTTGAAGAGGAGGTGCTCGATGAAGTGGGAGACCCCGGCGCGTGCGTCGGGCTCGTCCCTCGACCCGGCGCCGACCCAGAACCCGAGCGCGACCGAGCGAACGCCGGGAACGCGCTCGGAGATGACGCGCTCGCCGGTCGAGAGCTCGGTCGAGCTGGTGCTTTGACACGCCGCGGGATCGTAGCCCGTTCGTGTTCCGGCAACGTCAAAGGGGGCCGGCTTAGCCGGCCCCCTTGTTGGTCGGTAGTTGTCGGAGCTGTCGATTACGGGGTCACGTCGATGACGTACTTCTCGGCACCGCACAGTACTGTCGGCGGGGTTGTTGTCGTCATCGCCGGAGTAGTGCACCTTCCACAGGTAGGTGCCGTCGGTCGTGATCGTGTAGCCGTTCAGCGTGTTCGCGTCGCCGTGCCATCGTTGCTCGTCGCGAACGGCGACGAGGTTCCGGTCTGCGAGAAGACGAGTTCCGACGGTCTTGCCCGTCTCGCAGAGGCCGTTGGGGTTGCTGTCCTTGTACAGCTCAAACGTCACGCTGCCGTTGGTGTTGCTGCTCACGGTCGCAGAGTCCTGCGGGATGAGCTTCGGCGTCGTCGCGATCGTCGGGCTTGCCTTCCCCGGGATCAGCACGCAGTCGGACGGATCCGAGTTCGGCTCTCCGACGGGTACGAGCACGTGTTGAGCAGAGCACCGCGTTCGTCGCATCGACGTCCGCGAGGTCGACCGTGCAGAAGGCCCGTCGTGTCGTTCGGATAGAAGTCACCGGGGCCGTTGGCGTCTCGTCGAACGGGTCGGTCGGAGAGTTGAACACGATCTGGCACTCCGTCCCTGCGGAGACTGGGTGTCTTGATAAGCGCCTGCGACGAGCATCGGTCGGCGCGTGCGTCGCCGCAGGTGTACAGCGATCGACTCCTTGAACTGGAGCGTGGGTGGCGACTCCCAGGTTCCGAAGAATGGCGCAGAACGCGAAGTCGGCGTTTCCGGCGCCACGGTGCCCGTGGTGTCCGAATCGAAGAGCGCACACGCATCGATCGTGTTCTCGCCGCTCACGCTCGTGTCGTCCCAGTTCCAGAGGACGTTGATCGACCGTCCGAGCATGACCTGGCTCGTGTCGGTGCCCTGGAGCGTCAGGTCCTTCTGGTTCGGCTCATCGTTCGCACCTTGGACGTCGAGGTGATGCTGTAAGTGCCCGCGTTCAGTTTGATCGCGGGCGCCGCCGCGGCGGCGATCAGCATCACCGAGGCCACGGCCAGCAGTGCGAGCGGCACGAACAGCGCGAGGCGCCGCCTCCGCTTCTTGCCGGGTGTTCCCAGAATTCGTTCTGTCATTCCAATCCTCCCACCAGTTGGGCGGTACGAGGAGACTCCCCCTCCTCTGGGCCAACGCCGACGCCCCCCTCGGGGGCCGCCGCAGACCCACCGCATGTACGAGAAGTAGCTTGCGTCGCCGCGCGCCGAGCGACCAGCGGCGGCTGCAGTAATCGGTGTCGGCGACGACCCTAGGATAAGAAGGGTTGATTTCCAGCGATTTCCGGCGCATGATCCACAGCGGGAGAGAACTGGGAGAACTGGGAATGAAGGACTGCGGCACGATCTTGATCGTCGACTCCGACGATGTCTCACGCCTGACGGCGGTTCAGGTCGCGGTCCGGCTTGGCTACGACGCACGCCCCGCTCCGACGGCCGACGAGCTTATCGAGCGGCTCGGGCCGACCGACCGACGCTCGCGATCGTCGAGGTCGAGCTGCCAGGGCCCGGCGGCCTCGAAGTCATGCGCCAGCTGCACGAGGCGTTCGACGGCAATCTCCCGGTGATCCTCGTGTCGGCGAGACAGACGGATGCGTTCGACCGGACGGCCGGCCTCATGCTCGGGGCCGACGACTACGTCTCGAAGCCGCTCGACGCCGGCGAGCTCATGGCGCGCGTCAAGCGGTCGCTGCGTCGCACGGCACCCCACTCGAACGGAAACGGAAACGGCAACGAAGCCGGAGCGAGGATGCTGGCCTCAGCCCGCGCGAGCGCGAGATCCTCGGGCTCCTCGCAGACGGACGCACGCAGGGACAGATCGCGACGGAGCTGGTGATCAGCTCGAAGACGGTAGCGACGCACATCCAGCACATCCTCTCGAAGCTCGGCGTCCACACTCGAGCGCAGGCGGTCGCGATCGCGTTCCAGCGCGGGCTCGTCGAGCCCGATGTGCGCGCGCACGCGCTCCTCCTCAGCCAGCTGACAGTTCCAGCCTGACCTCCCTCGATCGAGTGCCCGCTCGCGTCCACGGGACGCTCGAACGAGTGCGCTCGCACGAGGGATGAGGCGCTGGGCACGAGCGTGCCGCCTGCCGATGAGCTGAGGCCCGCCTCAATCCGATCACCGGAGCGCACTCATGCACGCACGGCGCCGCACTCTCCAGCTCCTCCTTACGATCGCAGTCCTTCCCGTTCTCTTCCTCGTCCCGCTCGCCTTCGCGACGATGGCCGCTCCGAGCGCGACGTTCGAGGGCCGTTACGTCCTTCGTCACTCGGACGACTTCGGCGGCGGGAAAGCCGTGTTCCAGCCCGCGCTCGAGCTCGCGAACGGTGACGTCAAAGAGCTCGCATTCAGCCCCGGCCGCAAGCCGAGCGTGAACCCGGGAAGCCGCGTGCGCCTGCGAGGGGAGGCCCGCGGCAACAAGATCGTCGTCGCCGACGGCTCCACCCAGGTCACCGGCTCGGGGTCCACGACGGCGGCCGCGCACGGCGACGAAGCGCGTCGCCGTCGTCCTCTTCACTTTCTCCAACGCGACGACCCAGCCCTACACACCCGCCTACGCTGCCGGGATCGCCTTTACGAACTCCGACTCGGTAGCGGCCTACTACTCGCAGTCCTCCTGGGGCCAGCTCGCGCTGACCGGGGACGTCTACGGCTGGTACCAGATCGCGAGCGCGAACACGAGCTGCTCGTACTCGACCTGGGCGAACCAGGCGAACCAGGCGGCAGCAGCAGCCGGGGTCGATCTCGCCTCCTACGACTACGTCGCCTACGGCTTCCCGGAGTCGAGCTGCGGGTGGGCGGGGTTCGCCTACATGCCCGGGAAGTACTCGTGGCTCAACGGCTTGGGCGGAATGAGTCTGCGTGTGATGGCGCACGAGCTCGGCCACAACGTCGGCACGCACCATGCAAGCTCCATGAGCTGCACCGTGAGCGGCGTGCGGGTCTCCCTCGCGACGAACGCGTCGAGCTGCACGTCGAGCGAGTACGGGGACCCCTTCACGGTGATGGGCTCCTCGAGCAAACTCCAGCACACGAACTTCTCGCGCGGCAACTTTGGCTGGTTGCAGGCGGCGAATACGCAGACCGTGACCAGTTCGGGCGACTACCTGCTGCGTCCGATCGAGTACGCGTCAACCGGCGTCCAAGCCCTCCGAATCCAACGCACCTCGGGCACGTACCTGACGCTCGAATTCCGGCAACCGTCGGGAACGTTCGACGACTTCCCCGCCACGTACGCCATAGCAATGGGCGTGATGGTTCGTGTTACTGCCGGATACACGACGCTCACGCAGTCGCAGCTCGTGGACGCGACTCCTGAGACGACGAACGATGTCGGCGATTCGCCGCTCGCTGTGGGCAAGACTCTCACCGATCCGTTGACCGGCGTCTCGATTACCACGCTGGCCGTCGCTCCCACCGGCGCGACCGTTCGCGTGACTTTCGGCGGCGCGCCTCCGCCGCCCGCGGACACGACCGCCCCGAGCCAGCCGGGGAACTTGCAGGCGACGCCCCTCGACGCGAGCCGCGTTTCGCTTTCCTGGGGGGCGAGCACGGACAACGTGGGCGTGACCGGTTACCACATACTTCGCAACTCAGCGCTCGTCACCACAGTGACCGGCACGGGCTGGACCGACACCGGCCTTGCGCCCTCGACGGCGTACACCTACTACGTGATCGCGATCGACGCTGCCGGGAACGCAAGTGCGCGAGCGAGCGCGACTGCGACCACACCTGGGGCGCCCTCAGCGGACACGACGCCGCCGAGCGCGCCGACGAACCTGTCGGTCACCCCCGGCAAGGGCAAGAAGATGGTGCTCGCGTGGACGGCGAGCACGGACAACATGGGCGTCGCCGGCTACCGGGTGATCCGCGACGACGCACAGGTCGCCCAGACACAGACGACGACCTACACGGACACGCTCGGCGGCAAGAACCCGGCGGCGACCTACGTCGTCGTCGCCTATGACTCGGCGGGTAACGTGAGCGCGCCGTCGATCCCGGTCTCGGTGCCGTAACGCTCCGGACGACGAGGGGGCCCCTGTCGGGGCCCCCCCTCGTTCGAGGCGGTCTTGCTACTCGGCGGTCCGGCTTACGCGCGCTCGCGCGGGCGGCCGCGGTCGCGTCCGCCGCCGCGGCCACGGTCGCCCCGCGCCGCTCCTCGCGCGGCGGCGCGTCCTTCGCCCGCTCGATGAGCTCCTCCGGCATGACGAGACCGCCGTTCTCGTGCTTCGCCACGAGCTTGAGCCCGATCCGGCCGCGCTCCTTGTCGACCTCCTGCACGACCACGTCGACGACGTCGCCGCGGCCCATCACGTCCTCGATGTGCGCGACCCGGCCTGGCCCGACGTTCGAGACGTGGAGCAGGCCGTCGGTGCCCTTCTTCAGCTCGACGAAAGCACCGAACTGGGTCGTCTTCACGACCTTGCCGGTGTAGTTGTCCCCGACCTCGGGCGACTTCGTGAGGGCGGTGACGGCGGAGATCGCAGCCTCGGCCTTCGTCCCCTCGGTCGCGTAGATCAGGATCGTCCCGTCCTCCTCGATGTCGATCTGCACCTCGTAGTCGGCCTCGAGCGCGCGGATCGTCTCGCCGCCCTTGCCGATGACGAGGCCGATCTGCTCGGGGTCGATCTTGACGGACGAGATCCGCGGCGCATGACCTGCGAGCGCGGTGCGAGGCTCGGGGAGCACTTCGAGCATCTTCTCGAGGATGGACACGCGCGCCCGCTTCGCCTGCTCGAGGGCCGAGCGCATGATCTCCTGCGTGACGCCGGTGATCTTGATGTCCATCTGCAAGGACGTGATGCCCTCGCTCGTTCCTGCGACCTTGAAGTCCATGTCACCGAGATGGTCCTCGGCGCCCTGGATGTCCGTGAGGATGACGTAGTCGTCGTCCTCCTTGACGAGGCCCATCGCGATCCCGGACACGGGCGCCTTGATCGGGACGCCGGCATCCATGAGGGCGAGCGAGGAGCCGCACACCGAGCCCATCGACGAGGAGCCGTTCGACTCGAGCGTCTCCGAGACGAGCCGCACCGTGTAGGGGAACTCCTCGATCGACGGCAGGACCGCCTCGAGCGCCCGCTGCGCGAGCGCGCCGTGGCCGATGTCCCGCCGCTTCGGGCCACGCATGAAGCCCGTCTCCCCGACCGAGTAGGGCGGGAAGTTGTAGTGGTGCATGAAGCGTCGCGTCTGCTCGCGGGAGAGGTCGTCGATCTTCTGCCCCTCCTTCACCGTGCCGAGCGTCAGGAGCGACAGGATCTGCGTCTGCCCGCGCGTGAAGAGGCCCGACCCGTGCGTGCGCGGGCTCACGCCCACCTCGCACTCGATCGGCCGGATCTCCTCGGCCGAGCGGCCGTCCGGGCGACGCTTGTCGATCGCGATCTTCTTGCGGACGAGGCTCTTGTAGACGGAGTCCGACGCGCGCTTGATGAACGAGCGCGTGACCGAGTCCTTGACCTGCGGCTCGCCGTCGGCCGGGGCTTGCCCGACCGGGAACGGAAGCTGCAACCCGTCGTGGATCCGGTCGAAGAGGAGCTCCCGCTTCGCCGAGCGGAGCTCCTTCGAGTCCTGCTCCGCGTCCGTCAGCGCCTGCAGCTCTTCGAGGAACTGCTCGCGGAGCGGCCCTTCGACAGCCTCCGTGCGCGCCCTCTCGAGAATCGCGGCGAAGCTCGCCCGAACCTGCATCGACCTGACGATGTCGTCCTCGGTCGTCTCCATCGTGATCTCGGGCGTGTTCTCGGCGACGAGCGCGTCCACCGCGGCGGAAGCCTCGCGAAGGCCGACCTCCGAGATCGCTGCGCGAACGGCGTCGCCGTGTGCGCTCTCGAGCTCGGCCGTGAGCTCGGTGTCGACCCACTTCGGCTTGCCGACCCGCGAACGCAGGTCTTCGAGCGCTTCGCAGATCTTGCGGATCTCGGCGTGGGCGAGCTCGAGCGCCTCGAGGATCGTCTCCTCGGGGATCTGGTCCGCGCCTGCCTCGACCATCGTCAGCGCGTCGCTCGTGCCGACGACGATCAGGTCGAGCGTCGAGCTCTCGAGCGCCTCCAGGGACGGGTTGACGGCGAACTCGTCGTCGATGCGCGCGATGCGGACGGCGCCGACCGGCCCCATGAACGGCAGCGGCGAGACCATCAGCGCGGCGGAGGCCCCGTTGATGCAGAGGATGTCGTGCGGTGTGACGAGGTCGGCCGAGAGCACCGTGCAGATGACCTGCACCTCGTTCCGGAACCCCTTCGGCCAGAGCGGCCTGATCGGCCGGTCGATCATGCGGGCCGTGAGCGTCGCGCGCTCGCTCGCCCTCCCCTCGCGCTTGAAGAAGCCGCCGGGGATCTTGCCCGCGGCGTACATCCGCTCCTCGACGTCGACCGTCAAGGGGAAGAAGTCCGCGTCGGGCCTCGCGTCCGGCCGTCCTACGGCTGTCGCGAGGATCATCGTGTCGCCGGAGCGGACGACGACGGCGCCGTCGGCCTGCTTGGCGAGCTTGCCCGTCTCGAAGACGATCTCCTGACCGCCCACGTCGACGGAAACCGTGGCGTCACGCCCGGTAAGTGTGCTCATGTGGTGTATCCCTTCACCTTTCCTTCGTTTCTGGAAGGTGGAGGTTTGAGTCAGCCTCGGGTGACGCGAGACTCGCTCAAACTTCCACCTTCCCTCGACGGGAGCCCTACCTTCTCAGGCCGAGCTCCTTGATGAGGGCTCGGTAGCCCTCGATGTCCTTGCGGTGGAAGTAGTCGAGGAAGCGGCGGCGGCGGCCGACCAGCTTCAGGAGCCCCCGTCGCGAGTAGTGGTCCTTCGGGTGGGTGCGCAGGTGCTCGGTGAGATCGTTGATCCTCCGGGTGAGGAGGGCGATCTGCACCTGCGGCGACCCGGTGTCGGCAGGGCTTGAACCGTGCTTCTCGATGACTTCCAGCTTGACTTCCTTGGTGAGGCTCATGGAGCTCCTCTCGTAGACGATCTCCGCGATCCCCGCCCCGCGTGAAGGAAGAAGCACGCCGGAGCCGCGATCGCGGTCTCCGGAAGGCTACCAGCCGAGCGATGAGGGCCTTGTGGCTCTGAGCCACAAGGCAGGATGAGCGCATGCGGGCAGGAGTTGCTGCAGGCCATCCCGCCACCGCAGAAGTCGGAGCAGAGATCCTGGCCGAGGGCGGGACCGCCGCGGATGCCGTCGTCGCCATGTGCCTCGCCTCCTGCGTGGCCGAGACCGTGTACAGCGGCCTGCTCGCCGGCTGTCACGCGGTCGTCTTCGACGGCTCGCGTGTTCGAAACCTGGACGGGTTCGCGGCCGTTCCCTCAGAACAGGGCGATCTCACCGAGATCCCGGTCGGCTTCGGGGAGGAAATCGTCGTGTACTCGATCGGAGCCGCCTCGTGCGCGGTCCCGGGGCTCCCCGCTGCGCTCGGCGAGCTCTGGGAGCGACTCGGCCGGCTCCCGTGGAAGCGGCTGGTCGAGCCGGCGCTCGATCTCGCACGTGCCGGCGTCCCGCTCCCCGAGATGCACGAGCGCTCGCTGATCATGCTCGGCGACGTCTTCTCGCTCGGGCGCGGGGGCGAGCTCTTCGTGCGAGAGGACCGCATGCTGCAGACCGGCGAGCTGCTCGTACAGCCGGGCCTCGTGCAGACGCTCGAGGCGCTCGCCGAGGAGGGCGCGGAGAGCGTCTATCGCGGCTCGGTGGCCGAGGCGCTCCTGCGTCTCGACGGGGTGGTGTTCACAGCCGACGACCTCCGAAGCTACTCCGCTCGTTGGGCAGACCCCGTGCTCGTCGGCTTCCACGAGCACCGCGTGGCCACGCGAGGCGGTCTTTCCGGAGTGCCCGAGCTCCTGCCCCGGTTTCCCCGCCTCTCGGGCCTGTCGGCGTCCGACCGCGTCCTCGAGCTGGTGACAGCGCTCGAGACGCCCGACGCAGGGGGCGAGCACACGACGAACATGGTCGCCGTCGACGGGCACGGCCGCGCGTGCGTGCTGACCCATTCGCTAGGCGTCGGCGCGGGCGTTTGGCTGCCGGACTTCGATCTCCAGCTGAACAACCTCCTCGGCGAGTCGGACATCGCGTCAGGAACTCCGCAGCCGGGAGATCATCTCCAGAGCCGCATGGCGCCGAGCCTCGTCTTCGACGACGCGGGCCTCGCGCTCGCGATCGGCGCCGCCGGTGCCACCCGGCTGAAGACGGCGCTCTCGACGGCGCTCGCAGGTGTCCTCGACGAAGGCCTCGATCCCGAGGAGGCCGTGTCCCGGCCACGCGTCCACCCCACTCCAGAGGTCGTCGATGCGGAGCCGGGAGTCGACGAGACGCGCCCTCGAGGAGCTCGAGGTGCGTGGAAGAACCGTCCGCCGCTGGGAGGATCTCCATCACTATTTCGGCGGCGTCAGCTGCGTGGGCCGAACGGGCGCAGCCGGCGATCCGCGGCGGAGCGGAGCCGCGATCGTCCTGTAGGGCGACCTGAACCCTCGCCCTATTTCAAGAGCAGGCCGTCGATGCGTCGCGACGCGATGAACATCCCGACGACGCCCATCGTCAGCAGATACGCCACGTTGACGAGCTGATAGGCGCCGACCGCTCCGGTCGCCAGCGAGCGGACGAGCTCGATGCCCTGGTAGAGCGGCAGCGCCTGCACGATCCACTCGATCGCCTGCGGGTACACGGAGAGCGGGAAGAACGTTGTCGCGAAGAGGAACATCGGCAACATGACGAGCTGGATCAGGTCGAAGTCCTGCCAGTTCCGCATCCAGGTCACGGCCGCGATTCCCGCTCCCGCGAAGCCGAAGCCGATGACGAAGCACGCGGGGAGGATCAGGAGGCCCCACCACGACTCGACGAGGCCGAGTACGAGGATGATGTTGAGGAACGCCGTCGAGTACAGCATCGACCGCACGACGGCCCACATCGTCTCGCCGACTGCCACGTCGACCGGGCTCACCGGGGTCGAGAGCATCGCGTCGTAGACCTTCCCGTACCGCAGCTTCCAGAAGACGTTCGTCGCGTCGTAGAACGCGCCGTTCATCGCCGAGGCCGCGAGCAGCGCGGGTGCGACGAATGCCGCGTACTCCAGTGTCTCCTGGTCGAAGGCGACGTTCCCGATCACGTCGCCCAGCGGGTAGACGAAGAAGAAGAGGTAGAAGAGCGGCTCGAAGAACCCGGAGAAGAGGATCATCCAGGTCCGGCGGTAGACCATCGCGTTTCGCTCGACGATCAGGAGGCCGCCTATGCGAGGTCGCGTGCGGGGCGCCAAAGCGTGTGTCGGCGGCGAGCTCAGCCATCAGAGCCCTTCGGGATGATCGCCCGGGGAGGATGGACGCGGAGGCAGGGACGGAGGGAGCGCATACGATATGGGGGAGAGAGGAGGCGCATCACGTGTCCAGTACCGCATCGCGACATGGCCGCTTCATTCCGAAGTGGGCTCTCATACCACCAGCCGCCTGCGGTAGGAGTAGTACGCCGCGGTCAGCCCGGCGGCGATGAAGGCGAGGAGATACGCGAGGTGCCCGAGGGCGCTCGGAAGGTCGACGTCACCCAGCGTCAACTGCCGGGCGAGGTCGACCCCGTGCCAGAGCGGAGTGACGTACGCCACGTACTGGAGCGCCTCCGGGAGTTGATCGATCGGGAAGAATGTCCCGGAGAAGAGGAACATCGGCAGGATCAGGAAGCGGAAGATCGCGACGAACGAGGCCTCGTGCTGCGTGTACGCAGCCCACGCCGCGATCGGTGCCGCAAACGCGATTCCGACGAGCACGGCGACGGGAATCGCGAGGATGCCGAGCGGGGAGTTCACGGCCCCGAATGCGGCGATCACGGCGAGATACACCGACGCCGTCATGAGCATCCGGAACGCGATGAACGCCTGGTGCCCGATCAGGACGTCCCCGACCCGGAGCGGGCTTGCGAGCATCGCGTGGTACTGCCGGCTCCACTTGATCGCGGACAGCACGGGCCAGCTCGCCTCGAACGACGCGATCTGCATCGCGGTCGCCGCGATGAGCCCAGGCGCGACGAACTCGAGGTAGGTGATGCCGTCCGGCAGGTCGGTGCTTCGGTCCACGAGCTCGCCCAGCCCGAAACCGAACGCCAGCAGGAACAGCACGGGGGTCACCACGCTCGAGATGGCCGTACCGCGCCAGACCCGCCGGTACTGCGCGAAGAAGAACTCGAGCGGACGAACCGGGAGCGAGTAGGCGCTCACTCGACGAGCGACCGGCCGGTCAGATGGAGGAAGACGTCCTCGAGGGTGCTCCGGCGCACGAGCACGCTTTCGGGGACGAGGCCGCGCTCGTGGAGCCCGTGCGATGCGGCGTCGCCGTTGTCTGTGTAGAGCAGCACGCGGTCGGGCAGCGGCTCGACGCGCGAGACGAGACCGTCGGTCCAGTACGTGAAGTCGTCGGGCTGCTCATCGCCGAAGCGGAGCTCGACGACCTCGCGAGTCGAGTATTGCTCGATCAGTGCCGGCGGAGATCCCTCGGCCACGATCTTCCCCTTGTCCATGACGACGAGCCGGTCGCAGAGCTGTTCCGCCTCGTCCATGTAGTGCGTCGTCAAGAGCAGCGTCACGCCCTGTCGCTTCAGCCGGTAGAGGCGGTCCCAGACGACGTGCCGTGCCTGGGGATCGAGACCTGTCGTCGGCTCGTCGAGGAGCAGCACCTCGGGGTCGTTGACGAGCGAGCGGGCGATCGTCAGCCGCCGCTTCATCCCGCCGGAAAGCGGCTCCACCCGATCCTTCGCACGGTCGGTGAGCTCGACGAACTCGAGAAGCTCGTCGGCGCGCTTGCGGAGCTCCGACCGCGCCAGGCCGAAGTAGCGGCCGTAGACGATGATGTTCTCGCGGACGGTCAGCTCCAAGTCGAGCGAGTCCTCCTGGGGGACGACCCCTAACCGGCCCCGGATCTCGACTCCGTCGCGAGCCGGATCGAGTCCGAAGATGCTCAGCGTCCCCTCCGTGACGGGCGAGACGCAGCCGATCATGCGCATCGTCGAGGTCTTCCCGGCGCCGTTCGGGCCGAGAAAGCCGAACGCCTCGCCTCTCTGGAGGTCGAAGTCGATCTCGTCGACGGCGGCGAGCTCGCCGAACCGTTTTACGAGCCCGCGTGCTGAGATCAGGGGTTTTCCGTTCCCGCTCGCCACATCCGAAAGCTACCGACGGCCTGAGAGGCGCCGCCTGCCCTGCTTTCTCTATCCTGCGGCGGGGCGCGAGCCTCATTTCATGCGCGTGCGCTGACCGATACCCGGCCTCGTTCTCTTCGTTCAGGAGGTGGTCAGCCCATGCCGCGTGACCTTGGCGTGCTCGCAGCGCGCTCGATATGCAAGTCCTTCGGCGACACGGTCGTCCTCGACCGCATCTCGCTCACCGTGACGCCGGGGAGCAAGGTCGGCGTCGTCGGGCCGAACGGGATCGGCAAGTCGACGCTCCTGCGCGTGCTCGCGGGGCTGGACGCACCCGACTCGGGTACGGTGATTCGCGAGCCTCCCGGTATGGCCGTGGCGTATCTCCCGCAGGAGGCGGAGATCGCCGGTCGCTCGGGCGGCGAAGCCGCGCGGGCACGGCTTGAAGCGATCCTCTCCTCCGACGCCGACGTGCTTCTGCTCGACGAGCCGACGAACGATCTCGACTTCGCCGGGCTCGAGCTCCTGGAGCGGTTCCTCGATCGTCACCGAGGCGCGCTCGTGGTCGTGTCGCACGACCGCGCGTTGCTCGAGGGGATGACGCAGATCATCGAGTTCGAGGCAGAGACACGAACGGTGCGGAGGTTCGCCGGCGGGTGGAGCGAGTTCGAGGCGGAGCGGGCTCGCGCGCGCGAGCGGCACGAAGCCGAGTACGGCCGCTACGTCGACGAACGGGCCCGAATCCGCGAGCAGGCTCGCAAGATGCGGCAGTGGGAGGAGCGCGGCTACGGCCAGGGCCGGAAGAAGAAGAAGACGAAGGACATCGCCAAGCGCTTCGAGAAGAAGCTCGCACAGGTCGAGCGGGTCGAGAAGCCGTGGGTTCCCTGGCGACTCGAGCTCGCGCTCGTGCCGGGCCGGCGGAGCGGCGACGTCGTCGCTCGGCTCGAGGGAGCGGTCGTCGAACGCGGACGGTTCACCCTCGGGCCCGATCGACCTCGAGGTTCGAAGCGGCGACCGGCTGGTCGTGCTCGGTCGAAACGGCGCGGGCAAGACGACGCTCTTGCGAGCGCTTCTCGGCGAGCTCCCGCTGGCGGCGGGCGGGCGCTGGATCGGACCCGGCGTCGTCCTCGGCGACCTCCCGCAAGGCGGAGGAGTGTTCTCCGGGGAGCGCTCGCTCCTCGATCTCTTCCTCGAGGAGTCGAGCCTGGAAGGGGGCGTGGCGCGAACGCTCCTCGCGAAGTTCGCGCTCGGCGCAGATCACGTCCTACGGCCTGCGCGCTCCCTCTCGCCGGGAGAGCGGAGCCGTGCGACACTCGCGCTCCAGGCCGCGCGCGGCGTGAACGCGCTCGTCCTCGATGAGCCGACGAATCACCTGGACCTGGAAGCGATCGTGGAGCTCGAGTCGGCCCTCGAGCACTTCGCAGGCACGGCGGTGCTCGTCTCCCACGATCGCCGTTTCCTGGATGCGTTCGGAGCAACCCGCACGCTCGCGCTGTAGGAGCCGGCGTCAGACTCGGGCGCGGCGAAGCGCCAAACGGCGCTTCCGACACAGGCTTACGCCGGTCGGCGTGCGGCGCGCGTCGCCTCGACATCCTTGGCGATCTGGGCGACGAGCTCGTCCTCCGACCCGAAGACGGCTTCTTCCCGCAGTCGCTCCCACACCTCGACGACAAGACGCTTTCCGTAGAGGTCGCCCTCGAAGTCGAGCAGGTAGGGCTCGATCCGCCGCTCGGTGCCCCCGTAGTGCGGATTCGTCCCGATCGAGACCGCCGCACGGTGGCCGCGGGCCGACCCTGCGTAGATCCCGTACCGCGGGCAGGCGAGGTCCGGCTCGAGTAGGAGGTTCGCCGTCGGATATCCCAGCGTGCCCCCACGCTGGTGGCCGGCGACGACCGTCCCGTCGAGCTCGAAAGGCCTCCCGAGCATCGCCGCGGCACCCACGACGTCCCCGTCGGCGATCGCCGCTCGAATCGCGGTCGACGACACGCCGTCGACCCTTGGAGGAACGACGACCTGGAACCCGAGTCGCTCCAGCAGCCCGAGGTCGCCGGACCGCCGGACGCCGAAGCGGAAGTCCTCGCCGGCGAGCACGATCTCGGCTCCGATCGCGCGCAAGTAGCTCGCTGCGAACGCCTCCGGAGTCAGCTGCTGCAGCTCCGACGTGAACGGCGCCACGAGCGCCGTCTCGACACCGGCGTCCGTGATCAACTCGAGCCTGCGCTCGAGGGTTGTCAGCAGGTCGACCCTGTTCCCGAGTGCGATCCGAGGGTGCGGGTCGAACGTGATCACCGTCGACGCCAGCCCCGTGGCGCGCGTCGCCTCGAGCACGGAGCGATGGCCTCGATGCACGCCGTCGAAGCTCCCGATCGCCACCGCGCGGGGCATGCGCTCGACGTCCTCGGGAAGAGAAGCGACGTTCATGTAGTCAGCCTCGCGAGAGCTTCCTCGGGCGGAATGATTCGCTCGGGGTCCGCCTCCTCCACCCGAAACGGCCCGATCTCCGTGCGGCGCAGCGTGACGCAGTGACCGCCGAGCGCCTCGGCGATCGCGCGCACGTAGGTCCCGGAGGTAACGAGGAGGTCGAGACGCGCCACACCGCCCCCGTACTCCTCGAGAGCGAGCTCACGCACCAGCATCCGGCGGAGCGGCATCTCGACCGCGACTCCGCGGCGATGCAAGCGGTATGCCCGCTCCCCGCCGATCTTCACCGCCGACGCGGCCGGTATCGGGAGCTCGATCGCGCCACGCAGCGACGAGAGCCGCTCATCGAGCTCGTCCACGGATGGCGGCTCGTGCTCCTCGACGACCTCTCCCTCCAGATCCCCTGTCGACGTCGTCGACGAGAGGTCGATCTCGGTCAGATATCGCTTGTCGAGACCGACGAACCGAGGCTGGAGCCGCGTCGCGGCGCCGGACAGGAGCAGGAGCAGCCCTGTCGCGAACGGATCGAGCGTCCCGGCATGACCGGTCCGCGCCCCGGTCTTGCGGCGTGTCGCTGCGACGATCGCGAAGGACGAGGGGCCCGCCGGCTTGTCGGCGAGGATGATCCCGCTAGGAGTGAGAGATCGCGGCGGCGGCATGCTCGAACTCCTCCACGATGAACCGCTTGAGCTCGTCCAGCGACAGCTCGCTCGAGAATCCTGCGGCCTGCCTGTGTCCTCCGCCGTTCGACTTCCGTGCGATCACCGAGACGTCGATCTCGTCGACCGAAGCGCGCAGCGACACGCGATGCGCAGGCCCGTCACCGCGCGGCGGTTCGCGAATCAGCGCAGCGACCATCGCGCCCTCGACCGCGCGCAGGTAGTCGATGATCCCCTCGGAGTACGGCTCGGCCGCCCCGACCTCCGCGAAGTCGTTCTTCAGGAGATGTGACACCACGAGCCGCCCGCCCGAGTGCACCTCGGCGCGATCGAGTGCGCGCGCGAGCAACTTCAGCTTTGCGAACTGCACGTTCTCGTACACCGTCTGGAAGACCTTGTGCCAGTCGGCCCCCGCTTCCACCAGGTCGGCCGCGAGCCGTAGCGTCTTCGGGCTCGTGTTCGCGTACTGGAAGCGGCCGGTGTCGGTGACGAGGGCGACATAGAGCGGCTCCGCGATCTCCGGAGTGATCTCGACGCGGAGCTCGCGGAAGACGTCCGAGAGGATCTCCCCCGTCGACGATGCGTCCGGGACGATGAGGTTGACGTCGCCGAAGCGGGTGTTGTCGTGGTGGTGGTCGATGTCGAGGGTGAAGGGCGACTCCTCGAGCAACGAGGGATCCGGTCCGAGCCGCTCCTCCTTCGCACAGTCGACCGCGACGAGCACGCGCTCGGCATGGCCGTGCGGCGGCTCTCGATGGATGCCGTCCAGTGCGAGGAACGTGTACTCGCCGGGAAGCGGCGCCTGGCCGGGGACAAACATGACGCTCTCCTTCCCGAGCTGCTCGAGCGCGAGATGCATGGCGAGGAGAGACCCGAGAGCATCCCCGTCTGGATTCTCGTGCGCGGCCACGACGAAGCGCTCGTGGTCTCGGAGCGCAGCCACGACCGCGTGCATGTCATCCGTGTTCGTCGTCATCGGGGGAACTTTCGGGCGCGAGCTCGTCGATCATCTTTCCGAGGCGAACGCCCTGCTCGACCGTCGGATCGTATTCGAAGGTCAGGACCGGAGTCCGTCGCAGGCGGAGCTCGCGTGCGACCTGTGCCTGCAGGACGCCGTGAGCGGCACGGAGACCCTCGAGAGTCCGCTCGCGCTCGGCTTCCGACCCGAAGACGCTGACGAAGACGGTCGCGTGCGCGAACCCCGTCGCCGCCTCCACTCCGGTCACGGTCACGAAGCCGATCCGCGGATCCTTGAGGGTGGGGATCGCGTCCGAGAGCACCTTCCTCATCGCTTCGTTCACCCGTCGTCTTCCGTCCGCCGTTACTCACCGGGAACCACGACCTCCCGGTCGGCGCGCAGCAGCTCGAACTCCTGCGATCCGAGGTACCGCACCACCGCGTCGAGGAGCTCCTGCAGCTCGCGGTGCCCCTTCGCCGCGCACGCGACCGTGAGCCCGGCGCGCTGCCAGAGCTCGTGGAACTCGACCTCGGCGACGGTGGCCCCGAACCGCTCGTGCAGCTGCGCCTTCGCCGATTTCACGTACTTCCGCTTGCCCTTCAGGGACCCGTTCTCGGGGAAGTGCAGCTCGACGGACAAGATCCCCACGTAGCCGGCCACGGCTCGCGGACGTGCTATTCGTCGTCGACTGCGGCTGCGGCGACGGGGGCAGGCTCGCCGAGGTCCGTGCGCTCGACCTGGCGCGTCTCGTACACCTCGAGGATGTCGCCTTCCTTCACGTCGTTGTAGCCGTCCAGCAGGATGCCGCACTCGAACCCCTCGGCAACTTCGCGCGCGTCGTCCTTGAACCGCTTGAGCTGCGCGATCGAGGTCTCGTAGATGACGGTTCCGTCGCGCACGATCCGCACCTGTGCGCCGCGACGGACGACTCCGGTCGTGACCATGCACCCGGCGATCGTTCCGAGCCTGGAGACCTTGAAGAGCGCCCGCACCTCGGCCTCGCCCAGCGTCTCCTCGGTCTGAACCGGGGAGAGCATCCCGACGAGCGCGTTCTGGATGTCGTCGGTGAGCTGGTAGATCACGCGGTACGTCCGAACGTCGACGCCCTCGCGCTCGGCGAGCACGCGCGCGTCCGCGCTCGGCCGGACGTTGAATCCGATGACCAGCGCGTCCGAAGCCGAAGCGAGGTTCACGTCGTTCTCCGTGATCCCGCCGACGCCGGTATGGATGACGTTGACCCGCACCTCGCTGTGCTGGATCTTCTGGAGCTCGCTGAGGAGTGCCTCGACAGAGCCTTGCACGTCCCCCTTCAGCACGATGTTCAGGTCCTGGACCTCGCCAGCGAGCAGGTCGCCGTGGAACGACTCGAGGGAGACGCGACGGCGCGGGCGCTGCGCGAGCTGCTCGCGCCGGAGACGCTCGGAGCGCACGTTCGCGAGGTGCTTCGCCTGTCGCTCGTGCTCGACCACGCGCACGAACTCGCCTGCGGTCGGAGGATGATCGAAGCCCAGGATCTCGATCGGGTCGCCCGGCTTGGCCTCCTTGACCTTCTCGCCGCGATAGTCGTAGAGGGCCCGCACCTTGCCGGCCGCGTCGCCGGCGACAGCCGCATCGCCCACGCGCAGCGTGCCGCGATGGACGAGCACCGTGGCCACCGGACCGCGCCCGATGTCGAGCCGCGACTCGATGACGACGCCAGAGGCCTCCGCTCCCGCGTTCGCGCGCAGGTCGAGCTCCGCGTCCGCGACGAGCAGGATCCTCTCGAGCAGATCCTCGAGGTTCGTCTTCTGCTTGGCGGAGACCTCCGAGAACTGCGTCGTTCCGCCCCACTCCTCGGGCTGGAGGCCCTCCGCGGCCAGCTCGCTTCGCACCCGATCCGAGTTCGCGTCCGGAACGTCCGTCTTGTTCACCGCGACGACGATCGGAACCTCGGCGGCTCGCGCGTGCGAGATCGACTCCTTCGTCTGCGGCATCACGCCGTCGTCAGCTGCGACCACCAGCACGGCGATGTCGGTCACCTTCGCTCCACGCGCACGCATGGCGGTGAACGCCTCGTGGCCCGGCGTGTCCAGGAACGTGATCCGCCTGCCCGTCCACCTCCGCCTGGTACGCGCCGATGTGCTGGGTGATGCCCCCCGCCTCGGTCTCGACCACGGAGGCCTCGCGAATCGCGTCGAGGAGCGTCGTCTTGCCGTGGTCGACGTGGCCCATGATCGTCACGACCGGTGGGCGGGGAACGAGGTCTGCCTCGTCGTCCTCGTACTCCTCCGGCTCGAGCTCCTCCTCGGCCGCATGCTTGATCGTGACCTCGCGCTTGACCTCGGCCGCGATCAGCTCGATCTCCTCGTCGGAGAGCGACTGCGTCGCCGTGCGCATCTGGCCGATCGACATGAGGATCTTGATCAGCTCGGGCATCGGGACGCCGAGCGCCCCGGAGAGGTCCTTGACCGTCGCGCCGGACTCGACGATCGGCAGGCCCGGTGGGCGGCGCAACTGCCGGCTGCTGGCGAGGAGGTCCGGCCGCGCTCCGGTCGCGGGGCTGCCGACCCTCGCGACTCCTGGCGCCGCCGCCCTCGATGACCACGCGCCGTCTTCCGCCCGGCGCAGCCTCCGCGGGGTCGGATGGGGCGATTCGGTCTGTTACGCCCGTCGGCCATCAGTCGTCAAGTGTAGAGGCCTCCTCGTCGGCGGGACTTCCTGCCCGCCGTGGCCAGGTCGTCGACGTGCTCGCTGCCGAGATCGGGCGCTCCGATCTCATCGACCGGTGCCTCCGCCTCGACGGCGACGGCAGCCGGCTGCAACCCCTCCTCGAGAGCGTCGTCCGGCTCCATCGCCGCCAGATCCTGATGCGCAGGCACTCCGCAGTAGCGCGACGCCGGCAGCGCGGCGTTCGGGCAGCGCTTCCCGTTCGAGAGGATCGCCGCGCAGCGGCCGGAGTACTCCTCGTCGTCGGACCCGCCTCCGAATGCGGCCTCCGCCTCGGCCTGCGCGAACTCGGACTCGGACTGGATGTCGATCTTCCAGCCGGTGAGACGCGTAGCCAGCCGCGCGTTCAGCCCTTCCTTGCCGATCGCGAGCGCGAGCTGGTCGTCCGGGACGATGACCGTCGCCTCGCGCGTGTCGTCGTCGATGTACACCTCGCGCACGCGTGCCGGGCGAGAGCGCCTTGGCGACGAACCGGGCCGGCTCGGTGTTCCAGGGGATGATGTCGATCTTCTCTCCTCGGAGCTCGGAGACGACCATCCGCACGCGTGACCCGCGCGGGCCGACGCACGCGCCGACGGGATCGACGCCCTGCATGTGCGACTCGACCGCGATCTTCGACCGGTACCCGGGCTCGCGGGCGACACCTCGGATCTCGACGAGGCCGTCCGCGATCTCGGGTACCTCGAGCTCGAACAGCGCGCGGATCAGCTCCGGGTCGCGCCGGGAAAGGATCACCTGCGGCCCCTTTGTCCCCGAACGCACCTCGGCGATCACCGCCTTGATCCGGCTTCCCTGCTCGTAGCGCTCTCCGTCCACCTGCTCGGAACGCGGAAGGAGCGCCTCGACCCGTCCGAGATCGACCAGCACGTTGTTGCGGTCGCCCGCCTGCTGGACGATGCCGGTGACGACCTCACCCTGTCGGTCGACGTACTCCTCGTACATGATCGCCCGCTCGGCCTCGCGAATCCGCTGCTGGATGACCTGCTTCGCCGTCTGTGCGGCGATGCGCCCGAAGTTGTCGGGAGTCACGTCGGTGCGAACGATCTGGTCCGGCGGGACTTGTGCCCAGTCGAGGTCGAGGTCCTCGTCCGCGATCAGCGTGTGCTGCCGTTCGCCGGTCTCCTCCTCGATCCGCTCGAGCTCGGCGATCCGTTCCTCGCGCGCTTCCTCGACGAGGCGGACCTCGACGTCCTTCGGGATCTCGATCCCGAACACGCGAAACTCGCCCTCTCCGTCCAGCTTGACCTCGGCATGGCGCGTCGCCTCTGGCGTCTTCTTGTAGGCAGCGAGAAGTGCATCCTCGAGCGCGGAGATGAGGATGCCTTCCTCGATCCCCTTCTCCTTCTCGATCGTGTGGATCCCTTCGATGATCTCCTGGCTCATGTCAACCCCTCGTCGATCAGGCAGTGTCGATGACGTTCGCCCGCACGATCGCGTCGTACGGGATGCGTAGCGGCTCGGGCTCCCCGCCCAGCGAGAGCGAGACAGCACCGTCCCCGGCGCTCACCAGCTCCCCCTTGAAGCGGTTTCGCCCTTCGATGGGGCGATCGGTGCGCATGGCGACACGCTGCCCGGTCGCGGCCGCGAAGTGCTCCGGCTTGCGCAGCGGGCGCTCGGGCCCGGGCGAGGACACGTCGATCGTGAAGTCGGAGCGGTAGGCGTCCAGCAGGCGCGTGACCTGAGCGCAGAGCGCATGGTCGACCCCGTTCGCGTGGTCGATGTAGACGCAGAAGCGGCTCGGCGACACGAGCTCCACCGCGAGCACCTCGACCCCGGGCAGGCCGCGCTCGACTGCCGGCGCGATCTCGTCCTGGAGCGTTCGTTCGCGGGTGTAGGTGGCGCTCATCTGTCCCTCCGACCGTGGCCCCTCAAAAAGAATGGGCGCTGCGCGCCCATTTCGTGAAGCCGGTGAAATGTGGTGTGCCAAGGATAGCACCGACATGCGCGGAGGAACCCATGGTTCCCCCGCGTACCCCTCCTTCTACGAGCGATCGCGGCCTGGCCTTTTCGGCGGAGTGAATCCGCCTTCGGCCGCGCAGCAGGGGGGACGAACAGCCAGGGATCGTCGCGAGAGGACTTCGCGGTGGAGATGTGCCTCGGAACGAGTGATCCGCCCGGTCATGAGTCGACGTCGAGGACGATCGTCACCGGCCCGTCGTTGACGAGCGCGACCTGCATTCTCGCTCCGAACACACCAGCCTGCGCAGGCGACGCCGAGGTCACGAAGTGCCCGGACGAAGTGTTCGTATAGAGGCTGTGCGAGCTCGGGCTCCGCGGCGGCAGTGAAGCTCGGACGGTTTCCCTTTCCGGTGTCTGCGACGAGCGTGAACTGGCTGACGGCGAGTGCCTCTCCGCGAACGTCCAGGAGCGAGAGGTCGAACTTGCCGGCGTCATTCTCGAAGATCCGGAGGCGCGCGACCTTTGCGGCCATTCGCTCCGCGTCCGCCTCGGTGTCTGTCGCTGCCACGCCGAGGAGGATGGCGAGACCCGCACCGCACGCGCCGACCACCTCGCCGTCGACGATCACCGAGGCTTCCCGCACACGCTGGACGACAGCGCGCATCGGACTACTCGGTGCGCTCTTCCTCGAGTTCCGGGCGCGGGCGCAAGGATCGTGCCAGCTTGACGTGTGGTGTGGCTTCCTTGTGCTTCCCCTGCTTGACGAGCGCGCGCGCGAGCCCGTAGTGCGCGAACTCGTCCGCCGGTGAGAGCTCGACGAGGGCGCGGAACTCGGCCTCCGCCTCCTCCCAGCGCCGGAGCCGGAAGTAGGCGATCGCCAACGCTTCCCGAATCGAACGCGACTGCGGCTCCCGCCGCTTCGCCTTCTCGAGCGACACGGTCGCCTGGGCATTCATCCCGCTCCGCAGGTGCTTCCGACCCTGCTGGAACAGGTCGTACGTATCGGTCACGACTGCCACCCGCCGCGGAGCGAGCGGAGGGAGACGAAGCCCCTGAACCGCTCCCACAACGACAGCTGGCTCCGCACGCGCCGCAGGAGCGCATGGAGCTCGCGTCGAGCGGACGTCGAGCCGTCGCGGGAATCGGCGGGCGGGCCGAAGCGCGCACGGCCGGCGGCTGCGGCATACGAGCGTCCGTCAAGCCCGAGCTCCTCGTACACCGTCGACCGCAGGTCCTCGAGCGTCGCGCAGGTGGGTACCTGGATACCCTGGTCGCGGAGGAACCCTTCGAGCTCCCGCCGGCTCGCCGTCGCCGCCCGGCGGGGATCGCGGGTCAGATAGCGCGCGCGTCGCAGGAGCGACTTGCCGAGCCCGACCACGAGGATCCACACCGCGCCGATCCCGAGAGCGAGCGCGAAGACCGAGGGCCTCCGATCGCCGGAGAGCCCTTCCCGCGGAATCGCGGCACTCGGCTCGTCACGGTCGATGTCGTTCTTCCTGCTCAGGTCACCGCGACGGAGTGCAGCGACCGCGTCCTCCGAGTCGGACGCGAACGAGTAGATGCTGCCGAACGTCCCTCGCCCAGGGGTCGGATCGAACGGAACCCAACCCTGTCCCGCGAACCAGACCTCGACCCAGGCATGTGCCTCGTGGTCGGTGACGATCCATTTCCCGTCGTCGAGCCGCCCGCTCGTGAAGCCGACCGCGACCCGAGCGGGGATCCCGAGCATGCGCAGCATCAGCGCCATCGCGCCCGCGTAGTGCTGGCAGTACCCGGCTTTCGTCTTCGTCACGAAGGCGACGAGCGGCGCGCCGTCCGCGCGCGGCGGCTGCTCGTCGTAAACGAAGCCTCCGCGGTGCCTGAACCACGACTCGAGGGCGAGCACCGCTGCATAGGGATTGTCGGGAGACCCGACGATCCGACGCGCGTCCCGGTAGAGCGATGCATAGCCGGCGAAGGACCGATTGCAGCGGAAGATGCACGTGCTCGCAGACCGAGTCGCAGTCGGCGAGTCGCGGGCGGGGCTCGAGAACAGCTCGCGGACGCCATTTTCGCGGCCCGGGTCGGCGAACCCGGGAAACAGTCGACCGTCGACGACGAGATAGCGCCTTGCGGCAGTTGGGTACTGCGGCTTCGACGATGCGAGGACGGCCGGCGACGGGTCGGGCGCGTAGCTCCAGACGCGGTAGCTCTGTCCCTCGCTCAGTGGGCTGCGAACGCGCAGAACGCCGCCTGACAGGCGGAACACGGTGCCGAGCCGTCGCGAGTCGAGCGCAACCGGCGTGCCGGCAGCTGCGAGGCGATCGTCGACGAGCGCCCTGACCTCGACCCGCTGCTCGAGCCAGTTCTCCTCGAGCGCCGCACGTGGGGGCGCGAGTCGGTCGAGCGAGATCGCGTCCGATTCGTCGTCCACGCGTGAGAGCCAGAGCAGATCCTCGAACCAGTGGTCGCTCGCGAAGAGGTCGAGCGTCGAGGTGCGCCAGTATCGTGCGCGTTCGGGTCCCTCGACCGTGAGGACGACGGTCTTCGTCGCTGGAAACTCGATCCCGTCGTAGTTCGAGTCCCATGCGAATCTGACACCCGTGGCCTCCACAGGGATCCCCGAGAAGTCCCAGCTCTGCCAGTTCACGGCGGCCTCGCGGGCGACGGAAGTCGCCGAAGACGCCCAGGCGGCGCCCGCCACGACCAGGACGGACGCCGCAATTCCCGCCACGAGCGACCCGCTGGAACGCACGCGGAGGATGAGCGGAGTGGACAGGGCCGCGGCGAGAGCCAGTGCGCCCATGGCCACGGTCTGCTCGTCGCCGAGCAGAGTGGCCGGCCAGCCGGCGCCAGCAACGGTGACGGCAGCGGCTGCCACCGGCCTCGCGCTCGCTGCGAGGAGGGCCACCGCGAGGACGAAGCCGAAGATCGCCGTGAGGACGAGCGCGTGCATCTCCGGAGTCCCGTCTGGAGAGAATGGCAGGACGACGCGATAGAAGTCGGCAAGGCCCCGGCCGACCGCGTCGACGATCGGCTGGACGACCTGCTCGTCGCGGTACGGGAGGAGCTCCCAGGGCTGCGCACCGAAAGCTGCCCACGCCGCGAGAAGCGCCCCTCCGACCGCGACGAGCACCCGCAGCTTCCGTTCCGCCACCAGCGCCGGGGCGAGTGCCAGCGCCACAACAGCGGCCGCTTGTCCGATCTCGCTCGGCTGCTCGATGCGAAGCCACGCAACCGACACGGCGAGCGCGGGCAGGGCGCAGGCGGCGAGCGTCCGGAGCCGGAGATCAGGCATGCGCGATTGCATCCACTCGAGGCGCGTCGAGAGCAGCTGCCAGATCGTTGCCGCGACGGACGACTGCGACGGGAATTCCGAGCGAAGAGAGGCGGAGAGGACCGGATGCGGCGCGCGTGGGCCGCCCCACGTAGCTCGGCGAGTCGATCCACACGACCGAGAGGAGGCGCCGAGACGCGACGGCCACCAGCGCATCGACCGCGACCGGCTCGAGATTGGCGGTCACCACGACGAGCTCGCCCGCCTGCGCTGTTCGCGCATGCTCGTTGGCCAGCCACCGGGGAAGCGTCGACCGCGCATTCGCCTCCGCGGCCGCAAGGACTCCGAGGACGGCGCCGAAGTCGCCCGGAAGCGACGAGACCTGCGCCCCGCCCTCCGTGCCGGTTGTGAGCAGGGACGCCTTGCGGCCACGGCTCGCGTACACCTTGAGGACGGAGCCGGCCGCGCGTACCGCCTCGTCGAAGCTCGAGTTCGGCGGGTCACCACAGGCGCCTGCGGGGTCGCTGTCAAGCAGTACGACGACGGTGTCGCGCGGCGTGTCCTCGAGCTCCTTGACCATCAACTGGCCACGCCGCGCCGTCGTCGGCCAGTGCACGCGCCGCAACGACTCGCCCTGCGCGTACTCCCGGACGGAGTGGAAGTCGAACCCAGCCGGCCGCCGCAGGAGCAGCCGGCGGCGGGAGCCGCCGAGGCGCCCCGCATCGCTGAACAGCGCCTGCAGCTCCACGAGTCGCGGATAGACGGTGACCGTCGCGCCTAGCGGGTCGACGGGAAGCGAGATCGAGTCGAGCCCGAGGTAGTCGCCGATCACGAGCTCGGAGCCCGAGACTCGGAAGTGGCCTCGAGGAAGGCGCCCCAAGTAGACACGTCCTGTGGTCCTACGGCGATGTCCTTGCAGACGGCACTCGTAACCGCCGAGCCGTCCGAGAGAGCCGCGTGCGACCAGCGAGCCCACCGGGATCCGCGAGGCGCGCGTGACTTCGATCTCGAGCTCGACGCGCTCGCCCTCGGTAGCCGGAGTGGGATCGACCGAATGACCGACGAAGACAGGACCCCGTATCAGCGCGGCCCAGATGCGCGTGACGAGCGCCGCGAGCAGCAGACCGACCCCCGCGACGCCGAGCGCACGCGATCCGAAGGCGAGTGCGGCGCCGGTGACCATCAGCCCCAGCAGCAACGCACCGCCGAGCCTCATACCGGGACCGGAGTGTGCTCGAGGGCCTCCCGCACCGCGTCGGCTCCGGCGGCACCCGCTGCGCGTGCCTCGGGGGCAACGATCAGCCGGTGTGACAAGACGGCTTCGGCGACTGCCTGGACGTCGTCCGGCAGGACGTAGTCCCTCCCCGACACAACCGCACGGGCTTTTGCCATGCGCAGCACAGCGATTCCTGCGCGGGGGCTCGCTCCGAGCGCGAGCTTCGGGCTCGAACGGGTGTGTGCGAGGACGGCCACGACATACCGATTGACGCTCTCCTCGACGTACACGGCGCGCGCCGCCTCGATCGCCATGAGCACGTCCTCGCGTCGGGCGACGGGCCGCAGATGGTCGAGCGGCGGATCCGTCGTCTGCTCGGCGAGCATCCGGGCCTCCTCCGCGAGGGGTGGATACCCGAGCGAGAGCATCGCCGTGAAGCGGTCGAGCTGCGCCTCGGGCAGCGGGTATGTCCCCTCGTACTCGATCGGGTTCTGCGTCGCGACGACGAGAAACGGGAGATCGAGCTGGTACGTCGCGCCGTCGATCGTCACCTGGCACTCCTGCATCGCCTCGAGGAGCGCCGACTGCGTCTTCGGCGAGGCCCTGTTGATCTCGTCGACGAGGAGGACGTTCGTGAAGACCGGTCCCGGCCGGAACTCGAACTCGTTCGTCCGCTGGTTGAACACGTTCACTCCGGTCACATCTGTCGGCAGCAAGTCCGGGGTGAACTGGAGCCGTGAGAACGACAGATGGAGGGAGCGGGCGAGCGACTTCGCGAGGACGGTCTTCCCCACGCCGGGGAAGTCCTCGATGATCAGGTGCCCTTCGGCGAGAAGCCCGAGGACGCAGAGCTCGAGGGTGTCCCGCGGCGCGCGCACCGCGAGCTCGAGGTTCGCCACCACACGCTGGACCACGTCCGCCGCGGCCGCGGACGACACCGCCTCTCGCGCCGGAGCGGGGTCGGACATCAAGTCGAGAGTAGCCGCTCCACTTCGTCGAGCACCGCCGCGGCGATCTCCCGCTTCGGCGCCTTGTCGACGTGGTGCTCGCCGCTCTCCGAGAGGACGGTTACCTCGTTCTCGTGCGCGTCGAAGCCGATGTCCGCACGGCTCACGTCGTTGAAGACGAACAGGTCGGCGTTCTTGATCCTCCGTTTTTCGCGCGCTCGCTCGAGCCCGTCTTCGGCCCCGTCGGCGGCGAAGCCGACGAGGACTTGGCCGGTCCGACGGCCCGCGCCGAGCGCGGCAAGGACGTCGGGGGTCGGCTCGAGCTCCACGGTCCAGGGCTCGTGGTCCTTCGGGCGCTTCTCGGCGAGCGTGGTGGGTGGCCGGTAGTCGGCGACCGCAGCGGCCATGACGATCACGTCGGCATCAGCGCGGGCCAGCGCTTCGCGCTCGAGATCCGCAGCGGTCGGCGTGTCGACGACCGTGACCCCGGCAGGGGCTGAGACGGCCAGGTTCGCGGCCAAGAGCGTCACATCGGCTCCTCTCGAGCGCGCCTCCTCCGCGAGCGCGACACCCATTCGCCCCGATGAGCGGTTTCCGACGAACCGCACGGTGTCGAGCGGTTCACGCGTGCCGCCGGCCGAGATGACGACGCGGCGGCCTTGCAGCGCGGTCGGCTCCATCGCAGGCGAGCCGAGAAGCTCCGCGATCCTGGCCGCGATCTCGTCCGGCTCGACCATCCTCCCCACTCCGACCTCACCCTCGGCGAGCTCTCCCTCGGCCGGCCCGAGGATCTCGACGCCGCGCTCGCGCAGCGTGGCCACGTTCTCCTGGGTCGCCGGGTGCTGCCACATGCGCACGTTCATCGCCGGCGCGACGAGGACGGGGCCTGCGTGCGCCAAGGTCGCCTCCGTCAGGAGATCGTCGGCGAGCCCGTGCGCGAGCCGCGCGAGGGTGTTCGCCGTCAGTGGCGCGACCACGAGCAGATCAGCACGCTCGAGGTGCGGGTACGGGTCGTCGCTCGGCGACTTTCGAGCGAGCGCGAAGAACGTCTCCGCCCTCACGAACCGCTCGGCGCCCTCCGTCACCAGTGGGAACACGTCGTGCCCGGCGCGCACGAGCAAGCGCGTGAGCGTGCACGCCTTGTAGGCCGCGATCCCCCCGGTGACGCCGAGCAGGATGCGTGCCATGCGTTTCTCCCGGTTAGCTCGGGGCCTGGTACGTGATCTTGCCGCTCGCGATCTCTTCCATCGCCATGGTCAGGTAGTTCTTCGAGCGCGATTCGATCAGGGGCGGCGGGGCCTCGTCGAAGCCGATTCCCTCGCCGAGCTGGTGGTGGTAGTTGTTGATCTGGCGCGCCCGCTTCGCCGCGACGATGACGAGGGCGTACCGGGAATCGTGGGTCCGTTCGAGCAACGAGTCGAGTCTGGGATGGATCATGGGCCGGTCATGGTAGCTGCGATCGAGAGGCAAGCCTCTCCAGTTCACATTCCACGATGGCCGCGACCGCCGATGTTGCTCGCTCGACGTCGTCGTTTCGCACCATGTACCGGAAGCGATGAGCCTGCTCGAGCTGACCGCGCGCGAGCAGGATTCGCTCGCCGATCTCGCCGGTGCTCTCGGTCGCCCGCTCGCGCAGGCGCCGCTCGAGCTCCGGAACGTCGGCGGCGATGAAGATCGTCACGCTGCCGGGCACCTCGTCTTGCACTCTGAGCGCTCCCTCGAGCTCGAGCTCGAGCACGCAGACCATGTCATCGTCCGAGATTCGATCTATTTCCGAGCGAAGCGTCCCATAGCGGTGGCCGGATACGTATGGAACCCATTCGAGGAACTCGTCCGCGTCGACCCGGCGTGTGAACTCCTCGTCGGTGAGAAATAGGTACTCGCGCCCGTCGAGCTCTCCTGGACGCTGCGGCCTGGTGGTCGCCGACACTGCCACGTCCACGCGGGATACACGCTTGAGCAGGCCTTTGATCAGCGTTCCCTTTCCCGCGCCGGACGGCCCGGTGATGACGAAGACGGGCGCCGAAGGCACCGCTGCGTCAGCTGCGGTGGTTGAAGAGCTCGACGAGCTCGGCGCGCTGGCGCTCGGAGAGGCCGCCCACCGTCTTCGACTGACTGATGCGGCACTGGTTCAGGAGGCGTGCCGCCTTGACGCGCCCGAACTTCGGAACGGCCATCAGCATGTCGAAAACCTTCGCGGTCGACACGAACTCGGGCGGCTTGAGCAGGATCGTCTCGATCTGCGCGTGCCCCGCTTTCAAGTCGCGCTTGAGCTGCGCGCGTCGGACGCGGACGTCGTTCGCACGTTGGAGCGCCTCCATCCGTTGATCGAGCGAGCGGGCCGGCGCCTGCGCGTGCGTCTTCGACGTGACCACCATGAGTCGGACGAGTCTACCAAGCCTCCCACTCTGGTCAAGCTCTAACGTTTACGCCGTTTTGCAGGACTTTTTATGTTGCCTGTTTTGCTGACGTTCCCGACAGCAAGGTCGATCCGTGCGCGACTCCCCGAATCTCGGCCGCCGACGCGTACCCGCGGGACCTGGCCTCCGACCGCAGCTCGGCTCGTACTCGGTCGGGCGCCGACGGGTCCGCGAAGAGCACTGTCCCGAGCGCAATCGCACTTGCTCCGGCCGCCACCAGGTCGACGGCGTCCCTCCCGGACATCACTCCTCCCATCCCCACGATGGGCAGGTCGACCGCGTTCGCGCACGCGTACACGCAGGCGAGGGCGATCGGCCTGAGAGCCGGGCCGGACGCTCCTCCTGACGCGAGGCCGAGCCGTGGTCGAAGGCTGTCGGGGTCGAGCGTCAACCCGCGCAGCGTGTTCACGAGCGTCAGCCCGTCGGCGCCAGCCTCGGCTACGGCCCGCGCGAGCTCACCGATGTCGGAGCTCGCGGGCGAAAGCTTCGCGTAGAGCGGCTTGTCGGTTGCGGGGCGCGCGGCTGCGACCAGCTCGGAGACCGTTTCGGGAGCTTCCTCGACGTTCGGGCAGGAGAGGTTCAGCTCGATGACCTCGACCGCGTCGTACTCGTCCAGTCGCTCGCAGACGAGCCGGTAGTCGGAGGCCGAGAAGCCGCCCGCGGACACCCACAGCGGCACCTCGAGGGCACGCAGTTGAGGCAGGACGTCGGCACAGAAGCCATCGACGCCCGGGTTCTGCAGGCCGATCGAGTTCAGCATCCACTGATCCGTCTCCGCGATCCGGGGAGGCGGGTTTCCCCTCCGTGCAAGCGGGGTGACCGTCTTCGTCACGAAGGCGTCGAGCTTCATCACCACCTCGGGTGCCACGAGCGCATCGAGACAGCCGGAGGCATTCAAGATGGGGACGCCGCTCATGCCCGTGGACACCCCGGCACGAAGTTGGCGCGAACTTCATCGTCCGCGAGGGACATGTCACGGGTCTCACCATTACTTATCACGTTGAAAACGTTGCAAACTCTCATAGTACTGGTCCATCTATGCAAAGCCGGACGTAGCGACCCTCGACTTCGATGACACAGCCGAAGCAGGCGCCGTAGCCGCAGGCCATCGGGGCCTCCCAGGCGAGCTGTGCGCGCGGGGCGAGCTCGCGCAAGGCTTCCAGCATCGGCTCGGGACCGCACGCGAGCACGTCGCCGGGATCGTCGGGAAGGAGCTCGGTGACGAGCCGCGGCTCGACGACGACCTCGGCGCCGGGCAGGAGCCGCGCCGCTTCGGCGTGACGCTCGGTCCGGAAGCCGAGAAGCGCAGGTGGCCCACCGAGCGCCTCGGAGAGATACGGCATCGGCGCGAGACCGATGCCGCCCGCGACGAGGAGCGGCCGCTCGACCTCGAGGTCGAAGCCGTTCCCGAGCGGGCCGAGAACGTGGATTCCGTCTCCCGCTCGAAGCGCGGCTAGCGCGCGGGTGCCGGGCCCGATCGGATCCAGAAGGAACGCGAGCTCGTCGGGCGGGGCGAGGCAGAGGCTCATCGGACGCGGGAGCAGGCGTCCGGGCGCCTCGAGCATGAAGAACTGCCCTGGCACTCCGGGCTCGATCCCGTTCCGTTCGAGCCGGAGCAGCACGTACCGCCCGACGGCTTCGTTGCCGACGACACCGAGTCGGTCGCGCCTGGCGCCTCTCGAGACCGGGGTCTGACTGAAGCGAGACCCCACGGTCTGTTGTCCGCTCACGACGTCACGCCGATGCGCTCCTGCAACGAAAGCGCCGATTCGGCGCGCGCGTTCGCGATTGCGTGCACCGCCGCCGCGGCGCCCGAGATCGTCGTCACGCAGGGCACGCGCGCAACCAGCGCCGCCTCGCGGATCAGGTAGCCATCCGCCCTCGCCCCGCTCCCCTGCGGAGTGTTGATCACGAGGTCGCAGCGTCCTCGCCGAACGAGATCGACCACCGTCTCTCCGTCCGTGACCGCGTCACCGACCTTCGCGACCTCCTCGATCTCGAGCCCCGCGGCACGCAGCGTCCGAGCGGTTCCCTCGGTGGCGACGAGCTCGAAGCCGAGCCCGGCGAGTGCCGCGGCGACGGCAACGGCCGCAGGCTTGTCCTCGTCGCGCACGGAGAGGAACGCGGTGCCGGAGTTCGGGAGCGGACGTCCTGCAGCCCGTTCCGCCTTTGCGAGTGCCGTCGGGAGGTCGGCCGCGCTCGCCATGACCTCTCCTGTCGAGCGCATCTCGGGGCCGAGCACAGGATCGGCTCCCGGGAAACGAGCGAACGGCAGAACGGCAGCCTTGACGCTCACCTGCGACGGGCGCGGCACCGGGAGCATGAGGTCGGAGAGCTTCTGGCCCGCCGCCAGCCGGCAGGCGATCTCCACGAGGTTCACGCCGATGGCCTTGGAGGCAAACGGAACCGTGCGCGACGCGCGTGGATTCACCTCCAGCACGTACACCGTGCCGTCGGCGATCGCCAGCTGGACGTTCAGGAGACCGACGACTCCGAGCGCCGGCCCGAGTCGCTTGACGACATGCTCGACCTCGAGCGCCGCTCCGAGCGTCAGGGATGGCGCCGGCAGGACACATGCCGAGTCGCCGGAATGGATCCCGGCTTCCTCGACGTGCTGCATGACCGCGGCGATGTACACCTCCTCGCCGTCGCAGAGCGCGTCCACGTCGAGCTCGATCGCGTGCTCGACGAACCGGTCGAGGAGGACCTCCGCGTGCACGGCATCCATCGCCGTCTCGAGCTCGGCGTCGTCGTAGCAGACCCGCATCGCGCGCCCGCCGAGGACGTAGGACGGGCGGACGAGGACCGGGTATCCGATCTCTCGCACCGCGGCGATCGCCTCCTCGGGCGTCGCCGCGATCGCCCAGGGCGGGCAGCGCACGCCGAGCTCCTCGACGAGGGAGCCGAAACGCGCACGGTCTTCTGCGAGGTCGATCGCCTCGTGAGGAGTGCCGAGGATGCGATAGCCGCCTTCCTCGATCGCGCGGGCGAGCTTGAGAGGCGTCTGGCCTCCGAACTGGGTGACGACGCCGACCGGCTGCTCGCGATCGCAGACGGCGAGGACTTCCTCCGGCGAGAGCGGCTCGAAGTAGAGCCGGTCGGAGGTGTCGTAGTCGGTCGAGACCGTCTCCGGGTTGCAGTTGACCATGATCGCCTCGAATCCGAGCGCGCGGAAGGTCTGCGCGGCGTGCACGCAGCAGTAGTCGAACTCGATGCCCTGCCCGATCCGGTTCGGGCCCGACCCGAGGATGACCACGCGGGGCGCATCCGCATCCGGCAGGCCCTCGTCCGCCTCGCCCCAGGTGGAGTAGAAGTAGTTCGACCCGGCCTCCACCTCGCCGGCGCAGGAGTCGACGCGCCGGAACGCTGGCAGAACCCCCTGCTCGTGCCGGCGACGGCGCACCTCCACCCCACTCACTCCGAGCGAAGCGCCGATCGAGTCGTCTCCCCACCCGGCGCGCTTCGCGCGAAGGAGGTCGCCGGAGGCCAACTCCGCTCGCGCATGCTCGATCTCAGCCAGAAACCAAGGGTGAACGCCGGAAGGAATGTCATCCAGGCTCGGCCACGGAGTGGGCGAGCCTTCCTCGAGCTCCCGCGATCCGAACGCCTTGAGGAAGGCCTCGGAAAAGGTGCGGCCGATGCCCATCGTCTCGCCCACCGACTTCATCTGCGTCCCGAGCGTGCGATCCGCGCCAGGGAACTTCTCGAAGGCGAAGCGCGGAAACTTGACGACCACGTAGTCGAGGGTCGGCTCGAAGCTCGCGGGAGTCGTCTTGGTGAGGTCGTTCGGGATCTCCTCGAGCGTGTAGCCGACCGCGAGCTTCGCAGCGACCTTGGCGATCGGGTAGCCGGTCGCCTTGGAGGCGAGCGCAGAGGAGCGGGAGACGCGAGGGTTCATCTCGATGACGCGAAGCTCGCCCGTCTCGCGGCGGCGCGCGAACTGGATGTTCGAGCCCCCGGTCTCGACCCCGACGGCGCGGATCACGGCCGCCGCGGCGTCTCTGAGCTCCTGGTAGGCCTCGTCGGAGAGCGTCATCTGCGGGGCGACGGTGACCGAGTCGCCGGTGTGCACCCCCATCGGGTCCAGGTTCTCGATCGAGCAGACGACGACCACGTTGTCTTTTCGGTCGCGGATCAGCTCGAGCTCGAACTCGTCCCAGCCCCTGACCGACTCCTCGACCAGCACCTGGGCGATCGGCGACTCGGAGAGGCCGCGCTCGACCTGGCGCCTGAGCGTCGCGGAGTCCTCCGCGAAGCCGCCGCCGTGGCCGCCCAGGGTGAACGCCGGGCGTACCACCGCGGGCAGGGAGACGTCTTCGAGCTCGGCGAGGGAGGTGACGACGCGCGAGGTCGGCACCTCGAGGCCGCACGAACGGACGGCATCCCGAAACTGCTCACGATCCTCGGCGCGGCGGATCACCTCGACGGGCGCGCCGATCAGCTCGACTCCCAGCTCCTCGAGGACGCCCGCCTGGGCGAGCTCGATCGCGAGGTTCAGGGCGGTCTGGCCGCCGAGCGTCGGCAGGAGCGCATGCGGGCGCTCGCGCTCGAGCACCGAGGCGACGCTCTCGAGATCGAGCGGCTCGATGTAGGTGCGATCGGCGAAGCCGGGGTCGGTCATGATCGTCGCCGGGTTCGAGTTGACGACGATCGTGCGGTAGCCGTCCTCGCGCAGCACCTTCAGGGCCTGGCAGCCGGCGTAGTCGAACTCGCAGGCCTGGCCGATGACGATCGGGCCCGAGCCGATCACGCACACGCTCTCGAGGTCACGGCGGGCGGGCATCAGCGGGTCCCGAGCTCCTCGACCCAGCGCTCGAGAATGGGCCAGGCGTCGTGCGGGCCAGGCCCGGCCTCGGGGTGAAACTGGACCGAGCGCGCTCGCAGCTCCGGAAAGTCGAACCCTTCGACCGTCCCGTCGTAGAGGGAGACGTGCGTGGCCTCGTCGCTCTCGGCGGGGGCGACGGCGAAGCCGTGGTTCTGGCTCGTCACCAGCACCCGACCCGCGCGCTTGTCGAGCACCGGGTGGTTTGCTCCGCGATGGCCGAAGGGAAGCTTGAAGGTCTCGTGCCCGGTCGCAAGGCCGAGTAGCTGGTGTCCCAAGCAGATGCCGAGCACGGGCACCGTGCCGAGGAGCCCTCGCACGGCCTCGGTCTCTTGTCGCAGTGGCTCGGGGTCGCCGGGGCCGTTCGAGAGGACGACGCCGTCGAAGCGCTCGAGCTCGTCGGGCTCGGCCGAGTGCGGGAAGACGGTCACGCCGGCACCTGCCTTCGCGAGCCGGCGCAGGATCGAGCGTTTCGTCCCGTAGTCGACGAGCGCAACTTCGGGCGCGCCTTCGGAGAAGACGTACGGCTTGCGGGTCGAGACCTGTGCGACGAGCGCCTGGCCCTCCATCGGAGGCTGCGCTCGAACGGCGTCCAGCGCGTTCTCGACCGCGAGCTCGTCCTCGTCGGCGACCGCCACCGCCCGCATCGCCCCGCCCTCGCGGAGCCGAAGGACGAGCGAGCGCGTGTCGATCTCCTCGAGGGCGACGAGGCCGTGCTCGGCGAGCCAGTCCGCCCACTCGGAGCCTCCCAGCTTTCGCATCAGCACCGCTCGGGCGTGCGCGCGCTCGGACTCGTGGCGCTCGGCCGAGACGCCGTAGTTTCCGATCATCGGTGCGGTGAAGCAGACGAGCTGCTCGGCGTAGGAGGGATCGGTCACCGTCTCCTGGTAGCCGGTCATCGCGGTCGTGAAGACCGCTTCTCCGAAGGCGGCTCCGCCGGCGCCGACCGAGCGGCCGGGAAAGACCGTCCCGTCCTCGAGTAAGAGGTAGCTCTTGGTCATGCGGCGTACACCTCTCGCCCGTCGGCGATGGTGCGTACGACCCGCCCGCGCAACGTCTCGCCGAGCAGCCACGAGTTCGCAGAAAGCGAGCGGAAGCCGTCTTCGGTCACCGTCCACTCGGCATCGAGGTCGAGAGCCACCAGGTTCGCCCGTGCGCCGACCTCGATCGCCGGCTCGTCGAGCCCGAAGACACGGGCCGGGCCTGCCGACATCCGCTCGAGCAGCGTGGCGAGCGGGAGCACCCCGGGCACCACGAGATGCGTATGGAGGGCCGCAAAGGCCGTCTCGAGCCCGATGACGCCGAAGGGCGCGTCCTCGAAGGGGACGTCCTTCTCCTGCCTGGCGTGCGGTGCGTGATCCGTGGCAATCGCACCGATGCTCCCGTCGCGAAGTGCGGAGATCAGCGCGATGCGGTCTTCCTCCCCTCGCAGTGGAGGGTTCATCTTCGTGTTCGGATCCAGGCTTCGGACGGCCTCGTCCGTGCGGCAGAGGTGATGCGGCGTCACCTCGGCGGTCGCCGCGATGCCTGCCTCGCGCGCGTGTATCAGCGCCTCGACCGACTCCCGCGCGGAAAGGTGCATGAGGTGCAGCGGGCGCTCCGTGTCGGCCGCGAGCGCGAGATCGCGTTGCACCATCAGGCTCTCCGCGGTCGACGGATACGGGCCGAGGCCGACCTCGGCCGAGACGCGACCCTCGTGTACGTGACCGCCTCGCGAGAGCGCGAGCTCCTCGCAGTGGAGCGCAAGCAGTCGCCCTGCGAGCGCGCTGTACTGGAGCGCGCGGCGCATGAGCCCTGCCGAGGTGACCGGCCTCCCGTCGTCGGTGAACGCAGCAGCCCCCGCCGCTGCGAGCTCGGCCATCTCGCTCAGCAGCTCGCCTGCCTGACCTTTGCTGATCGCCGCCATGAACCCCGTCGGGATCACGGCCTCCGCGCGAGCCCGCTCGATCAGCGCGCCGAGCACGGCGGCTGAATCCACGATCGGCTCCGTGTTCGGCATCGCGAGGATCGCGCAGTACCCGCCGGCCGCGGCGGCCTCGGTGCCGGACCGGAGCGTCTCCTCGTCCTCGCGACCTGGAGTGCGCAGATGGACATGTGGGTCGACGAACGCCGGCGCGATCACGAGTGTGCTCGCCTGCCCCGACTCGAGCGCGCTGATGACACCGTCGGTGACGGTGATGCGCAGGCACTCGTCGATGCCCTGCGCAGGGGCCACGACGCGGCCCTCGAGGCTGAGCGAGTCGCCGCGCCCGTTGCTGCAGGCGAGTATCAGTGGTCTCTCCGGGGAGTCCGGTGCTGCTTGGCCGAGCGAAAACCGAGCAGCGCTAGGACGCAGGGAGCCCCGATATTGGTGAATATCGGGGCGACTGAGGACGACGCGATGCGAAGCGTTTGCAGCCGGCCAAGCAGTGCCGTACTTCCGGGAGAGACCACTAGGCGACCTCGGCGGTCACAGGCGCCGGAACCGGCGTCACAGTCAACAGGTCGTACAGGACCGCCATTCGCACGACGAGACCGGCACGCACCTGATCGGCGACGAGCGCCGCGTCCGAATCGGCCACACGGGCGTCGATCTCGACGCCTCGATTCATCGGGCCGGGATGCATCACGACCTGGCCGGGGCGAACTCGCTCCGGCGTTATGCCGTAGAGCGCCGCGTATTCGCGCAGCGAAGGCACGAACGCCTCACCGGGTGCCATTCGCTCCTGCTGCAGGCGGAGCACATACACGACGTCAGCGGCGGCGATGTCCTCGATGCTGTGCGAGACCGCGCACCCGAGACTCTCGATCGAGCGCGGCAGAAGCGTCGGAGGCGCGATCAGCGTCGAGTGCGCGCCGACGAGGCCGAGCGCCTGGACGAGGGAGCGCGCGACGCGCGAGTGGAGGACGTCGCCGACGATCGCGACGTGCACTCCCTCGAGGCGACTCAACGCCTCCTCCATCGCGTACAGGTCGAGGAGCGCTTGCGTCGGATGCTGGTGCTTCCCGTCGCCGGCGTTGACCACGCTCGCATTCGTCTCGCGAGCGACGAGCTGGGCCGCGCCGATGGACGGGTGCCGCACCACGATGACATCCGGGTCGTAGGCCGCGAGGGTCGCCGCTGTGTCCTTCAGCGACTCGCCCTTGTCGACCGAGGAGCCGACGGCACGCAGTGACATCGTGTCGGCGGACAGGCGCTTCGCCGCGAGCTCGAAGCTCGCCAGCGTGCGCGTCGAGGACTCGTAGAAGAGGTTCACGACGGTGCGGCCACGGAGCGTCGGCAGCCTCTTCACCTCGCGGTCGACCGAGGACGCCATCCGGTGGGCCGTTTCGAGGATTCGCTCGACGTCACCGCGAGCGAGATCGCCGACCGAGAGCAAGTGGCGGCGAGGAGGAGCGGGTGCGCGCAGCTCAGTCATCGTCCGCGCGGCCCTCGCTCTCACGGACGAGCAGGACTCGATCGACCTCGTCGATCTCGACGAGCTCCACGTGCACGCGCTCGCTGCGTGCCGTCGGCAGGTTCTTGCCGACGTAGTCAGGTCGGATCGGAAGCTCGCGGTGGCCTCGATCGACCAGGACGGCGAGCTGTACCCGCGCGGGCCGGCCGAACTCGAGGAGCGCGTCGATCGCGGAGCGGATCGTCCGGCCCGTGTGGAGGACGTCGTCGACGACGACGACCGTTCTCCCCTCGACCGGGAACGGAATGCTCGTCGCGCGCACCACCGGCTGGCGCTCGGGAGCCCTGCCGCCGCTCCGAACATGCACGTCATCGCGATGGAAGGTGATGTCGAGCGCGCCGAGCGGCAGCTCGATCTCGGTCCTCTCGGCGACGAGCCGCCTCAGGCGAGATGCGAGCGGCACGCCGCGCGTCTGGATGCCGACGAGCGCGAGTCGCTCGAGCCCTCGCAGTTCGTGGTCGGCGATGCCATCCCCATGCGCGGCCCCTTCGATGATCTCGTGGGCGATGCGGGCGAGCGACTTCGAGATCGCCTCTGCGTCGAGCAGAACGGACGCGGTCGCGCCTTCGGGGACGTGCGTCGTCACCTGGCTCCTTTCCGGCCTCACTGGACCGGGTTAAAGGGTCGCGGGTAGTGTAGCCGCCCTGTCCGACAGGGCGAACCACACCGGGACGCGCCTCGGAAGATGGCACGCAGTGGTCGGCGTCGGCGCGATCGTGCTCCTCTCCGCACTCGCTCGATTCCTTGTCGCGCGCTCCTTCGACGTGCCCTGGATCGCCCCGGACGAGATGATCTACGGCCTCGTCGGACAGTCGCTCTGGGAGACGGGGACGCTCGCCATTCGCGAAAGCACGGTTCCGTACTACAGCTTGCTGACGCCCGCTCTCGTCGGGCTGCCGCTGACGGCGGGAGACCTCGCATCCGGCCTCGCAGTCGCCCAGGCGCTGCAGGCGCTTGCGATGTCGTTCGTCGCAGTGCCCGTGTACCTCTGGGCGTCCCGGCTCGTCGGCGCGCGGTGGGCGCTCGCGGCAGCCGTGCTCGCCGTGCTGCCGCCGGCGCTCTGGTACGGCGGCCTGCTGATGACCGAAGCCCTCTTCTACCCGCTCGTCGTGGCCGCACTCCTCTCGCTCGCCCGCATGCTCGAACGTCCGACGCTGGAGCGGCAAGGGCTGTTCTTGCTGTTGGTGAGCATCGCCGCTTCGGTGCGGCTGCAGGCACTCATCCTGCTCCCGGCGCTGCTCTTCTCAATCGGGCTGTACGCCTGGTTCGGGCGCTCGCGCGCCATCGTGCGGCCGCTGGCGCCGATCCTGCTCCTGGTTGGTCTTGCGACTGCGGCGCTCCTGGCCGCCTACGTCTCAGGGCGAAGTGACCTGCTCGGCGCGTACGGAGAGATCACCCAGACGACGGGAGCCTCGACAGGAGCCGCGACGCAGTTCACATGGCACGCAGGTGTCCTCGTCGCGATGACGCTCGGTCTTCCGCTGCTTGCCACCGCGACGCTCGTCGTCCTCGCAGCGGCGCGCGGCGAGAAAGACCCGGCCGTGCGCGCCTTTCTCGCGGTGACGGCCGCTTACGTCGTTCTGCTCGTCGCCCAGGTATCGCTCTTCGCGGTCGAGTATCTCGACCACGTCAGCGAGCGATACGTCATCACGGCCTTGCCGCTCTTCGTTTTGGGTCTCTGCCTGTGGATCGTGCGCGGAGGTCCTCGCCCGGCGGTGGTAGCCGTGCCAGTCGCGCTGGCGACGACCGCAGCGCTGGTGGCGCTGCCCGAGTCGCGCGTGGGAACGACCTCGGCCGCACACGACGCGCTGACGCTGTTGCCGCTCGGCAGCCTCGCCGGTGGCGGGGATGTCGTCTTTCGCGGAGGGCTGCTCGCTCTGGGACTCGCTCTCGCAGCCGTGTTCCTGCTCACTCCGCGGCGATTCCTCGCCGCGACGGCGATAGCGGTCGGCGTCGGTTTCGTCGCTCTCTCCGCCAACGCGGCCCGCGAGATCGACCGACTCTCGGAACGAGAGCGCAGCAACGACTTCGGTACCTCCGACCCGGGTTGGGTGGACGAGACGGGAGCCGCGCCCGTGCTCCTGCTCGACACGGGCGAGCAGCCCTCGACGTCGATCGCGCGCCTCGCGTTTTGGAACAGCTCGATCCGGCAGCTCCTGCGGCTCGACGGAGTTCCGCCGCAAGCGCTGCCCCAGCGAGCGGTCACGATTCGCTCGGACGGCGCCTTCGTCGACGACTCCGGCGAGGAGGTCCGCGCACGTCACGTTCTGCTCCCCGCGACACATGCACTCGCCGGCGAGCGAATCGCGTCCTCGCCGCCGACGGACATCGCGCCGGGGTTCGGCCTGTGGCGGATCGACGGCCCCTTGCGACTCGTGTCACGCACCGAAGGCTTCACTCCGGTCGGCGACTTCGGACGAGCGAAGATCGTCGTCTACCCGTGCGGCCCAGGCGTGCTGGAGCTCACGTTGCTGGGAAAGGAAGGGGATCCCGTCGGGATCAGCGTCAACGGGTTTCCCTGGCGAACCGTCCAGGTGTCCCCGGGCGCCGTGTGGTCGGGCGCGGTTCCGTCTCTTCGACCGAGCGGGAAGCTCATTCCATGCCTGTTCGAGCTCGAGAGCGACGGGCTCGTCGGCTCGACCCGCGTCGAGTGGGTTCCCGGGACCGGTTAGACGTCTTCGAGGTCGTCGTCCAGAGCGGTCTGCGCCTCGATCGCCTCGCGTGCGTCGTCGACGGCGGACTCCGAGACGAACACCTTGAGCGGCGGATCGTCGAGCGCCTGAGGATCGTGCTCGACCGCGGGCTCGAGCTGCGATTCGATACCGACGGCGGACAGGAGCTCCTGCAGCAACTCTGCCTCGGCGACGTCGCCTGCGACTGCCACCTGTACGAGCTTCGTCACGGCTCCCGGGACCCTATCGCAGCTGCTCGGTCGGCCCGGGCACCGGCGCGAACGAGCTCCGGTGCACCGCGCTCCGGGAAGGGGATCTGAATGACGTCGAAGTCGCGTGGGACGACGGTCTCGGGGAAGAGCTCCGCGCGCCTCGGCGACTACCTCGTGACCGAAGTAGCGCGTCGAGACGTGCGTCAGTGCGAGCAACTTGACGCCAGCTTCCCTCGCGACCAGCGCCGCCTCTCCCGCTGTCGAATGCATCGTCTCGCGCGCTCGGTCCCGCTCGCCCGCGAGAAACGTCGCCTCGTGCACGAGCACGTCGGCGCCGGCGGCCGCCTCGACGACCGAAGCTGCCGGTGCCGTGTCGCCGGTGAGGACGAGCTTGCGTCCGTCTCGAGGGGGTCCGAGCACGTCGTCCGGCGCCACCACTCGCCCGTCGGCGAGCGTCACCCGCTCTCCGTGCTGGAGAAGCCCGCGCGCAGGGCCGTCGGGGACGCCGAGGCGATCAGCCGTGTCGACGTCGAAGCGGCCCGGGCGCGTTTCCTCGACCAGTGCATAGCCGACCGAGGACACCCCGTGCTCGACCGCAAACGTCTCCAACCTGTGCCCGTCCCGCTCAAGGGCCGCCCCCGGCTCGAGCTCGACGGTCTCGAGTGGATACGAGAGGCGCCCGAAGATGCGGCGCAGCGTGGCCAGGAGCTCACGCAGGCCCGCGCGGGCCGTAAATCGTGAGCGGGAGCTCGCGCCCCCTGAGCGAGAACGTCTTGAGCATGCCCGGAAGCCCGAGATAGTGATCCGCGTGGTAGTGCGTGAGGAAGATCTCCTCGAGCTCGACCAGGCCGACGTCGCACCGCAGCAGCTGACGCTGCGTGCCCTCTGCGCAATCGAAGAGCAGGCGATCGCCGCCGCGCCGTACCAGCGTCGCGGCGAGGGCGCGCCGCGCAGTCGGTGTGGACCCGGACGTGCCGAGGAAGACCACGTCGAGATCCACGCCGGCGGAGTCTACGCGCTCAAATCCGCCCTTATTACTGCCGATACGAGCCGGATGGGTCCCGGGCGGACGGCTTCAGGGGTTTGCGCGACCGAGGGCCGCGCTCGCGGATTCCGGTCGCGCGCCAAGGACCGAGGTCGGTGTAGACCATCTCGCCTTTGAACTTCTTGGCGGCAGGATCCCAGGGGAAGAAGATCGCGTTTCGCCATGCGAGCTTCTCGCCGGTCGGGTCGTGGTCGAGCCAGCGGCCCTCGTGCGTCGCGGTCACGCGCGCCTCCTCGCAGACGCCCTGGGGCCCGATCACGATGTACTCGAGATCGAAGTGGATGTCCGGAAACGCCGTCAGGAGCTCCGTGTAGAAGCGCGCCGCGCCCTCGTGCCCCTCCCAGCGTGCGCCGGTGCCGAGCACCTCGTAGACGCAGTCCTCGGTCAGTGTCGAGATCAGGCCGGGTAGGTCGCGATTGTCCTCTGCGATCGAGTGGGTCTTCCAGAGCTCACGGATCTCGGTGTACTCGTCCTGATCGACAGGTCGCCTGAGCAGCTCGAGGATGCGATCGCTGGCCATGCGCGGTGTTTCATATCAGGATCGGGTCACGGGAGCGCGAGCCTCTCGCCGGGAACGATGGTCGCCCCGTCCAGTCGATTCTTGCGCTGGAGCTTCCAGACGCCTTCGCGCGGGTCGCCGGCGTAGCTCGCCTCGGCGATCGACCAGAGCGTGTCTCCCGCTCGCACGGTGTGGAAGCGCTGGGGCGGCCCGGCCCCGGTGTCGCGTGCGAAGACGGCCCACAGGAACGCCGCAACGAACACTACGATGATCACCCGAGCGAACATGTGTTCGCAACACTAGGCGAACACATGTTCGATGTCAAGGAGGGACGTGTTCAGGTCGCGCGGGTGGCAAGTACGGGCTCGCGGCGTGACACAGGATCGTCAGCGCAGAGCTCGGAAGATCGTGCTCGACGGTCGTAGTCCGGCGTGGGTTCGACACGGCCACGAAGTCGATCGAGACCTTCGCGCGCACGTCCTCACCTGTGGGAAGCGACAGCTCGAGGGCGATCGAGCCCGGCCCAACGGACGCCGTCAGGCAGTGCGGAGCCGACAGTGGTCGAGACGCTGCACCGCCGAAGTCGCGTATCGGCCACTTCGGTCACGCACGCCTTCGCCCGCGCCTCCTCGCCCGCCGAGATCACGGCCCCGACCATCCCGCTCGACGAGACGCTGAGCTCCGCATCGGCGCCGAGGACATCCTCGGCCGGGCTCCAGACACTCGGAGCGCCGGAGCAGCCCGAAGCGGTCTCGGCGATTGCCGCTCGAACGGCAGCCACGGCCGGCCGAGGCGTGCCGTCGGCCCGCTGGAGCGCCGCCTGGAAGCCGGTGCGCAGGCCGTCGTCGCGGAAGCCGAAGAAACTCACCTCGTGGACGTCCTGGTCGCAGGCGGACCTGCGGATGAGGTCGCCGTAGATCGCCGCCTGGGTCAACTCGTCCGTGACGGGGACGTTCTCTCGTCCCTGATAGCCCGTGAACCGCGAGGTGTCGACCTGCCATCCGACCTCGTCCAGGTGGAGTCGTCAGGCCGTTCAGCGTCGTCGGCTGCGCGGTGCCGTCGAACGCGTCCCAGAGCGCCTGCTTGACGCGGTCGAGGTTCACGAAGCCGGCGTTCGGCCATCCGTACCCGCGCTCGAGCGGATCGGTTGCCTTGTTCGGGTACGGATGGAAGCTGAAGGCGTCCATCAGCGGGCGGGTGCGGCCGCTTGCGCGGTACCAGGCGCCGAGCGCGCGCACGAAGCGCACCGGCGACGTCGAGACGTTGCTCTTCGCATTCGGCTTGTCGTTCCCGCGCGGTGAGAGCCCGATCCCGACGACCTGGATTCCCGAGTCGATCCCTTTCAGGGAGTCGTACGCGGCCGCGAGGTACCGCCCGAACATCGCCGCGGAGGCGTTCGTGCCCGAGCGCGTGAACTGGGGGCGCCAGAACGCCGGCTGGTTGGGCTCGTTGCCGATCACGAACTGCCTGACCTCGGGATAGACCTGGGCGACCGCGGATACGTACGACGCGAAGAGCGCCGGGCTCCCGAGACCCGCCTCGATCTCCCGCGGCGGGTACGGATACACCGCGAGCACGACGCGCAACCTCGCGTCGAGTGCGTTCGGGATGATCCGGTCGAGGAGCCGCTTGTCCTGGATGACGACCGCCTCGCTCGGCTTGAAGCGAACGCCGATCACCGTCTGCCGGAGGCCGACAGCTGCCATCTCGCCGTACATCGCGGCGCCGTGGTCGGCGGCGTGCTTCGCCGAGTCGTCGTTGGCTCCCACATCGGCGGCAGGGGCCACCGCCGCCCCGGCCAGGAGGACGACGGTGAAGGCCATTGCCGCAGCGAGCAGTCGCATTCGATTTGGGTTCCGCGGGCTCCCCACTGCCCCCGGGCGGTCGGAGCCTAGAGCCGCGCCAGAATCGCGTCAAGGAGCAGGCCCTGCTCCGAAGCGAACCGGGTCATCCGCCGGCAGCCCGGTCTCGGTCGCCGCAGCCTCGATGGCGGCACGTGCGTCCTCGTCCTCCTCGATCGCGGCGGTGTTGAGTGCCACGCACACGACCTTCGCATGACGACGGGGCAGCGAGATGCGCTCGTGCAAGTCCACGAGCTCCACGAGCGGAGGAATCGGGTGTCCTGGGCACCCTTCGATCTCGATGGCGCCCGCACGATGGCAGAGGGCGAACGCGTGCGGCGCCGATCCGTGGACGAGCCCGAGGGTCACGCCGGAGTACAGCGGGTGCACGAGCGAGCCCTGGCCCTCGACGAAGAGCAGCTTCCCCCGCGCGCCGCACCCTCGACGACGAGCCGCTCGGCTGCGCCGGCGAGGAAGTCGGCCACCACCGCGTCGACCGCGATCCCCCAGCCGGCGATCGCGATCCCCGTCTGGCCGGTCGGCACGAAGACGGACTCGAGCCCCCGGCGCCGCGCCTCGAGGTCGAGCTCGACCGCGACGGTCTTCTTTCCTATCGCGCAGTCCGACCCGACCGTCAGCACGATCTTCGCGTCGACCTCGAGATTCGCGCCCGTCGGCACGTTCAAGCCGGCCGGAGGTCTGCGCAGGTCTCGCAGCTCGACACCGTGCCGGTCCGCGAGGTCGATCAGCTCCGCATCCTCCGAGACGAACTCGTGGAGGCCGCTCTCGACGTCGAGGCCGTTCGCGATCGAGCTCTTGAGGAGCTCGCGCCAAGCCGGCGGGAACCGTCCTCCCTGGGTCGCCACTCCGACGACCGCGACGGTGGGACCGAACGGAAGCGCATCCTCGACCGTCGCGACGATCGGGATGCCCCCGTGCGCTTCGCCCGCGCGTGCGGAGTCGAGGATCGCCACCACGGGGTCCGGGCCGTAACGGATGATCCCGCGCATCGTCTTGCCGTAGTGCGCGTCGTGCGAGAAGCCCTCTCCGAGGATCAGGATGCGCCGCGGCTCGGTGCTCACGGCACTGGAACCGAGACGCCCAGGCCGGGAGCTGCCGCCGGAACCTGCGTCCCCTCCACGAGCTCGACGCCTGGGCAGGGATCCTCGCGCAGGAGCAGGTTGCCGTCCAGGTCGACGTGGTCGCAGAGCGGGGCGACGCAGCACCCGGCCGCGATGCCGAGTCCCGACTCGAGCATGCACCCGAGCATTACGCCGAGACCGAGCGCCCGCGCCGCGTGCGCCATCCTCACGGCCTCTCGAATCCCGCCGGACTTCGCGAGCTTGATGTTGATGCCGTGCGCGATTCGTGCGCAGCGCTCGACGTCCGCCAGGACGTGGCAGTCCTCGTCCACATAGATCGGAACCGGGGAGCGATCTTTGAGCGCGCCCCCGCTCTCGTCGCCTGCGCGCAGCGGCTGCTCGCAGTACTCGATGCCAAGTTCGGCGAGCTCCGGCAGCGAGTCGACCGCCTCGTCGAACGACCATGCCTCGTTGACGTCGACCTGGAGCGGGAGCTCGGTGACCCGGCGGACCGATCGCACACGCTCGACGTCGAGGCCGTCTCCGCCCCCGAGCTTGAGCTTCAACCGGCGGTAGCTCGGTGCCGCCTTCGCGGCTCGCCGCGCCATGTCGTCCGGATCGCCGAGCCACACGGTCCACGAGGTCGGCGGGCCGTTCCGCGGAAGCCCGAGGAGGCGATACGCGGGAATTCCGAGCAGCTTTCCCTGGAGATCGTGGAGGGCGGCGTCGATCGCCGATTTCGCAGCCTGCCCACCCGGCCGCACTGCGAGGCGCTCGCCGATCTCCTCGAGCGCGAATGGATCGTCTCCTACCAGGTCGGTGTGCTCTTCGATGAAACGCTCCGCGGACTCCGCGGACTCGTCGTACCGCTCGACCGGCGCCGCCTCGCCGTACCCGGTCATCTCCTCGTGGCTCAGAGCCACATGGACGACGTCTGCGTGATCGGTGGCGTCGCGAGCGATGACGAAGGTCTCCGCCAGCTGCAGCCGGACGATCCGCGCCTGGATCTCCACGCTCTGGAGCTTACGGCCGGCCGATCGCGACGACGTAGGCGACGACGTCCGCCTGCTCGCCGCCGGACACGAGCGCTGGAGGCATGACCCCCTGGCCCTGTTCGATGACCGACGCAACCTCGGCCGCGTCGAGGGCGGTGTCGATGAGCCGGGGTCCGGGGCTCCCTCCTTCGCCGCCGGGCCCGTGACAGCCCGCGCACTCGCGCTCGAACACGACCTCTCCGCGGTCGAAGTCGCCGCCGGCGACTCGGACGTCGCTCGACACCGAAGGCTCGAACACGGCGAACTGCGCGAGAACGAACGTCGCCACGACGATAGAGGCCCCCGCGACCAGCGGTCTCCACCCCCGTCCCATCAGAAGCCGAACCGCACGTTCGTGAAGTACCAGAGGCTCGAGGTCAGCCATACGAGGGCGAGTGTCGACGCGAGCGTGATCCCTGCCGCCGGCAGGGTCCAGCCGGGCAGTGACCGGTCGCGAACGATCAGCACCTTGGCGGCGAAGACGCCGTAGATGAACGTTCCGGCCAGCGAGTGCACCGCGACCCGCGTGTCCGGCGTCTCGAAGCCGAGCATCGTGACGCAGTGGAAGAACACCGGGAGCGTGAACAGGAACGCGAGGCGTCCCGACCAGCGGTGCACACGTGCGACCGAGGGGCCGCGCACGCGCAGGAAGCCGAGCCGCCCCCACATCCTCGCGGCCGTCGTGACCTGCACGAGCGCGAGCACCACAGCGGCCGTCGCGAACCAGGCCTTCGCGGCGATCGTCGAGGAGAAAAGCGTGGTGACGAGGTCGGCGTACGTCTCGCTGACGTCGGCGAGGGGCACCGCCGGAGCGTACGACCTTTCGCATGCAAGAGCTACGGCGAAGGGCGGCGGGTAGACTGCCCTCGCGCGCGCTCGTAGCTCAGGGGATAGAGCGCTGGCCTCCGGAGCCAGAGGTCGTAGGTTCGATTCCTACCGGGCGCATTCGCAGCCGCACCGCTGAGCCGATTTGGCTCAGCTACGCGGGTCAGGCGTGTCAGGGATGCCCCGAAACTCAAACGGTAGGTACCCCCGGTGGGTACCTCGGATTTCGCCGAACATGGCAACACCCGATGCTCGACCAGTGAATCGCGAGCTCGACCGGGCTATCGCCGATTTCGAGGTCGGCAGTTCGTAGCGCCGCTGCCGCTGCCAGGAGCGGGGAGAGGTCCGTAATGCAGTATCCTCGAGGAGGAGGCACAACGTCCGAGGGAGATCCGAATGCGTTCTCGACGAGTCGGCCCCGTAGTCGTCTTCCTGATCGTCGCCGCCGTACTGCTCGGCACTGGCGTAGCGAGTGCACGGCCCGTTCAGACCCGCGTTGATTCGGTGACGCCGGTGGGACATACCGGCATCCACTGCCACCCGGTGGTGCCGGACCCGGCCGACGTGTAGCACTCCTGGGCGCGGTTCGCCGAAAGCACGAGAAGGCGGCGATGCTTGGCTCGAGTGGTAGCTGACCGAAGGCTCGCCGAGGGTTTCAGCACTTCGCGGAGATCACAGCGAGTCTTGCCGAAGGCGAGTCCTCGAGCTCCGCCCGAGCACCGGCGAGCTACCTGCGGATCGAGGAGCGGGAACTCGAGGCGGGTGAGCTGAACTAACGGGAATGCCGGGTCTGACAACCCATCCGTCCCCCGTCCTCCGCAGGGAAGGGGTCTTAGGGAAGGACGCCAAAGCCAGACCCGGCCCATTCGGCTTCGCCGCTCGACGGAGGCTCCCTCCCGATACCCAGGACGGAGTCGCCTGCGAGAAGCGGTAGACGATCCCGAGCTGACGGGCGGAACTAGGCAGGGCGCGGGCAAGAGACGGGGAGCCTCGGGTACGTTGGAGCAGATGTCGTTGCCACCTGACGCAAACAGGATTCGGCCCGACCACCTTCCCACTCCCTTCAGCGCTACAGAGATCCGCGCCGGGTGCCCGCTCGGCCGCACGATCCAGCTCAAGAGCGAAGCGCGTCGAGGCGAGCTGACGTTCCGCCAGATCCGTTTCGTCGAGGCGGATGCCGACGGGGCGGTCCAGGAGTTCCAGTCAATTGATGCCGGAGGGCTTCCGATCGGCGAGCCGACGCGTCACCGCTCGAGCTGGCTCGAGCTCCAGCAACACGCATCGCAGTCGGCCTCCACGACGGTGATCGATGAGGTGGATCTAGCATTGCCCTTCGGGACCGAGGCGTGCTGGCGCTACACGGTCGGCGGCCGCGACGAGTCCGTCACCTTCTGGTTCGCCAAGAACCGCCCGGGCATGCCCGTTCAGGTGGAGGAGCGGGTGGGCGACGAGCTGGTCAGCCGGTCAGTCGTGATCGCAGACGAGCTGGCTTAGCCGCGCCGAGGCGGACCTCGACGAACGCATCGCCGAGAAGTACTTCCGTGCCCATGGGAGGCTCAGTGCTCGAGCGCGATCGTCGAGCGGGATCGCACCGCCGGCCCCGGCTCGCTAGATCGCAGACCCACAGCAACGAGGCGGCTTGTGATCACGGCCGCTCGTTGCTGGCGCGTTCGTCGTGTCGTCAGTTCTCTAGCCACCGCGTGGCTAGCCGGACGCAGGCACGGCGCCGACGTAACCTTGTTCGACGACCAGGTGTGCCCGTTCTCGATACACCTACGCACCCGGCTTCGACCGTCGTGCGGGGGCCAGACGTGCCGGGAGCGCCCGCGGCGGCGGCAGGCGCTCCTCTGTCTCGAAGCCGAGCGCTCGAGATGCGCTCCTAGGGTTGTCGCCCGTTCCCTCCGCCCTGCCCCGGGTTGCCGTTCCCTCCGCCCTGCCCCGGGTTGCCGTTCCCTCCGCCCTGCCCCGGGTTGCCGTCTCCGGAAGCTCCGCTGTTGCTGTTCCCGGTTCCCTGACCCGGAGGCCCGCAGTGGTCGCGATTCGTGTCACCGGAGCCGTTGCCCGGGTAGCAGGCACCGGGTGTCTGACCCGGCGGCCCGCAGTGCACGTGGTTCGTGTCCCCGTAGCCATGGCCCGGATAGCACGCGTTCCCCACGGTCACCGTGACCCGGAAGCTGCCCGTGTTATCCGGGTAGTAGTCGTCGTTCATGGCGAAGACGAGAACGCCGCTCCCGGAGAGCTTCGTCGGGCCACTGCCGACTTGCACCCAGGGCCCGCTCCCGACGCGACCGACGAGCCCCCACTTGGGAACGCCCGGGAGCAGGAAGCCCGCTGTGGCCGATGAGTCGCCGTTGGGGCCGTAACAGAGGCTCGTGCCCCACGGACAGACGGCGTCCGTCGCCGTGACGGTCGCGTTCTGCCCGTTCTTGAGGACGAGCGCCGTGGTGACCCCGGGGATCGTCTTGGAGTTCACCGTGTAGACGCTCGGCGCGGTGCCTGCGCCTGCGGCGCTGCCCTGCAGCGCGAGAGCGAGCACGAGGGCTGCGGCGCTCACCGACACGCCCTTCCAGATAGTCATGAAGCCGCCTTTTCTCCCCTCGCGTCGCGTCCGCTGTGCGCGACTCGTCCGACGGACGATGCGAGATCAGCTGGGGAGGGTCAATCCCTCGCCTGGGGTGACTCCGACGGGTGGTGGCAGAGTCTCCGGCGGTCTGCTCGGTCGCGTCGGAGCGGACAAGAGCTTCGGGAATGTCGCCTGAGCACGCCTCAAGCAGGTGTCTGACTTGGTCGGGTCGAGCGAGGTCGACCAGATGTCAAGAGTTCTGGGGGTTCGGCCGGCTGAGCAGAATGTGGTTGGCGACCTGACGGAATCCGAGTCGGTAGTAGACCCGCTCCCCCATAGGAGTCGTCTGCAACCACGCGAGGTCTGCTCCGCTCTCGAAGAGCGAGCGAGTCGCGAAGGCGGTGATCGCCGCGCCGTAGCCGTGGCGGCGATGTTCGGCGGGGGTGGCGACGCTGAAGATCGCACCCTCGCGGCCGGTTCGGTAACCGATCGCGGTCGTGACCGCCTCAGCTTCGACACGGCCGAGGTAGACGTTCATCCCGTCCAATTCGACGACCTCCGGTACGTACAGGGCCTGGAGGACCGCAGGCGGGGCACCGAAACCGCCCGCCGCGACCTTGGCGGCGTCGAAAAGACCTGCTTCGTCTTCCACCCGGCTGATCTCCAGCCCGTCGCAGGACGCCTCGACCAGCTCCTCAAAGGCAAGCGTCATCCCGGGCATCGGCCTCCGTTCGGTCAGGCCCATCGCTCGCGCCTCCGCCTCGACCTCCGGGTGCTGGCCGCCCCGCAACTGCACACCACAGGGAAGGCCGCGCTCCTCGACCTCGCTGATCGAGTCGCGGACCCCCGAACACGGCTCCGACTCGACGAGAACGCCGTTGAAGACCGCAATCGGCACGGACGGAAGCAACAGCCGCACGTGACCTGTACGGCGCTCGAAACTCGCTCCGCCGACCGTCGAGTGCAGCCCCTCAACGTCGTCGAGAGCGCCGCATGCAGCCGCTCCGCCCGGGCTGATGCGGACTGGTCACAGCTCGATTATCTCCTGAGATCGCACACGCGTCGCACGCCAGAGAGAGGCAGTCAAGAGGGGATAAAGGCAACTCTGTAGTGGCGGGAGCGATCCCTGAACCGAATCCGCTCGACGCCGTGCTTCGGGTCCGGGGCCTGCCCGCCGTCGGCGCCAGCCGAGCCGCAAATGGACGCGTTGATCAGCCCCGCCCCGCAGGGGATCCACTAACGGGTGAAAGGAGGCTGGTCCCGGTCGGACTTATCTTCGACCGAGACCAGCCGGAGATGCCTTACGGCAGCGGCCCCGGTGAATCGACGCTCGTGCCGGTCTTGCTGAACAGGTCGTCGATCTTGCCGGCCAGGAACAGCATCGCGATGATCAGAAGAATCGCAATCGAGGCGATGATGAGGCCGTACTCGACGAGTCCCTGACCCTCCTGCCGATGGCGGAGAGAGTAGAGGGTGGTCTGCACGCGAACCTGTGCGCGCAACAGGATGTCACTCATTGGGAGGGATCCCCCTTCGGTTAAGGCGCCGCTGGCGCCGCTGGTTGAAGCCGTCACACCAAGGTCGGAGTTCGACGACGTGCCGACTATCCCCCCAAAGAGGGCGAAACTAGCTGAGCGCGCGAGCGCCACGCCTACTCCACGCCTAAACGACCCGGAACCGCACCGCATAGCCATGCGGAGCGTCTTCGCGAGACAGCCCGCAAACCCGCATAACTAAAGGCTTCTCGAACCATCGCGGATCAATGTCGCAAACGCGTTCTGGCCTCCGGAGCGAGCGGTCGTAGGTTCGATTCCTACCGGGCGCATAAGGGCCCTTTGCAGGCGTTTGGCTTAGTAGAGCCAAATCAGGGTACGTCAAAGTGCCGGGAGGGACGTGGCGTGGGTGAACGGGTGGTGCACGGCGGCGTCCGTTCCGGCCATCTTGCGCCGCCCAATAAACGAGAACAAGGCCCAATGCGCCAGCCGCAAGCCCTGCGAACAAGATCGCCTCGGCTCAGATGCCGCTTTCTCCGTAGAAGCCGTCCATTGACGCCCAGATGAGTCCAAAGAATGCGACGACACAGCCGATGGCGATGAGAAAGCAGCCGCAGCCGACGCGTCTCCGCGACTCGATCGCGTGTCGGCATCCGGCATCGCGGCGAGTATCCCAGATACCCGAGGCCGTTCTCGCCGCCCGCCGCGCCTTCGCGCTCCTCGATTCGCGAGCCTCTCGTCATGTGTTCGTCCTCGTTCGAGGGGTATGAGTCCTGGATGGTTGCAACCGGCCACGGCTCTGCCGAGCTCGAATCGTGAGTCCGGAACTCGTGCTCGTTGATCCGCGCTTGCGACGGACATACGGGGCTTCTCTCCGACCTTGATGACACGCTCGAGCGACTCGAGCCGGAGTCTTCGCTGGACTCGGCGGAGCCGCCACTGCTTGTCGAGAATGTCGACCCAGGCTCCTCAGGGAACGAGGAAGTCGCTGCAGCACGACGGCGTCTTACCGAGCGTTCAGAACTCGAGCCGCCGAAGAGGCGAAGCCTCCGTTTGTTCGTCGTGTCTCGGCTACGGCGCCGTCGAGCGCCGTCGCCCTCTTCGTAGCCGACCTGGCCGAGCCCGTGATCGACTAGCGAATGCGAGCCTCATCGCGCTCATGGCCGTGGTGAAGTCGGGGCCGAGTCGCCCGAACAGCGGGCTTCCGACACCTAGCCGCGCTTCAGGGCGCCCAGTGCGATCACTGTGCCGCCGACGTTAGACTCCGGTTCGTTCAGGTCAGGAGCAAGCGCTCGCGGCCGTTTCGGCGCGAGCTGCGGCCTCCTCGTACGCCTCGGCGGCGTGTCGTACTCGGCCAGCGCCTGTGTGGCTGCGAGCGAGGCGTCTGCGCACAGTTCGGCTTGCGCCGCTTCCGCACGCGCTTGTTCCGCCTCGGCTCGGGCTAGGTCGCGTTCGGCCCGCGCCTGCTCGAGTTCGCTTTGCGCCTGGTCAACCGCCGCTTGCGCCTCCGCCACGCTCTGCTCGGCTTCGGCGACGGCCTGCTCGGCCTCGCTACGTCCTCGTCGCTGACGACCACGATGCCGGCGACGTCGGAGAGCGCCGCGTCGATGCTCGCACGGGCGTCCGCGATGCGACGCTCGGCCTCGGCCGGAGGCCGACTCGGCCGCAGCGGTCTGGGCTTCGAGCTCCGCCTCGGTGTCGTTCAAGTCGTCGTTGAGCAGGAGCGCCCAGGCGCCCAGTCCCAGCGCGGCGACGATCGCCACGCCCGCAAGGATCATCCAAACCACCGGGCGCTTTTGCTTTCCGCCTTCGCCCTGTGGCGGTCGTCGGTGTCTGGGCGGCAGTCTGTTCGGTCGGTGTGGAGTCGGTGGTCATTTCGCCTCCCGGTGTAGTTGGCGCTTCCGCACACGCCCACGCGGAGTCGTCACAGTAGGTCAGCGTTCGGCTGGCGGATGGAAGAACAGGCGGGGCGATTGGGTCGTCACTGGGTTCAAGCCTGCGCCAAACGATCCCTGCCGTATTAGCGCCTGCGACCGACGTAGCGGCGTGCGTCGCACCGCAGGTCGCCATAGCCGTTCGTCGAGACGGCCCTCGAGCCGCAATGCCCGGAGCTCCGCAAGCTCGTCCGCGTGCGACCTTGATGCGCAGGCATCGTGGGTAGTCGTCGGAAGTTCGAGACGTGCGACGGCGGTAACCTCCTGCGATCGAGTAACGAGGTGCGGTGCGAGCTGTTGTTTTTTGGCGGACGGGTAGCCGAATCGAGGTGGGGGTCGTCGAACGTCCGACGCCGGTTCCGGGTAGGGGCGAAGTCCGGCGTCAAGGTGCACGTCTCCGGCGTCAATCCGACCGACTGGAAGGCGCGGCGCGGCGGCGCAGCGCCGGCGCGACTTGCATTTCCCGAGATCGTGCCCAACCAGGATGGTGCGGGGACAATCGACGCCGTCGGCGAGGGCATCCCAGAACATCAAGTAGGGGAACGTTGTGTGGCTTTGGGAGGCGGCGTGGCAGCGTGCCGACGGCACGGCACAGGAACTCATCGTGCTTCCCGCGCGTCAGGCGGTGCCCCTCCCGGATAACGCCTCCTTCGATCTTGGGGCGAGCCTCGGTATCCCGGCCCTTACGGCGCACCGCTGCCTCACAACCTCCGAGCTGGGCCTGCGGACGCTCGAGCCTGGAGCTCTCAATGGGCAGACGGTGCTGGTAGCAGGAGGCGCGGGGGCCGTCGGTCATGCTGCGATTCAGCTCGCTCGCTGGGCGGGAGCGCGCGTCATTAGCACGTTCAGCAGCGACGAGAAAGCAAAGCTCGCTCGGGCTGCCGGTGCGGAGCATGTCGTCAACTACCGGCAGGGGGACGCGGCCGAGGACATTCGCACATTCGCACCGCACGGGGTCGATCTCGTGGTCGAGGTCGCGCCGGCTGCGAACGCCGCTCTCGACGCTGCGGTGCTCTCCTCGAACGGCACGGTCGCGGCGTACGCGAGCGAGGGCGACAAGAGCCTGGAGCTCGAAGTCCGCGCGCTCATGTCACGGAACGTTCGCTACCAGTTCGTGCTCGTCTACACCGTTTCATCCGCAGCGAAGGACCAGGCCGTTGCCGATGTGGCGGCCGCAGTCGCGGAGGGTGCGCTCTCGGTCGGTGAGGATGGAGGGCTTCCGCTGCACCGGTTTCCGCTCGAGCAAACGGCAGACGCTCACGTCGCAGTTGAACGCGGTGCCGTCGGCAAGGTCCTCATCGACGTCATCTAACGACCCCCCGGTGAACCTCGCTCGTGGTCGAAAGCGAGCGCGCATAGGATCGCCGCGTGCCCCTCAGCAAGAACGCAAAGGTCGAGCTGCTCAGACGGATTCCGCTCTTTGCGGAATGCACGAAGGCGGAGCTCACCGAGGTTGCGATCAGCGCGGACGAGCGAGAGGCACCAGAGGGCGAGAGGCTGACGGAGGAGGGCGAGCGCGGTCGGGAGTTCTTCATCGTCGTCGACGGAGCGGTTGCCGTCAGACGTGCCGGGAGAAAGTTGGCCGACCTCGGGCCTGGAGACTGGTTCGGGGAGATCGCGATCCTCACGTTCAAGCCGCGTACGGCGACGGTGACGGCAACCTCATCCGTCCGCCTGCTCCGTGATCCGCGATCGCGCGTTCCGACATGTCGTCGAAACGACGCCGCGGATCGGGCTGAAAGTGCTTCGTGGGGTGGCAGAGAGGCTCGAGCACGATGCGCGGAGCTGAGAACCGCAGCGTCGGTCCCGTGCCGAGACGGCTCCGAATAGCCCACCTCGCGCGCTCGCCTTCGACATCCCACCAGCGGGAGTTAAAGGCGGGTGGGCTGAACCGACGGAAGGGGAAGGGGGCTGCAGCGCCCCTTCCCCTTCGCGTGTCAGACGACCACTAGCGCCGGGTCGGCGCTGATGCGAGCCACGTCTCAGGTGAGATCTCACGCAAGATGAACTCGTCGTAGCCGAAGAGCGTCGCGGTGATCGACGAAATCAAGCGTGCGCCGTCGAGCAGCATCAGGCATTCTTCTCTACCGACTGCTTCACCTCTTTCACGAGGCGCTCGCCGACCTGCCACTTCGGATCGATGGTGGGTCCAAACTCGCTCGGCTTCATCGAAGCGAACTGCTGGACTAACGAGTGTGTGACCGTCGCTGCCATTCAAACACCCCCTTTGACTTGGAGGACGGTTCCTCAGGGACCGTAGCCACCCATGTCCCCGCTCGTCAACCTCGACCTCCGCACTTTGCGGCAAGTTTGGTCAGAACACTGAGAACATGCGTTCGTGACGGCGGAAACCCACGCCCAGCATCTCCGCCTCCGCCGCGCGATCGAGCGCCGGGCTTTCTGGATCACGAGAAGGACGAACGCGGCAACGTCCG
>CAVWWI010000026.1:0-13295 GCA_963758605.1 uncultured Actinomycetes bacterium | reverse complement strand
GGGTGATGCTGGCCTACGGTGCGGTGAATCTCGCGCAGGATCTGTGGCACGAGCAAGTCGTCAAGCGCGGCTGGACGGACGTCGACATCCCTTCGGCGCTTCTCCCGGGGCTGCGCCCGATCTGGCTCGTGATCGTCGTCCTCGCCGTCGTGCTCGCGGTCCTGCTGCTCCGGGAGGACAACGGGCATGTCGTCGAGCCAGCACCCACGTAGCCGCGGGTCCGACTGGCTCGCTCTCGGCCGCGCACAGATTCGGGTGCCGATCGGGATCGCGGCCGCCTACGACGGACCGGTGCTCGGGAGGTTCGCCCGCGCCGCCGCCGGCCCGGTCCGCGAGGAGGAGATGCAGGTCGGCGGCGTGCCGGCGATCGTCTTTCGGCCAGGGCGGCGAGCAGGGCCGTGGCCGACCACGGTTCTCTTCCCCGGCGTCACCCGGCGAGGGCGCAAGCATCCGGCGTTCCTCGGGATCGGCCGCGGCCTGGCGGCCGCTGGGCATCTGGCCATCGTGGCCGAGCCGGAGGGTCTCGCCGCGGGCGAGTTGACGCCGGCGGCAGTGACCAGGCACGGGAGGCGGTCGAGGACGCCTTGTCCAGGTCGGACGCGGCTCGAAGTGGCGTCTCGCTTTTCGGGGTCTCGGGCGGCGGTACGCTCGCCCTTCGGACTGCAGCCGATCCGCGCCTCACGGAACGAGTCTCGATCGTCCTCGCGCTCGCTCCGTTGTGCGACGTCGAGGAGGCGATTCGAGTCGTCACGACGGGCGTCTACCGGGACGGAGACGCGCTCGTGCCGTTCACTGCTGGTGACTTCTTCAAGCTCGTGATCGCGCGATCGATCGTCGCTTGCCTGGCTCCCGGGGACGATCGGGACGCCCTGCGTGCGCAACTGTTGGCCCTCGACGACTACGCCGTCGATCCGCTGGCCTCACTGCGGGAATGGCCCGCCGGCGGCCTCGGAGCGTCCGCGCGCGCTGCCGTCGACCTGCTCGCGAACGAGGATCCATCGCGCTTCGAAGTACTTCTTGACGCGCTTTCCGAGGAGTTGCGAGACGCCATCGACGCAATCTCCCCGATCACCGTCGCTCGCCGAATCTCGGCGCCGGTCGAGCTCGTCGTCGCCCGCGAGGACAGGTACATCACGTTCGCCGACGCGACCTCGTTCGCGGAGGCATGCCCGAGCACGCGGCTCACCGTCCTTGGCTCGCTGGCGCACGCCGTGCCCGAGCTTTCCCCGACCGCGGTGCGTGACCTGGCGCGGCTCGACGGCATTCTCGTCGGCCCCTCGCCGCGGCATACTCTCGGCGATGACGGCGATGCGGATGGTCTTCCTCGGCTTTGGCAAGTACGCCCGCGCCGACAAGATCTACGCGCTCGAGCCGATCGTCGGCGACGACCGGGGCGGCGGGCGCCGGACGCGCGTCTGGATCGAGGGTGTCGAAGGGCCGGTCGTCGCGTCCCGCACCGAGCGCACGATCCTCCACGACATGGGTCACGAGGGAGGAGACTCGGCGCTCCTCGACGGCGCGCTCGACCTTGCGGAACGGCTCGCCTCCGCCGCAGAGGAGGGCCGCGTCGATCTCGCCGACCTCGGTCGGAGAGCGCGGAAGGTGCTTGCCGCAACCGCCAGGCCGACCGAGACCGAACAGCTCTTCTGACCGCCCACGTCTCCGGCGCCTTCTTCGCGCGAGATGTCCACACCGTCGCGCGTGAGCTCCTGGGAGGGACGTTCCTGGTGGACGGTGTCGGCGGCGTCGTCGTCGAGATCGAGGCGTACGCACCAGACGACCCGGCAAGCCATTCCTATCGCGGGCAGACGGCGAGGAACGCGACGATGTTCGGCCCGCCCGGACATCTGTACGTGTATCGCTCGTACGGAGTCCACTGGTGCGCGAACATCGTGTGCGGCGAGGACGGCGTTGGATCCGCACTGCTGCTCCGCGCGCTCGAGCCGACCATGGGCGTCGACGAGATGCGAGCCCGGCGCGGGCGCGACGACATCTCGCTGCTCTGCGCCGGCCCCGGCCGCCTCTGTCAGGCGCTCGCGATAACGGGCCAGCACGATGGTCTTGCGCTCGATCGCGAGCCGCTCGCGGTCTATGCGCCGATCGAAGCCGCCGAGATCGTCGTCGGGCCGCGCATCGGGATCACGCAGGCACGGGACCAGCCCTGGAGGTACACGCTCAGGAGCTCTCCCTTTGTGAGCCGTCCCCGACCACGAGCCTGATCTTGAGGCCCGGCGCAGCCGCCACTCCGGCCTCGAGGCTCTGCCGGATGACGATGCCCCTCGGCCCGGGTCCCGAGATCGCGCGGGGATCGAGACGAAGCCGACGCACCTCGTCGCTTGCGGCTTGCAGGCTCGACCCCACGAAGTTCGGAACGAGACCGTGGCGCGCCTTCGTGACGAAGAGCTGAACCGAATCGTGCGCCGAGAGCCCGCCCCTTCGTGGATCCTGGTTCACCACGACCCCGGGCAGGCGTCCGGGTTTCGCCGGCACGTAGGCGACGGCCGCGTCGAGCGGCGCCGTCGCCAGCAGCGCGACGGCCACCGCCTCGGTCATGCCGATGACCCGAGGGACGCTCACCTCGTTCGCCTTGCAGTCCGCGGTCTTCTTCGGGCCCTCGCCCGACATGTAGACGAGCAGTCGGGAGCCGCGGCAGAGCCCGTTGTCGAGCTGCCACTGTCCGCCTCGCTTGACGACCCAGGTCGATACGCCGCCGAGATAGGGTGCGGGCTCGAACGACCCGTGGTCGTCAGAGTCGTCGACGCGCTCCACGAACTCCTTCCAGATCAGGGCGGGAAGAGTTCCGCCCGTCACCGGTTTGCCGCCGTACTCGGTGAGCATCGGGCGCAGTCGGTCCGGGTATCCGACCCAGACGGCGACGACGAGCTCGGGCGTATAGCCGACGAACCACGCATCGGCGTAGTTGTCGGTGGTTCCGGTCTTGCCCGCGACGGCCTTTCCGGATACATTCGCCCGCCTGCCCGTGCCGGCGCGGACGACGTCCTCGAGGATGTCCGTCAGCACGGCCGCCTGATCCGAGTCGAGCGCCTGTCTCGGGAGCGGGCCGTTCTCTTCCTGACGCCCTGCCCGAATCCGCTGCACCCGCTCGACCACGCGCGGGCTGTCGCCCATCAACGTCCCGTCGACCCGCCTGCCTCCGTTCGCGATCGTTGCGTAGGCGCGCGCCATTTCGAGCGGGTTCACGGCGCCGGAGCCGAGCCCGATCGAGAAGTACGCATCGAGCTGGCTCTTGATACCGAGGGCGTGCGCGGTCTTCACGACCTCCTTGGGACCGACGATGTCGGTGAGCTGTGCGTAGACCGTGTTGTCGGACGACACCATCGCGCGGCTCAGGCTGACCCGGCCGAGGTACGTGTGGTCATAGTTCGTCACCCTCCACACCCGGTCGCCGGCATCGATGGAGATCGGCTTGGACTCGAGCTCGGTCGAGGGTGAGACGCCCGAGCGCAGCGCGGTCGCGAGAACGATCGGCTTGAACGCCGAGCCCGGCTGGCGCTCCGCCTGCGCAGCCAGGTTGAACTGGCTCTCACGGAAGTTGCGGCCGCCGAACATCGCGCGTACAGCCCCGGTCTCCGGCTCGATCGCGACGAGAGCAGCAGCGGGGCCGTCGGGGTTGCGGAGGACGGTCTCGATCGCCTTTCGCGCACGCTCCTGGAGCTCGAGGTCGATCGTCGTCGTCACCTTGAGCCCACCGCCGAAGACCCTCCCTGCACCGTACTTCTCGACGAGCTGATCCTTGACGTAGTTCACGAAGTAGGCGGCCGGCCCTCTGGTGCCGGGCAGCCGAACGTCCTCCGGGCTCGGCAGCTCGGCTGTGCTCGCGCGCCGGTAGTCCGCCATGGTGATCTTCCCCTGCTCGTACATCAGCCCGAGCACGTGCCGCCGCCGTTCCCGCGCGGCGCGAGGGTTCGTCACCGGGTCGTAGCGAGCGGGATCGGACGGGATCCCGGCCAGCAGCGCGGCCTCGTGCAGCTCGAGGAACTTCGCGCCCTTCCCGAAGTACGCCCGGGAGGCCTGCTGTATCCCGTACGCGCCGTTTCCGAAGTAGATCGTGTTCAAGTAGGCGGTGAGGATGCGGTCCTTGCTCCAGCGCTGCTCCAGCTGCCAGGCGAGCGCGGCCTCCCGCACCTTCCGCGCCAGCGTCCTCTCGTTCCTGATGTAGGCGTTCTTGACGAACTGCTGGGTGATGGTCGAGCCGCCCTCGACGATCGCCTGATGCCGGACGTCCGCCCACAGTGCCCGTCCGACGCCGTGAAGGTCGATGCCGTTGTGCTCGAAGAAGCGCTGATCCTCGATCGAGACGATGGCCTGCCGCATGATCGGGGCGATGTCCTCGGTGGCGACGAGGACCCTGCTCTCCTCTCCTCGCAGAACGGCGAGCACCCTCTTGCCGTTCGAGGCATAGACCACGGTGTCGACGTCCGAGCGCTGCTCTGCAGGATCGAGCGAAGGGATCTCGCTTGCGACCGCCCGGACCAGCCCGAAGGTGAACGAGATCCCGGAGAGCACGAAGAGCGCGCAGAGCAACGCAGCAAGACGGCGCTTGCGAACTCGGCGCCGCCGGGGCGACGTCCCCTTCTCACTCCGAACTCGCAAGAGGTGAAGTGTAGGGGCGTTACACGGCTTCGGAGGCGACGATCGGAGTCGTCGTCGGCGCGACGACCTGCTCGTCCTCGATGGTGACCGCGACGCGGTTACCCGCTTCGACGCTTCCCTCGACGGGCACGACGTCGCGCTCGTCCACCCCCGAGAACGTGCCTGCCGGGACGGGGGTCTCTCCTTCGATGATCCACATCTCGTACGTCTTGCCGGCGGGGGCGGGATCGAGGCCGTCGAGAACGAGCACGGCACGACCGTCCTCGGCCACGATGAGGCGTCCGTCCCCCGCCTCGAGCGCGACCCCGCGCGCGCCCGGGTCTGCGAGAACGGCCGCCGCCGCACGTTCCCGCTCGAGCGCGAGCCGCGCCTCGTCGAGGTCGCCCGAGAGCTGCGTTGCCCAGAGGCCGACGGCGACGGCGATCACGGCGGCGATTGCGGCTGCAGCTCCCAGGGCGGGGGCGAGGCGGCGTTGCCGGCGTGACTCGAGCGGAACCACGACCTGTCGCTCCTCGTGTGCCGCGCCGAGGACCCGGTCGCGCAGCCCCGGGCTGGGCGTGGGGCCGGAGGCTGCGACGGCGAGTGCCTCTGCCGTCTCCCAGAAGGAGGTCAGCTCCTGCCGGCAGCGCTCGCAGCTCACGAGGTGCGTCTCGTAGGCCCAGCGTTCCTCGTCGTCGAGGACGTCGAGGGCGTAGCCGGCGGTCAGCTCGTGAATTCCGTTTTCCATGACCCTTCCTGGGACGATTCGTCGAGGAGCTCGCGAAGCCTCGCGAGCCCCGAGAACATGCGGCTCTTGATCGTGCCGAGCGGCACCCCGAGCCTCTGCGCGAGCTCAGACTGGGAGAAGCCTCCGTAGTACGCGAGCTCGAGCGCCTCCCGCTGGACGTCGGGGAGCTGCCGCAGCGCGGTCTGCACGCGCTCGCGCTCGAACCGAAGCCACGCGGCCTCGTCGGTCGCCTCCGCGACCTCGTCGATGCCGGCGGCCATCTCCTCGCCGAGCGGCTCGGTGCGACGGCGTTCCTCGCGACGGACGAGGTCGACGGCGCGCCGATGCACGAGGGTGAGGATCCAGGTGCTCGCCTTCGCCCGTTCCGGACGGAACGTCGCCGCGCTGCGCCAGACCGCGAGGAACCCTTCCTGCACTGCGTCCTCCGCGAGCCGCTCGTCCCGCAGGACGCGAACGGCAAGCCCGTAGGCAATGCGCCCCACCCGGTCGTACAGCTCTCCGAGCGCGCCCTCGTCGCCGCGAGCGACGAGCGCAACCAGGGCCTCGTCGGACAAGTGAGCGTGACGCTTGCGCATTGGCCAGCCTGGCTGGACTGCCAACGCTAGCAGGGCAGGGGAGGACGACTCCATCGTCTTTCTTCGCTCTGGATGAACGTTCGGTTCACGCTGCGAGCGCCCTCGAACCGGCGCACCGACGACTGCGAACCACGCCCGTTCCCGATCCCCGGGAATCGTGAAAGGAGTGCACATGCAGAAAGGCATGACCGCGGTCGCGCTCGTCGCTCTGCTCGCTGCAGCAGCCGTCGTGGGGGCCGCAAAACTCGGTCCGGGAAGCGGCACGGCCTCCAGCCACCGCGAAGCACCGCTGATCGCGGAGGACCCGTCCGCCGATCTCACGGACGTCTACGCGTTTCGCAGCCCGGACAGGCCGAACACCGTCACCATTCTCGCCAACGTCATCCCCGGCGAGGACCCGGCGGCGGGGCCGAACTGGTACACGTTCTCGCCCTCTGCACGCTACGAGTTGAAGATCGACACGAACGGCGACGTCAGGCCGAACGTGATCTACCGCTTCTCGTTCAAGCAGAAGACGGGTCCCCTGTTCCTGGGCGATACGGCGCAGCCGTTCACCGTCACCCGTATCCAAGGTGGGAAGTCGACGGTCGTCGCGCGGGGTGCCACCCCTCCGAACAACATCGGGCCGCGCTCGACCCCGAACTACCGCAGCCTCGTCACGAAGTCGATCGCGTCGTTCGACGGCGGTCGCTCGAAGGCGTTCGCCGGCCAGCGGGACGATCCGTTCTTCGGCGACATCGGGGCGATCTTCGACCTCGTTGCGATCCGGAAGGGCACGGGCAACATGGGCGGCGGCAAGGACTTCTTCGCCGGCTACGCCGTGCACACGTTCGCGGTGCAGGTGCCCATCGCGTCTCTCGATGCGAAGTCGAACACCATCGGCGTTTGGGCGTCGGTCGACCGTCAGAAGATCACGACCCGCGGCGGACAGACCCGTAACTCGGGCGCGTTCGTCCAGGTCAACCGCCTCGGCAATCCGCTCGTCAACGAGGTCATCATCCCGACCGGCCTCAAGGACCAGTGGAACGCCACGCAGCCGTGGCAGGAGTCGCAATACCGCAAGTACTACGAGTCCCCGCTGCTCGCAGCAGCGATGAACCAGCTGTACAAGCTGGACGTGCCGGAGCAGGGCCGCGACGACCTCGTCGCCGTGCTTCTCACGGGCGTACCGAAGCTCAACCTCACCGGCCCGAAGCTGGCAGACGTCCTTCGTCTGAATCTGAGCATTCCCGTGACGAAGAGCCCGAACCGCTTGGGCGTGCTCGCGGGCGACAATCAGGGCTGGCCCAACGGGCGACGGCTCGGCGACGACGTCATCGACGTCGCCGAGCAGGCGGTCGCCGGCTTCCTCAAGGGGAAGAAGGTGCCGCTCGGCGACGGCGTCAACGCCGACGACCGGAAGCTGCTCTCCGCATTCCCGTACGTCGCGGATCCGCAGAGCGGCTTCGAAAACACGAAGGGCAGCTAGAGCCGCCTCCTGGGGTCAGACCCGGCCGGGTCTGACCCCAGCTGCGGCCGCCGAACCGCTTTACGCTTCGACGCGAATGACACGCGTGAAGGCCTTCGTCGCCGCTCTGCTGTCCGTGTCTGCGGCCGTCCTGCTGGCACCCGGCTCGGCTTCGGCGCACCCGCTCGGGAACTTCACCGTCAACCGCTACACGGGCATCGAGCTCGCCGGAAGCAGCACCTATGTGCGCTACGCGCTCGATCTCGCGGAGATCCCGACCTACCAGCTCGGCGCCGAGGTGCGCGCACCTGGCTATGCGTCTCGGCTCGGCCGCCGGCTCGAGCTCACGCTCGACGGCCGGCCCGCCCCACTGCGAGTGCTCGAGAGTCGTGTGACCCAGCGTCCGGGCGCGGGCGGCCTGAAGACGTTGCGTCTCGACGTGGTCTACCTCGCAGCCGGGACTGGCGAAAACGTGCGTTTTCGGGAGCTCGCGTTTCCCGGCCGCATCGGCTGGCGCGAGATCACGGTCTCCGCGCGTGACGGCGCGCAGATCGTGCAGTCGAATGCGCCCAGCACGAGCGAGAGTCAGGCGCTCACCGCGTATCCGCAGGACCTCCTTCGGTCGCCGCTCTCCGTGTCGAGCGTCGAGGCCGTCGTCGACCCCGGAGAAGAGCCTGGCGCGCCGCCAACGATCGACGTGGCGCCTGCTCCGGAGCACGAGGGCGGGGGGTTCGAGGCCCTCATCGAGCAGGGAGACGTCTCAGTCGGCGTACTCCTCGCGTCGCTTCTGATCGCCGCTTTCTGGGGCGCAGCGCACGCCCTTACTCCGGGTCACGGAAAGGCGCTCGTCGCCGCGTACCTCGTCGGGACGAAAGGGACGCCTCGTCATGCGTTCCTCCTCGGCGGCACCGTCACGATCGCGCATACCGCCGGCGTCTTCGCGATCGGAATCGTGACCCTCGCGCTCTCCCAGTTCATCCTCCCCGAGCAGCTCTACCCCTGGCTGACCCTCGTCTCCGGTCTCCTCGTCGTCGGCGTGGGCGCAGCCGTGCTCCGCCAGCGACTCCGTTCGCGCGGGCGCCGAGGCCACGGCGATCACCATCACCATCACGACGGGCCTGACCACGATCACGATCACGGCCATGACCACGGGCACCACCATCACCACGGCGACGACGATCTGACCTCGAAGGGCATCCTCGGGGTTGGGATCGCGGCTGGTCTCTTGCCGTGCCCCTCGGCGCTCGTCGTCCTGCTCTCGGCGATCGCGCTCCACCGCGTCGGTCTGGGACTGGTGCTGATCCTCGCGTTCAGCGTGGGTCTCGCCGCGACGATCACCGGCATCGGGCTCGTCGCAGTCTTCGCGCGGCGGGCCTTCGGACGCCTTTCTCTCGACGGTCCGCTCGTCCGCGCGCTCCCTGCCGTGAGCGCGGCTCTCATTCTCCTCGTGGGCGTGGCGATCACCGCGAGAGCGGTCCCCGGCGTGCTCTAGACACCGTTCGAACCGAACCGTGCGTTCGCGCGAACAAGAGGCATGTTTGGGCTCGACGACTGGATCGCCGGCTCCTCCGAGGGCGCGTCGGTGGCGGTCGTGCTCCTCGTCGGCGTCCTGCTCGGGTTGCGCCACGCGACCGACCCGGATCACATCGCCGCGATGACGACGCTGGTCGCGTCGGGGCGCGAGAAAGCTGCGCGATCCGCCGCAACGCTCGGCGCCTGGTGGGGAATCGGGCACGGCATCACGCTCGTGCTCTTCGGCGTTCCGATCCTGCTCGCCGAGCGCTACCTCCCCGAGCGCGTGCAGCAGGGCGCGGAATCCGCTGTCGCCGTCCTCATCATCTTCCTCGCCATCCGACTCCTCGTCCGTTGGCGTCACGGCTACTTCGATCTCCACGCCCATCCGCACTCCGAGCAGGAGCACCGCCATCAGGTACGCACCCCGCTCGGCGCACTCGGGATCGGGCTCGTCCACGGCATCGGCGGGAGCGCAGGCGTCGGCATCTTGCTCCTCGCAGCGATCCCTTCGGAAACGGTCGCCGTGGCATCGCTTCTCCTCCTCGCTCTCTTCACCGCCGTCTCGATGTCGCTCGTTACGATGGGGTTCGGGCTCACGCTCTCGGCCCGCCCCGTCGCGTCGGCGGCCAACGCAGTCGTTCCGGTGCTGGGCGTGGCGAGCCTCGCCTTCGGGCTCTGGTACGCGGCTGCGGCGTGGAGTTTCGCCTCGTATCCGTTCTGAGCGAGCGCGCAGGATCAAAGCAGGATCAGCACGAGCGAGGAGTACGAGGCTGCGCCTTACATAGAGGTGAATTCGCGCACCGTGGCAACTAGGCTCCGACGAATGGACGAGCTCCTCACCCTCGACGACGCCGAGCGGCTAGCCGAGCAGGTCGTCCCGGCCGACGCCTGGTCGTATATCACCGGGGGCGCAGGGGACGAGCGGACTCTCCGTTGGAACAGAGAGGCCTTCTCGCGGTTCCGTCTACGTCCCCGGGTCCTCATCGATGTCTCGACGGTTTCGACCGAGACGACGGTCCTCGGGTCCCCGGTCTCGATGCCCGCTCTCGTCGCGCCGATGGCCTTCCAGGCGATCGCCCACGAGGACCACGAGCTCGCGATGGCCGAGGGCACCGCGGCTGCAGGGACGCTGATGTGCCTCTCGACCGTCGCGACTGCCACGCCGAGCGACGTGGCAGCTGCCGCTCCCGGAGCCCCGCGCTGGCTACAGATCTACGTGTTCCGCGACCGCGAGGTCAGTGACGACGTCATCGCACAGTCTCTGGAGTCCGGGTTCTCGGCACTCGTCCTGACTGCCGACCTGCCCGTCTACGGCATCCGGCACCGGGAAGCCAGGCTCGGCTTCGCGCCTCCCGAGGAGAACGTTCCGGCAATCGTCGCCGCGCGTGCACGCGGAGGTGAGGTGGACGAGCATCACGCCCTCGGCCTGCTCGAGTCCGGGCTGCAGTGGGACTACGTCACCGAGCTTCGTGAGCGCTGGAACGTGCCGATCGTCGTGAAGGGCCTGGTCACGGCCGAGGACGCGCTTCTCGCCTGCCAGCACGGCGCCGCGGCGGTCGTTGTCTCGAACCACGGCGGGCGGCAGCTCGACGGCGTCGTTGCCTCGCTCGACGCGCTCCCCGAGGTCGTCGAGGCGGTGGGTGACCGGGCCGAGGTCTACCTCGATGGGGGAGTCCGCCGCGGAACGGATGTTGCGACGGCACTCGCGCTCGGTGCGCGAGCGGTACTCGTCGGTCGGCCGGCGATGTACGGGCTCGCCTTCGGCGGCGCGAAGGGCGTGCGGCAAGTGCTCGACATCCTTCGCGACGAGGTCGAGAACGCGCTCGCGCTCCTCGGCTGCCGCTCGCCCGCCGAGGTGACGCGCGCTCACGTGACGCGGGCGTGAGCACCGTGGAAATCGCGGAGCTCACGAGAAACGCCGTCCACGTGCTCCCCGGGGGCGGCCTGGAGAAGAAGCTGGCTCTCGACCGCCCCCTGCGCGTAAAGCTCGGGATCGACGTCACTGCGCCCGATGTCACGCTCGGAAACGGGATTCCTCTCCAGCGCATGGCAGCATTTCAACGATCGGGCCACGTCGGGGTTCTGATCGTGGGCGACTACACGACGCGTATCGGCGATCCGTCGGGACGTTCGGCAGCGCGGCCGATTCTCTCCGACGAGGAGATCGACGAGAACGCGAAGCGGTTCGTCGACCAGGCGTCGACGATCATCGATGCCGAGCGCACGGAGGTCCGCTTCAACGGGGAGTGGCTCTCGAAGCTCGACTTCGCCGAGGTGCTCAGGCTCACGCGGACGACCACGGTTGCACAGATTCTCGAGCGCGACGACTTCGCCAAGCGGCAGCGGGCGCGCGAGCCGATCTCCGTCTCGGAGCTCCTCTATCCGCTGATGCAGGCCTACGACTCGGTTGCGGTCGAGGCCGACGTCGAGCTCGGCGGTACCGACCAGCTCTACAACCTTCTCGCGGGCCGTGAGGTGATGGAGGCGTTCGGGCTCGAGCCGCAGGTCGCGCTGACCGTCGAGTACCTCGTGAGCTGGGACGGAGACGGCATGAGCGCCTCTCGCGGCAACTACATCGGACTGAAGGAGGCGCCAGAGGATCAGTTCGGGAAAGCGATGCGGATTCCAGACGGACTCCTGCCGCAGTGGTACCGCCTGGTCCGAGAGTCCGACGACGATCCGCTCGCCGGCGATCCCATGACGGCCAAGCTCGCCCTCGCCCGCTGGATCGTCGCGCGCTCGCACGGGGAGGACGCCGCGCGCGCCGCCGAGGACCACTTCACGCGGGTCGTGCGCGAGGGGCGGGCGCCGGCGGACGTTCCGGAGGCGACGCTGCCGGCCGGTGACCCGGTGCATGTTCCGGCGCTCTTGGCCGAGTGCTTCGGGCTCTCGACGAGCGACGCGCGCCGGCTCATTGCGCAGGGCGGCGTGAAAGTCGACGGCCAGGTGGTTGGCGATCTCGATCTGCCCAGAGCGACGCTCACGGGCGCGCTCATCCAGGCCGGAAAACGCCGTTTTGTGCGGTTTGCGGGCTGAACACGACCCTCGAAATGGCGACGGTCGATACCGACGAAGTGTGCTAACATCCCCCGGTCGCCCGAAAGGGTGGCGCATGAATCCTGTCACTCGACGAACTGGAGCGCCTTCGAGCGAACCCATACGACCAGTGTGGAACCGCCCCGAGGCCTCTGGTCGCGAGTCAGAGGTTTTTTGTTGCCACCAGCAAAGCGGCACGGTCTTTGAAAACTCAACAGCGTAACGTCGAGACCTCTCGTCGCCTGCCTCCGTTCTCGGAGACCGGCCGGCGTGAGGCATAGATCCCGTTGAACCCCTTTGGGGCGAAACGAAATCGAGCATCAAGCTCGAGTTGAAGAAGTGCCTCTGTCTTCGGGAGAGGCGGCAAGTCTCTTCACGGAGAGTTTGATCCTGGCTCAGGACGAACGCTGGCGGCGCGCTTAACACATGCAAGTCGAGCGAGAACCGGGACTTCGGTCCCGGGGACAGCGGCGAACGGGTGAGTAACACGTGGGTAATCCACCCTCGGCACCGGGATAGCCCGGGGAAACCCGGATTAATACCGGATAGCCCCTCCGACTCTCGAGTCGGTCGGAAAAGGTAGCTTCGGCCTCTGGCCGAGGATGAGCCCGCGGCGGATTAGCTTGTTGGTGGGGTAACGGCCTACCAAGGCGACGATCCGTAGCTGGTCTGAGAGGACGATCAGCCACACTGGGACTGAGACACGGCCCAGACTCCTACGGGAGGCAGCAGTGGGGAATCTTGCCCAATGGGCGAAAGCCTGAGGCAGCGACGCCGCGTGAGGGAAGAAGGCCTTCGGGTTGTAAACCTCTTTCAGGAGGGACGAAGCCACTCGGGTTAATAGCCCAGAGGGTGACGGTACCTCCAGAAGAAGCCCCGGCTAACTACGTGCCAGCAGCCGCGGTAATACGTAGGGGGCAAGCGTTGTCCGGATTTACTGGGCGTAAAGAGCGTGTAGGCGGCCAGACAGGTCTGTTGTGAAAACTGGAGGCTTAACCTCCAGACGTCGACAGAAACCGTCTGGCTAGAGTCCGGAAGAGGAGAGTGGAATTCCTGGTGTAGCGGTGAAATGCGCAGATATCAGGAAGAACACCAATGGCGAAGGCAGCTCTCTGGGACGGTACTGACGCTGAGACGCGAAAGCGTGGGGAGCGAACAGGATTAGATACCCTGGTAGTCCACGCCGTAAACGATGGGTGCTAGGTGTGGGAGGTGTCGACTCCTCCCGTGCCGCAGCTAACGCATTAAGCACCCCGCCTGGGGAGTACGGCCGCAAGGCTAAAACTCAAAGGAATTGACGGGGGCCCGCACAAGCAGTGGAGCACGTGGTTTAATTCGATGCAACGCGAAGATCCTTACCAGGGCTTGACATGCACTGGAA
>CAVWWI010000025.1:0-22346 GCA_963758605.1 uncultured Actinomycetes bacterium | reverse complement strand
ACTGATCGTCGTGCGGGAGATCCTCGTGTCCGGGCTTCGGCTGGCGGCTGTCGAGCGTGGGGTCGTCCTCGGCGCCCGGGACCTCGGACGGCTCAAGACGTGGGTGCAGGCACTCGCCGCAGCGATCGCCGGCTTTGCCGCTGCGGGCGCTTGGAGCGAGGACGTCGCGTGGTGGGCGGTACTGGCCGCGCTCGTCGCGACCTGGGTCTCCGGCCTCGACTACGCGCGGGTCGCGCCCCGGGTGCTGCGCGGCGAACGCGCGTAGCCGGGCGACGTCGAAGCTGCCGTAGCGACTGCCTCCCCCGCTGCCGCGCGACGCCACGCAGTGAGACGTGGAGCGACCGCTGAGTCGAGTGCGATCCCGGATCGCACGAGAACGCGTTCGATCGTGGCCCGGTCTAGATCCGACACGCGGGGCGCGACCTCAAGATGCACGATTGCCAGGCTACGCGAGCGGAAGCAGGCGGGCACCCGTCGCCTTGAACGAGGCGACCACGACCTCTCCTTCTCCGAGAGCAAGGCGCTCGACCGAACCTGCCGTTACCTCGGCGGTGAGGGGCCCGACGCGTACGCGGACCCTGTTTCCGAGAGACACCAGCGAGGCGACCGGAGCGCGCACATGGTTGACGGCGGAGTCATCCGGGATCTCCCGAGCGAGAGCTACCTCCCACGGGTACACGGCAATGGCCACACGACCCGATCCGGCGCTCGTCGTCCAAACGAGCCCTCCGTCGTCGAGCGTGACCTCGGTCAATCCGTCCGGTCCCGGGGCCGCGGTTCCGTGCAGCAGATTTGCTCCTGTGAAGGAAGCGACGAACGGATCGCTCGGCGAGCCAATGAGATCCTGCGGGGATCCGAGCTGGAGCACCCGGCCGTCGACGAGCACTCCGACCCGATCGGCGAGAGTCGCAGCATCGTCGAAGTCGTGTGTGACGAGCAGCGTCGGCATTCGCAGCTCTCGGAGGAACTCGTGCAATTCCGCGCGCACAGTGCGCCGCGTATGAGTGTCGAGAGCCGAGAGCGGCTCGTCGAGAAGCAGCACGTCGGGTCGGCGTGCGAGCGCACGGGCAAGTGCGACCCGCTGGCGCTCACCGCCCGAGAGCTCGCTGGGACGCGCGGACGCGAGGCCGTCGATGCGAAGGCGCTCGAGGAGCTCGGGAACGGCTCGCCGATCGCGCGCGCCGAAGGCGACGTTTCGGCGTACGTCGAGGTGCGGAAAGAGCGCGTACTCCTGGAAGACGAGCCCGACCCCGCGCCGCTCGGGCGCCACGTCGATGCCGCGTGCACGGTCGAGCCACGTCTCGCTGCCGAACCTGACGAACCCGCGCTCGGGCCGGAGAAGGCCGGCGACCGTGCGCAGGACGCTCGACTTCCCGGCCCCGGATGGGCCGACGAGTGCGACCGTCTCCGCGCCGACCGAGAGCGTCAGCTCGAGGCGGAAGGCGCGGAGACCATGATCGATGTCGAGCTCGAGCGTCTCCATGCGAGTACGACCTTTGCGGCGAGGAGGACGAGAGCGCTTGCGACGACAAGGAGCGCGCCGATCGCGAGGGCCGTGTCGAAGGCGACGTCGAACTCCTGGTACACGGCAAGCGAGAGCGTCTGGGTGACGCCCTGCAGCGACCCCGCGAACATGATTGTCGCCCCGAACTCGCCCAGCCCGCGCGCGAACGCCAGAGCCGCGCCGGCTCCGAGCCCGCCCGAGGCGAGCGGGAGCGCGACACGGGCGAACGTCCGCCCCGGTCCGGCGCCAAGGGTGCGCGAGGCTGACACGAGATCGGGATCCACGGCTTCGAACGCAGCAATCGCCGTGCGGACGTAGAACGGGCTCGCCACGAATGTGACCGCGAGCACGACTGCGACCTTCGTGAACGCGATGTCGATTCCGAGCGTCTCGAGAGATCCGCCGAGCAGTCCGAGTCGTCCAAATGCAGCCAGCAGGCCGATACCGGCGACGGCCGGCGGGAGTACCAGTGGAAGCTCGACGAGCGTGACGAGCAGCACCTTTCCCCGAAAGGTACGAGTGGCGAGCAGATACGCCGTGGGAGTGCCGAACCCGACGATCAGCATCATCGCGACGAGGTTCGTCTCGACGGTGACGCGCAGCGCATCGAGCGTCACGTCGCTGGTGAGCCCGTCGTGGAGCTCGCTCAGCGACAACTCCGCGAAGATCGCGACGATCGGGAGCAGAAGGAACGAGAGCGAGACCGCAGTCGCCACCGTGAGCGCGACGCCGAACGGCGAAGGGACGCGCGTCACGGCAGCCCGAAGCGTGCCGCGCGCAGCTCACGCCGCCCGTCCGGCCCGAGCACGGCGATGACGAAGTCCTGCGCCGCCTCCAGGTCGATCGGTCTCGCCGCGATCGCCAGCTCGTAGACGACCGTCGGCTGCGCTCGCGCCGGGATCGAGATCGCCCGCGCGCGGGCTGCGACCGGCGCAACGTCGGTCAGGTAGACGAACCCCGCGTCCGCCTGACCGAGTGCGACCTTTCCGACGATGCCCTTGACGTCCGGCTCGAGGCTGACGGTTCTCTTCAGCACCCGGAGGAGTCCGAGACGCTTGAGGACCTCGCGCGTGTAGAGACCGATCGGCACCTTCGGGCCTGCGACGACCAGTCTCAGTTTCGGTCGCTTCGCGAGGTCGAAGACGGTCTTGATCTTCGCCGGGTTCGAGCGCGGGACCATGACCACGAGCGAGTTCGTCGCGAACGGGACCGGCTTTCGCGTGAGCTCTTCGTGGAAGAGCGCCTGGGAGTAGACCGGGCTCGCGGAGAGATAGACGTCGACGGGTGCTCCGCGCCGGATCTGCTCCGCAAGCGAGTTCGAGCTGCCGAACGAGTAGGCGGCGTCGGGAACGATGCGCGGCAACACTTCGGTGAGCGAGGCCGCAGCCAAGACGACCGGCCTTGCGTGAGCCCGATCGTCGCGCGCCGAGGCGGCCGCAGTGCCGGCACCCAGCACGGCGAGGGCGAGCAGCGCCCCGACGCGCAGCCGCCTTCTCATCGTTCCACCATCACGCTGGTCGCTTTGACCACGCCAGCCGCGCTCATACCCGCCCGAAGCTGCAGCTCCTCGGCCGACTCCCGAGTGATGATCGCGACGACCCGTGCCGGCTCGGTGACGTCGATCTCGACGCGCGCCAGCAACCGGTCCAGCTCCACGGAGCGAACCACCCCGCGAAAGCGGTTGCGCGCCGAGAGCTCGTCCGACCCCGCCGTGCCTTTGAGGCGTTCTATCTCGGAGATCGCGACAACACGTCGATTCGCGGTGTCGCGCTCGACCCGGATCTTCCCGGCCTTGTCCCAGCGCCGGAGCGTGTCGAGTGAGATTCCGAGCGCGCGGGCCGCCTCCGCAGCAGCGAGAGTACGCTTAGGCATTGCCTAGGTATAGCATGAATCGCTGCGTATACGGCAGCTTTCCGACGCAGCGGACTTCCTGGCCGCCGCGCGCGATCTCCTCCTCGAGGACGACGCGCGCCACGACCTCGTGCTCGGGATCGCGGGGACGCTCCGAGACCACCCCCGGCCTATACCAGCCGGTGTGCGACTAGGTCGACTATGCGTTCGAGCCCGCGTGATTTAGTGGACGTGTGGCGGATCGGCTGCGTCGGCTCTGGGATTTCGACGACTTCGACTCCACGGAGCGCCGTTTTCGGCAGCTTCTCGACGCGGAAGCGGATCCAGCATCACGTGCCGAGGTTCTGACGCAGCTCGCCCGGGTTCGAGGACTTCGCGGGGAGTTCGCGGACGGAGAACGACTCATCGAAGAGGCAGAGGCGCTTGCGAGCGGAAGCGTCGTCGCACGCGTGCGGATAGACCTTGAACGGGGACGAATTCGTCGCTCGGACGGAGACGCGGAAGCGGCTCTCCCGCTCTTCGAGTCCGCGTTTCACACCGCAGTCGAGGGCGGTGAGCTCGTCCTGGCCGCCGACGCTGCGCACATGGCCGCCCTCGCCGCACCGACCCAAGACGCAATGCTCGCCTGGACGCAGACCGGGATCGACGTCGCCGAGTCGAGCGCCGACCCATCGGTCCGCTACTGGCTCGGTCCGCTCCTGAACAACCTCGGGTGGGAGCACTTCGAGGCCGGTGAGTACGCAGACGCGCTACGCGCATTCGAGCGAGCCCTCACCGAGCGCGAGCGAGATCCTGCAAACCCATCGGCGATCGAGATCGCGCGCTATGCAGTCGCGAAGACCTTGCGGGCGCTCGGCCGATCGCGAGAAGCCGCACCGCTCCTCGAGCGGTCGGTCGCGTGGGCCGAGAGCGAGGATGGTCCCGACGGCTGGTTCCACGAGGAGCTCGCGGAGGCCTACGCCGATCTCGGGAGAACAGCCGAAGCAGCCGACCAGGCGCGGAAGGCTCTCGCACTCCTGTCCGAAGCGGACCCCACGTTCGTAGACGGCGAACACGCGAGGCGCCTTCGCCAGCTCATCGAGGCGCCGAGCACGGATTTGGCCGACTAATCCGTGGATTTTCCTGTTCGAGGCCGGAGGCCGGCTCAGCCGGCCGGGAGGCCAAGCGCGGCTGTTCCGTGCGCGACGAAGAGGAAAGGGGGCACGTGGGGGGAAACATCGTTTCCCCCACGACTAGAGAGGAATGTTTCCGTGTTTTCGCTGCGGCTTCGGCTCGCGTTTCGTGAGCGCCGTCTCGAGGGCCGAGATCAACACCGGCCGCGTGCGCCGCGGCTCGATCACGTCGTCGACATAGCCGCGCTCGGCTGCCGTATACGGGTTGGCGAAGCGCTCCTTGTACTCCGCGATCAGCTCGGTTCGCCTCGCATCGGCATCGTCCGACCCGGCCAGCTCATTGCGAAAGACGATGTTGACCGCGCCCTCCGGGCCCATGACGGCGACCTCGGCGGTCGGCCACGCGACGTTGAAGTCGGCGCGGATGTGCTTTGACGACATGACGTCGTATGCCCCGCCGTACGCCTTGCGCGTGATCACCGTGAGCTTCGGGACCGTCGCCTCAGCGTAGGCGTAGAGCAGCTTCGCCCCGTGCCGGATGATTCCGCCCCACTCCTGCGCGGGGCCCGGCAGGAACCCCGGCACGTCGACGAAGGTGACGAGGGGAATGCCGAATGCGTCACAGGTCCGCACGAAGCGCGCCGCCTTGACCGACGCGTCGATGTCGAGCACCCCCGCCAGCGCGCCGGGCTGGTTGCCTATCACGCCGACCGAGTTGCCACCGAGCCGCGCGAAGCCACACACGATGTTCTCCGCCCAGTGCGGCTGCACCTCGAGGAACTCGCCGTCGTCGACGACGCGCTCGATCACCTTCTTCATGTCGTACGGCTTGTTGGGAGCATCCGGAACGATCGAATCGAGCGAGGGATCCTCCCGCTCTACCGGATCGGACGGGGGCGCGTACGGTGGCGGGTCGAGGTTGTTCTGCGGGAGGAAGGAGAGGAGATAGCGGGCCTCCTCGAGACATGTCTCCTCGTCCGGAGCAGTGAAGTGCGCGACACCCGACCTCGTCGCGTGCGTCGCCGCGCCTCCGAGCTCTTCGAAGGAGACGTCTTCCCCGGTAACCGTCTTCACGACGTCGGGACCGGTGATGAACATGTACGAGGTCTCCTCGACCATCAGCACGAAGTCGGTGATCGCCGGCGAGTACACCGCGCCCCCGGCGCATGGCCCCATGACCAGCGAGATCTGCGGTACGACGCCCGAAGCCTGCACGTTCCGCCAGAAGATCTCCGCGTAGCCCGCGAGTGACACGACGCCCTCCTGGATCCGCGCTCCTCCCGAGTCGTTGATTCCGATGACGGGGCAGCCGTACGTGACCGCCATGTCCATCACCTTGCAGACCTTCTCGGCGAAGACCTCGGAAAGCGAGCCGCCGAATACCGTGAAGTCCTGGGAGAAGACGAAGACCTTACGCCCGAAGATGGTCCCGTAGCCGGTCACGACCGCGTCGCCCAAAGGCCGGTTCTCGCGCATGCCGAACTCGACCTCGCGGTGACGGACGAACCGGTCGAGCTCGACGAACGAGCCGGGGTCGAGGAGCTTCTCGAGCCGCTCCCGGGCCAGGAGCTTCCCGCGCTCGCGCTGCCGCTCGACGTGCTTCTCGCTCGCCGCGTGCAGCGCCTCGTCCCGCAACTCCTCGAGCCAACGGAGCTTCGCCTCGGTCGTGTCGTGAGTCTCGGCCACCGGCGCGGAGCCTAAACGCCCAGCCCAGCTGTGGAGCGATCGACGCCACGTGCCGTTTACAGGGACAGCTCTGCAAAGGGGTCGACCGAGTTAGAGTCGGAGCGTGGGAGGCTCCGTCCCGCTCGACCGTTCGACGACGTGGCCGTACGAGGACGGCGAGCTCGGTGAGTTCTCGTACAGCCGGTTCTCGAGCCCTACGGTCGCCGCAGCCGAGGACGCGCTCGGGGAGCTCGACGGAGGCGAGGCGCTTCTGTTCGCCTCGGGGACGGCGGCGTCGGCGGCCGTCGTCCTCGCGCTGCTGTCACCCGGTCAGACGATCGCCCTCGCGGAAGGTGCCTACTACGGAACCGGAGTCCTGCTCGACGAGCTCTCGAGATGGGGCGTGCACCACGTCGAGTTCGATCAAACCGGACGGCCACCGCAGAACGCCGACCTCGTCTGGATCGAGGCGCCGTCCAACCCGTTCCTCACGATGCCGGACTTCGAGGCGGCGGCGGCTCACCCGGCGCCCGTCGTCTGCGACTCGACCGCAGCCACGCCACTGCACGTGAAGCCGCTCGAGCGCGGATGCGACATCGCGCTCCATTCGGCGACGAAAGGCCTCGCCGGCCATGACGACGCGCTCGTCGGCGTCCTCGTCACGGGTGACCCGAAGACGGCAGGGCGGCTCCGCGAGTTCCGCTCTCGCACCGGCCCGGTCGCGGCACCCGACATCGCGTGGCTGCTCCTCCGCGGCCTCCAGACGCTGGACGTGCGAGTCGCCCGCCAGACCGAGACGGCCAGCGCCGTCGCCGAGCGGCTTCGGTCGCATCCCGGTGTCGACGCCGTCCGCTACCCGGGCTTCGGCGCGCTGATGTCGTTCGACGTCGCCGACGCAGAATCGGCACGACGGGTCGAGACGAGCACCCGCCTGATCGCCAACAAGACCAGCCTCGGCGGTGTCAGCTCGCGGATCGAAGCGCGCTCGCGGTGGGAGGGCGACCGCGTGCCACCAGGGCTGCTCCGGCTGTCGATCGGCCTCGAGGACGCCCATGCGCTCTGGGTCGATCTCGAACGCGCGCTCGAGACCGCCTGAGCCAGAGAGCTTGAGCCCTCAGTTGATGCTCAGCAAGCTGGACAGCCCGCCCAGCGCCTTCGCCCGCTGCGGCTGGATGCCATGCCACGTCGCCTGCACAGACCGGCTGACCTGCACCCTCGCCTGAGGTTTCTGCTGCGCCGCGTTGCCGGCTGCCGATGCCTGCTGGGCGAAGGCAAACGTCCCAACAACGGCGGCAATCGTCTCAACCGTGGCCGGCTTCCTCGCAGACAGGTGGGCCTCCACGTCGGCGGTTGCCCGGTCGAGCACCTCGTCCGGCGCCCCCGCGACGAGCAAGAGCGGACCCACCGCGGCCTCGGGAACGCCCCAGCCGATGAGCTCCGCCATCGGGTCCTCCTCGACCCTTGCGCGAAACTCCTCGTCGCGATAGATCCGATCGATGAGCTCGCCGATGCGATCCCGATCCTCCTCGGCGGCCTCCGCAAGCTCGGCGAAGCCCCCGTCGCGAAGGGTCGTGAGCGGATCGTCGTCGAACGACGCCGTGAAGGGCGCGTCCTCGTCCAGTCGCTCGGCAAGCGCGGCAGCAACCTCGCTGGTCACGGCGCGTGTCCTTCCTTCAGCTTGAACCTCGTCTTCAAGACGGACGAAAGCTGTCCAGTCTTCCCACGAACCTGCACAGCTACCCTTCCGGCGTGGCCCTCTTCCGAAAGAGCATCGCGATGCCGACGGCCGAAGCCGCCCTTCCGGGGCGCGAGGGCTCCATGCCCGGCCTCGCCGACCACCTCGTCCTCGGTACACCAGTGATCCCGCCGTTCCCGGATGGCACCGAGCAGGCGATCTTCGGCATGGGCTGCTTCTGGGGAGCCGAGCGGATGTTCTGGCGCGCTCCCGGCATCTACACCACCGCCGTCGGCTACTCGGCCGGGTTCACTCCGAACCCGACTTATCAGGAGGTCTGCACGGGACGGACAGGGCACAACGAGGTCGTGCTCGCGGTGTTCGACCCCGAGAAGACCTCGTACGAGGCGATGCTCCAGATCTTCTGGGAGGGCCACGACCCGACACAGGGGATGCGGCAGGGGAACGACGTCGGGACTCAGTATCGCTCCGGCATCTACTGGACGTCCGAGGCGCAGCGCGATGTTGCGCTCGCTTCCCACGACATGTACCAGGAGGAGCTCTCGCGCGCCGGCTACGGCGCCATCACGACGGAGATCGTCGAAGCAGGCCCCTTCTACTACGCCGAGGACTACCACCAGCAGTACCTCGAGGCGAACCCGAACGGTTATTGCGGCCTTGGCGGGACGGGCGTGAGTTGTCCTGCGCCAGCGATAGCGGCGAGCGAGTAACCACCGGGGTTCCAGCGGGCAGGGTGCCGAGCCGGGCATCCTCCGCCACCTGCGGTTCGAGCACGTAGCTCGCCCCGACCATCAGCTCGGCGTCGATGCGCCGGGGTGCCTCGGGTGCTGACGTGCGGTGGAGCACGAACCCGTCGAAGACCCTGCGGAGTGTCTGCGTCGCGGCGATGCCCGCGGCCGAGGTGACCTCCCCGGCGGCAGCGGCCCGGAGTGCGGCCATGCGCTCCATGAACTCGCCCGCCGCGTCGGCGGTGTTGAGCGTGGACTCGACCGGCTCACGCTCGGCGGTCAGATCGGCGATGGCGAGCGCCGCGGCCTCGGCCTCACGCCGCGGCACCGCGGCCAGCCTGCGCCACTCGTCCAGCGTCAACCCGTCCTCCCGCATCATCGCGTCCAGCCGCTCGATCTGGCTTGCGGCCTCAGCCTCGACCTTGCGGGCTTGGGCCAGCTTCGCGTCGCTGCATTTGCAGGGGTTTTTCGCAAATGGGGCATTCGGCGATAGCGCGAGGTCAGCCGGGTGACCGCCACGGGAATCGGGGCGAACAGCAGCGCGCCGGAATCAAACGATGGGCGTGGCCTAGTTCAGCCTGCCCACCTCCAGCTCGCGCTCCTCGATCCGCAGCTCGGCGTACCGGCACCCGGCCTCTGACTTGCGAACGACTACGACTACTCGCGCTAGCTCAGAACCTTCACGACGGGCGAAGGCTGGAACTGATCGTGGCCGTGTGTCTGCCTAAGGAGTCCTCTTCGTCGCCACGCTCGGGAGTCGTACCTCCGGTGGCGGTAGCGCCATGGTTACGACTCGGTGGTCGTCGACCGCTTCCGTTACGCCGACGACGATCCACGTAACGCCCGCTCGCACAAGAGTGTCGCCAGCGTCGGGCACTCTCTCTGTGCCGCAGTACTCCCAACTCCCATCAGGGAAGCGGAGCGTGATCGCCTCGCTCGTGCTCCTCATGTCCGTCTCCTTCTGCAGCTAGCCGCTGCCGTTCGCATTCGACAAGTAGAGGACAGAGGGAGGGGCTGGTGGTTCTCCCTCCCCCCATCTTTGGAAGCGTGTCCTGTCCTCGCCTCGCCCGCTAGGACACAAGTGGGTCTATTCAGTTGACCCGATTGTGTCCTTTCCAGCCTGGCTGCCCGCTCCTACCGTGGACGATGCGAGCCCGGTGCCGGAGTCAGTCCCCCGACAACGGCGCACCTCTGTAGCAGGTGGGGCCTGCGCGGGCTCGCTGTCGCTGCGCGAGAGACTCTTCCCCTCGGGTCTCTCGCGCAGCCTTCATTCGTCACGCGATGCTCGCGTCTTTTCGCACCCAGCGACGCAGAAGTGTCGGGCCGGACTCCCGTGGGAGGTGGGGGGATCGAGGCTGAGGAGTCGAATCCCCCCTCGGGGTCGCCACCTCGCCTCTGTCCTCACGTCCGGCCCATGCGGAGCATAAGCGAGTTGAGGCGTCCCGCACCAATGCCCTGGCGTCGCATTGGCTCGGCTGCCGCAGGGCGGGGTGAACGACCTCTCGGTGTCGGCGCAGCCGAAGGCAAACTGATCGGAAGCATGTGGACATGGATCGGCGCAGTCGTCGGTGTTGCCTTGCTGATCTACGCCGTCTTTATCTTCGTTCTACTGCTGTTGGGTCGGCGGACAGACGCGAAGGCGTGGGTCCGGCTCGTGCCGGACTGCGTCGTCCTGTTTACACGGCTTGCGCGTGATGGCCGCGTGCCACGCCGCCATAAGTGGCTGCTGGTTGGGTTGGTCGCATACCTGTCGCTGCCGATTGACCTCATCCCGGACTTCATCCCCGTTGCTGGCGCACTAGACGATGCCATCCTGGTCGCGTTCGTACTCCGCACCGTGTTCCGGGGCGCGGGGCGCGAACTGGTGCAGGAACACTGGCCCGGCCCTAAGCCTTCGCTTGACGTGATGCTGCGACTCGCCGGGTAGCGCACGCCTTCCCATAGGCTGTTCGACCGCCGTCGTCTTCTTGGGGGTGTTCTTCGACCTGCGTGTTAGCCTCGCGGGCTGGCGTGACCAGGACTCGGTTTAGCCTCACTATTGCCTTTGTAGCCTGCCTGACCCTCCTGTTGGCGGGCGGAGTCGTATCGAACGCCCGCGCAGGCATCGGCGATGACGTGTGCCCCAACGCGAACGGGGAGAACACGAACACGTGCCCGCCGGGTCAGGTGGGAGTGTTCTACTCGATCACTTTCAAGCTGCCCGAAGGGCAGGGCTGCTCCCCCGGCGACGACGTGTGGTCGATCATCGCGGGCACGTCCCCGCCCGGTCTCTCGATGTCGTCGAGCGGAACGCTCTCCGGCACGCCCACGCAGGCGGGCATCTTCAGGTTCTTCATCCAGATGGCGTTGCCCGACACTCCGGTGTGCAACGGCACGAAAGACACGACGCAGCGGGAGATGACGCTGACGGTCAACCCCGCGATCCCGAAGCTGACAATCGGGCCGGAGTCGACGACGCCCGCGACCACGGGCACGCCGTACTCCCTGCAGATGACGGCGAGCGTGCCCGACGCGAAGACGTGGTCGATCAGTACGGGGGCGCTTCCACCCGGCCTCACGATCAATTCCTCGACGGGCCTCATCTCGGGCACGCCGACGATGGTCGGGACCTTCGCGTTCACGGTGTCTGCGAAGGTCAACGCCGACACGCGCTCGGACACGAAGGCGCTTCAGATTGTGGTCCGCAACCCGCTCGTCGTCTCCGCGGGCGACCCGTTCGTCGCCAACCGCGCTAAAGGGGAGGTGAGCGTGCCCTTCGACGCGACCCTCGCGGCGACAGGAGGCTTCGGCACGTACACGTGGGCCGTCACGGCGGGCACACTGCCTCCCGGTCTGACATTCGCCAACGGCGCCATCTCGGGCACGCCGACGACCGCGGGCAGCTACTCGTTTATCGCCTCGGTCACCGATGTCGAGGGTCGAAAGGCGAACTTCACGGCGCACATCGCTGTCGCCGCAAAGCTCTCGATCTCGACGCTCGTCCTGCGTCCGGGGAAGGTCAGCAAGATCTACGCCGCGAAGCTAAAGACGCTTGGCGGTGTGAAGCCTGCGACCTGGAGGATCCTCCGCGGTCCGCTCCCACGCGGCATCCGCTTCGATCAGACCCTCGGAGTGCTCGCGGGGACACCCAAGAAGGCGGGCCGCTACCGGGTCACCTTCGCGGCGACGGACGCGCTCGGCGTCGTCTCGAAGAAGACGCTGACGATCTTCGTCGCGGCGTAGCCCGGCCCGCAACGAAAGAGGAGGCCCGTAGGCCTCCTCTGTTCGAGCGCGTCGGTGCGGGGTTCAGCCGGTGACGGCCACCGGGATCGGGGCGAACAGCAGATCGGCGGATGCAAAGGGAGAGGGTCCCGACGAGCTGAAAGCGCGCCGGGAAGAGCGCATGCCCGCCGACCCGCGCTACTGCGACCACCCTGTCCTCCAGCGGCTGACGCAGTGCCTCCAGCACCGACCGGGGAAACTCCCCGGAGAGCGGTCAGACCCGGGACGCGAAGGCGACCGCTAGGCGCGCTTCACGTCGTCAATCGCCGCTTCCGCCCAGAGTTCGCAGAACGGCGGGCAGTACCTGATCAGGCTGGAGATGTGCGCTGACGTGGTCGTGCTCCTCTACCGAGATGAACTCCGCGTTCGGGATCTCGTCGGCCGCCCGCCGCGCCTGCTCGTAGAAGTCGGCGTCCCCCACCGCGGCAAAGATGAGGCAACGGACGTGCCATGCACGAAGATCCGTGGAGATCGCGCCCTCGGCAAGCGCCATGTTCCACGCCGCGTGAATGGCGACGGGGTCGTTGTCGAGCCACTGCGCACGCAGATCGTCCGGGAACCGGACGTTGGAAAGTGTCTCCAGCGCATCCACGAAGGGATGCAGACTCCCCTCGCTGCGGGAGGCCGCGAGCGACCGTGTGACGGCGCTCGCAAGCGGGCCTTCCAGATCAATGGCGTACGGCTGCTGGCCGCCCATCACGAGGGACAGCACGCGGTTCGGCGCATGCTCTCCGATTCCGAAGCCGAGCCTGCCACCCCACGAGTTGCCGATGAAGTGCGCGCGCTCGATCCCGAGTTCATCTAGGGCCGCGATAGCGTCTGCGACGCGAAGCGGCATTGCGTATGCGTCGACCTCGTGCGGCTTGTCGCTCCGGCCGACGCCCCGATGGTCGACGTAGACGAGACGGAACTCATCGTTTGGGAGCGCCCGGGCGATGTGCGAGCCTCGCACCGACGCGGTCGAGTCCAGTAGCCCACCGTGGAGGACAACCGCGGCTCCGTCGCCTCCGTCGTCTTCGAAGTACACCCGGCTTCCGTCTACTGCATTCCTTGCGTACGACATGACCGACCCCGATCACTCGACATCTCAAGCGTGGTCTGTCACCGGCTTTATACGGGAAGGTCTAGCCGACGACCCACTCGTCGTCCTCGACCACGAGCGTGTCGAGGTCGATGATGGTCGCGCAGGTCCGGCCGCGGCGCGGAGGGTGCAAGACTCATCGGGTGCGGACGCACCGCCTCTTCGACACGGGCTGGAGGTTCGCCGGGTGCTCGAGCAGACCGAGGTCGTCGGCGGTCGGTGATGAACTCGCACGGGCCTAGGATCTGCTGATCGAGCCGCTCTAGTGCGGGCCCCGACACACAGGAGGCAGAATGCCTACCGTATTTTTCTACCACGTCGTGAAGGACAAGGATCATTGGCTCGCCTCGCCCAAGCGTGAGGAGGTCCTCGGTCCTCTTGGCGTGACGAACATCCGCCTTTTCGTCGACCCCGAGAACCCGACGCGTGTCGGCGGGCTGATGGACATCCCGGACATGGACGCCGTCATGACAGCGATGCAGACCGAGGCGGGCGCCGAGGCGATGGCGTACGACGGAATCTTGCCCGAGACGCTCGTGATCCTCGTAGAGGCCTGACCGACCTCGGAGCTGGCTCGGGCGGCTACCCAGGCTGGCAAGCAAAGTCGCTCAAGGGACATTCCCACAACCTCGCACAGGCAGCTCATCGGTCTGCTCTGTCACGGCCACCGGGATCGGGGAGAAGAGCAGGTCCGCGGCGGATACAAAGGATGGCGAACCCGAACGGCTACTGCGGGCTCGGCGGCACCGGCGTCGCCTGTCCGATCGGCGTCGCCGTCTCGAGCGAGAGCTAGTCCCTACGGCGCGGCTACGACCGTGCTCTGCCTCGGCCGGTCGGCGGTGATCCCGATCGACCCGGCGAGCCTCGTCGCGATGTAGACCGGAATCACCGAGACGAGGATGAGGAAGAGCGCGACGACGTTCACGATCGGCTGCTCGGTCGGGCGCGCCAGTGTCGCGAAGATCCAGATCGGGAGCGTCTGCTGGGCTCCCGCCGTGAAGATCGTGACGATCACCTCGTCGAAGGACAAGGCGAACGCCAGCAACCCTCCCGCGAGCAGCGCTGTCCGCATCTGAGGGAGCATCACGAACCGGAACGTCTGCCAGTTGTCGGCCCCGAGATCCGCCGACGCCTCGTCGAGCGATCCAACCGTCCTGCGCATGCGCGCGATCACGTTGTTGTAGATGACCACGATGCAGAAGGTCGCGTGGCCGATGATGATCGTCGTCAACCCGAACGTGATGCCGATCGGGCCGAGGACGTCGATGATCGTCGCCTGCAGCGCGAGCCCGGTGACGATTCCCGGCAGCGCGATCGGAAGGATCACCGCGAACGTGATGATCTCCCGCCCGAAGAACCTGTAGCGCGAGACGGCCATCGCGGCGAGCGTGCCCAGGACGAGCGCGATCGTCGTCGCACCCAGCGCGGCGAGGATCGAGTTCTTGAGCGCATCCCGCACGTCCTCGTCGTGGAACGCGACCGAGAACCACTTGACGCTGTACTTCTCGATCGGCCACGCCTGCGTGACGTTCTTGTTGAAGGCATAGAGGGCGATGATGAACAGCGGCAGATAGATGAACGCCAGGGTCACGAGTGCGCCGAGGCGCAGCAGAATCTTCGTGGCGCGCGACTCGACCATCGGCTCAGAGGCTCTCGAACGCGCCCAGCCTGCGGGCCACGAGTAGGTAGAGGACGACGACCACGATCGGGACGAGGGAGTAGGCAGCGGCCGTCGGCAGCGCCTCGCCGCGGATGTTGTAGATGACCGTGCCGATGAACTGCTCGCTCGTGATGAGCGTCGGCGCGATGTAGTCCCCGAGCGTCAGGCAGAACGTGAAGATCGAGCCCGCGACGATCGCAGGGAACGCCAGCGGCAGGATCACGCGTGTAAACGTCGTGAGCGACCGGCCACCGAGATCCGCCGACGCCTCGAGGAACGAAGTCGGGATCCGCTCGAGCCCTGCGTAGATCGGCAGGATCATGAACGGCAGCCAGAGGTACGTGAAGACGAGCCAGAGGCCGACGTTCGACAGGCCGTCGAAGTGCAGTCCGATGGGGTCGAGCGCCCAGTTGATGACGCCTCCCTCCGAGAGGATGGTGCGCCAGGCGTAGGCCTTCACCAGGTAGTTGGCGAACAGCGGCAGGACCACGAGGACGACGAGGACGTCGCGGGTGCGCGGCGAGGCGATCCGGGCCATGTAGTAGGCGATCGGGAACGCGAGCACGATGTCGGCGATCGTCACGAACGCCGCCATCTGGATGGTCCGCCACGCAACGTCGCGGTAGACCGGCGTGTCGAGGATGCGCTGGAAGTTCTCGAGCGTGAACTCGTGGACGACCTCGCGCGTGAACGGGTCCGTGTCCCAGAGCGACGACAGCAGGAGGACGACGAGCGACCCGAAGTAGATGAGCACGAGCCACGCGAGCGGCAAGGCGAGGAGCGCCCACAGCCGGACGCGCGGATGGCGGTAGAAGAAGGTCGAGAGTCGCCGCCCCGGGCTCTCCCGGGGCGGCGACTCGAAGACTGAGACTGAGGTCATGCCTCCTCGTCGATCAGGGGCTACCCCCTGATCTCCGTCCAGGCTGCTTCCCAGTCCTCCTGCGTCTTGCACGTGGTCGAGTCGTCGTCGTCCCCGCAGTCCTCGACCGGCGTCGTCCAGTAGTACACGTCGTCCCACCAGGCCTCGTCGTCGGCGTGGTACTCGTCGCAGTGGTTCTGGTTCTTCGTGAACTCGCACGCCTTGAGGTTCACGGGCGCCTCGCCGAAGACCTCCGCACTGGCTGCCTGCGTCTCCGGCGAGACCATGTGATCCATCCAGAGATACATGCAGTTCGGGTGCTTGGCCTTCGAGTAGATCATCCACGTATCCGACCACCCGGTCGTGCCTTCCTTCGGCTTGATGATCGTCACCGGCACGGGCGGATCGGCCGCCGTGAGCTGCACGTACTGGTACGGCCACGTCGTGCCGACGACGCTGTCGCCGTTGGTGTACTCGGCGATCTGCTTCGCTACGTCGCCCGGCCAGTAGTTGAGACCGGCTGCCGCCTGCTTCTTCAACAGGTCGACCGCGGCGTTGAACTGCTCCTCGTTCAGCTGGTAAGGGTTGTCGATCCCGAGATCCGGCTGCGTCGCCTTCAGGTACACGGCCGCATCCGCGATGAAGATCGAGTCGTCGTAGATGGAGATCTTGTCCTTGTACTTGTCGAGCTGGTCCTGCTCCCAGATGACGTTCCAGCTGTCCGTGTCCGCCGGGACGATGTCGTTGCGGAACATCAGGTAGTTGGGGCCCCGCCCGTGCGGGACGCCGTAGGGCTGCCCGTCCAGGCTGTTGTAGTTCTGGTTCTTGATGCCCTCCTGGACGTCCGCGTAGTTCGGGATGAAGTCCGTGTTGATCGGCGCGACCTCACCCGTCGTCATTAGCCGCACGCTCGCATTCCCCGATGCCGATACACCGTCGTAGGCACCCGTCTGGATGAGGCTGATCATGTCGTCGGAGGTCGCACCGTCCTTCGTGTTGACCTTGCATCCGGTCGCCGCCGTGAACTCGTCAACGAGCTGCGCGTAGCCGGCCCACTGGACGATGTTGACCTCGCCCTCCTCTCGAGCCATCTCCTTGATCTCGTCGAGCGAGCTTCCGAGCCCCTCGATATCCGTGGCTGCGCTGCCGCCGCCCTCGTCGTCACCGCCACCGCAGCCGGCCGCGACGACGCTCAGCACCGCGATGAGCAGGCCGAACACCGCCCATCTGGCGACACGTAGCTTGCCTCCCGTCATTCGGATCCTCCCTCCGATTCGTCGATCTCCGACTCCTGTCCCGGACGCCACTCCACGCGCACGCGCTGTCCCTTCACCTCGAGCACCTCGCTCGAGCCCTCCTCGAGGTTCTGCGCAAGCACCTGGAGCTCGCCACCACGGTCGAGCGTAACGTGGTAGCGGGTCACGGACCCGACGTACTGAACATCTCGCACCGTCCCCGCCTCGACGTGCGACCCGTTCTCCGGCTCTTCGCCCTCCTCCAGCAGCGTGAGCTTCTCGGGGCGCACCGTGTACCGCCGGCCGTCCCGCTCGATCACGTTCGAGACCCCGACGAACCCGGCGATGAACTCGCTCTGCGGGTGCTCGTACACCTCCGCCGGCGGGCCGATCTGCTCGATCTTGCCCTGGTTGAAGACCGCGAGCCGATCCGACATCGTCAGCGCCTCTTCCTGGTCATGCGTGACGTACACGAACGTGATGCCGACCTCGCGCTGGATCGACTTCAGCTCGATCTGCATCTCCTGGCGCAGCTTGAGGTCGAGCGCTCCGAGCGGCTCGTCGAGAAGGAGCACCTTGGGACGGTTGACGATCGCGCGCGCGAGCGCGACGCGCTGGCGCTGCCCTCCCGAGAGCTGCGCCGGCTTGCGGTCGCCGTATCCGCCCAGCCGAACCATGTCCAGGGCCGTCTGGGCGCGCTGCTTGCGCTCGCCCTTCTTGACCTTCTTGACCATCAAGCCGTACTCGACGTTGTCCTGCACCGTCATGTGCGGGAAGAGCGCGTAGTCCTGGAAGACCGTGTTGACCGGCCGGTCGTAGGGCGGGAGGCGCGAGACGTCCACGCCCGCGAGTTCGATCGTGCCCTCGTCGGGTATCTCGAAGCCGGCGATCATCCGCAGGGTCGTGGTCTTGCCCGAGCCCGACGGTCCGAGCATGGTGAAGAACTCCCCGGGGGCGATGTCGAGGTCGATCGCGTCGACCGCGACGACGTCTCCGTAACTCTTCCTCAGGCCGACGACACGGACGTCCGGCACGCCGTCATGCGGCAAGCGACTCCTCCAGGATCGCGAGACCCTCCTCGAGATCCTCGGCGCCGATCGTGAGCGGCGGTAAGAGCCGGATCACGTTGCCGTAGAGACCGCAGGACAGGAGGACGAGTCCGCGGTCGAATGCCGCCGAGACGACTGCTTGGGCTCGGTCTGGCGTGCGCTCGGCAAATTCGAAGGCGAGCATCGGGCCGAGCCCGCGCACCTCGCCGATCTCGGAGTGCCGCACCGCGAGAGCGTCGAGCTTGCCGCGGAGCACCTCTCCATGCGCAGCGGCCTCCGCCAGGAAGCTCTCGTCGGAGACGATGTCGAGCACGGCGAGGGCAGCGGCGCACGAGATGGGATTGCCGCCGAAGGTGCCGCCGAGGCCGCCGACGTGAACCGCGTCCACGACCTCCGCGCGCCCGGTCACGCCCGCGAGCGGGAGGCCACCGCCGATCGACTTCCCCGAGACGACGAGATCGGGCTCGACGCCCTCGTAGTGCTGGATCGCCCACATCGTTCCGGTTCGGCCGATCCCCGACTGGACCTCGTCGTCGACGTACAGGATTCCGTGCTTTCGGCACAGCTCCTGGAGCCGCGCCGGGTAGTCGGGAGGCATCGGAATGAACCCGCCCTCCCCCTGAACCGGCTCGAGCACGACGCACGCGACGGTCGCGGGATCGACGTCGGCCCTGAACAGGTGCTCGAGGGCCGCGATCGCATCGTCTGAGGAGACGCCGCGATACGGATACGGCGCCGGGACGCGATACACCTCGGGCGCGAAGGGCCCGAAGCCCTTCTTGTAGGGGCTCACCTTGCTCGTCATCGTCATGGCGAGGAGCGTGCGCCCATGGAACGCGTACTCGAAGACGACGACAGCCGGCCGGCCCGTCGCGGCGCGGGCGATCTTCACCGCGTTCTCGATGCCCTCGGCGCCCGAGTTCACGAGCAGCGAGCGCTGCTCGCCGCCCCCGCACGGCGAGAGCTCGCCGAGGCGCCGGCAGACCTCGACGTACGGCTCGTAGGTGCCGACGACGAAGCACTGATGCAGGTAGCGCTCGGCCTGCTCCTTCACGGCCTCGACGACCGCAGGGTGCCGGTGGCCAAGGTTCTGGCAGCCGATGCCTCCTGCGAAGTCGATGAACGAGCGACCGTCTACGTCGGTGATGCGCGCTCCCTCCGCCTGCGCGACCACGAGGCGCGGGGTGGAGACTCCGGGGGCGACGTAGCGGGCACGGTCCGCCGCGATTCGCTCCGACTGGGTGCCCTCCCTCACCGACATGTGGCGATTATGCACCTACTCAAGCGGGATTTCAGCGTGTACGCGGACGGACCAGGATGCTCCGAGGCGTGCGCCCTCTACCATCCGGGTACGCCGGAGTAGCTCAGCTGGTAGAGCAAGTGATTTGTAATCACTAGGCCGTGGGTTCGAGTCCCGCCTCCGGCTCTTTGCGCGGGGGAACCCATGGTCCCCCCGCGAGCCCCCTCCTTTTCCGCTGCGTCCGGCTACCCGCTCTTGGCCTCCCGGCCGGCAAAGCCGGCCTCCGGCCGCGAAATGGAAGTGTTTCGACCGGGCCGCCTCAGCAGGTGAACCCTCCGCAGGCGCCTACGCCAGGACTTCGCGCGTCTTCTGGTGCGCGAGGATCTTCCGCTTGACACGCTGCAACGCGTTGTCGATCGTCTTCGTGTCGCAGCCGAGACCCTCGGCCATCTCCTCGTACGAGTTCCCCTCGAGATAGAGCCTGAGTGCTTCGGACTCGAGTTGCGAAAGCCCGCTGCCGAGGCAGAACACCAGGCTCTGCAGCTCCTCCGTCGAGATGACGCAGACCGAAGGATCGTTCACGGTCGGGCCCGGGAGAGCGTCTCCGAGCGTGCAGTCGCCCTCGGACTCCTGGCCGGCCGGCGTGTGGCTGAACGAGACATAGGTGTTGAGCGGCGAATGCTTGAAGCGCGTCGCCGTCTTGATGGCGGTGATGATCTGGCGCGTCACACAGAGCTCCGCGAAGCTGCGAAACGACGTCTCCTTGTCCGGCCGAAAGTCCCGGACGGCCTTGTAGAGGCCGATCATGCCCTCCTGCACGAGGTCGTCCCCGTCGCCGCCGGCGAGAAAGTACGAGCTCGCCTTCAGGCGAACGAACCCGGTGTACTTCCGCATCAACGCATCGAGTGCTTCGGTACTGCCGTTCCGAGCTCGGAGGACGAGCTGCAGATCCTCAAGCTCTCGTTGAACTTTCTGAGCAGTCTTCGGTGCTGTGGCGGTTCGGACGGCCATCGCGTTACCCCCGTGTCTGCGCCGTGGTTGAGCGAATCTCGATCGAGCTGCCGCGGAGGCTCGTCGACCAAGTCTCACGTTGAAGTTGAGGAAGAAGCTAGCATCATTCGGCGGGCGATACAAGGGGTTTGCAAGAATCGTAGAATGATAAGAACACACGTTCGCCCCGGCTGGCGAGCCGTCCTCGCCCCGCACGGTCATCCCACTCCCCCGGGCAGCGCGAGCGCAACGGCTGGGTTCCAGCGTGCGCCCCGGAAGCCCGTCGCGCCGCAGCGACGACCCGGGGCGCGTTACGTCTTCTCGCCCCTGCGCAGCCGCTCCAGCTGCGCGCGCACATCCGGGTCGAGCCGCTCGCCGACGCGGCTTCCCGACCCGCGTTGCTCCCGCTCTCGGTGGCCGGCAGGCTGCAGGCCGGCGAGAAAGAGCTGGGAGGTCAGCTTGCGGACCTCCTGGCCGGAGACCCTCCGCACCGCGTCGTCGGAGGAAACGATGCAGACGAGCTCCGCGCCGCGGTGCTGGGCGGCGAGCCGCTCGAGCAGGTCGTCCGCATGGGCCGCGTACCGAACCGAGAGCGGCCCGACTCGCCGCTCCTCCTCCGCGCCGTCGAACACGACGACGCCGCGCACTCCACGAGCGGCAACGAAGCTCGCGAGCGTGTCGACGAGCTCCCGCGGGTCCGAGAAGTCCCCCGCGTGCAGCAGGTTGTAGCCGTCGAAGAGGTACAGGGTCGGTTCGGCCATCACAAACCGCCAAACCGCACAGCCGAGCGCGATACCGGAGCCAAGCTACAAGTTGTACCTTGGCTCATTCCCTCGCCTCGCGCTGGCGGCGCGCCTCGTACAGGAGCAGCGCCGCGGCGACGCTCACGTTCAGGGACCCGACGTTGCCTGCGAGCGGGATGGAGACGACTGCGTCGCACGTGCGGCGGACGAGCGGGCGAACGCCTTTCCCTCCGCCCCCAGCACGAGGGCGACGCCCCCCGCGAGGTCGGAGTCCCACATCGAGAGCGATCCTTCCGAGTCCGCCGCGTAGGCCCACAGGTCCACCCCTTTGATCTCCGCGAGGTAGCGCGCGAGGTTCTGGACGACCGCAACGGGAAGGTGCTCGACCGCACCCGCTGACGCCCGGCAGACAGCCGGCGTCACGCGAACGGATCCGTGCGCCGGGAGGACGACCCCTGTCGCTCCCGCCCCTTCGGCGCTGCGGACCACCGCCCCCAGATTGTGCGGATCGGTGACCTGGTCGAGGCAGACGAGGAGGGGCTGGTCGGCTCTTGCGAGCTCGTAGGCATCCGCGTAGCGAAACGGTGCGCACCAGGCGACGACCCCCTGATGGTCGCGCGTCCCGGCGGCTTCGCTCAGAAGTCGCTCGGGCTTCACCTGCAAGCGTGGGCCCGAATCGAGCCAGGGGATCTGCGCAGCGGCGCGCTCGGTCGCCCACAGCTCGTTGAGCTCTCGCGGGCCGCGCAGGAGTTCCCGAACCGGCCGCCGCCCGTAGACGAGGTCGCGCGTCACCGGAGTTGGACGAGCCGATAGCCGCCCGGCTCGTCCCGCACTTCCCAGCCCGCTGTCTCGAGCTCCGAGCGAAGACGATCGGCCTCGTCGAAGTCGTGCGCCTCCCGCGCGGCCTGTCGTCGCCCAGCGAGCTCCGTGATGTCCGGCGGCACCTCGTCAGCCTCTGCGAGGGACTCGAGCCCGAATACCTCGAGGGCGCGTCGCAGCAGCTCGTGATCCCTCCATTCGTGCATGACCGCGAGCGCCGCCGGTGTGTTGAAGTCGTCCTCCAGCGCGTCCGAGAAGCGCTTCCAGTCTCCTTCAGGCGCGGGCGTGTGTGCGTTACGAAACACATCGCGGAAACCGTCGGCACGCGCCGCCGCCTGCTGCATGACCGCGTCGTCGAAGTCGACCGGCTTGCTCCACGCACCCGAGAGGTGGAACACGAGCAGCGCCTCGCGGCCCCATACGTCGAGCACGTTTCTCAGGGTCACGACGTTGCCGAGCGACTTGGACATCTTGGCCGCATCGAGCTCGAGCATGCCGTTGTGCATCCATATCCGCGCGAACGCATGACCGAGCCCGCTCGACTGCGCAAGCTCGTTCTCGTGATGCGGGAAACGGAGGTCGTTCCCCCCGCCGTGGATCTCGAACTCGTGACCAAGGAACTTCTCGGCCATCGCGGAGCACTCGATGTGCCAGCCCGGTCGACCGGCGCCCCATGGTGAGTCCCAGGCTGCATCCTCATGCGTTTTCTGCGATTTCCAGAGGGCGAAGTCGCGCTGATCACGCTTCAGGTTGCTCGTCTCCTGGGCGATCATCTCCTCCACCTTCGCGCCGGAGAGTCGTCCGTACTCCGGGAAGCCTTCGACGCTGAAGTACACGTCTCCGTCCGCGACGT
>CAVWWI010000024.1:0-28263 GCA_963758605.1 uncultured Actinomycetes bacterium | reverse complement strand
CACGTTTTCGCCAGTCCCGGCTGCGAGGTAGACCACGTCGAGACGCAACGTCTTCAGGCCGCCCGCGCCCGGACGCTGGGTCACACGACTCTCGAGCACTCGCAGTGGGGCGGGCCGGCCGTCGAGCGTGAGCTCGAGCCGGCGGCCGAGCCGAGACGCATAGCCAGGTGCGCGCACCTCGGCGCCGAGCTGGTAGGTCGGGATCTCCGCGAGATCGAGCGCGTAGCGCACATAGGTGCTGCTTCCGGCGAGCTCGATGCCCGTGTAGCGGTTGACGGTGAAGTTCCCGAGCGGGTGCGCCGAAGCCGAGCCGGGTGCCAGCAGGACGGCCGCAGACACGGCCAGCAGAGCGGCGACGAAGGCCTTCACGCGTGTCATTCGCGTCGAAGCGTAAAGCGGTTCGGCGGCCGCAGCTGGGGTCAGACCCGGCCGGGTCTGACCCCAGGAGGCGGCTCTAGCTGCCCTTCGTGTTTTCGAAGCCGCTCTGCGGATCCGCGACGTACGGGAATGCGGAGAGCAGCTTGCGGTCGTCGGCGTTGACGCCGTCGCCGAGCGGCACCTTCTTCCCCTTGAGGAAGCCGGCGACCGCCTGCTCGGCGACGTCGATGACGTCGTCGCCGAGCCGCCGCCCGTTGGGCCAGCCCTGATTGTCGCCCGCGAGCACGCCCAAGCCGGTTCGGGCTCTTCGTCACGGGGATGCTCAGGTTCAGACGGAGGACGTCTGCCGAGCTTCGGGCCGGTGAGGTTGAGCTTCGGTACGCCCGTGAGCAGCACGGCGACGAGGTCGTCGCGGCCCGTGCTCCGGCACGTCCGAGCTTGTACAGCTGGTTGATCACCGCGGCGAGGATCGGGCGTCTCGTAGTACTTGCGGTACTGCGACTCCTGCCACGGCTGCGTGGCGTTCCAGCTGGTCCTTGAGGCCGGTCGGGATGATGACCTCGTTGACGAGCGGGTTGCCGAGGCGGTTGACCTGCGACGCAACGCGCCCGAGTTGCGGGTCTGTCCGCCGCGGGTCGTGACCTTCTGACGGTCGACCGACGCCCAGACGCCGATGGTGTTCGACTTCGCATCGAGAGACGCGATGGGCACCTGCACCGCGAACGTGTGCACGGCGTAGCCGGCGAAGAAGTCCTTGCCGCCGCCCATGTTGCCCGTGCCCTTCCGGATCGCAACGAGGTCGAAGATCGCCCCGATGTCGCCGAAGAACGGATCGTCCCGCTGGCCGGCGAACGCCTTCGAGCGACCGCCGTCGAACGACGCGAACGACTTCGTGACGAGGCTGCGGTAGTTCGGGGTCGAGCGCGGCCCGATGTTGTTCGGAGGGGTGGCACCCCGCGCGACGACCGTCGACTTCCCACCTTGGATACGGGTGACGGTGAACGGCTGCGCCGTATCGCCCAGGAACAGGGGCCCCGTCTTCTGCTTGAACGAGAAGCGGTAGATCACGTTCGGCCTGACGTCGCCGTTCGTGTCGATCTTCAACTCGTAGCGTGCAGAGGGCGAGAACGTGTACCAGTTCGGCCCCGCCGCCGGGTCCTCGCCGGGGATGACGTTGGCGAGAATGGTGACGGTGTTCGGCCTGTCCGGGCTGCGAAACGCGTAGACGTCCGTGAGATCGGCGGACGGGTCCTCCGCGATCAGCGGTGCTTCGCGGTGGCTGGAGGCCGTGCCGCTTCCCGGACCGAGTCTTGCGGCCCCCACGACGGCTGCTGCAGCGAGCAGAGCGACGAGCGCGACCGCGGTCATGCCTTTCTGCATGTGCACTCCTTTCACGATTCCCGGGGATCGGGAACGGGCGTGGTTCGCAGTCGTCGGTGCGCCGGTTCGAGGACGCTCGCAGCGTGAACCGAACGTTCATCCAGAGCGAAGAAAGACGATGGAGTCGTCCTCCCCTGCCCTGCTAGCGTTGGCAGTCCAGCCAGGCTGGCCAATGCGCAAGCGTCACGCTCACTTGTCCGACGAGGCCCTGGTTGCGCTCGTCGCTCGCGGCGACGAGGGCGCGCTCGGAGAGCTGTACGACCGGGTGGGGCGCATTGCCTACGGGCTTGCCGTTCGCGTCCTGCGGGACGAGCGGCTCGCGGAGGACGCAGTGCAGGAAGGGTTCCTCGCGGTCTGGCGCAGCGCGGCGACGTTCCGTCCGGAACGGGCGAAGGCGAGCACCTGGATCCTCACCCTCGTGCATCGGCGCGCCGTCGACCTCGTCCGTCGAGAGGAACGCCGTCGCACCGAGCCGCTCGGCGAGGAGATGGCCGCCGGCATCGACGAGGTCGCGGAGGCGACCGACGAGGCCGCGTGGCTTCGGTTCGAGCGCGAGCGCGTGCAGACCGCGCTGCGGCAGCTCCCCGACGTCCAGCGGGAGGCGCTCGAGCTCGCGTACTACGGAGGCTTCTCCCAGTCTGAGCTCGCGCAGAGGCTCGGGGTGCCGCTCGGCACGATCAAGAGCCGCATGTTCTCGGGGCTTGCGAGGCTTCGCGAGCTCCTCGACGAATCGTCCCAGGAAGGGTCATGGAAAACGGAATTCACGAGCTGACCGCCGGCTACGCCCTCGACGTCCTCGACGACGAGGAACGCTGGGCCTACGAGACGCACCTCGTGAGCTGCGAGCGCTGCCGGCAGGAGCTGACCTCCTTCTGGGAAACGGCAGAGGCACTCGCCGTCGCAGCCTCCGGCCCCACGCCCAGCCCGGGGCTGCGCGACCGGGTCCTCGGCGCGGCACACGAGGAGCGACAGGTCGTGGTTCCGCTCGAGTCACGCCGGCAACGCCGCCTCGCCCCCGCCCTGGGAGCTGCAGCCGCAATCGCCGCCGTGATCGCCGTCGCCGTCGGCCTCTGGGCAACGCAGCTCTCGGGCGACCTCGACGAGGCGCGGCTCGCGCTCGAGCGAGAACGTGCGGCGGCGGCCGTTCTCGCAGACCCGGGCGCGCGCGGGGTCGCGCTCGAGGCGGGGGACGGACGCCTCATCGTGGCCGAGGACGGTCGTGCCGTGCTCGTTCTCGACGGCCTCGATCCCGCCCCCGCCGGCAAGACGTACGAGATGTGGATCATCGAAGGAGAGACCCCCGTCCCGGCAGGCACGTTCTCGGGGGTGGACGAGCGCGACGTCGTGCCCGTCGAGGGAAGCGTCGAAGCGGGTAACCGCGTCGCGGTCACCATCGAGGACGAGCAGGTCGTCGCGCCGACGACGACTCCGATCGTCGCCTCCGAAGCCGTGTAACGCCCCTACACTTCACCTCTTGCGAGTTCGGAGTGAGAAGGGGACGTCGCCCCGGCGGCGCCGAGTTCGCAAGCGCCGTCTTGCTGCGTTGCTCTGCGCGCTCTTCGTGCTCTCCGGGATCTCGTTCACCTTCGGGCTGGTCCGGGCGGTCGCAAGCGAGATCCCTTCGCTCGATCCTGCAGAGCAGCGCTCGGACGTCGACACCGTGGTCTACGCCTCGAACGGCAAGAGGGTCCTCGCCGTCCTGCGAGGAGATGAGAGCAGGGTCCTCGTCGCCACCGAGGACATCGCCCCGATCATGCGGCAGGCCATCGTCTCGATCGAGGATCAGCGCTTCTTCGAGCACAACGGCATCGACCTTCACGGCGTCGGACGGGCACTGTGGGCGGACGTCCGGCATCAGGCGATCGTCGAGGGCGGCTCGACCATCACCCAGCAGTTCGTCAAGAACGCCTACATCAGGAACGAGAGGACGCTGGCGCGGAAGGTGCGGGAGGCCGCGCTCGCCTGGCAGCTCGAGCAGCGCTGGAGCAAGGACCGCATCCTCACCGCCTACTTGAACACGATCTACTTCGGAAACGGCGCGTACGGGATACAGCAGGCCTCCCGGGCGTACTTCGGGAAGGGCGCGAAGTTCCTCGAGCTGCACGAGGCCGCGCTGCTGGCCGGGATCCCGTCCGATCCCGCTCGCTACGACCCGGTGACGAACCCTCGCGCCGCACGGGAACGGCGGCGACACGTGCTCGGGCTGATGTACGAGCAGGGGAAGATCACCATGGCGGACTACCGGCGCGCGAGCACAGCCGAGCTGCCGAGCCCGGAGGACGTTCGGCTGCCCGGCACCAGAGGGCCGGCCGCCTACTTCGTGAACTACGTCAAGGATCAGCTCGTCGAGAAGTACGGTGCAGGGAGGGTCTTCGGCGGTGGGCTCAAGGTGACGACGACGATCGACCTCGAGCTCCAGAAGAGTGCGCGAAAGGCGATCGAGACCATCCTCCGCAACCCCGACGGCCCCGCTGCTGCTCTCGTCGCGATCGAGCCGGAGACCGGGGCTGTACGCGCGATGTTCGGCGGCCGCAACTTCCGCGAGAGCCAGTTCAACCTGGCTGCGCAGGCGGAGCGCCAGCCGGGCTCGGCGTTCAAGCCGATCGTTCTCGCCACCGCGCTGCGCTCGGGCCTCTCACCCTCGACCGAGCTCGAGTCGAAGCCGATCTCCATCGATGCCGGCGACCGGGTGTGGAGTGTGACGAACTATGACCACACGTACCTCGGCCGGGTCAGCCTGAGCCGCGCGATGGTGTCGTCCGACAACACGGTCTACGCACAGCTCACCGACATCGTCGGTCCCAAGGAGGTCGTGAAGACCGCGCACGCCCTCGGTATCAAGAGCCAGCTCGATGCGTACTTCTCGATCGGGCTCGGCTCCGGCGCCGTGAACCCGCTCGAAATGGCGCGCGCCTACGCAACGATCGCGAACGGAGGCAGGCGGGTCGACGGGACGCTGATGGGCGACAGCCCGCGCGTGGTCGAGCGGGTGCAGCGGATTCGGGCCGGGCGTCAGGAAGAGAACGGCCCGCTCCCGAGACAGGCGCTCGACTCGGATCAGGCGGCCGTGCTGACGGGCATCCTCGAGGACGTCGTCCGCGCCGGCACGGGCAGGCGGGCGAATGTATCCGGAAAGGCCGTCGCGGGCAAGACCGGAACCACCGACAACTACGCCGATGCGTGGTTCGTCGGCTATACGCCCGAGCTCGTCGTGGCCGTCTGGGTCGGATACCCGGACCGACTGCGCCCGATGCTCACCGAGTACGGCGGCAAACCGGTGACGGGCGGAACTCTTCCCGCCCTGATCTGGAAGGAGTTCGTGGAGCGCGTCGACGACTCTGACGACCACGGGTCGTTCGAGCCCGCACCCTATCTCGGCGGCGTATCGACCTGGGTCGTCAAGCGAGGCGGACAGTGGCAGCTCGACAATGGGCTCTGCCGCGGCTCCCGGCTGCTCGTCTACATGTCGGGCGAGGGCCCGAAGAAGACCGCGGACTGCAAGGCGAACGAGGTGAGCGTCCCTCGGGTCATCGGCATGACCGAGGCGGTGGCCGTCGCGCTGCTGGCGACGGCGCCGCTCGACGCGGCCGTCGCCTACGTGCCGGCGAAACCCGGACGCCTGCCCGGGGTCGTGGTGAACCAGGATCCACGAAGGGGCGGGCTCTCGGCGCACGATTCGGTTCAGCTCTTCGTCACGAAGGCGCGCCACGGTCTCGTTCCGAACTTCGTGGGGTCGAGCCTGCAAGCCGCAAGCGACGAGGTGCGTCGGCTTCGTCTCGATCCCCGCGCGATCGCGGGACCCGGGCCGAGGGGCATCGTCATCCGGCAGAGCCTCGAGGCCGGAGTGGCGGCTGCGCCGGGCCTCAAGATCAGGCTCGTGGTCGGGGACGGCTCACAAAGGGAGAGCTCCTGAGCGTGTACCTCCAGGGCTGGTCCCGTGCCTGCGTGATCCCGATGCGCGGCCCGACGACGATCTCGGCGGCTTCGATCGGCGCATAGACCGCGAGCGGCTCGCGATCGAGCGCAAGACCATCGTGCTGGCCCGTTATCGCGAGCGCCTGACAGAGGCGGCCGGGGCCGGCGCAGAGCAGCGAGATGTCGTCGCGCCCGCGGCGGGCTCGCATCTCGTCGACGCCCATGGTCGGCTCGAGCGCGCGGAGAAGCAGTGCGGATCCCACCCCGTCCTCGCCGCACACGACGTTGGCGCACCAGTGGACTCCGTACGAGCGATACACGTACAGATGTCCGGGCGGGCCGAACATCGTCGCGTTCCTCGCCGTCTGCCCGCCATAGGAATGGCTTGCCGGGTCGTCTGGCGCGTACGCCTCGATTTCGACGACGACGCCGCCGACACCGTCCACCAGGAACGTCCCTCCCAGGAGCTCACGCGCGACGGTGTGGACATCTCGCGCGAAGAAGGCGCCGGAGACGCGGGCGGTCAGAAGAGCTGTTCGGTCTCGGTCGGCCTGGCGGTTGCGGCAAGCACCTTCCGCGCCCTCCGACCGAGGTCGGCGAGATCGACGCGGCCCTCCTCCGCGGCCGAGGCGAGCCGTTCCGCAAGGTCGAGCGCACCGTCGAGAAGCGCCGAGTCTCCCCCCTCGTGACCCATGTCGTGGAGGATCGTGCGCTCCGTGCGGGACGCGACGACCGGCCCTTCGACACCCTCGATCCAGACGCGCGTCCGGCGCCCGCCGCCCCGGTCGTCGCCGACGATCGGCTCGAGCGCGTAGATCTTGTCGGCGCGGGCGTACTTGCCGAAGCCGAGGAAGACCATCCGCATCGCCGTCATCGCCGAGAGTATGCCGCGGCGAGGAGCCGAACGAGAATGCCGTCGAGCCGCGCCAGGTCACGTACCGCGGTCGGGGAAAGCTCGGGCACGGCGTGCGCCAGCGAGCCGAGGATGGTTAGCCGCGTACTCGGGCATGCCTCCGCGAACGAGGTCGCGTCGGCGAGCGTGATGTACCTGTCCTCGCGGGCGACGACGAGCTCGACTGGCGCCGAGATTCGACGAGCGACGGAGATCGGAGAGATTGCGTCGATGGCGTCACGCAGCCCCTCGGGAAGCGCTGCAAGAAGTTCTTCGAAGCGCTGTGGATCCTCGTTCGCGAGCAGGTCGACGGCGGCGCGCGCGGACGCTCCGAGGCCGCCGGCGGGCCACTCCCGCAGTGAAGCCAGCGGATCGATCGCGGAGTCGTCGAGCGCCAACAGTTGCGTGCGCAAAGCGTCCCGATCGTCTCCGGGAGCCAGGCAGGCGACGATCGATCGCGCGATCACGAGCTTGAAGAAGTCACCGGCCGTGAACGGCACGAGCGCGTATCCGTCCCGGTAGACGCCCGTCGTGACGACCCGAATCGCCTCCTCGACGTCGCACAACGGGGCGAGTGCGAGGACGATCGACACCCGTTCCGTGAGGCGCGGATCGGCTGCGGTCCGAAGGGCGAGCGTGCCGCCGCCCGAGACGCCGAGAAGCGAGATTCCACTTCGAGCCGCGTCCGGCCTGCACAAGACCTCCTCGACCGCCTCCCGCGCCTGGCTCACTGCCGCCGGCGTCAACTCGCCCGCGGCGAGACCCTCCGGCTCGGCCACGATGGCCAGATGCCCAGCGGCCGCCAGGCCGCGGCCGATCCCGAGGAACGCCGGATGCTTGCGCCCTCGCCGGGTGACGCCGGGGAAGAGAACCGTGGTCGGCCACGGCCCTGCTCGCCGCCCTGGCCGAAAGACGATCGCCGGCACGCCGCCGACCTGCATCTCCTCCTCGCGGACCGGGCCTGCGGCGGCGCGGGCGAACCTCCCGAGCACCGGTCCGTCGTAGGCGGCCGCGATCCCGATCGGCACCCGAATCTGTGCGCGGCCGAGAGCGAGCCAGTCGGACCCGCGGCTACGTGGGTGCTGGCTCGACGACATGCCCGTTGTCCTCCCGGAGCAGCAGGACCGCGAGCACGACGGCGAGGACGACGATCACGAGCCAGATCGGGCGTAGCCCCGGGAGAAGCGCCGAAGGGATGTCGACGTCCGTCCAGCCGCGCTTGACGACTTGCTCGTGCCACAGATCCTGCGCGAGATTCACCGCACCGTAGGCCAGCATCACCCCGAGATACCCCGTTACCACCAACCGCAGGCTCCCGGGTCGCAAGCGGACGCGCGAAAGGAGCAAGGCGGTGAGGACGAGGACGGCTCCGTCGCCGCCGTGATGGTGGCCCAGATGAACCGCGGCGAACCGCCGGCCGTCCTCTTCCAGGTAGAGCTCCTCCCCGAGGAAGATGTCGCCGGGGAGATGAAAACCGAGCTCTGCGGCCACCCACGGGAGGGAGAGGACCACGACCACGGCAGCCACGACGAGCCTCAGCGGATCACCGGTTCGGCGAGGCGCGAACGACCTACCTGCGCGCCGAGCGGCCGCGATCGTCAGACAGAGAGCCAAGACGACGCCGAGCGCCGGGAACGCATTGATCCAGCGCGCGTCCAGCTCGTCCTGGTCGACCGTGAACGGCACCATTGCGCAGAGGCCGATCGCGGGTCCTGCGACCAGCCATGCCTTGGATGACAGGGCGGCGACGGCCAGCAGAGCCAGGGGAACGGCGACGAGGGCAACCGGGAAGTTGAGGAGCACCAGTGCCCGGCCGAGCCCGCCCGCGAGCCCCTCGTGTGACACGTTGTAGAGCTCGGTCGCATCGAGCCGGCTGTAGGTGATCAGCACCGCCAGTGTGACGGCGCCCCACACTGCCCACGCCCCCAGCGCCTCGCCCTGGCTCGGGTCCGTCTTCACAGAGCTGCGCGCAGCGCCCACGCGACGTGCTGTTGATCCCCCTCGTGGAGACGCGCGTGAAAGGGCAGTGCGAGCGTGCGCGAGCTCACGTCCTCCGCGACCGGGCACAGGCCGGCGCGAAAGCCATAGCGCTCCTGCATGTACGACTGCAGGTGAATGCACGGCAGGTAGCGAGCTGTCTGTACCCCACGTGCCTCGAGAGCACCGATCACTGCTTCGCGGTCGGCGTCACGCGGAAGCGCGACGACGTAGACGAACCACGAGCGTTCGTGCTCGGCGTCGTCGGCGCACGGCAACTCCAGGCCGTCGATGTCCGAGAGCAACTCCGTATACCGAGCGGCGACTTGAGCGCGCCTCCCAAGGATCTCGTCGAGCCTCTCGAGCTGGCCGAGCCCGAGAGCGGCACGGACGTCGTCGATCCGATAGTTGAAACCGAGGCGAGCATGGTCGAGCCAGCCCCCGGAGTCGGCTCTTCCCTGATTGCGCAAGCTGCGGAGGAGCCGCCACTCGTCCTCGGAGTGCGTCGTCACCATGCCGCCTTCTCCGGTCGTCATCTGCTTGTTCGGGTAGAAGGCGAAGACGGCAGCAGGGCCGTGCGACCCGACCAGCTGCCCGCGATAGCGCGCCCCGAGCGCCTCGCAGGCGTCCTGGACGAGGGCCAGTCCGTGCCGATCGCAGATCGCACGCAGCTCTTCGAGCTCACACGGGTACCCGTAGATGTCGACGGCGACGACCGCCTTCGTCCTTTCGGTCACGGCCGCCTCGACGGCCACAGGATCGAGATTCAGCGTGCGCGCGTCGATGTCTGCGAAGACGGGCGTCGCACCCTCGTAGATCGCACAGTTCGCGGACGCCACGAACGAGTACGGCGATGTGATGACCTCGTCGCCTGGACCGACGCCCGCGGTGATGCAGAGAAGGTGCAGGCCGGCGGTTCCACTCGACACCGCGGCTGCGTAGGGCGCTTCCACTGCCTCCGCGAACGCTTCCTCGAAGCGATCGATCGTCGGTCCGAGCGAGAGACGCCCCGACCTGAGCACCTCGAGGACGAGCTCCTCGTCCCGCTCGTCGAGCCAGGGGCTCGAGAGCGGTACCTGCCGGGTGATGTTCAAACTTCGGCTGCTGCGCGCGAGGTCTCGACGACGTCGAGCCAGTCGCTCCAGCGCTGATCCTTGCCCTCGACGGTGTCCAGATACGCCTTCTGCAGCTCGAGTGTGATCGGGCCGACGCCGATCTCGTGTCCGTCGACAGCCCGCACGGGCGCAACCTCCGTCGCCGTCCCGACCATGAACACTTCGTCCGCGAGATAGAGGTCGGTGCGAATCAGCAGCGTCTCCTCGACCGGATAGCCGAGGGCGCCCGCGATGGTGACGATCGTGTCGCGCGTGATCCCGGGCAGGATCGACATCGAGAGCGGCGGGGTGAGGAGCCGGCCGTTCTTCACGACGAAGATGTTCTCGCCCGGGCCGTCGGCGACGTAGCCGTCACGGGTGAGCATGATCGCCTCGTCGTAGCCGGCGCGGCGGGCCTCCGTCGTCGCCAACATCGAGTTCAGGTAGATCCCGGTGGCCTTCGCCACGTGTGGGATCACATTCGGGCCGACCCGCTCCCAGCTCGACACCATCGTCGTGATCCCCTTCTTCTGCCCGTCCTCCCCGAGATACGCCCCCCAGGGAAAGCTGACGATGACGACGTCGACGGGGTTCCCGGTCGCGGCTACCCCGAGTTCGCCGTAGCCGAAGAACGCGATCGGTCGGATGTAGCAGGACGGAAGGCCGTTCGCACTTACGAGCTCGTGCGTCGCTGCTCGAAGCTCCTGGATCGAGTACGGGAGGTCCATGAAGAGCACCTTGGCGGAGTCCTCGAGACGCTGGAGGTGATCCTGCAGCCGGAAGACGGCCGGGCCTTTCTCGGTCTCGTAGCAGCGGATCCCCTCGAAGACGCCGGACCCGTAGTGGAGCCCGTGACTGCCGACGTGAATCCTCGCGTCCGCCCAGTCTACGAGCTCTCCGTTCATCCAGATCTTGTCGGTCTCCTGCATCGCGTCAGCGCTCCTTGTTCTCGGTCGAATCGTAGTCCCTGACGACGTCCGTTGGGCGTGCGCGGGCGAGTCGGACGAGCTCGGCCGGCGCGAGACCGACCAGGTGCGTGGGCGAACCGGCGCCCACCCAGACGAGAGGATGGCGGAGCAAGGTTCGCTCGATGAGCACCTGCTGTACCTGGGGGAGCGGAAACGGCGCAACGGCCCCGGGTGCGAACCCCGTGGCGCGCTCGACCTCCTGCGGAGACGCAACGCGAGCAGACTCGGTCCCCGCGGCCCTCGCGACTTTTTCGAGATCGCCCTGCCGGTCGCCGGGAACGAGCGCCAGGACCGGCCCGCTGTCGCTCACGAGGACGAGCGACTTCACGATCTGGTCGAGGTCGCAGCCCACTGCCGCAGCGGCCTCGGCGGCGGTGAGGGTGTTGTCGGCGAACGCCTCGATGCGGGCCTCGGCGCCGGCTTCGCGAAGAAAGGAGGAGACCCGCTCTACGGGCTCCGGCCAGGCCGCTACCACGAGCGAAATGTAGCGAGCGCCGGCGGCCGCGAGAAGGCTGTGTCAGACACCGGGATCGCGGGTCGTCGAGTCGCAGCGTCAGCCGAGCGAGATGAAACGGGCTTCGTCGAACCCGGAAGCGTTGACGCGCTCGACGAGCTCGGGTGGCGGCACGGAGTCGATCGAGAACGCCATCAGGGCCTTCCCTCCCTCCTTCGTCCGCGAGACGGCCATGTTCGCGATATTCACGTCGGCCTCCCCGAACATCGTTCCGACCCGCCCGATCACACCTGGCACGTCGTCGTAGACGAGGAATGCCATTCGAGGTGCGAGCTCGATGTCGATCGCGAACCCGAGCGCTCCTGCCAGGAACAGCCTCGGCTCCGGGCCGATCGTCGTGCCAGAGACCTCGGTGTCGACCCCATCCCCGGAGACGACGACGCGAACGAGGTTCGTGTAGTGCTGCGACGCTGCAAAGCGCTGCTCGGAAACGTCGAGACCCCGTTCGGCTGCGAGCAAGGGCGCGTTCACGTAGTTGACGGTCTGGTCGACTCGATCCTGGAACACGCCGTTCAGCGCGGCGACCGTCAGAAGGCGCGTGTCGTACTCCGAGAGCGGCCCGTGCGCGGCGACGACGATGCGGTCCGGCCTGACGGCGGCGAGCTCCGCCGCAAGACGGCCGAGTCTCGCAGCGAGCGGGATGAACGGGCCGAGCACCTCGAGATCTGCCTGCTCCACCACCGGGATGTTCACCGCGGTCTGCACGAGCTCGCCGTCGAGCGCGGCCGCTACCTGCTCCGCGATGATCAGGCCCGCGCGATCCTGCGCCTCCGTCGTCGAGCCCGCGAGGTGCGGCGTGACGACGACCTGCTCGAGTGCAAGCAGCGGGCCGGAGTACGGCTCCGATTCGAACACGTCCAGAGCCGCGCCGGCGACCTTCCCGGAGCGGATCGCATCGGCGAGGGCCTCCTCGTCGATCAGGCCGCCTCGCGCGGCGTTCACGATCCGCACCCCGTCTCGCATGCGGTCGAATGCAGCGGCGTCTAACAGACCTGTCGTCTGCTCGTTGAGCGGCAGATGGAGGGTGATGAGGTCCGACTTCGCATACACGACCTCGAGCGTCGGCGCGGACTCGACCCCCAGCTCGCGGAAGCGCTCGAGCGTCACGTACGGGTCGTACGCGACGACCCGCATTCCGAGGCCCAGTGCGCGCCGCGCCACCTGCCAGCCGATGCGGCCCAGGCCGAGCACGCCGAGCGTCTTCCCGGAGAGCTCGATCCCCGCGAAGCGTGACCGCTCCCACGTGCCGGCGGTAAGTGCCGCATGCGCCTGGGGCACGTTGCGGGCGACCGCGAGGAGCAGCGCGATCGTGTGCTCGGCCGCCGACACGACTGTCGCCTCCGGCGCGTTCGCGACCACGATCCCCCGCCGCGTCGCCGCGTCGACGTCGACGTTGTCGACGCCAACGCCGGCGCGGCCGATCACCTTCAGCCTGCTCGCTTTCTCGATGAGTGCGGCGTCGAGCGTCGTCCCGGAACGAATAACGATCGCGTCGAACTCGCCGATGATCGACCCGAGCTCGGACTCCGCGTCCTCGACGACGTCGAAGCGGCTCCTGAGAAGCTCGAGCCCGGACTCGGCGATGGGCTCCCGGATCAGGACGCGCGGGGAATCAGACACGGACGGCTTCGCGGTACGCCTCGAGCGCTCGCGCGACGGCGACGCCGCGCTCCACGTCCGCGCCACTCTCCGCGAGGAGCACCTCGACCGCCGCCAGTGCCGTCGTGATGTCGAAGACGTCGTAGTAGCCGATGTGGCCGATCCTGAACATGCGCGCGCCGAGCTCTCCATGGCCTCCCGCAACCGTGATCCCGAAGCGCTCCCGCAGAGCGAGCACGAGCTCGCGCGCGTCCACGCCGTCCGGAGTGAGGATCGCCGTGACGATCGCTGAGCGCTCCTCGTCGGGCGAGAAGAGCGCGAGGCCCATCGCCTTCGCCCCCTCGCGGCACGCGCGGCCGAGCGCCGCGTGACGCGCGAACGCCGGCTCGAGACCCTCCTCGAGCAGCATCCCGAGCGCCTTGTCGAGCGAGACGACGAGAGAAACAGCGGGTGTGTAGGGCGTCGTCCCGGTCTCGAGCGACGCGCGCAGCTTCGTCCAGTCGAAGTAGACCCGCGGAGAGGTGGTGTGCGCGCACCGCTCCCACGCGGCGGGAGAGACGGTCGTGAGCGAGAGCCCGGGCGGGGTCATCAACGCCTTCTGCGATCCGGCGACCACGACGTCGAGGCCCCAGGCGTCGGTATCGAGCGGGACCGCGCCGAGACTCGACACCGCATCGACCACCGTGAGCGCACCGGCTTCACGCGCGGCCTGGGCGAGCGCCTGGACATCCGCGACGACGCCGGTCGACGTCTCGGAGTGGACGAGGAACACGACTTCGGCGCCGGTCTCCTCGAGCCGCGCCCGGACGTCCTCCGGGCGGGGCGTCTCGCCCCACGAGTACCGCAGATCCTGAACATCGGCGCCGTACGCAGCGGCGGTCGCTGCCCAGCGCTCGCCGAACTCGCCCGCGGATACCGCCAGCACGCGCTCACCGGGTGAGAGCAGGTTCACGACCGCGGACTCGAAGGCCCCCGACCCCGAAGCGGTGAAGACGAGCACGTCGTTCCGGGTGCGGCACACCTCCTGCAGCCGGCCGAGCATGCGCAGCATCAACTCGCGGAAGTCCGGGCCACGGTGATGGATGATGGGCTCGGCGCCGGCTGCGAGCACCTCGGGAGGGACAGGCGTCGGCCCGGGCGCCATGAGGTAGCGCTTCCGTGTCATCGCGGTGAGCCTAGCGGTGTGGCCGCGCGAAGCGGGTCTGCCTGAAGCCAGACCCCAGGGATCAGCGCGGTCGGTGACCCGAGAACGAAATGACCTGCTGGAAGGTCGGGCGGTTCGTCCAGCGCATCGTGTCCGGCAGGAAGCCGGAGGTGAAGCGAATGCGCTCGCGGGTCGCGTCCGAGCGCCAGGCCGATGGCGCAGGGCCCTGGGCCTTCTCCAGCTCTCCAGCGGCGGTGTCCAGCGCGCGCCAGAGAGCTTCCCGGCAGGTCGCGAGCACGCCTGCACCGCAATAGCGGCGCGAGTACGGGCCGCGCACGGGTTGGTCGAGGAGCGCTCGCAGATCCTTGTCGAGGTAGCCGTACCAGCCCGAGAGGTAGGCCGAGCCGCCCGGGCTCGGATCGTTGCTTCGAGTCATGAGCCGCGCGAGCCTGTCGACGAGGGGGCCGAGAACAGGTGTCATGACGGCATCCGCGATCCGCGGCCATGCTTCGTCCATCACTGCCGCCCCGGGATGATCGACCTTGCCGTCGAGGTCACCGTCGATCCTGCTCGCTCCCATGCCGCGCCACGAGTCGACGAGACCCGCCGCTGCCTCGGCGCGGGCGCTCGGCGCATTGCCGGTGCGGAGCAGGGCTCGGATGGCCGGCCAGACGTTCGTTGCGCGCAGGTCTTGCGTCGCGGCGGCGTTCATCGTGCCGGTGACGCCTGCGAGCGTGAGCTTTCGCTGCGTACCGAGTGCGTTCCGTAGCAGCTCGACGCGGTGGACCGACCCGTACGCGAAGTTCGAGTCCGCGGACCCGACGTCCGCCGCAGGCTTGTTGTTCCAGTTGAGGATCAGCCCCGAAGGCGGGTTGATCCCGCGCGCGTGGCCCGCGAACGGCAGGAACCCCTGCCAGTCGGAGTCGCCGACGCCCGAGGTCGGCAACGCGGGATCGGTGCCCGGAGCTCGCAGTGGGAGACGGCCGCTGGAGAAGAACGCGACGTCGCGATCGTCGGCGTAGAACCAGTTGAAGCTGAACTCGACCGAACTCATCGACTGGACGAAACGCTGCGCCGAGGTGACCCGTCCGGTGTTGAGCTCGTAGAACGCCTTCGAGCTGAGGAGCTCGCGACCACGAGTCGAGCGTTGCGCCGAGATCGCAACGCGCTTTCCGCCGACCGTCGCGTAGCCGACGACCGGCCCGTGGGTCGTCTGGAGGTACGCAACGGGCTGATCGGGCGACCCCGGCGTCTTCAGGGTTCCCGCGAAGAACCGGCTCATCGCCTGGCACTCGCCTCGGTAGACGTAGTGACGGTCGTCCGTGCAGAGGGTCTCGACGAAGAGGTCGACATTGTCCGCCTGCGAGGAGGTCGCACTCCACGCGAAGTCGGGGCCGCGGCCGATGAGGACGAACGGGACTCCGGGGAACACTGCTCCCCGCGTCGCAAAGCCGGCGCCGGCGAGCTCCATCTCCGCGAAGAACTGCGGGAAGAAATACCCCACCTGCGGGCCGGCTACGAAGAGAGGGTGTCCCGTCGCGGACCGCTTCGCGCCGACCAGTACCGCATTCGAGGCGAACGCCGGCTGCTCGAACGGCGCGCCGACGAAGCTCCCGTCGTCCACGACGACGCTTGCCGGAGAGGTGTCTGTCGGCAGCTCGTAGGGGAAGCTTCCCGGAACCGTGACAGGCGCCTCGGGATCGTTCGAGTCGAAGAGGTCGGCGAACACGCGCCGAGCCTCGGAGGCGCCCAGCCGCTCCACGAGCGCGTCGAGGAACATCGCGTTCTGGACCTCCCGCCCACCGTTCGCACCGAACCGCACAGCGATGAGAGCAGCCGACGCGACGACATCGTTCGGGGTGAAGGCCGCGGCCGGAATGCCCTTCGCCCGGTACCACGCGTTGATACCGGCTGCATAGGCGCCTGCAATGGCCAGGATCTTCTGTCCGGTCGGCCCCTGCGCGCGGACCGCGTCGAGCTGGTTCGCGAGGAACGCTTCCGCCTCGGCGCTCGGCACGAAGGTGCGGCCCGAGAGCGCGAGGGCGAGCGGATCGAGCCCGGGCACGTCGAGCGCCGCGATGCGGGCCGGGCCGCGGATGAGCTGGAGGAGGAGGCCCCGGTCGGCCGCGGTCACCCAACCGGCGCCGAATGCCACGTCGCGCTCGCTTTTGCCGGTCACGTGAGCAACGCCGAACCGGTCGCGCACGATGGTCACACCGGCGCGCGGCCGTTCTTGCTGCTGCGGCTTGTCGGCACCGAGCCCGAGCGGCGCAGGCTTGAAGAAGCGCCGCAGGTCCCGCGGCGTGACGTTGCCGCGAAGCGCGGTCAGCCCGTCGTAGAGCCTTGCCTGGTCGGTCGTGTTGCGATCGAAGGTGACGCTCCCGTTCTCGCCGGGCGGGAGGATGCTCCACGCGCCGCCCGGCGCTGCGTAGTCCCGCTTCGGCGTCGCCGCCTCGAGCGGAGAGAGAAGCAGCACAAGGGCACAAGCGAGGGCCACGACGACCGCGGCAGCAGGCCGATGCACGCGCCGAGCGTATCTAAGCGTTGTCTGCCGAAAGTACAGTCCTTGCCCAGTGGAGGCCCTTCTCGCATTCGGCGCGACGCTCGTCTCCCTGCGGCTTGCAGCCGACCTGGCACGGCGTTTCCGCCTCTATCGTCGGGCGGAGCTGCTCGCGTGGGCCGCGTCCCTCGCTGCCTTCGCCCTGGCGGCCGGAGCGCTCGCCTGGAGTGCCGCAGCGGGCTGGAGCGAAGCCTCGTTCCGCGTCTACTACCTCGGCGGCGCGCTCCTCACGGCGCCGTTGCTCGGAGCGGGGTCGCTGCTCTTGGTCGGGCGTCGCTGGGCAGCGCCCGTTCGTCCTCGTGTACGCCGGCCTCGCGATCGGGGTGGCGCTCGCAGTTCCTCTCGAAGCCGAGGTCACCGGTAGCGACGTCCCCGAAGCGCAGGACGTGCTCGCTCTCTGGCCTGCCCGCGTCCTCGCGATCGCCGGCAACTCACTCGGAACGCTGGCCGTCGTCGTCGTCGCGCTCGCGACCTTCCGCCGCCGGCCGCTCGGCAACGCGCTCATCCTCGCGGGAGTCGGGGTCGCGGCGCTCGGAAGCGGCCTCGCAGGACTGGGCGTCGGGGCGCTCGCTCCCGCCCTTGCCGCCGCCGCTCTCCTCCTCTACGCCGGATTCGTGACGCCTACTCGTCGTCCGTCAGCCGAGCCGGGCCGTCGTGCGCCTCTCCGCGACCGGCCCGCCGCTCCCTGAGCCAGACCGCGATCAGCACCGCCGCGACGGTCAGGAACAGGAGCGCCTCGACGATCGCGCCGGCGAGCCCTCCGTGTGCGACTACCCCTGCGAGAGGAGCCACAGCCCGCCAACCGTGTACAGGACCATCAATCCGAGCATCGGGTACTGGGAGCGTAGAGCGTCACGACGACTCTCGAAGAGGGCGACCGCGCGATCGTGGGCGATCGCGAGCCCCGCCACGTGCCCGACGACGAGCGCCGCGGCCTGGACGTACCACACCGTCTCGGGCGAGACGGCGGCGAGGTTGGGCGCGAAGTCGACGGTCCCGAAGAGATCCCAGCCGCGACCGAACGGGTCCGAGATGAGCGAGTAGATGAACTGCCCCTGAATCACGAACAGCGAGAAGTAGTGGGCGACGAGGTACGCGAATGCGATCGGCACGAGCGGCAGCACGAAGTCGGGAGCGAGGGAGCGAGGCGCGTGCACGAGCAAGCGGGCGCTCTCCACGGCAAGGGTGTACGTGAACACCACCGCGCCGACGAAGAGAAGGAGCCCGGCGATGCTCACGAACGTCGTCGCCAGATCCACGACCCACTGCGACTGCGTCGGCGAGGTTGGCACGGACGTCTCCGAGCACGTTCTGCCAGGTCGTCGTCCTGCTGAAGCCGTCGAAGCTCGTCGACCCGAGGAGGACGGCGACGAAGACGACTGTGCCCGGCACGCGGTCGGCCCCGGCGAGCCCGGTGAACGGCCAGCGCACGACGACCTGCCCATCGCGCCGCGCGAAGGGCGCGATCCGGGCGAGCAGCGAGAACGCCACTGCGAACCCCTCTCCACCCCTCGTCCAGGCATCGCGCCCGAAGACGGCCATCCCCGCGAGCGCCCAGTAGCTGTACAGCGCGATCGCAACGCCGAGCGTACGCGGGTACGAGGGCCGCGGATGCGCGAGCTCGAGAGCGACGAACGCAAAGAGCGCGACCGCTGCCGGATAGCGGCCGTACCGCCACTCCGAGGTCAGGACCGGCGCGGCCTCGCGCCCCGTTCTCTCGATCGCCCAGACCGTCGCGTCGGCGATCGCCCGCCACGGGCTGAGCACTCGCCAGACGTCACCGAAGAGCACGGACAGCAGCGGGATCCCCAGCCAGAAGATCACGTACACGAATGTGGGCGCGAAGTTCAAGAGCTCGAGCGAGGTCCCGAAGAGCGCCGTCGTCAACGTGAGCAGGAGCAGTCCCACGGCGACGAGCCCGAGGACGATGCGGAGCCGCACGCGAGAACACGAAAGCGGCGACGGCACGAGGAAGGGCACGCCCTTGCTGCAGCCTCTGCAGGAGCGGCCGGCGCCAGAGCACGCCGAGCAGGACGAACGAGATGACGAGGACGATCGCCGCGGTCGGGTAGAAGACGGACTCGGGAACCGGGAGGTCGCGAACGCCCCCGATGCCGTGGGCGAGTTGGGTCACGGCTGGACGGTCAGATCGGCGATCTGAACTCCCCGGTCCTCGAGCTCTACCTCGAAGCGTCCGGGCAGTGTCGCCCTGAACCGAATGCGCGCCGTACCGCCCGCGGCGACGTCGCGCATGAGGTCGTAGCCGTGCACGTGAACCTCGTCGGCGACGTCCGAGTTCACGACGAGGACGACGCTGTCGCCCTTGTCGACGGTCTTCCGGACGATCCCGCCTTTCGGGACACCGCCGACGACACGTACTCGCACGACCGTCGGCTGCTCGACCTCGGTCGTCGTCTGTGTCGTCGTGGTCGTCGGTCGTCGTCGGGAGCGTCGGCTGCGTCAGCGTCGGCTCCGTCGAGCCCGCATCGTCGTCTCCGCCGCAGGACGCGAGCCCGAAGCCGCACGATGAGCAGGGCTACGGCGCCGAGAAGAACGGCCGGGAGCCGCCGCCGAGGCATGCGGGGACTGTAGTTGCGACTAACGGACGGCAGCCCGCGCAACGGGAGCCCAGCGCACCGAGAACTCCGGGTTCAGCTCGAGCGCGCGCCGTTACCACTCCCGCATCGCCGCGCGATTCGCCGGCGCAACCCTCCGCGTACCCGCGATGGAAGTAGAGGAGCGGATCCTTCGTGCCGAGGCGGAGCGCGCCCTCGGCCAGCGGCAACGCCTCGTCGCAGCGCCCGGCGCGCGCGAGCGCCCAGGCGAGCGCGTCGTCGCCGTAGACGGACGGGCGAAGCAGCGCGAGCCTGCCTGGCCAGCGCGACGGTGCGAACGGGCTGAATCCGGTAGTCGGCTCGGTGGACGGCGGACTCGAGATCGACCTGCACGCCGTTCGCCTTGAGCAGTCGATCGATCACGGCGATCGTCCCTCGCTGTCGCCGCGCTTCGTCCCGCCGTCCCGCCCGGTCGAGCAGCTCGGCGTACAGCGCGATTGCCGCCTGAGTCGGAATCGCTTCGGCGGCTCGCCGAGCCTCGGCGAGCGCGCGTCCGATTCTCCCGCGCGTCGCCTCGATCCGCGCGACCTCCAGTCGCGCGGCCGGATATCCGGGAAGCGCGCCAAGCGCGGCACGTGCATGGCGGAGAGCCGCCTCCGTCCGTCCGAGCCCGGCCTCGAGCTTGGCGGTCTCCACGAGTGTGAATGCCGTCGGCTCGGGCTGGCCTGCGGCGGTGTCGAGCGCGAGCCGCATCGCCGCCAGTGCGCCGACCGGATCTCCGGTCAGCTCACGCGCGTACGCGACCCGGGCGTACGAGGAGAGACCCGGCCGCAGCGCGACCATCCGCTGGAAGGCCGCGAACGCCTGCTCGTACCGTCCCAGCTCTACGAGCGCATCCCCGATGACCCCGTAGGGCCGCCCCGACCCCGGCAACAGCAGCCGCGCCTCGCGACCGTACGCGAGAGCCTTCCGAAACTCGTGCCTGATGAGGGCGAGCGAGCCGAGCCCGAGAACCGCGTTCGGCTCCCGGAGCTGCATGCGCAATGCCTTCTTGAGAGCCGCCCCCGAGCGCGGCAGATACGACGGATCCGCGGTCTCGCGCCAGCGGAGCTGGTACGCGAAGCCGAGCTGGGTGAGGAGACCGGCGTCGCCGGGTCGAGCGCGAACCTGCGCCTCGAGCCCGGCGATCCCGGTCGCCGTCACACCACCCGCTCCGGCGAGCGCCTGATCGGCGATCGCCCGAGCTCCCAATGTGGAAGCGGTGGAGGGCCCTGCGGACGGAGACTCGGCGAAGACGCCGCCGACGAGCGCCGCCGAGGGCGAGCGCGACCGCAACCGCGCCTCCCACGAGCACTGTCGTCCTGCGTCTCATGCCGAGCCTCCGCCCACGTCCGCCCTAGTTGTGCCCCGTGTGCTCGTACCCGCGATTCGGGATCGCGGCGTACGGGAACATCGAGAGGAACGCGTTGTCGGCATTCGTCTGCACGCCGTCCGACACGGTGTCGTTCGGCGGGAGGTTGCAGAGCCCGAGGGCCGCGTTCAGGATCGGACCGTAGCCGCACGCGATCGCGCGAAGCTCGATGTCCGTCACGTCGTCCGCGAGCCTCCGCCCGTTCGGGAAGCCCTGGAAGTCACCAGCCAGGACACCCATCGGATCCGGATTCGCCGCAGGCGGGATCGCGGTGTTCAACCGCAGCAGATCCGCTTTCACGTCTCCCGTGAAGTTGAGGCTCGGCACCCCCGTGAGGAGCACGGCAACGAGATCGTCACGGTTGTCCGTGAGCGTGTCGTTCACCGGCGGCCCGTACAGGACGTTGATCAGCGTGGCCAGCTCCGGCGAGCGATAGCGCGCGAGGAACTGCTTGTCGTCCTTCGGGGCGGACGCATTCCAGAAGTCCTTCTGTCCGATGGGGATGATGACCTCGTTGATCAGCGGATTCCCGAGCCGAGAGACCTGAACCCACGGTCCGCTCGAATCCACCGTGCCGTCACCGCCGAGCACGCGGACCTTCTGCCGGCTGGCGCTTGCGTAGATTCCGATGACCCCGTCCCTGTTCGGTGCCTGGACCAGGTCGGTCTTCGGCACCTGCAGGGCAATCGTGTGCGAGTTGTAGTTGAGGACCCCGTCCACTCCAGCCTCTGAGCCCGCCGGAGGCTTGATGGCGTGGAACGGGTTGAACGGCCGGAGGCCGCCCAGGTCGAAGATCGACCCAGGTCGACGAAGAACGGATCGTCGCGCGGGCCGGCGAAGACCAACCGATCGCCACCGAGGTTGGTGACCCCCATCGTCGCGTTGTAGACCGGGTTCGAGCGCGGGCCGATGTTCGCCGGCGCAACGCGCAGAACCTGGTTCGATGCCGTCTCGGTCGAGCCGATCCGGGTGATCTTCTCGATCGTGTACGTCTGCTTGACGTTCAGGTCCGGGTCGTTCTGGAACGTGATCGGACCCGTGTTGTAGAGGAACGTGTTCGGGTTCGAGACGGTCGTCTTGAACCTGAACCGATACGTGATGTCCTCGCGAGCGTCCCCGTCGTTGTCGACGTGGATCTCGTACCTGGCTGTCGGATCGAACCGGTTGTAGTTCGGTCCGCCTGCCGGATCCTCGAACGGGATGTAGTTCGCGATGATCGTGACGGTGTCCGGCTTGTCCGGGCTCACGAACGCATACAGGTCCGTGTTGTCGACCGCCGGGTCGTCCGCGATCAGCGGCGCTTCCCGGTGGCTCGACGCGGTTGCGCCTGATGGGCCGACCCCGCCGACGAACGCGGCCGCCGCCACGGAGGCGACGACCACCCCCGCGAGCGCGAGGAGCAGCACTCCCCTCCTCATGTGTTCTCCTTTCCCAGGGAACTTGACGCCCTGGTTCGGCGGGCTCCCCGATCCGGTTCGTTAGGTTCCAGGCACCGAGGCCTACGCGAGGAGGGCGTCATGGAGCTCGATCAGAGCGTCGTCTGGATCACGACTCGCCGGATCAAGCCCGGCACCTACGAGGACTTCCGCCAGGCGTGGCAGCCGAAGGACTTTCCGGCCGGGATGCTGCGGGCCTACGAATGCTTCTCGGAGGGCTCGAACGAGATCGTCGGGATCTCGACGTGGGACTCGCTCGAGTCGCGCGAGCGGTATCGGACCTCCGATGTCGAGGCTGCCCGCCGCGAGGCGATGGCGCCCTTCGTGGAGTCGGAGTCGTCCGGCCTCTACCGCGGCCGCGAGCTCAAGATCCCTGGCTTCTGAGGCGCTCGCGGACGAGCTCGGAGACGACCCGGGCGTTCGCCTTACCGCCGGTCTCCTTCATCACCTGGCCGACGAAGAAGCCGAGCAGGCCCTCCTTGCCGCTGCGATACGCCTCGACCTGGTCGGGGCTCGCCTCCAGGATCCGGGCGACGATCGGCTCGAGCTCGTTTTCGTCCGACACGGCCTCCTGGGCGAGAAACGGATCGGCGGAGAAGCCGGGCTCGCCGAGCTTGGCGATCGCCTCGTCGAAGGCTGCGCGCGGAATCCGGTCGCGCGCCTCGACGAGCCGTGCGAGCTCCTTCGCCGGCACCGGCGCGGATCGACGCCCGCACCGACGACGGCGTTCGCGATGACGTTTGCCGCCGCGACCTCCTCCGCGCCGGAGGCAACGGTCTCCTGCCACAGCCCGTCGAGCCCTCCCGTCACGAGCACCGTCGCGCGGTCGAGGTCGAGCGTGCTCTCGAGACGGCGGATGCGCGCGGCGGGAAGCTCCGGAAGCTCGGCTCGTAGGCGCTCGACGAGATCCGCTGGCGGCTCGACCGGGACGAGGTCGGGCTCGGGGAAGTAGCGGTAGTCGTCCGCCTCCTCCTTCGCGCGATGCGGCGTCAGCGCACCCGTCCCCGCGTCGAAGTCGTATGTCTCCTGCCGCACCTCGCCGCCCGACTCCCAGACCTCGATCTGGCGCGCGATCTCCGCGTCGATCCCGCGCGCGACGAAGGTGAAGGAGTTCATGTTCTTGAGCTCGGTACGCGTCCTGAGCTCGCTCGAGCCGGCCGGGCGAACGGAGACGTTGGCATCGACGCGCAGCGTCCCCTTCTCCATCTCGGCGTCCGAGATCCCGAGCTCGACGATCGTCTGGCGGAGAAGCTGCAGGAACCGCTTCGCCTCCTCCGCGGAGTGGATGTCGGGCGCCGTGACGATCTCGACGAGCGGTGTGCCTCCGCGGTTGAAGTCGACGAGCGAGTAGTCGGCTCCTCGGATCCTCCCGGTGCGTCCACCCACGTGCACGGTCTTCGCCGCATCCTCCTCGAGGTGCGCACGGACGATCCCGACCACGTGATCGCCTTCGGCGGTTGGTACTAGCACCTTGCCGTTTGTGCAAAATGGTAGATCGTACTGGGAGATCTGATAGCCCTTCGGGATTGTCGAAGTAGAAGTAGTTCTTGCGGGAGAACACGGCGTGCTCGGCGATCTCGCAGCCGAGCGCGAGCCCGAGCTTGATCGTCCACTCGACCGCCGTCCGGTTCACGACGGGCAGCGCGCCCGGGAAAGCGAGGCAGACGGGGCAGGTCTGCGTGTTCTCCGGCGCGCCGAACCCGACCGGGCAGCGGCAGAACATCTTCGTCCGCGTCTTCAGGTGGACGTGCACCTCGAGCCCGATGACCGGTTCCCAGGTCACGAGCGCCATCTCTCGGGCACCGTGTCGAAGCCGAGCGCCTGCTCGAGTGCATGGCCGACGCGAAAGAGCAGGTTCTCGCCGAACTGGGGGCCGATCAGCTGCAGCCCGACCGGAAGGCCCTCCGAGAGCCCGCAGGGGATAGAGAGGCCCGGGAGCCCGGCCAAGCAGGACGGAATCGTGAGCACGTCGCTCAGGTACATCGCGAGCGGGTCTGCCGCGCGCGCTCCGATCTCGAACGCGACGGTGGGTGAGGTCGGGGAGACGAGGAGGTCGAACTGCTCGAGCGCCTCTCGGTGCTCCTGGATGATCAGCGTTCGCACCCTCTGCGCCTGCCCGTAGAAGGCGTCGTAGTAGCCCGCCGAGAGTGCGTACGTCCCGAGCATGATCCGGCGCTTCGGCTCGGCGCCGAAGCCCTCGTCGCGCGTCCGGTCGACCATCTCCTGGTAGCTCGACCCCTCTGCCCGCAGCCCGTAGCGCACGCCGTCGTAGCGCGCGAGATTCGATGACGCCTCCGCGGGCGCGATCAGGTAGTAGCACGGCATCCCGTAGCGCACGGAGCGCGGGAGCGAGCACTCCCCCACCTCCGCGCCGAGTTCCTCGGCGAGCGCGATCGTCTTGTCGACCGCCTCCTTTACTCCCGGCTCGATGCCCTCCGCTTCGTTCAGCTCCGTCGGCACGCCGACGCGCACCCCGTCGAGTGAGTCGCCCTCGGGAAGCACGACGGCATGTGGCAGCTCGGCTGTCGTCGAGTCACACGGGTCGCGTCCGGAGATGATCGAGTACAGCAACGCGACGTCGCGGACGGTCTTCGCGACCGGGCCGATCTGATCGAGGCTGGACGCGAATGCGACGACCCCGTAGCGAGAGACACTCCCGTACGTGGGCCGCAAGCCGACATTTCCGCACAGCGCCGAAGGCTGCTTTATCGAGCCGCCGGTGTCCGAGCCGAGCGCCCAGGGTGTGAGTCCAGCCGTGACTGCAGCCGCCGACCCACCACCAGAGCCTCCGGGAACGCGCGTGGGATCCCACGGATTACACGAATGGCCCCAGGCCGAGTTCTCGGTCGAAGAGCCCATTGCGAACTCGTCCGTGTTCGTCTTGCCGAGGAGCGGTAGGCCGGCTCCTTCACGCGCGCGGCGACGGTGGCGTCGAAGACCGGGACGTAGCCCTCGAGGATGCGCGAGCCCGCTGTCGTTTCCACGCCGTTGGTCGAGATGACGTCCTTGAGCGCGATCGGAACGCCGCTGCCCTCGCTCTCGGGGGTCCGCAGGAAGCAATGCAGCTCACCGTCGCGTTCCTCGATTGCGTCGAGGTACGCAGCCCGCAGCTCCGGGCTCGTGAGCTCACGCCGCTGGAGGAGCTCCTTCGCCCCCTCGGCAGTCAGCCGCAGGGTGTCGACTACTGGCGCCATGCCGGGACCCGGAAGAGCCCCTTCTCCGCTTCGGGCGCGTTCGCGGGCACGTCCTCGAGAGGGCGGCGAGTCGCGAGGCACGTCGTCGTCCCAGACGTTGACGAGATCGAGCGGGTGCGCGGTCGGCGCCACGTCCGCGAGGTCGAGTTCGGCAACAATGCCGACGGCGTCGAGGATCTTGCCGACTCGTAGGTCGAGCTGCTTCTCGATCTCGTCGTCGGTCAGCGCGAGCTGAGCCAGCTTCGCGACGTGGAGCACCTCTTCTCCTGTGATTGCCATGGTCTGATCCTGCCAAAAAGGGCAGGCCTTGCCTTTCGGGAGCCCGCCCGACCTTCGATACCAGTCCGGTCAGCTCATCGCTGCCGTGACGTTCGCGGCCTGGGCACCCCTGGGCCCCTGGACGACCTCGAACTCCACACGTTGGCCTTCGGTGAGGGTCTTGAAGCCGTCCATCGTGATCGCGGAGAAGTGGACGAACACGTCGTCGCCTCCCTCGCGCTCGATGAAGCCGTAGCCCTTCTCGTTGAAAACCACTTGACGGTGCCCTGCTCCACTACGTCCTCCTACAGCGATGACGTCGGCCCGCGTTGCAGCCGCCTCGATGGATTGACGGGCCAACCGTAGCGCCTAGGAACCGGGCAACGCAACCCCGGAGCGCCGATGTTGCGCAGCTGTGAGGGTATCGCGCAAGAGCATCGCGATCGTCATCGGCCCCACGCTCCCGGGCACAGGGGTGAGGAAACCGGCGATTCGGCCACGTCCTGGTCGACATCGCCCACGAGCCCGTTCTCCGTTCGGTTCACCGCGCGTCGACGACGACCGCGCCCGGCTTGACCATGTCTCGAGAAGAGGCCTGGCTTCCCTACCGCGGCCACGTTGACGTCCGCCCCGCGCGTGTGTCGGCCAGGTCTTGCGTTCGTGAGTGACAGACGTGACGGTCGCATGCTGCGCGAGAAGAAGCATCGCGATCGGCTTCCCGACGATCTCGCTGCGCCCGACGACCACAGCTTCCTTCCCTTTGAGCTCGACCTCGTACTCGGCCAGGAGAGCCATGATCCCGAGCGGGGTCGCCGGCACCAGCACCGGCTCGCCGAGGAACAGCCTCCCCGCGTTCAAAGGGTGGAACCCGTCGACGTCCTTCGTCGCGTCGACCGCGAGCGTGACCCTCGACTCGTCCATGTGCTCGGGCAGCGGCAGCTGCACGAGGATCCCGTCCACGCCGTCGTCCGCGTTCAGCTCGTCGAGCATGTTCTCCAGCACCTCGCTCTCGGGAGTCGCCGCGGGAAAGCGGTGATCGCGCGACTCGATCCCGGCCTCGGCGCAGGCGTCGTGCTTCTTCGACACATAGATGTGAGACGCCGGATCGTCCCCGACGAGCACCGTCGCGAGGCAACGGCGCCTCGAACGCCTCGACCTCGCCCGCGATCTCGGCGCGGAGCTTCTCGGCGAGCACCTTGCCATCCATGCGAACCGCGGTCATGGAGCTGAAGCCTACTGCGGAGAATCGCGCGTGCCGCGGTAGCGTTGCCCGGCGTGGTCGAGTCTTTCCTCCGGCGCCTCCTTCGCACTCCGCGTCTCGACGTGTGGCGTGGCTGGTACCGCTCCTACGACGAGAACCCCTTCGGTGTGGATCCCGCGAGCGTCTCCCGAGAGAGGTTCTCGGCGCTCGCGGAACGGGCACGCGAGCATCGCAACGAGGCACTCCTCGCCGCGCTGCGCGAGCGCTTCGGAGCGCTTCCCGAGGCCGCATTCGTCGACGAGCTCGCGCTCGCGACGCAGGTCGTACCGAAGAACGAGGAGCTCGACTGGAGCCACGGTTTCCTGCTCTACGCCGCGCTCACGAGCTACCTCGCACGGCATGGCTCGGATCGGCCACTGACGATCCTCGAAAATGGGCACCCGGCGCGTGGCTTCAGCGCGGTCTGCATGGCGAAAGCATTGCGAGACGCGAAACGCGCAGGGACGGTCGTGACCGTCGACGTGCTCCATGCCGAGCGGCCCATCTTCTGGAACAGCATCGCGGACACCGAGGGGCCGAAGACCCGACTCGAGCTGCTCGAGCCCTGGACCGATCTCGTGGAGGACCACGTGGTGTTTCTTCGGGGAGACGTCGCGATCGCACTCGAGCAGATCGGGGTTCCTCGGATCCACTTCGCGTTCCTCGACGCCGAGCACACCTTCGACGCCCTGCAGCACGAGCTCGGGTTCGTCGCGGCGCACCAGGAGGCGGGCGACGTCGTCGTCTGCGACGACTACACGCCCAGCGAGTTCCCGGAGATCGTTCGCGCAGTCGACGAGCTGGCGTCTACGGGGGCGTATGCGTTGGAGCCGTTCGCGAGCTCGGACATTCGCGGGTACGCGTACCTGGAGCGCCAGGCACAAGCATTACCTGAGGGGTCTGGCTTCAGCCAGACCCCTCTTCCGAGCGTCCGGCATCACGATCTCGGCGTCGTTCGCGGGGTTGATCTCCCCGAACGCGAGGATCGCAGAGACCGTCCGGGCCCGCCTCGAACGACCGAAGAACGGGACCGGATACGCGAACCGCGTCCCACTCGCCGACGTCGCGGGCCTCCCCGTCCAGGTGGACCTTGCCGCTCCCCTCGACGACGACGTAGATCTCCTCGGCCTGCTCCTTGTGCCGGTGCGAGAACGGCGAGGTCTCGTTGGGTGCGACCCGCTGGAAGCTGACGCTGAGCCGCTCGGACTCGAGGTCCTTCTTCCCGAACCTCGCCTCGAGTGCCGGCGAGAAGCCGAACTCCTTGGCCGAGTCCACCACCTCGCGACGCAGATTGGCAATCGAGAAAGCAGTCATATGCTCATCTTTCCCGTCGGGAAGAGCCACGCTAAACGCTGGTGCGCTGGTCGCTGGCCGAACTAGGGGGTTCCGAGCGCTGCGGTGATCTTGTCGATCGCCGCCTTCTCCTCGTCTTGCACGCCGCCCTTCGCCTCGGCGACCGCCGTCGCGACGTCCAGCACGAGATCGCGATATGGCTCGAGCTCGTCCGGTGCCTTCTCGCGGAGCGCCGCGCCCGCGGCGCTCAGCGCGTTCATGGTTCCCTGCCCGACCTCCTTCGGCGACGAGAACACGCCGAAGCCGGTTCCCCGGGTCTCGGAGAGCTCGCGAACGAGCTGACTCTCGTCCTCGCGATGCGCGGCGAGTTGCTTCACGACGGTACTCGCCTCGCCAAAGCTGTCGGTGAAGTCGCGATGTGCCGTAGACACGAGCATGCCGGCGCCCGTGACCCC
>CAVWWI010000023.1:0-31148 GCA_963758605.1 uncultured Actinomycetes bacterium | reverse complement strand
AGCGCAGCGCAGCCCGGTCGAACTTCGGTGACCCCTGGTCGGCGTACAAGATGGACAAGCCGCAGGCGTCTTCCAGGGACAGGTCCGGCAGTTCGCGGGCTGCGTCTTCGGCCATCCACAGCGGCCCGTCGTTCGATCGCCCGGCGAAAGCGAACCTGGGCGCGGGGCTGTACCGTCACGAACATATGTTCTCATGACGTCAGCGAGGCAACCAGGCAGGACTCCAGTCGCCCCTAAGTGTCTCACTCAGGTTCCGCTGTCCGCTTCCGTCGGCGTTCATCACATACACGTCACTCTTCGCCTCGCGGTCCCTCAGGAAGGCCAGTGCCCGCCCATCCGGCGACCACGTTGGTTCCGAGTCGTGGATGTGATCGTTGTGGGTCAGATTGCGAAGTCCGCTGCCTTCAGCGTCGATGACGAACACTTCAAGGTCGCCGTCGCCCTGCGTCCAGGCAATGGTCGTTCCATTTGGTGACCACACAGGACCCTCGGTACGCCGATTCGGAGCTTCATGCAGCTTTCGATGGTGCAGTCCGTTCGCGTCCATGACCCAAAGGGCGCGGCCAGTCGTAAAGGCCACCTGCGTGCCGTCCGGTGACCACGCAATAGGCGGCGGCACCGCGAAACGTGGCGTGATGCGCATGGCCACGTTCGCCAGAAGCCGCTTTCCAGACCCGTCGGGGTTCATCATCCAGAGGCCGCGGCGGTTTACGTATGTGATGTGCCCGTCAGGGGACCAGGTCGGATACCAGTTGAAGTTCTCCGTCACGCGGCGAACGCTCGTCCCGTCGGCGTTCATGACGTAGATCCAGTTGTTGAATCTGTTGTCCTGCCGATCGAATGCCAGCTTCTGCCCGTCGGGTGACCACGCTGGATACCAGTCCTCGTCGCGGGTGTGCGTCAGCCTTTGGGCTTTCCCGCCAGCGGTGGGAATGACGTAAATGTCCGCATATGCCTTTTCGCTGAGATTAGGGAACCCACCTGTCCACGCGATCCGGCTCCCTGACGGCGACAGTGCGATAACCGACACTCCCTCATAGCGAGTCCTCTGTCGGGTTAGTTGGCGTTGCCGACTTCCGTCGGCGTTCGCAAGAAAGATCGCACTTCCGCGCTGGACCTCGCTGACGTAGGCAACCGTGCCCTTCGCGTCAAGCCGCCCGTCGCCAACCGCATATGCGGATGAACCCAGCAAGACGACAACGACACACATGACGGCACTAGCAGTCATCCGTTTCATCCGTCGTTCTCATCATCGCCGATGATCCGGGGCTGGGTCGGCTACCCGAACGCCGTGACGCCACGACTCTCGCCAGATAGGACCCCGACCACGGCGGCTAGTCGAGGCTAGCCGCCCATTGCCGCCATGTTCTTCTCGACGACCTCCATCGTCTGCGCCAGTGCCTCTGTAGGAGAGAACTCGACCACCTGAGTCCCGTCGTAGATGCTGGGAGTGTGTCCCGGCGGGACGTAATAGGCGTCACCCGTCTCGAAGGTCTCTTCCGTACCGTCGGCGGATGTGAACTTCACCTTGCCCTTGACGACGTAGCCCCAGTGTTCGCACTGACACTGATCGTTGGGTAGGCCCTTGAAGAACGGGGCAAGGTCGGCGTCCGCACTGTAGGTCTCGAAGCCAACGGTGTAGCCCCCGTCGAAGTGCTCGAAGTGGCCCTCGTAGCCCTCCATCGTCGCGCTCTCAGATGCCGTCTCCTTCGATGCTTTAGGCATGGCGTCTCCTTTCCGGTCGGTTCCAGGGCCGCATGCTTGCCGATTCTTTCATGGGACGCCGCACCGGCGCGGTTGACCAGATGGCCGGTTCTGACCTGGCGAAAGATGACCCCCGCAACGTCACAACACGTCCGGGGGTCGTGACGACAACGGGGAGTAGCCGCTGTCGCGCAGGCATGGTTGCCCACGTCTGGGAGTCGGTGCGTCAGTTCTGAGTCACGCCCGGTTCGTGTCTCATTTCCGTGTCTCAAACGCCCGAAAACGCCCGATTTCGGGACCGGCGCGGCTACATCGATTCACAACGTCGCAGGTCGCAAAACCCCAGCTACAGTGCGGGATCGTGACCCGTCGGGACCCAACCTGACCCGACCTGACCCAAACGCCTTCGCTATGCGGATGAGAGGACTTGAACCTCCACGCCCTTACGGGCACACGGACCTGAACCGTGCGCGTCTACCAATTCCGCCACATCCGCGCGGCCTACCGATTCTAGCTTCGGGCCGTCTCATCCTTCGATGACACGACTCGGCTCGACCCTCGCGCTGATCCTCGCCGTTCTCACGCTTGGCGGGGTCGAGCGCGCGGCGAGGTCGGAGCTTGCAACAGGTTGTTGCAAGGTCGGGCGGTCCGAGGTCGTCGTCGCCCTCGCGTCGCCCTCGCTCGCCCATGCCCCTGGAACGGAGGCTCGTATCGCCGCGGAGCAGCGAGCGTTCCGGCGCGAGCTCTCGACCAGCCTTCCCGCCGCGCGCGTTCGCTGGCGATACCGGCTCGTGTCCAACGGCTTCGCGGTCGTGCTCCCGAGCGCACAGCTGCCTCGGCTCCGCGACCTCCCTGGGGTGCGGGACGTCTTCGACTCCGCTCGCTACACACCACAGCTCGACCGGAGCCCGCAGCAGATCGGCGCTCCCGCCCTCTGGGGTCAGAATCTCGAGACCGCCGGCCAGGGGATGAAGATCGGCGTGATCGACACCGGCGTCGACCAGGCACATCCCTTTTTCGATCCCAGCGGCTACTCGATGCCGGCCGGCTTCCCGAAGGGCCAGGTGCGCTTCACCAATGCGAAGGTCATCGTCGCCCGCGCGTTCCCGCCGCCCCGCGCCAGGAACCGGAACGTCGGCCTCGCCTTCGACGGAGACAGCTCTGGGCACGGGACACACGTGGCCGGGATCGCCGCGGGCAATGCACGCACACCTGCGAACGGCCAGACGGTGTCGGGCGTCGCGCCGCGCGCGTACATCGGCAACTACAGGGCCCTGGTCGGGACGGACTCGGGCTTGAGCCCGAACGGGAATGCTCCCGAGATCGTCGCCGCGATCGAAGCCGCAGTCCAGGACGGGATGGACGTCCTCAACCTCTCGATCGGCGAGCCTGAGATCGAGCCCCGGAGAGATGTCGTCGCGCTGGCGCTCGATGCTGCGGCCGAGGCAGGCGTCGTCTCCGTCGTCGCGGCCGGGAACGACTTCAACGATCTGGGCGCAGGCTCCATTTCGTCACCCGCGAACTCTCTGAGCGCGATCACCGTCGGCGCCGTCGAGATGACCGGTGCGCCGGCGAGGGGTACCCACGCCGAGTTCTCGTCGGTAGGCCCGACGACGATGTCCCAGCGTCTGAAGCCCGACGTCGCCGCTCCGGGAGTCGACGTTCTCTCCTCGGTGCCGGACGGCTGGTCCTCGCTCTCCGGGACGAGCATGGCCTCGCCTCACGTCGCCGGAGCCGCGGCGCTGCTCTTGCAGCGCCATGGGGACTGGACCCCAGGGCAGGTCAAGTCAGCGCTCGTCCAGTCGGGCACGGACGCCGCCGCCGGGAACGACCGCGCAGCGGCGCCCACGTTCCAGGGCGGAGGTGTGGTTTCCTTGACGAAGGCAGATCGCCCTCTCGTCTTCGCCAACCTTCCGAGCATCTCACTCGGCCTGCTCTCGCGCCGTCAGACGAAGAAGGACGCGATCGTCCTGAGCGATGCGGGCGGCGGAGCCGGCATGTGGACCGTACGGCGGGAAGGCGTCTTGCCCCCCGGCGTCAGCTTCTCGCTCAGCGGGACGGTCGAGGTGCCCGGCGAGCTCGTGTACGACGTGACTGTGTCGCCGGCCGCGAGGCAGGCGGACGTGTCGGGGTACGTGGTGCTGAGGCGCGAGGGCGCCGAACGTCGGATCCCCTACTGGGGCCGCGTCACAGTGCCGGCGCTCGCGCGCCACGAACCGCTCGAGTTGAGGCGCCAAGGCACCCACCGAGGCACGACCGCCAGACGCCCCGCGCTGGTCACGCGCTATCGCTATCCAGATGACCCAGGAGGCCTCGGCGTGACGACATTCCTCCGTGGGCCGGAGACCGTCTACCGCGTGCGCCTCACCCGCGCGGCCAAGAACTTCGGGGTCGTCATCACGAGCCAGCCGCCGGGAAACCGGGTCGAGCCACGTGTCGTCACCGGCCTCGACGAGAACCGCCTCACGGGCTATGCGGGACTCCCGGTGCACCACAACCCGTACCTCGACGGCTTTCAACGGCCTCTGCTGGCTGCGGGCGCTCTCTCGCCGCTCGCGGGCGAGTACGCCGTCGTGTTCGACAGCGCGACCGCTGCCGACGCCGGGCGCTTCACCTTTCGCTTCTGGATCGACGACGTCACCCCGCCGACGTTGCGGCTACGCAACAGGGTGGTGAGGCGCGGCGATCCACTTCGCGTTGGCGCCACCGATACCGGCTCTGGGATCTACCGCCAATCGATCCGCGCAGCGGTCGACGGCGGCAGCACCTCGGCGGCGTTCGCGCGCGGGACAGTTCGCGTTCCCACTGTCGGCCTGGCGCCTGGCAGGCATCGACTTCGACTGCGTGTCTCCGACTATCAGGAGACGAAGAACACCGAGAACGTGGCGCGCATCCTCCCGAACACGCGCACGCTGACGACCACCTTCACGATCCGCGAGCGCTGATGGAGAGTGAGACGCAGCGGCCGCGAAGCGGCCGCCTTTAGGGATCGCGCGCGATCGAAATCCGCGCGAGCGGATTTCGATCTTGCGCACTACTAGGTCTTTCGGTCGCGCTCCTCGATGGTGGGGAGCGCGTCGAGGTCGCGCTGCACGCTCTTGATGAACTCGTCGCTCTCGTCGTCGGCGGTGACCACGCGGAAGCTCTTCTTTCGTCGGGCGCGATCGCGCTCCCGGCGCGCCTCTGCGCCGAACCGCTTTCCGAGGCGCGGCAACTCGACCGCGACCACGAGTGCGGCCGCGAGGACGAGCACGACGAGCCACGGCCAGCTCACCCGCCAGATTCTAGCCAGCTACGCACGGAATACCTGCATCGGAAGGTTAGAAAGCGGAATGCCGCCCGCGGGTGTCACCAGCCACGTCTCCTGCATGTACAAGCAGTCTTCGCCGTTCGCTGCGATCGCGTGCGGGTGCATCGAGAGCACCATGTTCTCGCGAAGCTCGATGTCGACGCCCTCTCCGATCTTCGGGAACTCGATCATCGTCATCCCGATCGAGTGGCCCGTCACGTGGCCGAGGTGGTAGCCACGCTCCAGGAATCCGGCGGAGACCGCCCGGTGGACGTCGTGACAGCTGGCTCCGGGCTTCATCGCGGTCTTCGCCGCCTCCGCGTACTCGACGTACGCCTGCGCCATCTGCTCCGTGTCGTTCGAGAGCTCTGCCTCCTCGGCCGCGATCGCGCGCGAGACCTCGACCCAGTGCATTCCCGGGCCGGCGACCTCGAGCGAGGGGAGCAAGAACTTCGGCAATGCCTCCTCGAGCCGGGCGATCTTGAACTCGGGCCGCGCGTACGAGTCGGTGCCCGTGAGCACCATGTTCATGGTCAGCCGCCCGCAGCCCTCGGCGACGAACCACTCCTCCGCCGCGGCCATGACCTCGGCCGCACTCTTGCCAGGCGCGTAGCTCTCGGCGAAGATCTCGAATCCCCGCTCGTTGATGCGAACAGAGTCGCGCACCGATTCGAGCTCGGCCTCGCTCTTCACCGCCCGTGCAAGGTCGAACTCGACGTCGAAGGGCAGGAGCTCGATGCCGGCCCCTGCGATGGCGACCTGGTCGCGCACGGCCATCACGTAATCGAGCCCGAACACGCCGACGCGCTTCCAGCCCGCGCCGCGCGCGTAATCACTCATGTACTCCCCCGGGCGATCGTGGAACACCTGCTCGATCTGCGCCGTTCCGTGCTCCCCGACGTAGCGCGCCTCGCTCGGGAAGACGATGAACGGGTCGGCTTCGGGCGGCACGACGACGTACGCGTAGCGGTGGACGATCTGGAACCCGGAGAGGTACGTCACCGCGCCCTCGAAGCCCGTGTACTCGCTCCCGGACACGATCAGGGCGTCGAGGTCGTGCTCGGCCATAGCCGCGCGGACGTTCGCGTAACGCTGCTGGAGCTCTAGGTCCACGAGTCCTCCAATGCTTTCACCAACGCCGTCAGCGCGTCGTTCAGCGGCGTCGGGACGCCGAGCTCCCGCCCGAAACGCCCGATCCCGCCGTTCAGATAGTCGATCTCGGTCCGCCTTCTCGCCTCCACGTCCTGGAGCATGCTCGCCTTGTGGTCGTAGGCGACATCGGGTCGGGCGGCGTGGTCGATGAGCTCCTCTGGATCGGCATCGAGCGTGATGCCCTGCGCGGTGGCGACCGCCTTGCCCTCGTCGACGAGCGCGCTCACCATCGCGCGGAGGTCGGGCCGCTCGCACACGCGCCCGTGCGTGAGGCCCGTGAGGGCGCCGACCGGGTTCGTCGCCGCATTGAAGACGACCTTGCGCCACTGCGCACCGCGGGCGTCCGCAACGGCGTGCGTGGGCATGCCTGCGCGGGTGCACGCGTCTGCGAGCCGCTCGATCTCGTCAATGGCGGCCGGGCTCGGCTCGAACGGGCCGAGCGTCGTGTCTCCCTTCACGTCCCACTGCACGACACCGGGAGCCAGGATCTTCCCTGCAGGAAACGTCGTCCCGCGGATGACGCGCCCGACATGCCGGGCGATCGCCTCTTCGTTCCCGACGCCGTTCTGCACCGAGGCGACTGCGCCCTCGGCGAATGCGGCCGCGGTCGCCGCGATCGCGCCGTCGGTGTGCATCGCCTTCGTCGCGACGATTCCGAAGTCGCACCTTGGCACCTCGGCGGCTTCGGCGGTCGCGCGGACACGCCCGACCACGTCCCCCGCCCCGGTCAGGCGAAGCCCGTCGGCGTTGATCGCGTCGACGTGCGCCCGGTCGAGGTCGTACGCCCACACCTCGACGTCCGCGAGCAGCGCGAGATTGGCCGCGAACAGCGACCCCACCGCGCCACAACCGACGATGCAGATCCTCACAGGTACGAAGCCTCTCTGGCCCGAACCAGCGCGTAGAGCGCCGACTGCAGCGGGGTGTCGACGCCCGCTCGCGCGGCTGCGCGAACGAGAGCTCCGTTGATCGACTCGATCTCCGTTTGCCGGTGCGCCTCGACATCCTCGAGCATCGACGGGCGGTGCGCGCTTCCCCGCTTCGTGGCCAGCACGTTCATCTCCCAGGGGTCGTCGTGGAGCCCGAACCCGAGGGCTGCGGCAACCGAGCTTCCTTCATCCATGAGCCCCCGAACGAGGTGCCCGAGGTCCGTCGGCGCGTCCGCCGCGGCGAAATGGGAGTCGTGTGCGAGCCGCGTCAGCGCGGCGACGCCGTTCACCGTCGCGTTGAAGATCAGCTTCGACCACTGTGCGGGCCGAAGATCGAGAAACGCCTCGGCCTTCAGGCCCGAGGAGGTGATGAGCGCAGTGACCTCTTCGACGCGCTCGAATGGCGTGTCCTCGTAGGGCCCGAGCCACGTCGGAGTGTCGAGGACGTACTCGACTTCGGTGTCGGAGTGTCGCGTGCCGCTCATGAAGGTAATCGCCGAGACGAGCTGCCAGGGCCCGTGGCGGCGGACGATCTCCTCGGCGCCCAGACCGTTCTGGACAGTCATCAACGTCGCCTCTGGGTAACGCCCCTCGAGCGCGGACGCGACCGCGTCGAGATCGGTTCCCTTGCACGCGACGATCCCGAGGTCGAAGGGAGGTAGGCGGGCCGGATCGGCGCTCGCGAACACCGGCGCTTCGAGATCGCTGCGCCCCGTGATGCGCAAACCTCGCTCGTTCAGCGCGTCGGCGTGCGCGCCACGGCGAGTCAGAATCGAGACGTCGGCGACCTGCGCCAGATGTCCGGCGAAGAGACCCCCGATCGTGCCGGCACCGATCACACACACACGGGTGTTCATCGACCACGCTCCTCTGCGGGATCGCAACCATGCCCGAATCTGGGAAGTCGGAACTCCCGGCCGCGCGTCAGCCCGTTCGGGAGAACGACGAGGACGATCGCCATGAACGCGGCGACGCCTACGAGACGGCTGCCTCCCCAGAGCGGCTTGCCGAGCATGTCGTCGACGAAGCCGATCTCGCCGCTCTCGGCCTTGAGGAGAAACGTGTCCAGCGCGCTCACCGCGAGAGCCCCGACGACCGCTCCCCACAGGCTCCCGACACCGCCAACGACGAGCATCGCCAGCGTCAAGAACGTGAGGTCGAGGTAGACGTCGCGTGCCTGGAGCGTTCCGGCAAGGTGCACGAGCAGCCCTCCCGCGAAGCCCGAGAGCGCTCCGGACAGGGCGAACGACCAGAGACGCTCGCGATGGATGTCTATCCCCGTCGCTCGCGCTGCAGCCGGATCCTCGCGGGCGGCGCGTAGCTTCCGCCCGAGACGGCTGCGCTGGTAGAGAAAGGCGATCGTGACGACCCCGACAGCTCCCGCGGTCGCCTGGACGAAGTCGGTCGTCTCCGGGACAGTCGTGAGCGTCAGCGGTCCGGGGCCGATCTTCGTCCAGTTGTTGAAGATGTTGTACGTCACGCCGAGGACCGCGAACGTGGCGATGCCCGCCGAGAGCCCCGACAGGCGCATCAGCGGGATGCCGACGAGCAATGCGAAGACGCCGCCGGCCACGGCGGCGAGGGCCAGCGAGGCGACGTTGCCAACCGAGTGCTCCCCGAGGAGCGAGAAGAGCCCGGGGGTGATCGTCGGCTTGAGCTCGACGGGAATGGTCATGACTCCGGCGGCGAAGGCACCGACGGCGACGAAGCTCACGTGCCCGAACGAGATCACGCCGGAGTTGCCGACGAAGACGTAGAGCGCCACGACGATCGCGACCGAAACGAGCGCTCCGCGAAACTCGTTCGCGAGCGCGGCGTCGACGAAGCTCATGCTGCCCACCACTCCGACGAGGACGAGCACCAAGACCGGCCCGAGCAGCTGTGCGAGTTCCGTGACTCGCCTCATACCCGCTCAACTGCCATCCGCCGACCACGCACGAATAGACCCTCCGGCCGCATGAGAAGGACGATGATCACGAGCATGAACACGGCCGAGTCCAGGTACACGCTGCTCGTGAAGGGCCACGAGCCGCTGCTCGGCAGGAAACCAGAGAGCGCGCCCACGGCGAACCCCATTGCGAACCCGCCCAGCGTCGCCGACCAGAGTCGATCGATCCCGCCGACCACCACGCCTACAAGGACGATGATCGTCTCCCGCAACGCGAAGTCTGGGGCGACGAGCAGCCGCTCGGGCACGGCCATCGGCAGGATCACCGCGACGATTGCCGCGATGAGGCCGGATACGACCACAGCCGCCATGATCACCGCATTCGCCCGGACTCCTAGTAGGCGCGCAGTTTGCGAGTCGATGGAGGCGGCCCGCATCTGGAGCCCGATGGTGGTCTTCGTGAGAAGAAGCGTCAGCGCAGCGAAGACCCCGACGGCGACGAGAATCGTGACGATGGTGATCCACCTGATGTGCACTCCCGCGATCGTCACCGGCTCGCTGAGCTTCGGAATCACGACGATGATCTTCCCGATCGCCCCGAACCTGACCAGCGCGATGCTCTGCAGGAGGTAGCTGATCGCAAAGGTCGCCACCAGCATCGTCGTGGGAGAGGCCCGGCGCAGGGGGCGAAATGCAGCGAGCTCCATTCCTAGCGAGAGAGCGAGCACCACCGCGAAACAGATCAGGATGCTCACGAGAACTGGGCTGTCGTTGGTGAGTGCGAGTGCGTACGCGCCCGCCATGATCAACTGGCCATACGCGAAGTTGACGAGACGAAGCACGCCGAAGACCAGTCCGATCCCGACCGCCATTAGTGCGTAGATCGAGCCCAGCGCGATCGAATCGAGCAGGGTCTGGATGTGTTCGGTCACGATGAACCGAAGTAGGCGTCGACCATACGGCGGGTGTCCCCCGCGTCCTCCGGCCCGAGAGTCATGCGAAGTTCGCCGTTCGAGAGGACGTACGTCCTATCCGCGAGCGCAACCGTGCGCTGTGCGCGCTGCTCGACGAGAAGAATCGTGACGCCACGCTCCCGAATCGTCCTGAGCGCCTCGAAGACGGTGTCCACCACGGTCGGTGCCAGCCCGAGCGAGGGCTCGTCGAGCAGCAGGACGTCCGGCTCTGCGACCAGAGCGCGGCCGATCGCGAGCTGTTGTTGCTGACCGCCGGAAAGAAGCCCGGCGTGACGGCGGCGAGTCTCTTCGATGATGGGAAAGAGCTCGAAGACGCCCGCGACTGCCTCGGCAGCGCCGGATCTCGTCCGACGTCCCGAGAGCCCGAGACGGAGGTTCTCCTCGACCGTTAGCTCCGCATAGATGCGCCTTCCCTCGGGAACGAGAGCGATCCCGGCGCGGACGATTTTCTCCGGGGCGCGACCGCGGATGGAGACACCGCGGAGGCGAACATCTCCGGCGCTCGGTCGTACGGCGCCCATGATCGTGTGCAGCGTCGTCGACTTCCCTGCGCCGTTTGGGCCGATTAGCCCAACGATCTCGCCCTGCTCGACGGATAGATCGAGCCCTCGGACCGCGGCGATCGAACCGTAGCGCACCTCCAAACCCGAGACGTCGAGCACAGGCTCAGGAGTGCTCATCGGACCTCACGTCCTCGCGCACCGCGCTCTCGCCCAGGTACGCAGCGGCGACGTCCAGGTTTGCGCGCACGGCCTCGGGAGTACCCTCCGCGAGGGTCTTTCCTTGGTCGAGGACGTGGATCCGATCGCACACCTCCATGACGAGCGCCATGTTGTGGTCGATCAGGAGCACACCCGCACCACGCTCGTCGCGAACGGAGCGGAGCACGTGTGCAAACTCGGGGATTTCGATCTCGGGAAGGCCGGCTGCTGGCTCGTCCATGAGCACGAAGCGCGGCTCGATGGCGAGCGCACGGGCGACCTCGAGCTTCCGTTCCTCGCCGTGCGGAAGTACCGATGCAGGAGCGTCTGCGTACGGAGCGATACCGAGGAGGTCGAGGAGCTGCGTCGCCCGGCGACGAGCATCTCGGGGAGCGGCGCCGACTCCCAGAGCGGATACCTCGACGTTCTCACGCACGGAGAGGTTTCCGAAGGAGTGGCTGTGCTGGAACGTGCGCGCGAGACCGGCGCGTCCCCGGCGGTGAGGCCTCCAGCCCGTGATGTCGCGATCCTCGAGCTCGACGGAGCCCGAGCTCGGAAGGTCGAAGCCCGTCATGACGTTCACGAGCGTCGTCTTGCCGGCGCCGTTCGGTCCGATGAGCCCGACCACCTCACCGCGGCGAAGCTCGAGCGTGACGCCCTGGAGCGCATGAACGCCCACGAAGGACCGAGAGACACCGGTGGCCCGGAGAGAGCCTCCGGGCCACCGTTTCGCATCAGGCGTCGCTGCCTGTGTCAACCGAGGTCAGCCTGTCGCGAGCTTCTTCGTTTTCCAGAACCTGAGGAACTTCGCCTTGTTGTTGTTCACGAACATCACGCGATACACCCGACCGGTCACGCCGTGAAGCTTCTTGGAGTATGTGATCTTCCCCGAGGTCGTCTGGAACCCCTTGAACTTCTCGAGCTGGGCGGCAAGTACCGCTCCCTTCGTGGAGCCTTTAGCACGAGTGATCGCCTCGACGAGCGCATCGACGAGGTCTGAACCAGGGATGAAGCTCCCCGTAGCTGGTAGCTGGCCCTTGTTGAGCGCCGTGACCTCCCTGACGAGACGATTGACCCCCGCCTTTGGGTCGTCTCCGTAGATCGAGCCGTAGGTCACGTAGTAGTAGTTGCGAACCTGCGGGTTCTGCGGCCACCAGTAGTTCCCGTCACCGCCCCAGGAGTTGATGATGGGCGTGTCGTTCCCGAGCGCACGCAGCCCACCGACGAAGGGCGCAAGCCCGTCGAACGCCGTCGGGAACGCGATCACATCCGCCTTCGTGGGCGCGACCTTGCTGATGGCGTTCTGGATCGTGTTGGAGAACGACGAGAAGCCTTCCTCCTGGACGACCGTCCCGCCGAGTTCCGTGTACCGCGCCTTGAACAGGTCGGCGACGTTCTGGAAGTACGCAAGGAGGTTGTCCTTGACGATGATCGCCCTCTTCCATCCGCGCGCGATCGAGTACTCGGCCATCGCCGCAGCCTCGTCTTGCGCGATGTTTCCGAGGGTGAACGCCAGTCGTCCCTTTGGACCAAAGCGCTTCGGGCCCTGCTGATCCGTGCCGATGCACGGAGCGAGGGTGAGCATGCCCTTGTTGATGAACTCCTGCGTCGCGGGCGCTGCGTACTCGACGTCGCAGGTGACCATGCCGACCGTAGCGCCTTGCTGGATGAGCTGGAGCGCGCACGTCTTCTGGTTCTTCAACTGGTGATCGCAGACTCTGACCTGGAGCCTGCGACCCCCGATACCACCGGTTGCGTTGATCTTCGTCACCTGCAGCTGGACGGCGTAGAGCGCCGGTGTGTCGTACGGCGCCATGTTCGCCGTCAGGTCCATGGCTGCACCGATGATGATCGGCCCGCGCTGCTGCGAGCTTCCCTGAGCGCCTGTCGCTACTACCGCCGTGGCAGCGCCTGTCAGGGTCAGGGCGGCGACGAGCGCTCCCCACTTGCCGGGTCGTCTCATGCTCTCCTCCTCCTCGTGCCTGCTCTATCGCGAGTGCGTCGAGTATCGAACCCTGCCGCACGTCAGTCAATACTCGAACTGCCACGCTTTCGGTTCACGAGCCGTCGGAACTCGACATCGGTCACGAGGCCGCGTTTCTTCGTCCCCGAGCGCTTGACCGCGTCGAGCAGCTCCGCGTGTCGCTCGGCGGGAAAGCCGAGGCCGAGCTCGTCGAGCTTGATCCGGATCGAGTCGAGCCCGCTCTTCTTCCCGAGCACGATGCCGCGGGTGGCACCGACGACGTCGGAGGCGAACGGCTCGATCGCGGGAGGATCGTGGAACTGGGACGCGACCGCGCCTGACTCCCGCGTGAAGAGGTTGTCACCGGTCGCCGCCTTCCACGGCGCGTGCGCCGTACCGGAGCGCTCCTGGACGAGACGTGCCAGCTCTCGTGCTTGCTCGAGCCTGAGCCGGGTCGGGATGCCGTACAGCGCCTCGAGCGCGAGCGCGACCTCGACGAGATCGGCGTTTCCGGCGCGCTCCCCCATTCCGTTCACGGTGCCTTGCACCCAGGTCGCGCCCGCTTGCACCGCGGCAATTGCGGCCGCGGTAGCGAGGCCGAAGTCGTCGTGTCCGTGCCAGTGCACGGGGACGTCATAGTCCAGCCGCTCGGCGACCTCGTTCACGAGGAACGCCGCTGCCTCTGGACTGGCGATCCCGAGCGTGTCCACGACGACGACCTCTGCTGCGCCGGCGTCGACCGCGCTCTCGTACACAGCGCGCACGAACTCCAGGTCGGCACGGGTCGAGTCGACGCCGAAGAACGCGACGCGGATGCCCTCGTCCACCGCGAAGGAGATCGCGGCGCGGATCCGTTCGAGCATCGTCTCGCGCGAGACGCCGATCGCCGCGAGCTTTCCGTCCGAGATCGGGCTCTCGATCACCGACGCGCGCACCCCGAGCTCGACGAGCGCCTCGACATCAGCGCGTACGGCGCGGGAAAACCCCCAGACCTCCGCTTCGAGCTCTGCTTCCAGGATCAGCGAGATCGCCCGCGAGTCGTCCTCGGAGACGCGCGGGAAGCCGGCTTCGATCCGGTCGACTCCCGCACGGTCGAGTGCCTGTGCGATCTCGAGCTTGTCCTCAGGGGAGAGCACCACGCCGACGGTCTGCTCGCCGTCTCTGAGCGTCGTGTCGTACAGGCCGACGGTGACGCGCGGCTGCGGCTCGAGCGCCTTCGCGTTCAAATCGCCGGTCCAGAGCTTCGAGCGGTCGAGCGTCACGCCTGGACTATCCCATCGGGGAACGGCGACAGCTTCTCCGCGCCATCTCGCGTGATCAGGAAGTTGTCCTCGAGGCGAAGTCCCCCGCCGGTCTCTCTATAGCATCCTGGCTCGATTGCAAGCACCATGCCTTCGCGGATCTCGCCGCCGCCGGCCTGATGGGCGTACGGCGGCTCGTGGGCGCGCGCGCCGACGCCGTGGCAGATCGGGTGCGACGGCTGGCCGGGGAATCCGAGCGCTTCGATCCCGGCGCGGACGCGGCGGTCGAGCTCGGCCAGGCTCGCGCCCGGGCGGGCGAAGACGATCGCGTCCTCGTACACAGCCGTGAGCCCGCGCTCCAGCTCGCGGTAGGCAGGCGTCAACTCTCCGACGACGAGGTTCTTCGTGTGGTCGCACCAGTACCCGTCGGCGCAGACCCAGATCTCGAAGAGCGTCGGCTCTCCCTCGACGACCGGGCGTGACGTCGTTGCGGTGAAGGTCTGGATCCCGGGGCCGGACCAGACGAGCGAGAAACCGAGCGCGAGCTCGACGTTCCCCTCCCAGCCCGTCCCTTCGCCGTGCACGAAGCCGAGCCATTCGGCGGCAATCTGTGCCTCGGTCATCCCTGGCTCGATGATGAGCTTGCAATGCTCCATCGCAGCCGCCGCGATCTCGTTCGCGAGCCGCATGCGCTCGATCTCCTGCTCCGTCTTGACGGCGCGTGCCTCCGCGAGCAGCGGCGTCGCGTCCTCGGCTTCGCCGAACGCGTCGAACCAGTCGCGGGTGAACGTCGTGGGCTCGCCGACCATGCGATCGGAGGCCTGGGTTCCGAGCGACAGCTCCAGTCCCACGGTCCCGCAGGTCGGCGACGCGCGATTTCGCAATGTCGAGCGCGCGCGCGAGCGGTGGCCGGGGGTCGGACGGGTCGTACCCGGCGAACTGATGAACGTCGGAAGTCCACGCCATCCGTTCCGCGTCGCCTGCGCTCGCCTCCAGGCAGATGAGGATCGGCTCGCCCTTGCGCGGAAACACGCAGACGTCGTAGCCCTTCATCCCCCAGAAGTTCGTCAGGTAGAGGACGTTGTCCGGCGCGCGGACGACGAGCGCGTCGAGCCCTCGCTCGTCCATGAGACTGCGGACGCGCTCGAGCTTCGCCTCGTCCCGCGGCCAGCTCACCGCATCTCCTCCCACACGACACTGTCCTCGCGAGTCACGATTCGGCCGATGCCCGAGCCGGGGTAGTGGCCGCATGCGACGATGACGTCTCGGTCGACGAGCTCGGGCAGCAACGCGTGTCGCGTCACAGCGGATTGCGCCGGATCCGCGTCGGAGACGTAGAACCAGTCCGGTTGCTCCAGCAGCGCGGGGTGCACGGCGAAGTCCGTGAGCAGCAGCGCCGTCGCGCCGGCTGAGTCGAGACGGAGTGCCATGTGACCCGGGTAGTGGCCAGGCGCGACGAATGCGCTGATCCCGGGAGCGAGCTGGAGGTCGCCGTCGATCGTCTCGAAGCGGTCGAGAAGGGGCGCAATGCACCGCCGAACGTGTGGGCGGTCGTCGTGCAACCGGACGAACGCAAGCGCGTCCCGGTGCACGACGTAGCGCGCTCGCGGGAAGAAGACGGAGCCCTCGAGGTCCGTGTTCCAGCCGATGTGGTCGATGTGGAGGTGTGTCAGGAAGACGACGTCGATCTCGTCGCGCGAGACGCCGAGCCCGCTGAGTATCTCGGGCAGCTCGGCCTCCCGCTCGGCGGTCCAGTCCCACAACCCGGGCGGTCCGACGCCCGTATCGACGAGCACGGAGACCCCCTCGGAGCGGATGAGGAAGGATCGTGCACGGGAGCCTCCAGCTCGCACCTGCGAAGAGCTCCGGGTAGAGCGCCCGGTACGGCTCCCATGCGTCTGCCGGCACCTGCGGGTAGGCGTCCGCGTACTCGGCGAGCAGGCCGACCGCATCGAGGACCGGCACGAGCTCGACGTCGCCGACGAGCACGGTCAGAACGGGAGGAACTGAAACGTCGGCAAGCGAAGGTCGGAGAGGTTGGGCTCCACCGAGACGTCCACGTCGTTCGGCAGCTCGGCTCGCAGACGCTCGGCCAGCGCTTCCGCACGTTCCTCGGTCAAAACGCCCGCAACGACGTACCGCCAGCGGCGTGCAACGGGTACACGTTCTGCCTCGAGTCGCCGCGCAACCTCGACGGCCTCGTCACGTCTGGGTAGGCGTACCACGACGTGCCAGTCGTACTCGCCCTCGATCTCGCGCCTCCTCGGCTTCCGCCGCCTCATGCGCCGCGTACTCGGCCTCCTCTTCCTCGGGCGTGCGAGGCAGAGGAATCGAAGCTTCCTTCCATGCTTCCTCGACAGGGTGCCAGCGGGTCACACGGATCTCGGCTGTCAGCTCGTCGGCCTCGACGACACTTCGCACGACCTCCGCTGCCTCACGCGCCTGGGCTTCGTTCGCTGCGTAGAGAAAGAGCCGCGAGGCGTCGCGCGTGACCAGGAGCCGTCCGCCGAGCCGTTCGCGCACGCCTTCGTCTAGATCGAGCGCCCGCAAACGCTCGCCGAGCGAGTATCCGTGCTCGTCGTCGTCGAGCTCGACCTCGACGCGGAACTCGTCGTTCACCGCGCGGAAGCTACCAACGCACCCGGGCAGGCGGCGGCTCCCCGTGGGCCTGTTCCCAGGAGACGACCGGGTTGCGCAAGACGCCGATTCGCTCGATCTCCGCCTCCATGACGTCACCCGGCTTCAGGTACAGCGAGGCCGCGTCTGGCGAGAACCCGGCTACGCCGGACACGGTTCCGGTGGAGACGACGTCTCCGGCCGAGTACCCGAGCGCCGAGTAGTGCCCGAGGATCTCCGGGATCGTCACGCTCATCCGCGCCGAGTGCGAGGTCTGGCGCGGCTCGCCGTTCACCCGTAGCTCCATCGCGAGGTCGTGCGGATCGGGGATCTCGTCCGGAGTGACGATCCACGGGCCGAGCGGGCAGAACGTGTCGATCGCCTTGCAGAAGGAAAAGACGCCGGAGCGCATCTCCCGCCGCTGGATGTCGCGAGCGGTGATGTCGTTGAAGATGACGTAGCCGCCGATGTAGTCGCGTGCCTCGTCGGGCGAGAACCACTTCCCCGCCTTCTTGATCACAACCGCGAGCTCGAGCTCGTAGTCGAGCTCTTCCGTGAGGTGCTCCGGGTAGACGACGGGTTCGTCGGGCCCGACGATCGCGTCGACGTTCTGGAAGAAGACGATCCACGGCGCGATCTCGTGCGACCAGCCGACCTGCTTCGACTCCTCCTCGTGCTCCCGGAAGTTGCCAGCGGTGTGGATCAGCTTCTTCGGGACGATCGGCGCCCGGAGCCGCGTCTCGGCGAGAGCGACGCGCTCCCCCGTCTCGTCCGCGCCGCCGCGCTCGAAGTACCCGCGCATCGTCGAGACGTCGAGCACCGCGATCTCGTCGCCATCGAGGGCGCCTACCCGACCCTCGCCGAAGGTCGCGAGCCTCACTCGGCGACCCCGCACACTTTCATCGCTGCGCGCGCGTACACGTCCGCGGTTTTCACGAGGCCGTCGATCTCGAGGTTCTCGCCCAGCTCGGCGTCCGGCAGGCCGCTCGACGTGCCGTAGTTGACCGTCGCGATCCCGTAGCGCGTGAGGACCGAAGCGTCTGAGAACCAGCGTGTCACGTCTCGCTCGGGCGAAGCGCCGAACACTTCCGCATGTGCCGCTCCAAGTGCCGCCACGAGCGGATGGCTCTCGTCGATCTCCGCCCCAGGAGCGGTGACGTAGACCTCGGCCTCGACACCGTCGAGCGACCGTGCGAACTCGAGCGCCTTCCGCCGCGCCTCCGCCATCGGCACGTCGGGCGGAACTCGCAGGTCCAGGTAGAGGTCGGTGCGGTGGGGCGTCCGCGATGCGCGCCAGCCGAAGCCGCCCTCGATCGACCCCACGTTCGCGACCCCGCGCACATCCCCGTACGACATCTTCTCCTCCCAGGAGGGGAGCCACTCGAGCACCGCCGAGAGCACGGGATGCATCTTCACGATCGAGTTCTCGCCGCGCCGGCCCCCACTGAACGCCGTGTGCACGAACGGCCCGTGCGTCGAGAGCCGCAGCCAGAGAGAGCCGAAATGTGCGAGCACGAGCTTGTTCTCCGTCGGCTCGCCGAGGATGCACATGTCCGCGGCGCCTCCGTGCCCGACGAGGTAGCGCGAGCCGGCCGCATAGCCTCGGAACTCGGCGCCTTGCGCGTCTCCCTGCTGCGTCTTCTCGATCTCGCCGGCGACGGCGGCGATCAGGACGTCCCCTCTCAGCCGCATCCCGTCCTCGATCAGTGATCGAACCGCCTCCACGTAACAGGCCAGCGCGCCCTTCATGTTCGAGATCCCAAGCCCGTAGATGCGCCCGTCACGCTCGAAGCCCTCGGGCTGGAATCCCGGGATTCCGTGGAGCCACGGCTCCCGCCCGGAGTACGAGGTGTCGAGGTGCCCATTGAACATCAGGGTCGGCCCGCCCCCGTCCCCGCCCACGTGCCGACGACGTTCGCCCGGCCGTCCTCGACCTGCTGCCACTGCACGTCGAGCCCGAGATCCTCGGCGAAGACGTCGCGAACGAGCTCCGCAGCCGCTTGCTCGGAGCCTGTGAAGGACGGCGTCGAGACGAGCCGGAGCGCAAGCTCGACCAATCGGCGTTCGTCGATCATCGAAACTGAGGAAGTACCTTCTCGCCGAAGAGGCGGATCTGCTCGTGCCGACGGTCTCCCCAGAGCTCGAGCATGACGTGCGTGCAGCCGGCCTCGCGGTACTCCTCGATCGCCTCGATGCAGTCCGTCGGCGTCCCCGCTATCGGCTTGCAGCGGTCGAGCAGCGAGTCGGTCACCTCGGCCGCGGCCGCCAGCCGTCCACCCCGCTCCATTGCTTCCGCGACCGGCGCGAGCTCCTCCATCTCGATTCCGGCCAGCTGGAGCAGCGTGTCGGCCGAGCCCCTGATGTTCTGGAACTTGTTCGCGAGGTACATCCCGGCGATCTCGCGGGCACCGTCGCGCCCGGCAGCGCGATCGGAGTCGTGGATCGACGCAACCACCGTGCAGCCGATGTCGATGTCGGCCTTCACGTTCTCGCGCGTGTAGCGGACGAACGCGGGAGTCGTGATCGATGGTGTCAGGCACCCGTCCGCGATCTCCCCGGACAGCGCCTGCATCTTCGGCGCAGTGGCGGCGACGTAGACGGGAGGAACTTCACGCGGCGTCTCGGCGGCGTCCTGGAGCCCCGGCACGGAGGCACTCCAGGTGTCGCCCTCGTACTCGAACGCGCCGCCGCCGAGCACCCCCCGCACGATCGCGATCGCGTCGCGCATCGGCCCCAGCGTCTTCTTCGTTTGGGCACGAATGTTGTTGAGGAAGATCTTCGACGTCCCGAAGCCGAGCAGGAACCGCCCCGGCCCTGCGGCCTCCTGCACGACCCGCGCATCCATCGCCACCTGCACCGGGTGCCGCGTGAACGGCGAGATGATCCCCCAGCCGATCGTCAGCCGCTTCGTCTCGCGCGCCATGAGGGCAGAGACCACCGTGGACGAGCGCGCCTCCATCCCGTGCTTTCGCCACCACGGGTACGCCTCGGCCAGCCAGATCGTGTCCATTCCCGCCTCGTCCATGACCCGCGCCGACCCGAGCATCTCCTCGAGCGGCTCCATCGTGAGCTGCATGACCCCGATCCGAAACGGGACGGCCATCTGGCGCGTAGTCAAACACGCATGACGAGAGCGGGCGGGCCTGAGGCCCGCCCGCACCATCGCCCGCCCTGGGTTCGGTCGCTAGGCCTAGGCTCGCGCCCTATCGACGAGTCCGCAACACGGTCACGTCCGTAGCCCGGCTGAGTGAGCTTGGTACGCCGCGCCCCCGCTCGGCCGGAACGGGCGCTATCGACGGAGTCGGCAATGCGTGAATGCCGTAGCCGGCCCGAATGATCCTGGGCTCGACCGTCCTGTTTGCGGTCGTTCGCCACACGGCCGGCTAAGGGAGGTTCAGCCCTGCGGAGAGTTCGCCGGCGCTTCCGCTTCGCCTGTCGACGCATTCGCCCCGCCGACCCGCTGCTCGAGCGCCCCGAGCACCTGCCCGACCTGCTGATTCACGATCGGCTGCAGGACGCGCTGGCCCATCGCTCCCACCGGGCCGGCGATCTTGACGTCGGCCTCCCAGGCCATCGACGTGCCCTCGCCCGCCTCGGACAGCGTGAACGACGTCGTCATGTCCACGAGCGCCCCGACGCCGGTCCCCTTCGCACGCATCGACGCGAACTCTGGCTCCCGCTCCTCGAGCTTCTCGAAATTCATGGTCATCTTCAGGCCGCCGAGGCCCAGTGGCACTTTCACCTGCGCCGTCCAGTGCTTCTCGTCGTGCACCTCGAAGCTCTCCACCCCCGGCATGAGCTTCGCCATCTCGGCGGGGTCGTTGATGACTCCCCATACCTTCTCGCGAGGAGCGGCGAGCTCTTTCGTCCCCGAGACGATCACTTCGACACCACCGAGACGTTCCCGCGGGTGGCCTCGGGGTCCTGGAGCATCGACCAGACGCGATGCGGTGGGTTGCAGCTCGTGTAGACGATCGCCTTCCCGGCAGGCGCGAGCGCGTCCTGGATCGCGGCGCAGATGCAGTGGATCCCGCCGCCTCCGCCCTCCCCCATGCCCTTGGCGCCCAGCGGCGCGACCGGGGAGGGCGACTCCAGGGCACCAGTCTTGAGCGGTGGCATGTCGAGAGCGTGCGGCACGTGGTAGTCGTAGAAGTTCGCGGTCAGCAGGGTTCCATCCTCGTCGTAGACGAACTCCTCCGAGAGCGCCGCCCCGATGGCGTGGGCCGTCGCACCGTGCACCTGTCCCTCGACGATCATCGGGTTGATCCGAACGCCGCAGTCGTCGACGGCTGCGTAGTCGACGAGGTCGACGACGCCCGTCTCCGGATCGACCTCGACGATCGCAGCGTGGATCTGCGTCGCGTACGTGAGCGTGAGCTGTCCCGTTTTTTTCTCGGTGTCCACCATGCCGAAGTACGGCCGGCAGACGAATCGGTGGTTCAGGGTCGGGTTGAAATCGGGCGGCAGGAAGGCGTTGTTCGCGTTGACGATCGCGCCGAGCGCCATGAACGGGAGCGCCGCTTCCTCCGGCCCGTCCTTGATCCGCGCGAACCCGTCGGCGAGCTCGATCGCATCCTCCGGCGCCTGCAGCACCGCGGCCGCCAGCTGCACCATCTCGCCGCGGAGGAGCTCCGCGGCGCCCTTGACGGCGCCAAGCCCGGTGAACGCGAACTGGCTCGCGTACGTGCCGGAGAAGCCGGCGTGGGAGTTGAACCACGTGTCGTGCCCGCGCCGGACGTTCACCTGCTCGGGCGAGCAGCCGAGGATGTCGGCCACGACCTGTGCGGAGGTCGTCTCGTGCCCTTGCCCCTGCGGCACGGTACCGAGCGTCACGACGACCTCTCCGAAGATGTCGAGCTTGACCGAGGCTGCCTCGTTGTTTCCCGAGAACTGGAGATCGGGGTTCAGGAGGGTCGACTGCCCGAAGTTGTTCGTCCCGGAGTCGAGCGTCGAGCCGATCCCGAACCCGAGGAGCTTGCCCCGCGAGGCCGCATCCTTCCTCCGCTCCTCGATCGATCCGTGGTCGATCAGGTCGAGCGCGATGTCGAGCGCCGCCGCATAGTCGCCCGAGTCGTAGACGCAGCCGTTCGGCGTCTCGTAGGGCATTTGCTCGGTCTTCACGTAGTTCTTCTTCCGGACCTCGACGGGGTCGAGCTCGAGCTCGGCGGCGACGATGTCGACGATCCGCTCCGTGAGCCACAGGTGCTGCATGCGCGAGTAGCCGCGGTTGGGCGAGACGGGCGACTTGTTCGTGCAGACCTGGGTGAAGTCGACCCGGATGTTCCGCCAGCCGTACATCCCAGGGGTGACCTGGGCCCAGATGATGCAGCCGAGCGGCTCGTAGCGCGGGAAGGCGCCGCAGTCGTCGAGCGCCCGCACCTTGAAGCCGGTCATCGTCCCGTCGGCCATGACGCCGACCTCGACGTCCAGGAACGTGCGCTCGTTCCCGTGCGCGTTCGCGGTGTGCTGATCCGTGCGCCATTCGGTCCACTGCACGGGCCGACCGAGCTTCCGCGCCATCAGGCAGAGCACGACGTACTGCGGATGCAGGCAGATCTTGTTCCCGAAGCCGCCGCCGATGTCCTGCGTGACGAAGCGGAGCTTGTCGATCCCGGTGCGGAGCGCCGGCGCCATCCAGATCGCGCCCACTCCGGGCATCTGGTGGTTGCAGTGGAGAGTCCACTCGCCGGTGCCCTTGTCGTACTCGACGAGAGCGCCCGCGCATTCGAGCGGCGTCGAGGAGAAGCGGTGGAAGTGGAGCTTCTCGATCTTGACCACATGGTCGGCGTCCGCGAGCGCCTGGTCGACGTCGCCCCAGTCGAAGACGCCCGACCAGACGACGTTCGAGCCTGCGTCGTCGTGGAGCACCGTCTCGTCCTTGAGCGACTCCTCGGCGTCGACGAGGACGGGCAGCGGGTCGTAGTCGACCTCGATCAGGTCGGCCGCGTCGCGCGCGAGCTCACGCGTCGCCGCGCAGACGGCGGCGACCGGCTCGCCCATGTGTCGCACCCGGCCCACGGCGAGCGCGTAGTCCTTGATGTTCCCGCCGGGCTCCACGGACATCTCGAAGAACGGGTCCGTGTGGATCGCGACCTCGTCGCCCGTGATCGTCCCGTGGACGCCGTCGAGCTCGAGCGCTTTCGCGACGTCGATGGAGACGATGCGCGCGTGCGCGTATGGCGACCGGACGAAGTGGACGTATCCCATCCCGTGGCGGCGCACATCGTCGAAGAACGTCCCGAGCCCCTGGACGAGCCGCTTGTCCTCACGCCGTGGGATCGACTGCCCCACGTAGCCCTTCTCGAGAACGGGCGGCTTCTCGGTTTCCACCGCGGTGGAACCTTGTGTCACAGCGTCACTAGGCGGCGTCACGCCGTCGCTCCCCCGGCCGCGACCACAGCCTCGACGATGTTCACGTAACCCGTGCAGCGGCAGATGTTGCCCTGGAGCGCGATCCGAACCTCGTCCTCCTTCGGATGCGGGTTCTCCTCGAGCAGCGCCGTTGCGCTCATGAGCATTCCCGGCGTGCAGTAGCCGCACTGGAGCGCATGGTGCTCGTTGAAGGCGCGCTGGAGCGCGGTCAGCTCACCGTCGCCCGCGAGCCCTTCGACCGTGGCAATGCGGGCACCGTCGGCCTGTACCGCCAGCAGCATGCAGCTCTTCACCGGGGCGCCGTCGAGGTGGATCGTGCAGGCGCCACAGTTCCCCGTGTCGCAGCCGACGTGCGTTCCTGTGAGCCCGAGATCGTCCCGAATGAAGTGGACGAGGAGGCGGCGGGCGGGAACGTCGTACTCGATCGCCTCGCCGTTCACGTCGAGCGAGATCGTGCGGCTGGCTGACGGAGTCGCGCCCATTACCGCTTTCTCCTCTCGACAGCTTGCAGGACCGCGCGTATCGCGGACGTCTCCGCCAGGCTTCTCCGGTAGTCCGCCGACCCGTGGACGTCGGAGGGCGGATCGAGTGAGGCGCCCAGCCCCTTCGCGGCTTCGCGCACCGTGTCTCCGGAGAAGTCTCCCTCGGCAAGCTTCTCCTCCATCCCGATGGCGCGCACCGGGGTGGCAGCTACGCACCCGATCGCGATCCGCGTGCCTTCGTCGGAAACGGATGCCGCAGCGTCAACGATGTACGTCCCGTGCGCTCCTACGGTGACGCCCGAGAACCCGTCTCCGGCATCGCTCGCCGGCGGCACCGAGATCTTCGTGAGCAGTTCTCCCACGCCGACTGAGGTTACGTACACGCCGACGAAGAACTCGTCCGCCGGAACGACACGCTCTCCAGCGGAGCCGCGGATCGTGAACGACGCGTCGAGTGCAACCAGCAGCGGAGGCAGGTGGTTCGTCGGATCGCTGACGCAGACGTTACCTCCGACGGTGCCGCGATTTCGCACCTGCACGTCGGCGATCGTCGCAGCGACCTCCGCCAGGATCGGCCGCGCGACCTCGACCTCCGAGGAGCCCATGACCTGCGCGTACGTAGCCATTGCGCCGATCTCGAGCAGGCCGTCGGAGGAGAACCCGATCGCGCGGAGCTCCTCGAGGTCGGCGAGGTCGACGAGCACGTCGGGGGCGGCCGCGCGCGCCTTCATCACGTTCACCAGCGTCTGCCCCCCGGCGAGCACGCGCGCTCCCTCGTGCTCGGAGAGGAGCGAGACCGCCTCGTCGACCGACCCCGGTCGCGCGTACTCGACCTCGCGGAGGAGCATGTCGTGGATTCAATCCGCCGCCGCCGTGACATGTCAAGCGAGTGCGGGACGAGGTAGGTTCCACACGAATGGGGGCGAAGCCGGACATCGGCGGGGTCTTCGACGAGCACGTCGCTGCGGAGTTCGTTCATCTGGACCTCGAGGCGACGATGGCGACGATGACCGACGACCCATACGTCAACCACGTGCCCGTGATGACCGGAGGGGTTGGTCTCGAGGAAGTGCGTCGCTTCTACGGACAGCACTTCATCGGGAAGTGGCCGGCGGACATCGAGATCACGCCGGTCTCGCGGACCGTTGGCGACGACCAAGTCGTCGACGAGCTCGTCCTCTCGTTCACACATGACATCGAGATGGATCAGCTGCTGCCGGGCGTCGCTCCGACGGGCAGGCACGTGCGACTGGCGTTCTGCGTCGTGGCGAAGTTCGAGGGCGACAAGCTCGCCCACGAGCACATCTATTGGGATCAGGCGTCGCTCCTGGTGCAGGTCGGGCTGCTCGACCCGGCCGAGCTCCCCGTCACCGGCGCCGAGCAGGCCGACAACGTGCTCGACCCGCGAGCCAACCCGCTGAACGAACTGATGCGCGCGCAGCACTAGCCTCGCCATGCGCGCGGACCTGCCGTCCGGCCACCGTCACCTTCCTCTTCACCGACATCGAGGGCTCGACGCGGCTGCTGCACACGCTGGGCCGACGCGTATGCGCAAGCGCTAGCCGAGCACCGGCGCGTGCTTCGGGCGGCGTTCAGCGCCTACGGCGGGGTCGAGGTGGACACGCAGGGAGACGCCTTCTTCGTTGCCTTCCCGACCGCTGAAGGCGCCGCGCAGGCAGCGCTCGAGGCGCAGACAACCCTCGCGTCCGGTCCGATCTCGCGTGCGTATGGGCCTGCACACGGGTGCACCCACCCTGACCCGCGACGGATACGTCGGCGTCGACGTCCATCGAGGTGCTCGCGTCGCCGGACTCGCCCACGGCGGGCAGATCGTCTGTCTCCCCGGCGACCGCGGCCCTACTCGACGGGCGCGCGTTACGGGACGCTCGGCCTGCATCGGCTGAAAGACTTCGACGGCGCGACGCGCCTCATGCAAGCTCGGGGACGGCGACTTCCCGCCGCTTCGGACGCCGGGAAGCGTCGACCTGCCTTCGCCGGCGACCCGCTTTCTCGGCCGCGAGCGGGAGCTCTTCGAAGCGGTTGCGCTCTTCTACGAACGCGATCCACGTGTGCTGACGATCATCGGCCCCGACGGCACCGGCAAGACGCGGTTCGCGCTCGAGCTCGCCCGCCTGCTCGCGGACGAGGCCGAAGGAGGCACGCTCTTCGTGCCACTCGCTCCTCTCCGCGACCCAGACCTCGTCCTCGCGACGATCGCCGACCGCCTGGGCGCAGCGTCGCCCGAGATCGACGCTATCGCCGGCCGCGTCGGCGACAAACGCACGCATCTTCTGGTCGACAACGTCGAGCATCTGCTCCCCGGAGCAGCCCGCCCGCTGGCAGAGCTCGTAGCGGCTACACCGCCGCTTCGGCTCTTCGTCACGAGCTCGCGAGGCTCTGCGGGTCCAAGGCGAGCACGAGCTCGACTTGCCGCCTCTCGCCGCTCCGGAAGCCGTCGATCTCTTCGTCACTCGAGCACGCGCGGTCCGCCCAGACGTCGAGGAGACACGCGGCGGTCGGCGAGCTCTGCGAGCGACTCGACCGGCTCCCGCTGGCGCTCGAGCTCGCAGCCGCCCGTACAAAGTTGCTCTCTCCCGAACTGCTGCTCGAGCGGCTCGGAGATCGCCTCGACCTGCTGAAGGGCACTCGTGACGCCGACGAGCGCCACGCGACGCTCCGGGCGACGATCGCCTGGTCGCTACGATCTCCTCGGTAAAGAGGAACAGCGAGCTCTTCAGAAACCTGAGCGTCTTCCGCGGCGGCTGCACCCTCGAGACTGCCGAGCACGTCTGCGAGACCGACCTCGACACGCTGGCGTCGCTTCTCGACAAGAGCCTCGCTCCGGCGCCGAACCGGTCGCCGCGGTGAGGAGCGATTCTGGATGCTCGAGACGATCCGCGAGTTTGCCGCCGAGCGCGTGGAGGAGTCGGGGGAGATCGTCGACATTCGTCGGCGCCACGCGGAGCGGATGCTCGCGATCGCCCGCGATGCGCATCTGCAGCGAAGACGACGACGAGCCACGTTCGACTCGGCTGTCCTCGCTCGCCGAGCGCGAGGATCTTCGCGCCGCACTCGACTGGACCGCACGAGCAGATGTCATCCTCGGCCTCGAGCTCGCGTCCGCGCTCGAGAGCTATGTGGGGACCGCACGCTCCGGCGGAGGGCGTACGCCGCATCGGCGATCTCCTCGAACGCGCAGACGAACGTGCCTCACGCTCCTGCGAGCGCGGGCGTTGCGTAGCCTCGCGGGCGCGGCCCACCAGGAGCGGCGATTCGAGCATCGCCGACGCCCGCCTACGAGGAGAGCCTTCGCCTCTTCGTCGAGCTTGGAGACGCGCGCGGCGCGGCGTCAGTCCGAACTCGCCTTGCCTATCGCGCGCTGACAGACGGCAACCGCGATCTCGGCAGCTCGCGCTGCTCGCGGACTCGCAGCGCGACGCACGAGGGCCGGTTCCCGCCTCATCGAGAGCGCAGAACGCGATCCTCCTCGCTCACCTTGCGCTGCGTGCGAGGACCGGCTCGACGATGCCGAGGCAGTCGTCGATCGCGCCGTGAGCTCCTCGCGGCGACGCGAGCTGGGGCTGGCACGAGTCGATCGTCTCTCAGACGCTGCGCCTCTGGCATCGCCTTCCGACGCCGCCGACCTCGACGCAGCCGAGCGGCAGCGGACGCGCGGCACTCGCGATCAACGTCGCCGAAGAGGAACACGGCGTCCCGACCATGATCAGCGCGGTGCACGCGGGCTCGCGCGCGTTGCGCTGGCCCGCGATCGATCTCGAACGCGCCGGGCTCCTGTGGGGCGCAGTCTCGGTACACGACCGAAGCGCTTGTTGGGACCGCATGCGATCCGAGTCGCGCCGACGAGCATCTCGCGAGCGAGACACGACCGGCACTTCCTCGCGGCGCTGCGAGCGAGGCCGCGCGCTCGAGCGTGTGGGACGCCGTCGCGATCGCGCTCGGCGAGGCGGAGCCGCCTCAGACCGTGCCGTAGAGCGAGAGCACGACGCGGACGAACAGCTTCGTGTCGTCGTACAGGCCGATCTCCCGCACCGCCCGCGCCCCCTGGTACCACCCTGCGAGCGCGAGCCGCACGTCGCCGCCGAACTGATCGAGCTGCCAGCGCAGGTAGCGAACCCCCGCGCGCACGTTGCCTTCGTAGTTTCGTGGCGTGCGCTCGCCGAGCAGCACCGTGTCGACGAACTCCCATGTCTCGGGAAGGAGCTGCATGACCCCGATCGCGCCGACGCTCGACACGACGTCTTGCTGGAAGCCCGACTCCATCCACGCGAGCGCCCGCGCCAGCTGCGGGTCGACGCCGTACACGCGAGCCCACTGGTTGATCGCAGAGCGGATCGCGTCGCGCGACGCAGGCTGCGCAGCTGGCGGCAGCCGACGCGCTCCCGCCGGCAGCACGAGGCGCTGGCCCGGAACGATGACCCGCATCAGCGGCACGCGGTTCCGGCGAGCGAGCTGCCACGGGCTCACGTGGTAGCGAGCCGCGATCGCGAAGAAGCTCTCTCCCGGGTCGAACGACGTGGACCCGAACCGGGCCCGGCGGTGGCGAGCGAGCGGTAGGTGTTCGGGCCGGCAATCCCATCCGGGACGAGCCCGTGACGCCGCTGATACCGACGGAGCGCTGCCGCAGTCCTCACGGTGAAACGGCCGTCGACGGCACGCGCGCCGAGGCCGTTGCGCCGTAGCCGGAACTCGAGCACGGCGACGTCCCAGCCGACGGAGCCGACCGCGAGCTCGCGTTGTCCGAGAAGCGGCCGCCCCCGCCGGCCGAGCGCGCGACGCGTGGCCGGGCCGAGCTTGCCGTCAGGGGCGAGCCCGTTCGCCCGCTGGAACCGCGCGAGGGCGTCGCGTCGTGAACGGCCCGCGGACACCGTCCACCGGGCCCGGTTCGAAACCGTGCGCGCGAAGCGCAACCTGCAATGCAGCAACGCGGGCACTGCCTGCAAAGGCCTCGGGCGCCAGTCCCAGGGCTCCCACCGACAGCGCAACGCCTACGACGGCGAAGCGACGCATGACAGCCCCTTCGCGACCTCGTCTTCCCCTCCTCCCGTCGCGAGAGGGCGCAAACCCGACGGCTACAATCCGCCCGCTGCCTTCCCCGGTAGCTCAATTGGCAGAGCATCCGGCTGTTAACCGGAGGGTTGTCAGTTCGAGTCCGACCCGGGGAGCTGCAAAGGCCTGCTACGGGACTCATTCGAGCGGGCCTCCGTTCCGAGGAGCTCAAGTTTCTACCCAACTTTCTACCCCGGAAGAAGTCTTCGTCGTCAAGCTCGATGAGCTGACGAACGAGCGACGCTCGCTACCTCCCGCGCTTTTACGGGTACCCCAGCCGTGCGTAAAGCCGCTCTCGGCCCGTCGCATCCCTCGCCTTGAAACCAAAGGGCTCGAGCCGGTCTTCGTCCGGATCGTCCGCAGTTGGGGTGGACCGTGAGACCGAGGCCGGCAGCGGTTCCAGCTCGCCGCAAAGAAGCTCGTAGGCGAGTGCGGAGTAGGCGCCATGCCCCAGCTCTGGAGCAGCCTGAGCGGCCACAGTGATCTACGAGGATGTATGAAAAGATGGCCGCGGAGCAGCTAAACGGGCCGAAGACGAGGGGAGGAACGTGATGTCACGCGCAAAAATCATTGCGACAGCCCGTCGTCCGACGCCGCTCGACCCCTACCCAGAGCCTCGCCCGTCCGAGAGGGTGGTGACGAGAAGGCGTATCCGCCGGAGCTCGGCACGGATGCGATCGCGGTGCTGGAGGGGCGGACGTTCCTTCTTTCCGACGCCCGCGGTGACGTGCCTGCCGGGTCCGTGGGCGGCCTCGTTCACGACGACACGCGCTTCCTCAACCGGTGGGAGGTGAGTTCGAGGGGCGATCCCTGTCGCTCCTCAAGTCCCGCGCGGTCGACTACTACTCGGCTGCGTTCTATCTCAGATTCCCGAGATCGAGCGTCTGCATGCGACACGATCGCGGTGCGCCGCTTCCGCTTCGTGGGCAACGGCCTGCTCGAGCAACTCGCCGCCGTCAACGCTGGCCTGGAGACGGCGCGGTTCGAGCTGCGGCTGACGTGCGGGATGGACTTCGCCGACCTGTTCGAGATCAAGGCCGTCGTTCGTGACCGGAGCGAGAGGATTTCGCGCGAACACGGCGCCGACAGCCAGTCGATGCGGTTCTTCGACGAGGTTCCAGGTTTCCGCGCGGCCTGCACCGTGCGCGTCATGCGTAGCGGCATCCTCGACGCGGCCTCGCTCGAGGAGCTCGCCGACGCCCCGCTCGAGTCGACGGCGACAGCCTCGTCATGCACCTCGAGGTCGCGCCGAGGCAGCTCTTCGGAGCCGTCGTGCGGGTCGAGCTGGAGCTGAACGACGCGTGCTCGAGCCGATGCATGAGGACTTCGGCGAGCAGCAAGAGGCCTCGGAAGGGGCGCTGACGCGCTGGCTCGACGCAGCGCCCGAGTTTGAGTCCGACAGCGCCACGCTCAAGGCCGTCTACGACAAGTCGATCGTTGACCTAGCGGCGCTCCGGATCGAAGGGACACTGGCCAACGAGCCCTACGTGCTGCCGGCCGCCGGGCTGCCGTGGTTCATGACGCTCTTCGGACGAGACACCCTGATCACCTCGCTGCAGACGCTGTGGGTCGGCCGGACTCGCGCGCGGCGCGCTCCACCTGCTCGGGGAGCTGCAGGCCGCGAGATCGACGAGTTCCGCGACGAGGAGCCGGGGAGGATCTTGCACGAGATTCGCCAGGGCGAGCTGACGGTCCTCGGCGAGAAGCCTCATAGCCCGTACTACGGAACGTCGGATGCCACGCCGCTGTGGCTGATCTTGCTGTCGGACTACTGGCGCCTCACGGACGATGACGGTTTCGTTCGCGACCGCTGGGAACGCGTTCTGGCCGCCCTCGATGGATCGACCGCTTCGGCGACCGCGACGACGACGGTACGTCGAGTACGCAACGCGCTCGTCCGAGGGCCTCGGCAATCAGTGCTGGAAGGACTCTTGGGACGGCATCCAGTTCCACGACGGCCGCATTCCTTTCCTGCCGATTGCCGACCGCGGAATCCAGGGCTACGTCTACGACGCGAAGCTGCGCGCCGCCGAGCTCGCCGAGCGGATCATGGGCGACAACACCCTTGCCGCCCGACTCAAGCGCGAGGCCGAGGAGATGTTCACCCGGTTCAACCGCGACTTCTGGTCAGAGGAGCGCGGCGGCTATTACGTCGTCGGACTCGACGGGGACAAGCAACCCATCGACTCCCTCACATCGAACCTAGGCCACCTGCTGTGGTCGGGGATCGTCCCGGAGGAGCGCGCGGGCACGATCGCACGCCATCTCGTATCGGAGGACCTCTTCGAGCGGTTGGGGTGTTCGCACGCTCTCGCAACAAGGATCTCGGCTACAACCCGATCGGCTACCACACCGGCACGATCTGGCCGCACGACAATGCGATCATCGCGCTCGGACTAGCGCGTTACGGATTCCGCGACGAGGCCAATCGGATCGCCCTCGCCCTAATCGAAGCCGCTACGCATTCGAGCTTTCGTCTCCCCGAGGCTTTCGCGGGCTTCGACCGGGTGATCAGCGGATTCCCAGTTCCGTACCCGACCGCCTGCAGCCCGCAAGCGTGGGCGACCGGCGCACCCTTTGTCTTCGTCAAAATCATGCTCGGCCTCGAGGCACGAAACCGGGAAATCCACCTCGACCCACACGTGCCCGACGAGATCGGACGGATCCAGATCCGCAACATGCCTGCCTTTGGAGCGCGTTGGGACGTCGAAGGGAACGGGACACGGGGCTTCGTGCGACTCGCTCGCTGAACGCTTCACGCGTCACGAGC
>CAVWWI010000022.1:0-97209 GCA_963758605.1 uncultured Actinomycetes bacterium | reverse complement strand
GCGGTCAGGCACGCAACGACTGCTCGAAGTGCGCCAGTGTGCGGGAATGTCGCTTGAAGCATCGGCGGTTCCGTTCGCCACACAGTTCGCGGCTTGATCGCCCTTCGCTGGCCGGCCACACTCGTGGCATGGCATCGTGATTCGCCCGTATGTGGAGCGCGACGAGCAAGGCTGGCTGCGTTGTCGTCTGCTGTCGTTCTTCGACACCGCGTTCTTCGATGCGGTCGAACGGGAGAAGGAGCGCTACGACAAGCCCGCTGTCGAGCTCGTTGCCGAGGACGGGCGCGAGATCATCGGCCTTCTCGATCTTGAGTGCGACAGTGATGGGCTTGCAGACCGGCCAGGAGGCGGCGGGATGATCTGGCATCTCGCAGTACATCCCGATCGGCAACGCCAGGGAATCGCATCGTCGCTGTTAGAGGCCGCCGAACGTCAGGCACGCGAGGGCGGACTCGTTCGGCTTGAAGCGTGGACACGTGACGACGCGCACGTCCAGCGCTGGTACGAGCACCACGGCTTCACCCAGATCGACTCGTACTTACACGTCTATCTCGAGCGCGACGACCTGCGTCCATTCGACGGCGAGCTGCGACTGGTAAAAGCGTTCGCCCACTACACCGGTGACGAGCCGGAAAAGATACGGCGGCTATATCTGCGCGTCCACAGTGACGTCCTCTACGAAAAGCGACTCTGCGCACATCTGACTGGCGTGCCCCAGTGTGCGGGAATGTCCCTTGAGCGGTGGTCAGACCTGCGCGCGCCCGAGCGACTCGAGCTGCTCGCGGACGCGACGCACAAACGGCAGACAGCGCTTGCGTTCCCAGACGGCCAGCGCGCGCCCGAGCACCTCCCGCGCCTCGTCGATCCGGCCCGCGCGCTCGAGCACCATCGCGAGGTCCTCGTTGCTCCAGCCCTGGAGCCAGACGTTGTCCGTCTCCGTCTCCGCCGTGGCTACGGCGGCACGTGCCCGCTTCTCCGCTTGATCGTAGCCGCCGGCCCTGCTGAGGAGGAGCGCCTCCACGGCCGGGACGAGCGTTCGCTCCACAGGGCCCAACCCGCCGCCCGAGCCTGCTCCAACAGAGGCTCTACCTCGTCGACACGGCCCAAGTAGTAGAGGTCGCGCGCAAGCATCGACCTCCACGAGGCCATCACGCCGTCGCTTCCCTGCGGCGCCTCGTCGATCATCTTGGCGATATGCCGGCAGCTCGCGCTCGCGGTCGCCTTCGATTCCGCGATTAGCGCGAGGTACTCGTCGCCGACGAACGAGTCGCCGCTCACCTCGCGCAGGTGATCCGAGCGCGCCTGGGCGAGCTGCCATGCCTCGTCGATGCGGCCGAGCATCGCGAGCAGTGCCGCCCGCCCGAGGTCCGATGCCCCGGCGGGTCGGCCCGCGTCGATCTCTTCGAGCGACCGCAGCGCCTCGTCCGCCGGACGCGGGCCGAGAATGAGCGCCCAGTCGAGCCCCGCGGTAAACGAGGGAGAGTCACCCGCGACCCGGGAGTAGTGGAGCGCCCGCTCGGCGGCGACGACATGCTCGTCGTTTTGCATTCGGAAGTTCGCTGCATATGCGAGGAGGCTCCAGAGCAGTGCGAGCCGCCGCGGGTCGCCGCGTGCCTCCTCGAGCGGCAGCGCCGCGCGGCAGAGCTCCTGCGGGTCCGCGATGGTGGCCGAGTGGTCGCCGCCGTAGACGCGCACGAAGAGGGCCATGGCGCGAGCGAGCATGGCGCCGGAATCGTCGCTCGCGGCCTCGGCACGCTCGGCGACCGCATCGGCTGCCTCCGCGGCCGCGCCGCCCGTCGACATCCACCATCAGGCATACGGATTCCAGCTCGAGTGCGAGGTCGAGCCGGACCGGGCGCAGGAGCTCCACCGCTCGGGACAGAAGCGCACGCGCGGCCCGGTCGTCGAGGCGGTCGCGCGCACGCCTGCCGGCAGTGGCGAGCCTTCGCGCAGCCCGTTCCGCAAGGTCGGGATTGGGTTGTCCGAGCTCGGCCTCGTAGCGGGCGGCCTGCTCGAGGTGGTAGCCGGCGATCTCGTCGCGCTCTACGAGGCCGTGCTCGTGCTCGTCGAGCCAGGCGGCGAAGCGGGCGTGGAGATCAGCCCGGATCGCCTTCGGAAGCGCGTCGTAGGCAGCGTCGCGGATCAGCAGGTGACGGAAGCGATAGCCGTCATCTCCGGCAAGCAGGGCGCGGTCGGGACGGACGAGCTGGCGCCGCACGAGTGCGGCGAGCCGGGTCGTGACCTGGGTCTCCTCGGGAGCGAGTGCCTGCACGCCGCCACGATGGAAGATCTCGCCTTCGACCGAGCCGCGCTCGAGCACCCGACGCTCGGCCTCTTCGAGCTGGTCGAGGCGAGCCGCCAGTAGCGCCTTCAGCGTCGGCGGCACCTCGACTCTCGCGTCCTCAGCCGTCATCGCGAGCATCTCCGCGATGAACAGCGGATTGCCGCCCGCCGCGCGGGCGATCCGGTCTCGCAGTTCATCGGAGACCGGTCGCCGATCAGCGCGTCCGCCTGCTCCGCGGGCAATGGCTCGAGTCGCACCGTCCCGGACCAACTGGGCCGCCGCTCGACAAGCTCAGGCCGAGCCATGCACAGGAGCAGGAGTGGGGCACCGGCCGAGAGCAGCGCCGTCGACTCGACGAGATCGAGGAACGTCTCCTCGCCCCACTGGATGTCGTCGAAGACCACGACCAGCGGCGCCTGGTCCTCGAGCAGCTTGCGGAACGCCCAGGCGATCTCGTCTGCGCTCGTCGCCACCCCCGATTCACCCAGAAGCGAGCTGATCGCCGCCGCCGCAACAGGGTCGGACGGGAGTACCGCGAGCTGCTTCACGACCTCCACCACGGGCCAGTACGTGATCCCCTCTCCATAGGGCAGGCAGCGGCCCCGGACGACACGAGCCTCGAACGCCTCCAGTGCCTCGGCAACCAGCCGCGACTTGCCCACTCCGGCGTCGCCCACCACAGTCACGAGCTCGCAGCGCGTCTGCTCCAGCGCCCGATCCCACGCCTCGGCAAGCGATCGCAGCTCCCGCTCCCGACCGACGAACCGCGACGCATGGGAGCGCTCAGGCGCGTCGAGGACAGAGACGAGCCGGAACGCCGGCACCGGTTCGGATTTCCCTTTCAGGGTCAACGGCTCCAACGGCTCCGCCACCACGGCTTCGCGGACCAACGCGAGCGTGGGCTCGCCGATCAGCACTTCACCCGGCGTCGCAGCCTGCTCGAGTCGCGCGGCGACGTTGACCGCGTCCCCCGTCGCGAGCCGCTCCTCCGTCCCCGTCACCACCTCGCCGGTGTTCACGCCGATCCGGCCAGCGATCCCGAGCTCAGGTAGCGCAGCCCGCATCTCCACGGCCGCGCGGCATGCGCGGAGGGCATCGTCCTCGTGCGCTGCGGGGACGCCGAATACCGCCATCACCGCATCGCCGATGAACTTCTCCACCGTGCCGCCGTGCGACTCGACGATCGTCTTCATCCGGTCGAAGTAGCGCGCAAGCAGCGCACGCAGCGCCTCCGGGTCGGTTGACTCGCCGAGGGCCGTCGATCCGGTCAGGTCGCAGAACAGCACCGTCACCGTCTTGCGGACCTCCCGCGAAGCTGCCGTCGTTGCGAGCGCCGCGCCGCAGCTGTTGCAGAAGCTGGCCCCTACTGGGTTGTCGCGGCCGCAGCTCGCGCAGTAAGCACGCACTGAGGCTAAGACATCGGGAGGCAATCCCAAAACACCGGCCGCGCAGCGCGCGATCCTCGCCTGGCGACGGATCCGTCGCCTGCGCGAGTGTGCGGGAATGTCCCTTGAGCGAACTGGCGCTTGATGAGCCCCGAGGGAATGACGCCGTCATGCCCAGCCGGCGTTTGGTATTCACCGAACTGGACTATCAATCTGCCCGTCCACGCCAGTGGACCGAGCCGGGGGAGACGATGAAGATCACGCGCAGCACGGTCGAGACAACTCCGGGTCCCGCGGACTGGTTCACGGGGTCTGTCTTCATCGACAGGCTCGCGGTGCCGTCGAATCTCTCCGCGCTCGGTGCAGCCAGCGTCCACTTCACGCCCGGCGCCCGCACCGCTTGGCATACGCACCCGCACGGTCAGACGATCTGGATCGCGGAGGGCGTTGGACTCTGTCAGAGGGAAGGCGGGCCAATCGAGGTCATCCGTCCGGGCGACTGCGTCTTCTTCGAGCCCGGCGAGAACCATTGGCACGGGGCGACGCCGACTCGGTTTATGACGCACATCGCCATGCAGCTCGCTGACGAAACGGGCAGCTCGGTCTCTTGGGGCAGACACGTCAGCGAAGACGAGTACAACCAGGCGCCAGGACTCGAGGAGGGCAACAACTGATGCGCGGTGCCGTGATGTACGGCGCCGGCGACGTCCGGGTCGAGGACGTCCCGGACGCTCGGCTGATCGACCCCACCGACGCGCTCGTTCGCGTCACGCGCGCCGCGATCTGCGGCAGCGATCTGTGGCCTTACAAGTCGATGCCGCACGACGACGCCGGCCGGCGGATGGGTCACGAGTTCATCGGGATCATCGAGGCAGTCGGCGCCGCTGTGGAGGCAGTCAGGGTGGGAGACCTGGTCGTGTCGCCGTTCCTCTGGTCAGACGGCTCCTGTGTGTTCTGCCAGCAAGGCCTTCCGAGTTCGTGCCTGCATGGCGGCCGCTACGGCTGGGGCGACGTCGACGGCGGACAGGGCGAAGCGGTGCGTGTCCCGCAGGCGGACGGAACGCTCGTCGTGCTGCCGGTCGGCGCTGACGACAGCTTGATGCCTTCGCTGCTCACGCTTTCCGACGTGATGGGAACCGGTCATCACGCCGCTCTGACCGCGGAGGTCGGCCCGGGAAGACGGTTGCCGTCGTCGGGGACGGCGCGGTCGGGTTATGCGGTGTGATCGCGGCGAAGCGCCTTGGCGCCGAGCGGATCATCCTGCTCGGCAGCAACCCGGAGCGGACCGCGCTCGGACAGGAGTTCGGCGCCACCGACGTCGTGCGCGAACGTGGCGAGGAAGCAGTCGAGCGTGTCCGCGAGTTGACCGAGCATGGAGCACACTCGGTTCTTGGAATGCGTTGGGCTAGAGCAGGCCGTCGAGACCGCCCTTGCGATCGTCCGGCCCGGCGGCGCCGTTGGTCGAGTTGGCGTCCCCGAGGACGACACGACCCCCACGGGCATCGCGTTCTGGAAGAACGCGAGTGATGTCCGGCGGCCCCGCACCCGTCCGTGCGTACATCGAGGACCTGCTGCCCGGACGTGCTCGAGGGCCGGATCGAACCTGGACGGGTCTTCGACCGAACCGGCACGATCGAGGATGTGCCCGACGGCTACCGCGCCATGAACGATCGCGAAGTCTTGAAGTTCCAGATCAAGCCGTAGCTCTTAGAGAAGGCCCGACCAACAGTCCGGCGACGCCGAACGCTGAAACCCAACCCGACGAGGAGGACGCGATGTCCGAGGCCGACACGCCAACGCCAGCCCAGCGACTTATCGGCGACTTCGCACCAAAACTTGTATCGCTAACCGACGACGTGCTCTTCGGCGACATCTGGGCGAGAACGGAACTCTCACCGCGTGACCGGAGCCTTGTCACGGTGGCCGCGCTCATCACCGCTGGCAACACGGAGCAGCTGCCCGGCCACCTGCGGAGAGCGCGAGAGAACGGGTTAACCGAGGCAGAGTTGAAGGAGGTCATCATCCATCTGGCCTTCTACGCGGGTTGGCCCAGGGCCATGTCCGCTGTCCAGGTCGCCAAGCGAACGTTCGAACCTGACCCCGGCGACCCGCGATCAGGCTCCTGACCCCCCAACAGACCCCGTCCCTAGGGCGCTAGAACCACGAAGGCCCGTACTGCTGATAGGGCGCTTCGAGTTCCTGCGCCTCCTCGTCGGTCAGTTCCAGCGCGAGTGCCTCCACTGCCTCCGGTAGGTGGTGGGGCTTGGTCGCACCGACGATGGGGGCCGTGACGAGCGGGTTGCGCAAGACCCACGCCAGCGCGATCTTGGCCATGCTGATGCCGCGTGCTTCGGCGAGCTTCTGCACGGCGTTGATGACGGGTTCGTCATACGGGGAGTCGAACGCTTGAACGACCTTGTCGGTGCTGGAGCGGTCGCTCTGCTCTCCAACCGGGCGAGCCAAGCGGCCCTTGCCGTTCGGTGAGTACGGCACGAGAGCTACGCCCATGTCGCCGCACATGGCCATCAGTTCCGGTTCGTCATGGCGGCGCAGCAGGTTGTACTGGTTCTGCATCGACACGAACCGGGTCCACCCGCCGAGATCCGCGGCGTGCTGGAGCTTCGCGAACTCCCACCCATACATCGAGGAAGCGCCGATGTAGCGCACCTTCCCGGCCCTGATGACATCGTGTAGCACCTCCATCGTCTCCTCGACCGGCGTTTCAGGGTCGAAGCGATGGATCTGGTACAGGTCAACGTAGTCCGTGCCGAGGCGCGTCAGCGATGCGTCGAGCTGTTCGAGGATCGCCTTGCGCGATAGGCCTTCTCCGCCGGGGCCGTCGTGCATCTTCCCGCGCACCTTCGTCGCAAGCACGATCTCCTCACGACGGGAGTAGCGCGTGATCGCACGGCCGACGATCTCTTCGGACGTGCCGAGTTGATACACGTTCGCGGTGTCCCAGAAGGTCACGCCAAGCTCGACGGCCTGCTGAAAGAAGGGCTGCGCCTCGTCCTCGACCAGCGCCCACGGATGGGCGTTCAGGGTGGTCGGGTCGCCGTAGCTCATGCAGCCGAGCGCAAGGCGGCTGACTTTCAGTCCCGTGTTCCCCAGGCGTGTGTAGTCCATCGCGCCGGAGCATAAGGCCGTCTTGGGTGACCGTTCGGACCAGCCCCACTCCGTCCTCGCGTCCGAGGGGGTGGGTAGCCCTGCGCGTGCGTGCCCCCCGCTCGGGAGCGCCCACCACTTTCCCTCGCGCGCACGCACGCGTAATCAAAGGTGGTAGCCCGCCCCCTCGGCGGGACGGAGGAGGCGGGGCCTGCGCCAGGGCGTCGTCGGAGTGCCCACCCAGACTTCTCCCCCGCGCACGCACGCGCGCGCGAGGGGCTACCCCACCCCCCTCGACTACGAGGAAGGTGCGGGGCCTGGATGCGGGCCCGGGCGCTCGGGACGACGATACTGAGATCGCAGCGAGTCTGGGCTCAATCAAGTATTACGCCCCGATCCTTGGCCGGCGTTCACTCGTCAGCGAAGGTCAGCGGGGTGTCAGCGACGTGGGGCAGCCTCGTGCCTCATTAGGACTTCGTGACCTGAGGATCTATCGTCGCGCCAAGGAGGACGAGCGTTGTCTGTTTCGAGCGACCCCCGCATAGGCAGCGAGTTGCTCGGCTACCGCGTCGAGGAGTTGCTCGGGCGCGGTGGCATGGGCGTCGTCTACCGCGCCTATGACGTCGCGCTCGAGCGATCCGTCGCGCTCAAGCTGCTCGCGCCAAGCCTTGCCGAGGATCGCGGGTTTCGCGAGCGCTTCCTCGTCGAGTCGCGCCTCGCTGCCGCGCTCGAGCATCCCAACGTCGTCCCCATCCATGACGCCGGCGAGGCCGACGGGCAGCTGTACCTCGCCATGCGCTATGTCGAGGGCGCGGATCTCAAGCGCCTGCTGAAGGAGGAAGGCACGCTCGAGCCCGCCCGCGCGATCGCCATCTGCGCGCAGGTCGCCGAGGCCCTCGACGCCGCTCACGCACGGGGGCTCGTCCATCGCGACGTCAAGCCCTCGAACGTGCTGCTGGATGAGCGACGGGCACGCCTATCTGGCCGACTTCGGCCTCACCCGTCGCCTCACCGATCAGGCGCCGGGCTTCGAGGCGGGCCTCTCGCTGGGCACTCCTGCGTACGTCGCGCCGGAGCAGATCCGGGGCGCCGAGGTCGACGGCAGATCCGACCAGTACTCCCTCGCGCTGCATGCTCCACGAGTGCCTGACAGGGAAGCCGCCCTTCCCGCGCGGCTCGGAGGCGGCGGTGCTCTACGCGCACCTGGAGGAAGACCCGCCCGCGCCGCCGGCGCTCGGCAACGTGTCTCCCTCGGGCGCTGGCGAAGGATCCCGGCGAGCGGTACCCGAGCTGCCGCGAGTTCGTCGCGGACGCTCGAACCGCTCTCGGCCTCGACCGCAAGCGCAACCACTGGCCGCTCGCCGTCGCCGGAGTTGGGGCGGCGCTGCTGGGGGCGGCGCTGGTCGCGTTCCTCCTGACCCGCGGAACGGGAGGAGTACCGCCGGAGCGGGGAGCCGACACGCTCGTGAGGATCGACCCGCGGACGAACGAGGTCGTCGACACCATGCCCGTCGGCCGGCTGGCCGGAAGCGTGGCCGCGGATTCGCGGTACGTCTGGGTCACGAGCACGGGCGACGGCACTGTCTGGCGGATCGACGCGAAGTCGGGGAGCGTGCTCAAGGTGGCCGCGCATGGCACGCCGACTGCTGTCGCGCTCGGCGGTGGGAAGGCGATCCTGGCAGACGCGCCCGAGCATAAGGTCGTCTCGCTCGACGCGGCGACCGGCGCCGTCGGCGTTTGTCACCACGCTCGGCGGTAGCCTTTGGAGCAACCTCCCAGTCGCCGCGGGCCAAGAGGGCGTCTGGTTCGCCGACCCGCTCAGCGGAGGAAGCACCGGACTCGTCGAGAAGATCGACGACATCCTTGCAAGCGGCTTCCCGAGCGCTCAGATTGCGATCCACGGCGACGAGACGGCCCTTTTCTCCTCGTACTTCTTCTTCGACGGCCTTGCTGCCGGGGACGGTGCCCTCTGGCTCGCAGGAGACGCTCAGGAGCGGGTCGTCTGGCGTCTCGATCCGAACACGCGCCGGGTCGCCGCGCTGATCCACCTACCGTTCATCCCGAAGGCGATCGCGGCCGGCAGTGGCGCTGTCTGGGTGACGTCGCTCCTCGGCGACACGGTCACGCGGATCGACCCACGAACGAACCGCATCGTCGCGACGATCCCGGTCGGCCGCGGCCCGGACTCGATCGCGGCAGCCGACGGTGCCGTCTGGGTGACCAGCGCCATCGACAACGCCCTCTGGCGGATCGACCCGCGAACAAACCGTGTTGTCGCGCACATCCCGCTTCACGGCATTCCGCGGGCCGTCGCGATCGGCGCAGGCGGCGTCTGGGTGACGACCACGAAGCCCGCCCCGCCCGCGCCGAAGCGAGCGATCAAGATCGGCGTCTATGCCGACTGCCAGGGCATATGGGGCTTCGCGTACGGCGACAGCCTGGCGGGCGCCGAGCTCCCACTCCTCGAGCGCGGCGGCAGGCTCGGTGTCGAACCGTCCGACGGGGTGAGCGGCGCCTCGGTCGGTGGCCGCCCGATCCGCCTCTACCTCGGCTGCGACGAGACCGACGGCGGCAGCTCGACCGCGCAAACGCTCGCCGAGGCGCGACGACTCGTGGAGCAGGTCGGGGTCGACATCCTGATTGCTCCCACCAACACGCTGGACGAGCTGGCGCTCCAGGAGTACGCCCGGATGCACCCGCACACGACCTTCGTCGACGGCGCGGGCGCGGCGCCCAACCCGAACCCGGCGCCGAACTTCTTCAAGTTCGCCACGAATGGCGCGCAGTGGATGGCCGGTCTCGGAGCCTACGCGTACCACACGCTCGGCTGGCGCCGTGCGGTGACCGTCGCCAGCGCCCAGTCGGACGCGTTCTTCTGGGCGCAGCTGGCCGCGTTCGACGCCGAGTTCTGCTCGCTCGGAGGGACGATCGCGAAGCGGGTCTGGTACCCGCCGAGCCTCACCGACTACTCGACGGTCGTCGCTCAGGTTCCGAGTCACGGCGTGGACGGCGTGGTAGTCGACTTCCCGTCGGTACTGCTCGCCCTCGCCGGCGCAGACCCGCAACTGCGTGGCAACCTCGCTCGCAAGGTGGTCCTCACCTCGGTCGGGCCGCAACCGAGCCTCTACCCGCTCGGCGCGCGTGCGGCCGGGATCGCCGCTGCCGGCCCGACTCTCCCGCTGCCGGGAGCCGACGCCCGGCCAGGCCTCGCCCCAAGCGCCCGATACCGGACCGCGTTCACCCGCGCGTTTCCGAAGATCCCGAAGTCCCAGAGGGGCATCTTCGACGTTCCGTACTACGACGCGATGACGGCGACACTGCAGGCGCTCGAGCGGGTGCACGGCGACCTCTCGGGCGGCGAGAAGCGCTTCATGGCCGCCCTCGCAAAGGTGACCCTCGACGCACCGAACGGGCGGATCTCGCTCGACTCGAAGCATCTCGGGATTGGGCCCAACTACGTCTGGAAGCTGCAGGGCCCGAAGCTGAAGCCGGTCGTGATCCGGACGATCCCGCGCGTCGACGCGAGCTTCGGCGGCTACTTCAAGGCGACGGATCCGCCGCCGAGCGAGTCGACGCCGGCCTGTGTGAAGCGCACGCCGCCGCCCTGGGCGCGCTGATCAGCCCACCTTGATCGACCATGTGAAACGGCTGAGGTTCTCGGGCGACGCTATCCCGCCGGGCCGGAGACCTTTGCGCACGAGTAGCGTCGGTGTTCCGCTTGCGGCGAGGGCAGTCCGCGCCGGCCCGAGGCCCTCCTTCTGCCAGCGGTCGGACAGGCCGACGACGGCGACCGTCGCCTCGCGCGCCGCAGCGGCCAGCCCCTCTGCCCCGGGCTCGACGAGCACCGGCTCGGCCGCGACGCTGTGGGCACGCTGAAGGGCGAGCGAGGCGCTCGCCAGAAGGCGGCTCGCATCGCGGCCGCCCGCGACGGCTGGGCCGGCTATCCGAAGCGGCGTCTGCCACGCTTCCGGCGAGCCAGGCGCCAAGCTCGATTGCGCTCCAGTCGTGGTCAGTCCCTGCGAACGGGACGAGCACCGGCCCCGGGCGCGCCGCGTCCCCCACGACCACAGCAACGTCGCAGGGTGCCACGCGTAGGAGCTCTCCGAGATCGGCGTCGGCGAGGAGTCCCGGCCTTGCCGGCACGAGGACGAGATCGACGTCCTGCTCGGCCGCGAGCCGCGCCGTGTCCGCTCCCGGCGACGACGTCGTGAAGACGGCCGACCGGGCGAGGACACCACGCGCCTCGAGCTCTCGGCACGCTACGGCGATCTCGTCCGCAGCCCTGCCGAGGCCGTCTCGAGCGTCCACAAGGCGGCTCACGATCACCTCCCGCGGTGGCTTCTGCGAGAGCGGCTCTGCGAACGCGAGCACCGCGGCGAGCGAGTCCTCCCCGAGCCCCGATACGAGAATCGACCGCCGCGCGGCCTGAACGGGCTCAATCTCGAGTGACGGATCCTGGCGCAGGATCGCCTTCTCCAGCTCCTGGAGCGCTGGCCCTGGCTCGATCCCGAGCTCGTCGACCAGCGTGCGTCGCGCAGCCTGGTACGCGTCAAGCGCCTCGGCCTGACGGCCCGCTCGGTAGAGCGCGAGCATCAGCTGCGCCTTCGGGCCCTCGCGAAGCGGGTGCTCGGCGACGAGCGTCTCGAGCTCAGGTACGAGCTCACCGTCGCGTCCCTGCGCCAGGTCCGCTGCGATTCGCCGCTCCAGGGCGAGCAGGCGGAGCTCCGCGAGGCGCCCGATCGCCGCCTGGGCGAAAGTGTCGTAGGCGAAGTCCGCGAGCGGAGCGCCACGCCAGAGCGCGAGAGCGTCGCGGAGCGTCCGGGCGGCCGTCGTCGGATCCTCGCGCTCGGCCCGCTCGAGGAGTTGCTCGAAGGCGTGGAGGTCGAGTTGACCTGGCGCCGGACGGAGCACGTAGCCCGGCGCGCTCGTCTCGAGTATGCCGGCTCCCGCGCCGAGCGCCTTCCGCAGACGTGACACGCTTGCCTGTAGCGCCGCCGCAGCCGACTCGGACTCCTCGGGCCACAGCTCATCGATGAGGCGATCCGAGGAGACGACTTCGTTCGCGTGCAGCAGTAGTAGAGCCAGCAGACTGCGCTGCTTCGCGCCCGAGCGGCGGCAGGCGCTCGCCGTCGACGACCACCTCGAGCGGGCCGAGAATCCGAAACTCCAACCTCTCCTCCAAGGCGTTAGCGAGCTGTCAGAGACCTGTAAGCGGTCGCGCGCATTCTCCTCCAATCGACCGCACCGCGCGGTCGCGGAGAAGGAAGGAGCATCAGATGTCTCGCACGATCTCTCTCATCGTCCTGGCTCTTATGACCGCAGCCGTCGTGGTCCCGATCGCAAGCTCGGGGACGCCAACCGCATCCTGCTCGCAGGCCGACGACCCGTCGGGCTGCTATCAGGGGAGGCCCTTTATCGACCCGCTGGCAGTCAGCTACCTCGGTGGAATGGGCCTGACCGCGGCCCAGATCAAGGACTGGACGGTCGGTGTGTGCTCGCACGCGAACAAGCCCGCAGTGTGCGTCGCCGCGTTCCAGCAGACGTCGGCGTCCACGCCGACGCTCACGTCGAGCAGCGGCTTCGAGTGGGGCGACGCGACCATCGGCGCGGCGGCGACGCTCGGCGCCGTGCTCCTGCTCGGTGGTCTCGGCGCGATCCTCGTCATGTCGCGACACGGCCGCAGGCGCACGATCGCCAGCGCCTGAGTCACCCCGGCGGCCTATCTCCTCTCCCGCCGGCCAGAGAACGGGCCCTTCCAGGGCTCGTTCTCGTCCACGTCGGAAGCCCGCCCCGCTCGCAATGGAAGCGGGTGTCACAATTCGGACATCACCAACGCGACTCCGCTCTGCGCCGCGAAGCTTCGCGACGGTGGCATCTGCCGATCGGTTCCTGCGACTGGAGACCTATGCGAGCACCATGCGCGACTCGCCGCCGAACTCGGCCGGGAAACGGTCGTCAACGGCGATCACACCAAGAAGCGGAGCGCCCGCCAGCGGACCCCCGTCAGACGCGGAATCTGAGCCGCTCGAGCTCAGATCACACGCCTCCGATCGCCCATCCGCAGTCCGGCCCGCGCTCGCGCTCACCGCCGCCGAGGAAGTCGAGACGATCCGTCGCGTCCTGCTCGAGGCTGCGACAAGCACGACGCGAGCAGTCGTGGGCGACGTGCACGTGTCCCGAGTGCGGGAAGGGCTTCCGTCAGGAGATCTCTGTTCCGGATCACGGAGCCAGGATCAAGGCGGTAGAGACCCTGCTACGCGAGGGACTTGGTCGAGTCGGCGAGGCGGAGGTTGCCGAGCCGCGGATGCCTACGCTCGGTGGCCGAGGTCGAAGCCCTCAGTTGGAGTGAGATGAAGTTCATCTTCGCGATCTCGTATGCGCAGGCGATCCAGGCGTTCGTCGACCAAGGCGAAGAAGCGCTGCGATCGGAGCTCGAGCGGTGGGAGCCGGATGCTCGCGCCACAGTCGCACGAGCACTCGCCGAAGTCGCCTAAGAGCTCGCCGCCGTAGACACCCCTCTCCTACTGTCCAGTTAGGGTAAACACGACCTTCTACTGAGCGAGGTGAGTCGTGGCGGAAGTGAAGCGTGTGAGCGAGCACCCGATGAAGAAGAGCTTCGATGCGACGCCCAGCGACAGCGCCCTTCGAGCTGAGGACGGCTGGGTTGACATGGACGTCCGCTGGCTTCTAACCCGCGAGACGGTCGGCGCGGAGCACTCCGTCTTCGGCATCACCGTCTTCACGCCGGGGTCGAAGCACGACATCCATCGTCACCCGAACGCCGAAGAGTTCGAATACCTCGTTTCGGGCCACGGTATCGCTCGCGTCGGCGACGCCGATGTGGAGCTCGGCCCCGGAGAGGTCGTCTTCGTCCCGAAGAACGATTACCACGGGTTCGAGAACACCGGCGACGAGCCCGTATTCATGATCTGGGGATACGCGGGCGCGGCCAATCTCGAGGAGGCTGGCTACATCCGCTACGTCGACGACCACCCGGAGGAATAGCGACACACTGTTGGAGTCGCTAGCAGGAGATCGCCCCGCCTCCACATGGGACGATAGGCGCGTGCGCCCGGCGTCGATACTGGCCGGGCTGTTCTTGGTGGCGATCACGCTTCGGCCACAGATCGTCGGCATCGGGCCGCTGCTTCCGGCTATGCAGGAAAGCCTGCATACAACGCATGCAGTCGCAGGCTTGCTAGGCACGATCCCGGTTCTCTGCATGGGTCTGTTCGCGCCTCCAGCCGCCTACCTCGGAGCACGAGTTGGAACGCGAGCTGCGATTGCGCTCTCGGTACTTCTCATAGGCGCGTTCGGCGTCGCACGGGCCATTGCTCCGAGTGCGGCGTTCGTCGTTCTCTTGACATGGCCGATCGGCGTCGGGATGGGCCTCGCCGGTGCGCTCGTTCCGGTGGCGGTCAAGGAGAACTTCCCGCTTCGTCCGGCTGGCCCAACTGGCGTCTACACGACCGGAGTGCAGGTCGGCTCTGCTCTATCTGCTGCCATCGCCGTGCCGATCGCCCTGTGGTACGGGGGATGGCGCACCTCGCTCGTCGCGTTCTCGCTCGTGACGATCGCGATGGCAGGCGTGTGGCTCCTGGTCACGAGCGACGCGCCAACCCAAGAGCGGGCCAAGGCGCGCCCGCCTCGGCTCCCCTGGCACAGCCGCATCGCTTGGCTGCTGGTCGCGCTCTTTTCGCTGATGGCGTTCACGTACTACGGCATCAACGCCTGGCTACCTGACTCCTACGTCGAGCGTGGCTGGGGCGAGACGGCAGCAGGCAGCCTCCTGGCGCTACTGAACTTGGTCGCGATCCCGGCAGCCCTCATCGTTCCATGGCTGTCAGATCGTGTCGGGACGAGGCGCCGATGGCTACTCGCGATGGCGGCGATCTTCTTCGTCGGGATGTCCGGCGTGGTGCTCGCTCCAGAGGCAGCCTATGCGTGGGCTGTCGCGCTCGGCCTCGCGAACGGGGCGATGTTCGCGCTCGTTCTAACGCTTGCCGCTAGACCTCGAGGACGAGCCAAGACGAGTCGGGGCGCTCGTCGGGATGATGCTGGGACTCGGATACACCATTGGCGCCGTCAGCCCATTCGTGCTCGGCGCGATACGTGACGCAACAGGAAGCTTCGCGACGTCCCTTTGGATCATCACTGCCTTCTCGGGTCTGTTGGTCGCTGCCGCCGCTGCGCTACCCAAGGCGCATGAGGTACCTGCGAGCAGGTAGCTGCACACGGCCCCGCTGGGCGCTAGCCCAAACTGACGAGGATCTTCCCTGTCGCCCGTCGTTCCGCGAGGGGGCGAAGCCCCTCCTCGACGAGCGCCTCGAGCGGGATACGCGGACCAGCCGTCGCAGCCGCAATGTCGCTGTCGGCAAGCAGTGCCAGAGCGGCCGGAATGTCGGAGTCGCAGACATGCGCGACGGTTGTGAACACGTCGACCTCACGAAGGATCATGCGCGTGAGGTCGATCGGACGAGGCTCGCCATGGAGGCCGACAAGCAAGACGCGCCCACCGCGGCGAGCGCCAGCGAGCGCACCCGCCGGCGCATGCGCTGCTCCGCTCGCCTCTACGACGACATCGAACCCTTCGCCATCACTGATCTCAAGCAACAACTCTCCAAGATCGTGGCCTGTCGCGTTAACGACCTGAGTCGCCCCGAGGGCAGACGCGGTCGCCAGGCGCTCGTCGTCGATGTCAACGGCGACGACACTTCCGCCGCGATTGCGACTCGAGGCGCCGGCGACGAGGAACGAGCCAATACCGCCCACACCGATCACGGCCAATCGCTCGGCTGGGCCTTGCGCCACCCTCGACAAGGCATGTAGGGCGACCGCTAGTGGTTGGGCCATAGCCGCCGCGTCGTCGTCGCATTGGCCGGGGACGTGGCGACAGATAGCGGCCGGCGAGACAACGAGCTCCGCAAGACCGCCGTCCACCTGGAGACCGAGCGTCCGATACTCGGAGCACAGGTTCGTGCGGCCGTCGCGGCACCATCGACAGTGGCCACATGAGATCCCAGCCCCGGAGACCACGCGGTCTCCGACCCTGACTTCGGTCACGTCGTCGCCAGCGGCGACGACCCGTCCCACGAACTCATGTCCGAGAACCACGCCGGGTCGACAAAGGATCGGCCCATGGTCCCACTCCGCTGCGTCCGTTCCGCAGATCGCCGCGCGGACCACCTCGAGCAGCACCTCGCCTCTATCCGGCGGCGCGGGCTCTGGCACGTTCTCAATGCGAACGTCGCGCGGGCCGTTGAAGACGGCCGCTTTCACTCTGTCAGCACGCGATCTGGACTTTGACGTTACGGCTCGTATCGCGAGCGGCCTCGAGCGCTGCAGTGCCCTCGTCGAGCTGGAACGTCGCCGTCAAGAGCGGAGTCGGATCAAGGCCGCTCGTCGCCATGAAGCGAATCGTCTTTGGCCACAGTCCCGCGGATCCGATGATGCCTTTCACCTGCAGCGCCTTCGACTGCACGAGTCCGATTTCGACGGGCGCTGAGCCACCTACGTCGATACCGACAAGCACCACGCGCGCGCCCAGCGCGGCGATCGGGAGCGCACTCGCCATGGCAGCCGGCACCCCAGCAGCCTCGATGACGACGTCAAAACCACGGTTACGACTTATGTCGGCGACCTGCTCGGCTATCCCAGCGCCGGGGTCGATCGCGTGGGTTGCACCAACTTCAAGCCCGAGAGCACGGCGATGCTCCTGTGGCTCGATGAGTGTCACCGTGGCGCCCATAGTGGCGGCCGCCATCACGCAAAGCAGGCCGATCGGGCCGCCGCCAATGACGGCGACATCGTCGCTGGCGTCGATTCCCCCCGCCGCAACCGTCGCGTTGTAAGCAACTGAAAACGGCTCTACGAATGCACCCTGCGCGAACGACAGCTCGTCCGGGATCTGATGCAGCCAAGACGCCTTCGCGACGAAGTACTCAGCGTTGGCTCCACTGATGGAGAACCCAAAGTGGTCGTTGCCGCCGTTCACCACGCACTCGCCGACGACACGATCGCCGGCCTTGAGTGTGGTCACGCTCTCTCCGACCTCCGCTATCTCACCTGACCACTCGTGTCCAGGGATGATCGGATACGAGATCGGGATGATGTACCGGCCTTCGTAGAGCTCGAAGTCGGAGTGGCAGATCCCGACGTTACGCGAACGGACCAAAACCTCGTCCGGCGCGATGGTGGGAACATCAAGTTCGCGAACCGCTGCACTACGCGGCTCTTCAAAAACGAGCGCCTTCATGCGAATGCTCGCCTCCTCATTGGTCGATCAGAACCTTGATCTCATCGGCGGCCCCCGACGCGAGCCGTTCGAACGCGTCGGGCGCATCATCGAGCTCGACGTGACTCGTTACGACACGCTCGACCGGGAGATCCCCCGCGGCAATTTGCGCTGCCACCCGGTCGAAGTCGTAGACCCAGTAACACCAGGTCCCGATGATCGACAAATCGTTCAACGCCCAAAGCATGGGCTCAACCGACGCCTCTCCCACGAACAGGCCGGTTTGGGCAAGGGTCCCACGCTTTCGCAGCGAGTGGACACCTGTTGCCAGCCCATTCGGGTGGCCCGAGCACTCGATGACTGCATCAACGCCGAGGCCGTCGCTGCGCTCGCGTAGATAGTCGGGGACATCGACCGATGTGGGATCGAGAACGACCGCGACGTCAAGCGCCTCTGCACGAGCGCGCCGAGCCGGATTCGGCTCGGACACGTAGACCTCGGACGCTCCTGCTGCCCGCGCGCAAAGGGCGGCCAGCGCGCCAATCGGGCCCGCTCCCGTGACGAGCACTCGATCGCCCGGGCCAACTCCGGCGCGTTCAACGCCATAGGCAGCGACGGCTGTTGGTTCGATGAGCGCACCTTGCTCATACGTCACAGCATCGGGAAGACGCACGATCTGGTACTCGGCAACGGTCGCAATCTCTCCCATTCCACCCCAGCTGTGGGAGAGACCGACACAAGCCATGGTGGCGCACAGGTGTTGGAGCCCGCGGCGGCAGTACGCACACGTGCCGCAGTAGGCAAGCGGCATGATCGCAACGCGATCACCTTCCCGCACTGACGTGACGTCCGGGCCTGTCGCGACGACGTCTCCAGAGAACTCGTGGCCCAGAATCTGCGGGTTCGTGGCTCCGGTCAGTGGATGCGGCTCGACCGGCGTGACAATCGGACCGGCGACATATTCGTGAAGGTCGGTGCCACAGATGCCGCAACTGGAGGACCGAACTACGACCTCGCCTGGGCCTGGTTCTTGCGGCTCACCGACGTCCTCGATCCGGAGATCACGGGCATTGTGGAAACGAAGCGCGCGCACTACGCCCCGCGGTCTCAGACGGTGACTTGGTCTCGACAGTCACGGCACGATCCGGTCCGCGCGTAGACGGCCGAAGAGCTCTAGAAATGACGACTGGGTGTCGCGAATGCCATCGAACCCCAAACGGCGACTGCGACCCATGTCGGTAAACGTCTCGATCGTCCTTCCGAGATCGGCATCCGTATGCCACCAAGAGGCGATCTTCTCGACATCGGTGTCGCGCAATCCATGGCGTCGGACAATCTCCGGCCATACCTCGCTCGCATCAGCCATTTGATCCTGGAGCGGAGTCACCTCACCGTCGAACGGGACGGCTTCGACCTCGAGCGCTTCGGCTAGTCGAGGCCATAGGCGCCGCCAGCGGAACACGTCACCGTTGACGATATTGAGCGCGTGATTGGCTGCAGCCGGAGTGGTCGCCGCCCAGACCAGATGTTCGGCGAGCAGGCCGGCATCAGTGACATCAGTCACCGCCTCCCACTGCTCACGCGAACCTGGGAAGTGGAAGCCTCGCCCCGTCTCGCGACAGATCGCCGCGTATACGGCCAGCGTCACGCCCATGTTCATCGCGTTGCCGAGGGCGAAGCCGATCAGCGTGTGCGGACGGTGAACGGTCCACGTGAACCCGTCTCGCTCTGCCGCGGCAAAAAGGATGTCTTCTTGGACGTAGTAGAAGTTCTCGTACGGGAGGCGCGCTTGCTCCTCGGAGAACGGCGTATCAGGCTGAACCTTGGCGTACGCTTCGAAGGGTCCGAGGTAGTGCTTCAGACCGGTCACGAGTGCCACGTGACGCACCGAGCCCTCGACCGACACGGCATCGAGAAGGTTCTCGAGCATCCGACCGTTGACGTCGCAGTTCTGCAGCCTCGGTGGGCTGACGCGACCATGTCGTGTAGAAGACATGCGTTGGCTTAGTGCCCTCGATCGCCGACCTGACGGAATCGGCATCTTCGAGATCTGCGGCCAACGTTTCGATCCGAGCGTCGACGTCGTCAGGATTTCGACAGAGCCCCAAGACCTCCCAGTCATCGGCCAGTAACCGCGTTGCGACGTTACCGCCGCTGATACCGGTAACACCGACAACCAAGGCCCGTCCGCTCATGCGTCGGCGCTCCGCAGATGCCTGGCAACCGCGGCGTCGATCTCAGAGGCGGAGACACCGCGGCGATCACGTACGACCCAGATCGCCCGTGCCGGCTCGTCGCTCTCATTCTTTAGAAGGTGGGGCGTTGAGGACGGGAACGTGATCGAGTCGCCTGCTTCGAGTACGTACTCCTCGAAACCGACGACCACGTGAAGCGTGCCACTCAGCACACATCCGAACTCTTGACCACTGTGACGTACCAACTGGCCATCCGTGCTCGAGGCTCCGCCGGGCTCATAGGTGGCTTCGATGAACTCGACGTCGTCCTCAGCCCAGAACATGAGCCGCTCCCACGTAACGCCCGAATTGAGCGTGATCGTTGGCCGTTCGTGGGCGCGTTGGATCGTCACTCCGGGTCCCGCCGCGCCCTCCGACGCTGCATCAAAGACCGTTGCGGTCCCCGGGTGTCGCGAGAGCGCTACGGGATCGTCACCGAAGAGAACGTCATCGACGGGCACACCGAACTCCGTCGCAAACGCGTAGAGAGTTCGAACCGACGGCTGGATCTTTCCCGTTTCGATCTGCGAAATCGAACTCGGCGACAGATCGAGCCGACGGGCAAGCTCCCGCAGCCCAACACCGTGGCGCAATCGGATTGCGCGGAGTCGCGCTCCGAGATCGAACGGTGTGCTCGGCGACGCCCTTTTCGGATCTGGACTGTCCAGAGTTGGGAGGAATTTCCTCGATCCATCTCGTCTCCCTATCCGACGCCTGGCACCGCCGCCGACCTGCGGCGGACCTGGCTGTAGATGATTGCCGCGGCAACGATCAAGAAGACCCTGGAAGATGTACTGCCACTTTTGATCCAGGCTGAGAATCGTCGTCGCATTGAAGATTTGCACGATGAGCCCAGCTCCGAGCAGGGTGCCGATGAACGTGCCGCGCCCTCCGAGCAGAGCTCGTCCCGCCGAGTACGACCGCGGTGATCGAGCTGAGCGTGTAATCCTTAGTCGCGCTTGGCCAGGATCACCCACACCGAGCTGCGCGAGAAGGACGATTGCACCGAGGAACGTGAGCAGTGACGCTCCGACGTATCCGAGAAGCGCGACCCTGGTGACTGGAACGCCGGCGCGCCTCGCCGACTCCTCGTCGGATCCAACCGCACGCAACCGAAGGCCGAATCGACTCCTCCTGAGCGCGAGCTCGAGCGCCAACGCAACCACGACAAAGACGATGAACGCGATTGGCACCGGACCTACCTTCCTTGAGATCGCGTCTGTCACTGAAATCGCGATGTAGCCGTCCGGCGCGTCGCGAAGGGTGAAGGCCAGCCCTCCAAGTGCGATGTACGTAACGAGAGTCGCGGCGACCGCTGTGAAGTTCGCGAACCGTATGAGCGCTCCGTTGACCAAGCCCACTCCGATCGCGCAGGCAAACATCACTCCGAACCCGAGAGCCCAGGCGGCCCCTGATCTGCCCGTCGAGGATGAAGAACGAGCCGACCACGACAAGGAATCCAGCAAGCGGGCCGACGGAGAGGTCGATGCCACCGAGTAAGAGCGCGAATGTCTGACCGAGGGAAATGAATCCAAGGGCCGCGCACGCGAACATCACCGACGTGATGTTGAAGTCGGAGAAGTACCGATCGTTCTGCGTCCAGACGTAGGCGCCGAGCGCGATCATGACCGCTGCGAGAACGAGGACTGGCGCATAGTCGCCCTCGATGAATCGCGCGATGGACGAACTCCCCAGGCGACGGCGTTCCTGTTGCGAGACGTGGGTCGAGGCGCTGACGGCTGCGTGGACGATGCGCTCCTCGGTCACGTCGTCGCCCTCGAAAGTTGCGACGGCGTGGCCGCGGGACATCACCACGACGCGGTCGCAGAGCCCCTCCAGCTCCAGCGTGTCGCTTGAGGCGATAACAACCGGAACACCCTGGTCGGCGACTTCGCGAAGAATTCGGTAGATCTCGGCACGAGCACCGACGTCGACGCCCTGCGTCGGCTCATCAGCCACGAGGATTGCGGGGCGCGAAAGCAGCGACTCGGGACATAACGACCTTCTGCTGATTGCCGCCCGAGAGTGCCGAGACGGGAGCCTCGAGGGACGGTGCCCTGACGGCGAGGCCCGTGAGTCCAGACTCAACCGCATCAACCTCGCGGCGTCTACTCACAACCGGGCCGATTGTGAGCCGGTCGAGAGCAGTGAGCGCAGTGTTTTCTCTGACGTTGAGGTCGACCATGAGCCCCTCGGTCAGCCGGTCCGCGGGCATGAACGCGGCAGAGCGCCGCAATGCTCGCCGCGAGATTCGCTTACCGCCGACCTCGACCCGCCCGGCTCGACCGATCTAGCCCTGCAACGGCTCGCAGCAGCGCACGTTGGCCGTTGCCAACGATGCCGGCGATGCCAACGATCTCTCCACGTCGAGCAACGAACGAGACCTCTTCGAAGTGCTGTCCGCTTAGTCCGTCGACGCGCAGAACGGGCTCCTCGTCGACGGGTACCAGCGGGCTTTGGCGGGAAGGTTGCCTCGAGGGTCCGCCCGATGATCATCGCGAGCAACTCAGCGTCGGTAACGCTCGCCGCCGACACGGTGCCACGACCCTTTCCGTCGCGAAGAACAGTTACGCGATCAGCGATCTCCCGAACCTCGGCCAGCCGGTGTGTGATGTAGACGACGGCAACGCCGTCCGAAGCCAGTCGCCGCACTGCGCCAAACAGGAGTTCCACCGAGTCTTGCGAGAGCGGCGCTGTCGGCTCGTCGAGGATCAGCAGCCGAGGCGAAACGGCAAAGGCCTTTGCAAGTTCGAGGAGGTGTCGCTGCGCGACGCTGAGCGACGAAACACGATCCTCGAGATGCCCGGTGAAGTGGACATCGCTGAGGACCGATCGCATTGCGACCCGCAAGTTGCGATCTCGGCTCTCGAGATGCTCGCGTGCGACCGCTACGCGAATGTTTTCGGAGACGGTCATGTCGGGCAGGAGGGCAGGGTGCTGATGCACGATCGCGATTCCGAGCTCCTGCGCTCGCGCTGGCGTGAGGTCGTCGATCTCGGAGCCTTCAAAGAGAATCGAGCCAACGTCGGGTCGCGCGGCGCCCGACGCGACGTTCATCAGCGTCGACTTCCCGGCGCCGTTCTCGCCGAGAAGCGCATGCACCTCACCCGGCAGGACTTCGAAGGACACGTCCGTGAGCGCGGCGACAGCATCGAAGTTCTTGCTGATGCCATGCATCGACAACGTCGGTGTCGCGGCCGACGTCGGAACGGTTCCTTTGCTGGCAGTGACGACGTTCATGGTGAAGGGCAAGACGAGATGTCGTGCGCGGCGCGAAGCCGTGCCGCGCACGACATCAGGGACCGCCTACCTAACGAGCTTTGCCTGCTTCGCCGCCGGCAACTGCGCGGAGAGATAGATATCGCCCGGCAGGTTGGCGCGACACTGCACCTTGTTGGGCTTCCCGGTTACGGAGTCTTCGAACAGCAACGACGGGAAGTGCGTTGAGGCCGGCTTCTTTCCGCCGCTGGCCAGCGCAACAGCCCACTGAATCGCAAGCCGCGCGTGGTCGTTCTGAGTCGAGACCGTAAAGAGCTTGAACGTCGGATTCTTCTTGTACTGCTTCTTCCAGAAGCATCCGAGGACGTTTCCGTCCGAGGTAGCAAGCGCCGGGATCGGTCGACCACTCTTGGTGAACTCCGGCAGCGCGCCGACGAGCGACGGGCCGAAGTCCGAGACGATGACATCGATCTTGGAGTTCTTGGCGATCGCCGCCGACAGAACCTTCTGTGTCAGTGCGGGATCCCAGTTCGTGACTTCGAACGGCTGCTCGCCGATGAACTTGTACTTCTTCGTCGGATCGAGGATCTGATGTAGGCCCTTGTTCTCCTCGATGCCCTGGCTGTTGCCCTTGGGACCGCTGAGCATGAGGACGTTTCCACCCTTCGGAAGGACCTTCCGGATCCACTTGCCCCAGTTACGTCCCGCGTCGACGAACGGCGTGTCGATAAAGACGTTGTAGTCACGACCGGCCTGTCCGCCAGGCGTCACGCGATATGGAACGGTCACGACACCAGCCTTATACGAGCTGCGAAGAGCGGGCAGCATTGCCTTGCCGGCGTCCGGGAACACCACGAGAGCATCGACGCCCTTCGCGACCATTCCTTGAATGTCCGAGATTGCCTTCTGTGTATTGCCCTGGCCGTCCGCATAGTCGATCGACGAGACGCTCGAACACTTCTGGGCCTCGTCACGCGCCGAAGCGGTCGTCACAAGGCGCCAACTGTTCCCGCCGAAACCGTCAGTGAAGCCAAGCTTGATCTTCTTCGGACCGCACCACGACGGCCTCTGCACTCGTCGTCGCAGACGACGTTGCGGTCGTGATCATGGCGACTGTAAAGAGCGCTACACACCCGAGAAGCGCCCATCGTCTCCCACGATTCATCTCACTACCCTCCTTCTCGTTGCTGGTGACTTCACGTTTGCCCGCCCGTTGATGCCAACGATTGGTCATGTCGGCGCAACACTCGCCGGCCGCCGTCCAAAGCGACCGAAGGCTCTGCGCCAGTGAATCGAGTACAGCGCGACCCCAACGGCGAGCGCTGCTGCCTGCACGAGCGTTCTGGTCGCATACGAGACTCCGAGCGCAAGCACGAACTGGTCGAGTTGAGAAAGGAAGAGCGCCGCGACGGCGGTCGCGGCAAGATTGCCGCGCCCGCCGAGGAGCGACGTACCGCCGAGGACAACCGCTGCCACCGTTGGCAACAGATAATTGTTGCCCTCGTATGCGGTCGGCTGGTTCACGATGCTGGCATGTAGCACCGCGGCCAGGCAGTACAACAACTGCGCCCACACGTACGCACTCGTGCGGTGGCGCTGCACTCGAATGCCCGCCGTGAACGCCGCCGTCTCGTTTGCCCCAACCCCTTCGAACCGGCGACCGGCAGGAGTTAGCTTGACGACCGCCGTAACCACCGCCGTCGCAGCCACGGCGAAGAAGACAGGAGCTGGGATGCCCCACCAGACCGCGTCCCGAGACTGTGCAGGCGCGCCGTCGTTGTCGTTGGGATTCCTGCTGTGTACCAGAGGATGACTCCGAAGAGGAGCGCATTGGTTCCCAGCGTGGCAACGATCGGGTTGAGGCGCATGTCGCCCGATCAGTAGTCCGTTAAGCGAGCCGGCTGCGATGGCGGCGAGGAACGCGATGACGAGCGCAGCCCAAAGGCGATCGTTGTTGCCTGCCGGGTACTTCGTCAGGATCACGACGTAGAGGGAGAAGCCGCCCGCCACCGAGAGGTCGATTCCGCCTTGCATGACAACCAGCGTCTGACCGAGAGAAGCAACCGCCAGCGCAGAGGCGAACGGCAACATCGTCAGGAGCGTGCCCCGCGTAACGCTCGACGACGCGAAGATCCAGCTGACCGCGAAGAGGCCCACCGTTGCGATCAGAACCGTTGCGAGCCCTCGGGAGAGCAGGCGCCGCGAACCCCGCGGGATGCTGTAGGTCGGCTCGGTCGGACCCGTGATCGGCAACCCTGACCTCACGTGATCGCCGATCCTAACGCCATGTCAGCGTGTTCACAACTACTGATCGTTCGAGCGCGATCCGCCATCACCACTGAACGCCGTGCATCACCACCCAACGGGACACGCCATAGAAGCAGCGCTTGGCGGTGACGGTTCCTCGGAACTCGTTCGTGTCGCATTCTCGCGGCCTGTTTGTTATTTATGAACATGATGTATCGGCAGAGCGCTCTCAACGTCGCGGCGTCCGCGTCAGATCGACGGAGTAGGGCACACGACACACACAGGCGCACCGCCGAGCGACAGCCAGAAACGTCGACGGCCTAGCGCCGGAGGTCGACATGGGGCGCGTACAGGATCGGGTAGTCATCGTCACAGGGGGTGCCGGCGGCATAGGCCGCGCAGCATGTCGAGCGATCGCCGATGAGGGCGGCAAGGTCGTTGTCGCAGACCTCGACGAGAGCAGCCGCGCGCGGCGTCGCCGACGAGATCATTGCCGCCGAGGGCGTGGCGACGTCGGTTCGCGTAGATGTCACAAATCGTGCGGACGTGCAGGCGATGGTCACTGCAGCCGTCGACACCTTCGGCGAGTTGAACGTCATTTTCAATAACGCGGGGATGAACAGACCCCGTGGATTCATGGAGGTCGATGAGGCGAACTTCGAGCAGATAGTCCGTGTCAACACCTGGGGGGTCATCGTCTGCACCCAGGAGGCCGCTCGACAGATGATCGCCCAGGGAACGGGCGGGAAGATCGTCAACACCGGTTCGATCGCGAGCCGTCAGGGTTTTTGGGACTTCGTTCCCTACTGCGTGGCGAAGTTCGGCACTCTGGCGGTTACACAAGCAACGGCCCGCGGCCTCATTGAGCACGGGATAACGGTTAACGCCTTCGCCCCTGGCGTCGTCGACACGCCGATGTGGGTCGGACTCAACGAGGACATCCGCGCAATCCATGAACAGCCAGCGGACGCTGATCCAATGCGCGAGTTCGCCACCGGAACTCTCATCGGCCGACCGGCATCACCCGACGAGCTGGCTCCATTCCTCGTGTACCTGGCCTCGCCGGAGTCCGACTACATGACGGGACAGATGTACATGGTGGACGGAGGACAAATCCTCGTCTGATATGCGCAGATGTCGACGGTCACGCCGAGTTCAATCGCGGCAACGCCGAGAGATCACCAGCCCCAAGACAGGGAGGAGCAGTGAAGGGACTACATCACGTCGGCATCACCGTGAAAGACCTGGACGCCTCGATTCGCTTCTATCACGACGTCCTCGGTCTTGAGTTCTCCAACGAGCCGAGCCCGTGGTTCGAAGGAGAGGGTCTCGGAGACGCGGTCGGAGTGCCGGGCGCAGGGCTTCGTCAGGTGAGCCTGATTTTGGGGGAAACGACGCTCGAGCTGCTCGAGTACAACAACCCGCCGAGCGAGACTGAAGCGCCGCTTCTCTCAAACAACATCGGTGCCTCACACGTTGCCTTCCTAGTCGACGACATTCGCGCGAAGAAGGCCGAGCTAGAAGCGAAGGGCATCGAGTTCTACAGCGACGTCAACAGTGTCGACGAAGGCGTGCTCGCCGGCTGGCGATGGGTGTACTTCGAGGACCCGGATGGCTACCCGCTCGAGCTCGTCGAGGTCGCCTACTACAACGAAGAAGAACGGCGCGCTGGAATCGCGGCGTACCTGGCGTCGCGTACGTAGCGCTGCCACGCCGGGTCGCGGGTGCCTGCGTAATCCCTCCAACCCGCGACCCGGCGTCCCCCCGATGGCGAGCCTCGTCGTGCCAGGACGACAACCGAGGGTCCTTGCCACGCCTCCCATGTCGCTTGAGCGGGCGGATCGCCTGCCATAGCTCTACTGCATCTTCATGGCGCTCTACTGCACCTTCAGCCGGCTAGATCGCCGAAGAAGTAAGACGCGGTGACGCCTCCATCCATGAGGAAGTCGCTGCCGGTGATGAACGCGCCGTCTCGGCCCATGAGAAGCGCGGCTAGGGTCGCGACCTCGTCGGGTGTCCCTGCGCGCCCAGCGGGGCTCTGTTCGAGCATGCGCCAATAGCCCTCTCCGCGCGGCCCGCTGAGTTCGTCCACGGCGAGCGGGGTGATGATGATGCCGGGGCTGATGGTGTTCACGCGGGCGCCGCGTTTGGCCCATCGCACCGCTTCTCGCCATGACCCGCAGCGCATCGCCGCGCTTGGCGAGCTGTCAGCTGCACCGCGACGCCGAGCGTGCACCGTGCGACATGCAGGCGGCGAGCGCGCTCTCGACGCAACCGCGATCTGACTTGCATGTCGAGCAGGTCGCCGGTCGCTCCGGGAGGCTGTCTAGGCCGCTTGTCGGAATCGTTCCCCAGGGAACGCCCCTGGAACGCCATGGCTGAGCCAAAAGTGGAGGCGGCGGGAATCGAACCCGCGTCCGCGGTCGCACCGGACAGAACGTCTACGAGCGTAGTTCGCGCTTGATCTCGCCCGGCGGCCGGTTCGCGAACGACCAACCGACGGGCCAGCCATCCTTCAGTGTCGCGCTTCGGGCGATTGGCTCTCCCTAGGCGCCGAGCCCGATCGTTGGCGCCGAACTCCGGGTCTCGGGCCGAACCCGGGTCGGCGTCGCCTTACCTAGTTTCGACTAGGCGGCGAGTGCGAGTTCGTTCTTGTTCGCACTTGCTTTGGTGCCGGTTGATTTACGAGGCCAACCGGCGACCTCGGCTCGCAGCTCTGCCGGAGAACCGACCACGTCGAGACCTGGTCGCCCCCGTATGTGTGTTCAGGTTTCCAGGATAGCTGCCGATAAGGCAACCGGCCGGCCGCCGCCCAAGATAGACAGAGCAGGGTTGACATCCGGCTGGGATCGAACGAAAACGCTATGCGACGAAAGGAAGAACAGTGGCACTGATGATGGAGGAGCGCTATGACGATCTCGCAGGTCTGCGCGAGCGTGCGAAGGCCGAGGTCTCGAAGGTCGTCGTCGGCCAGGACCGTACCGTCGAGCTCCTGCTCGTCGCCGCACTCGCGCACGGCCACGTCCTCCTCGAGGGGCCTCCGGGCAGCGCGAAGACGCTGATCGGCCGCGCCGTCGCGCATATGTTCGGGGCGCAGTTCAAGCGCATCCAGTTCACGCCCGACACGACCCCGGCCGAGCTCAACGGCATGAACGTGATCAAGGCGGGAGAGCAGATCTTCCTTCCCGGCGCCGTCTTCACGAACGTCCTCCTCGCCGACGAGATCAACCGCACCCCGCCGCGCACCCAGGCCGCCCTGTTCGAGCCGATGCAGGAGCGCCAGGTCACGGTCGACGGCAAGGTGCACAAGCTTCCCGATCCGTTCCTCGTGATCGCGACCCAGAACCCATACGAGCACTCGGGCGTCTTCGAGCTTCCCGAGTCCCAGCTCGACCGCTTTCTCTTCAAGATCAACCTCGAGTACGCCGGCCCGGAGTACGAGTTCGCGATGCTGAACCTCCCCCACAACGGCATCGCACCGGACATGCTCGGCGAGGTACGGCCGCTCCTCGGAGTCGTGGGCCTCGACAAGGCCCGACAGGAGCTCGAGGCGACCGAGGTGCCCGACGTGGTCGGCCGCTACATCGTCTCGCTCGGCCGGCGCACGCGCGACATGCCCGGCGTCGAGCTCGGCGTGAGCTCCCGCGCGATGATCCACTTGATGAGCGCTTCCAAGGCCAGCGCCAGGCTGAACGGACGACATACGGTGACGATCGACGACGTCCGCGAGATGGCGCCGTACGTCCTGAAGCACCGCATGATCCTCACCGAAGGCGCGAACGCCGTAGAGGTTCTGCAGCGGGCGATGGACTCGGTGCCGGCGCCTGTGCCCTCCCCGGTCGACATGGCGTAACGCCTCTACGGGACCAGGCGGGGTTGACGGTCCGCCCGGCTTGCCGATAGTTCGAGAGGGGAACTTGGGCTGGGAGTTCGCAAAACGCCTGCGGAGCGGTACTCTCTGTACCGGCAAATGAAGCACAACGGGGGAGGACGGGGATAGTGGCACTCATCGTCGAGGCGCCGTACGAGAATCTCATCGACCTGCGCCAGCGCGCGAAGGCCGAGGTCTCGAAGGTGGTCATCGGACAGGATGCGGCGGTCGAGCTCCTGCTCGTCGCGGCACTCTCCCGCGGACACGTGCTGATCGAGGGACCGCCCGGAAGCGCGAAGACGCTGCTCGGACGCGCCGCGGCGCACATGCTCGGCGCGAAGTTCAAGCGCATCCAGTTCACGCCCGACACGACCCCTGCCGAGCTCACGGGCCAGAACGTGATCCGCGCCGGCGAGCAGACGTTCATCCAGGGAGTCGTCTTCACCAACGTGCTGCTCGCGGACGAGATCAACCGGACGCCGCCGCGAACGCAGGCCGCTCTTCTCGAGGCAATGCAAGAGCGCCAGGTCACGGTAGAGGGCAAGGGACACGTCCTCCCGGATCCCTTTCTGGTCATCGCCACGCAGAACCCGTACGAGCACCGCGACGTCTTCGAGCTCCCGGAGTCACAGCTCGACCGCTTCCTCTTCAAGATCCATCTCGAGTACTCGGATGCGGAGAGCGAATACGAGATGCTCGACCTCCCGCACAAGGGAGTCGCCCCGGACATGCTCGGTGAGGTGCAGCCGCTCTTGGGCGTCGTCGGGCTCGACAAGGCTCGCGTCGAGCTCGACTCGACGGAGATGCCGGAAGAGGTCGGCCGCTACATGGTGGCCGTCGCCCGCATGACTCGCTCGCTCTCGGAGGTCGAGCTCGGCGTCAGCTCGCGCGGGATCATGCACTGGGCAAGCGCGTCGAAGGCGAACGCGCGGCTGAACGGGCGGAACTACGTGAGCATCGAGGACGCGCAGGAGATCGCGCCCTACGTCCTCACGCACCGGCTGATCATGGTAGGCGACGCGAAGCCAAACGATGCGCTGAGCGCGGCGTTCGAGCAGATTCCGGTGCCGGAGCCGTCGGCGACGTTCGTGTACGTCTAGCGCCGCGAGCTCGAAGACCGGGGTCTGGCTTCAGCCAGACCTGAACCCACTACCGCGCCATCGCCTCCTCGAGCGCTCGCCGCCCGAGGACCTCCGCCAGATGACGGCGGAACTCCGCGCTCGCCGCCTGGTCGGAGAACGGATCGGTCCCCTCCGGAGATGAGCGCCGCAGCCTCGCCGATCGGCGTACCGGCCCCGAGTGCGTCCTCCGCCGCCCGAGCCCGGAGGGGCGTCGCGCCCATGTTCGTGAGCCCGATCGAGGCCTTCCCGACCGAACCGTTCGTGCGCTCCACGATCGCGGCCACCGCGACGGTCGCCCAGTCCTGCGCGCGCCGGCGCATCTTCACGTACGACCAACCTGCCGAGGACTGCTTCCGGACACGCACCTCGACGAGCATCTCGTCAGGTCCGATCGCGGTCTGGAAGAAGCCTGTGAAGAAGTCCGCGGCCGGAACCGTCCGTTCTCCTCCCGGCCCGCTAACTGCCAGCTCCGCGTCGAGCGCGAGAATCACCGCGGACAGGTCGGACGCGGGATGGCCGTGCGCGAGCGCCCCGCCGATCGTTCCCCGATGGTGGACCTGTGGATCCCCGATCGTCCCTGCTGCGAACGCGACGATCGGACAGTGCTCTTGCAGGAGGGGATCCCCGTGTACGTCGTGATGCCGGGTCAGCGCTCCGATTGCGATGTGCTCGCCGCCGTCCCGGACGTACGACAGCTCCGGGAGCCGCCCGATGTCGACGAGCACGGCCGGCCGTGCAAGGCGCAGCTTCATCGCGGGAAGCAAGGAGTGCCCGCCGGCAATCAGCTTCGCATCCTCCCGTTCGCCGAGAAGCGCGAGCGCGTGCTCGGCGCTGTCGGCCACCTCGTAATCGAACCGCGCCGGGATCACCGCTTCACCTCCTGTATCGCACGCCAGACTCGCTCGGGTGTCGCCGGCATCTGGATGTCGACGACGCCGAGGTGCCCAAGCGCGTCGACAACCGCGTTGATGACCGCGGGCGCTGCCGCGATCGTCCCCGTCTCCCCCACGCCCTTCACCCCGAGTGGGTTCGTCGGGCTCTCGGTCTTGGTGAGGTCGGTCTCGAACGACGGGAACTCCTTCGCCGACGGGACGAGGTACGTGGTCATCGTCGTCGTCGTCAGGTTCCCGTCCTTGTCGTAGATGCCCTCCTCGTAGAGTGCTGCGGCGATTCCCTGCGCGACTCCACCGTGCACCTGGCCGTCGACGATCATCGGATTGACCGGCGCGCCGACGTCATCGACGGCGACGTAGCGGACGAGCCGCGTGTCCCCGGTCTCGATATCGACCTCCACCACAGCTGCGTGCGCTCCCGCCGGCCAGGAGAAGTTCGGGGGGTCGTACGTCGCGGTGGCCTCGAGACCCGGCTCCATGTTGTCCGGCAGGTTGTGCGCCGCGTGGGCCTGGAACGCAGCAGCCTGGATCGTCATCTCCCGGTCCGGAGACCCTTTGACCCGGAACGTCCCGTCGACGAACTCGAGGTCGTCGCCCGAGACCTCGAGCTGGTGCCCCGCGATCTCCCGCGCCTTGTCGACGATCTTCTCGCCCGCATGCACGAGCGCGACCCCGCCCACTGCGAGCGAGCGGCTGCCGTACGTGTCCATCCCGAGCTGGGATACGGCCGTGTCGCCGTGCAGCACCTCGATGTCGTCGATCGGCACGCCCAGCTGGTCGGCGACAATCTGCGCCCAGGTGGTCTCATGGCTCTGCCCGTGCGGGGACGTCCCCGTGACGACCTGCACCGAACCGAGCGGCTGGACGCGGATCGTGGCGGAGTCCCAGCCTCCGACGGCGTAACGGATTGCTCCGAGGATTCGAGACGGGGCGAGGCCGCACATCTCGTTGTAGGTCGAGAAGCCGACGCCGAGCAGCTTTACGTCCCCTCGCTCTCGCCGTTCTGCCTGCTCCTTCCGGATCGAGTCGAGGTCGAGGAGCTCCAGCAGCCGGTCGAGCGAGGCGTGGTAGTCGCCGGAGTCGATCGTCAGGCCCGAGGCGAGCTGGGCCGGGAACTCCGTGATGAAGTTCCTGCGGCGAAGCTCCACCGGGTCGATCTCGAGCTCTCGCAGCGAGTGCGTCCATCGTCCGTTCGATGACATACGTCGCCTCGGGCCGTCCGGCCCCGCGATACGCGTCCGTCGGCGTGGTGTGCGTGAAGACGCCGGTGAAGGTGACGCTGTAGTTCGGGATGTCGTACGGGCCGTTGTAGATCCAGGCTCCGAGTAGCGGGATTCCCGGCGTGACGAGCTGGAGGTACGCGCCCATCGCGCATTTCGCCTCCGACTTGACGACCGTGATCTTCCCGTCCTTCGTCGCCCCGAACGTGAGCTCGTGCAGGACGTCGCGCCCGTGAATCGTCGCGACGTAGTTCTCGGAGCGTTCCTCGGTCCATTTGACCGGACGCCCGAGACGCTTCGCGAGCGCGATCGCGAGGGCTTCCTCCGCGTAGACGTTGAGCTTCGAGCCGAACCCGCCGCCGACGTCGGGCGCGATCACGCGAATCTTTGCCTCGGGGACGCCGAGGACGAGCTGGAGCGCGAAGCGGAGGATGTGCGGGACCTGAGTCGCCGACCAGATCGTCGCCTCCCCTGTAGGCCCCACCTGGGCGAGCACTCCTCGCGGTTCCATCGCGTTCGGGATCAATCGGGGCTGGTAGTAGCGGCGCGTGACGACGACATCCGCCTCGTCAATCGCCGCCTGCACTCCGCCGGCCTCGAGCTTCCACACGTAGCACTCGTTCGTGCCGAGGTCGGCATGGACGAGCGGCGCACCGTCCTCGAGCGCCTTTTCCACGTCCGCCGTCGACGCGAGCGGCTCGTAGTCCACCTCGACGAGCTCAGCCGCGTCCTTCGCGAGAGCGCGGCTCTCCGCGACGACCACGGCGACCCCGTCGCCCTGGTGACGCGCCTCGTCGACCGCGAGCGGGAAGTGCGGAGGCATCTTGATGTCCTCCGTCACCGGCCAGGCGCAGGGGAGCGAGCCCTTCCAGTCGTCGGCGAGGTCGGCGCCGCTGAACGCCGCCACGACTCCCTCGGCAGCGCGGGCGGCATCGAGGTCGACGTTGCCGATGCGCGCGTGCGGATAGGGAGATCTGACGACGGCCATGTAGACCGTGCCCGGCAGCTCGAGGTTCTCGACCCACGTGGTCCGCCCGATCAGCAACGACGCGTCCTCCTTGCGCTTGACGGATGTGCCGACCGCGGTCTCGTGTTTCTCCAGCACAGCCATGGTCAGCTCACCCCCGCCGCCGCCGAGACGGCCTTCACGATGTTGTGGTATCCGGTGCAACGGCAGAGGTTGCCCTCGAGACCCGTGCGGATCGCGTCCTCGCTGGTCGCATCACCGCTCTCGATCAGGCTCACCGCCGCCAACACCATCCCGGGCGTGCAGTAGCCGCACTGCAGGGCGTGGTGGTCGTGGAAGGCCTGCTGGACGGGGTGCAGGTCGCCGTTTCGGGCGAGGCCTTCGATCGTGGTGATCTCGAGGCCGTCCCCCTGGACGCCGAGCATCGTGCAGGACTTGACCGACTCCCCACCTACGAGCACGGTGCAAGCCCCGCAGGAGGAAGTGTCGCAGCCAACGGTCGTGCCGGTGAGCCCGAGACGGTCCCTGAGGACGTAGACGAGCAGTTCCCGGGGCTCGAGCTCGAGCTCGTGGCGCGTCCCGTTTACCGTGAGCGCTACGCGTCGCAAGCGATCCCCTCCTTCGTCGCGATTGACACGACGAGCGTAACAGCGGTGGCCGCAACCTGGCGCCGCACGCTCCCCGCTTTCAGCGCCTGCGCTTGAGCGCGCGCTCCATCTGACGGCGCGCGTCCCGCTCCGCGATCACGCGCCGCTTGTCGGCTCGCTCGCGACCCCGGGCGAGCGCGAGCTCGACCTTCACGCGGCCGTCCTTGAAGTACATGCGGATGGGAACAAGGGTGAGGCCCTTCTCGCGCACCTTCCCGTACAGGGAATCGATCTCCCGGCGGTGGAGCAACAGCTTCCGCTCTCGATCCGGGTCGTGTCCCGACGACCCTTTCTGCGCGTACTCGGCGATCGACGCGCCGACGAGCCACGCTTCGCCGTCACGGATGTCCGCATAGGCCGACCCGAGCTGGACGTGACCGTCGCGGGCCGACTTGACCTCGGTGCCGCTCAGGACGACACCTGCCTCGAGTCGCTCCAGGAACTCGTAGTCCCGCCGCGCGCGCCGGTTCTCGGCGATCAGCTTCGTGTCGGCCATCGCGCTGGCTACGACTGGAGCGGGGCGCCGGCGAACCGGCGTGCGATCTCCTTCAGCATGATGAGCGCGACGCTCGGCTCCGACTCGACCAATTCGAGCGCATCCTCGCGCGGGATGCTGAGAAGACGCACCTTCGTCGCGGCCCGCACGCGACCGATACGGGTCGCCTCCGGATTGAGGAGCGCGAGCTCGCCGAAGAAGGTTCCGGCCTTCAGCTCGATGGGAGCGTCGCCGCGCAGCTCGACCGACACGGTTCCGTCGCAGATCACGAACATCCCCGACCCCGGATCGCCGGGAAGCGCGACCACCTGACCCGGATCCCGTTCGAGCTCCGCCGCGCGGGCGGCCAGGCGCTCGAGGCCGGCGTCCGAGACGCCGGCGAAGAGGGGCAGCGCGCGAAGCTCGTCGGGCGTCACGGGATCACCATTATCGCGACCGCGCGCCAACCTTCGCACAGCGGTCACAGAGCGGGTACCAGGGCGGGCACGAACGTCCGCACGAGCGGCAGCGTCCGAGCGTCGGCGACTCGACTTCGAGCCGCAGCCGAGCCACGACGCGCGCAGCGGCGGCCTCCTCGAGCGCGGCGGCACGTTCGATCGTGACGCCGCCGACGCCCGCAAATTGGAGGGCGAACCAGCGCAGCACGCTCGCCTCACGACCGGCCTGCTCCGCGTCCTCGAGCGATGCGTCGCGCAACCGTGCCACGTCGAGAAGGAACGTCAGGTGCGGTCGCGCAACACGATCGCCGGCGATCGCCAGCGCGAGGGTGGCGAGCAGATCGAGGTTGTCCTCGTCCACGGGAGCGTTTGCGAGCTTCCACGAGTCCTCCAGGGTCAGACGCCGTCCCCGTTGCGCGAGGCGGCGTTGGACGGCCTCGAGCCGCATCCGCAACGGCTGCAACGACTCGACGGCGAGCCAGCTTTCGAACGCCCACTCGCGCAGGGCAACGCGGTGCCAGGCGACGAGCGCGGCATCGAGATCTCGGGGGTCGTCGACTCCCAGGTCTGAGAGCCTGGGACGGATGCGGGCCTCGTCGACAACGCGATAACCCCAGTGCTCTCCGGGCAGCCGAACATGAGGCTCGAGCGCCGACTCGACGATGTCCGGGTCCGCGGTTCCCCAGCCGAGCCCCGCGAGCACGCCCACGTGTCCACGCTCGACGAGGCCGAAACGCCCTGCGCGCCCCGCGATCTGCGCGATCTCCCAAGGCAGGAGGTTCCGTCGCTCCTCCCCGTCGAACTTCGTCGTCTCGGCGAAGAGCAGCGTCTCACAGGGCAGGTTGACACCGTGCCCGAGGACGTCGGTCGCCACACAGACATCGGCTTCGCCGGACAGGAAGCGGTCGATCTCCTCCCGCCGCGACGCGAGAGGCATTGCTCCGTAGAGAACGGCGACGCGGCCCGGGTGCAGCCGGTTCACCTCGCCGGCGAGCGCGAGCACCGCCTTTCGGCTGAACGCGACGACGACCGTGCCCGCGTCCAGTGAGCGAAGAGTGCGCTCACCGACCCACTCGAGCGGGAGCTTCCGCTCGAACACCTTCAGCTCCGCGGCGGGAAACGCGCGCTCGACCAGGGGCAGGGCGTCGAGCGCCCCCAGAAGGAGGATCTCACGGTACTCGCCTGCGAGCATCAACGTCGTCCACGCCGAGCCGCGCTCCTCGTCGTCGGCCCACTGGATCTCGTCGAGGACGAGCAACTCGCCCGATTGCGGGGCCATCTCGACGGTGCAGCAGATGATCGGCGCGCCGTCGTTCACGCGCTCCTCGCCGGTGACCAGGCCGACGCGGTCGAATCCGATCCTGGCACCGAGGCGCCGGTGCGCCTCCTGGGCAAGCATCCGGAGCGGCCCGGCGTAGACGCCCTCGCCTCGTGCGACCAGCTCGTCGAGCGCGGCGTGCGTCTTGCCCGAGTTCGTCGGCCCGAGATGGGCGACGACTCGCTCCGGCTCGCGCTCTCGCGTCGGTAGCGAGATCGCGATCTTTCGCTCAGCCCTCCGGGCCGCGTTCGCGGGGCGCCTCCGGTGGGCGCGCTCCGATCGGCTCGGGCGTTTCTGCCGCCCTCGCGGCGGTCGTCGCTGGCGCATCGGAGCACGGTACCCGGTTGATGCCGGCGACCATCCCGTTCCACACGAGCACGCCGTCGGGAGGGTCCGGCTCAGAGTCCGCGGCCTGCCGCTCGCCACCGACGCCCCGCCCGTGCCCGGTCACGCGGCCACGGCGGCGCCCTCGAGGGACGTCGCACGCGTGCGCTCGGACGCACGGGACACGAGGTGCCTGACGACGCGTTCTGCATCTCGCCCGGCTCCGAGAACGAGCATCGAGCTGAAGGAGTGAAGGAAGGGCAATCCGATGAAGTAGAGGCCGGGAGCGGATGGAACGGCGCCCCCCACCTGGACCGGGTACCAGCCGTCTTCCAGCGGGAGCGGGAACCTGATCCATGTGTAGTCGTTGCGAAACCCGGTGCACCAGATCACGTTCGTCGCCTCGACGACCCGGCCGTCAGCGAGTACCGGCTTCCCGTCTATCGACGCCGACCGTTCGCTCGAAGACACGCTCCACACCAGCCGCTTCCAGATCGGCCCTTCTCACCCGCAGGAGCGGCCCTCCATGCGAGCGGCTCTCCGTCTTCGCCCTGCGCCCCATAGGCGTCGAAACCGTGAGCACCCGCGTGGCGACGAACTTGACCAGCGGGCCGAGAACACGCGACATGATGACCTTGTGCGGGATCTGCCCGGTATCGGGGCCCGAAAGGATCGTTCGGTGGCCGGCAAGGGCGACCTCCAGGGCGATGTCGCCTCCCGAGTGCGCGGCGCCGACGACGAGAGTCGGCCCGGGCTGCAGTTGTGCAGGGCTGCGGTAGTCCGCCGAGTGAAGCTGCCGGATTCCGGGATCGAGGCCGGGGGCGAAGTCGGGGGTCACTGGCCGGTCGTGCTGGAAGACGCCCGTCGCCACGACGACGTTGTCAGCCTCGAACCGACGATCGCCGGCACGGACGACGTATCCGTCGCCGTCCTTCTCCACGCGCGTCGACGCCGATCCCGGTACGAACGGGCAGGTCGAAGCGCTCGGCGTACGCCTCGAGGTAGTTGGCCATCTCCCCCGCAGTCGGAAACGACTGCGCCGGAGCGGGAAACCGCATGCCGGGCAGCCCGTCGACTCGGGCGGGAGAGTACAGGCGCAGCGAGGGCCATCGCTTCCGCCACGAGTCTCCGACTCGCTCACCCGCATCGAGGATGACGAAGGACCTGCCTCGCTTTTGCAGGTGGTAGCCGGCGGCCAGTCCCGCCTGGCCGCCGCCGATGATCACCGTCTCGAAACGCTCGACCGTCTGAGTCACCACTGCTGCCTCCTTCAGTTGACCCTGTCGACGGTAGGCGCCGGCGTGACCGCGCGCATCGCGCTGGATCCACCAACTTCGAACGGGCGGCGCATGGTTGGTTCTGACCACGACCGAGCTCAGACGAGGTCGTGTTCGAACGCGAAGGCTCCGGCGGCCCCTCGTGACGACACGTCGAGCTTGGCGAAGATGTTCTGGATGTGCCGGGCGACGGTGTGCTCGCTGATGATCAGGGTGGACGCGATCTCGCGATTGCTCTTACCGGCAGCCAGGAGACGGAGCACCTCCACCTCGCGCGGCGTCAGCCCGTGCCGGTCGTCACCGGAGTCGCGCCCTCGTGCGGCCAGGTGCGCGAGGTCCGGCGCAGCGCCGAGCCGCTCGAAAGCCGAACGCGCCGCCTCCAGCTCGAGTGTGGCCGCGTCCTCGTCACCGAGCTCACGGCACGCGAGCCCCACGAGCACGCGCGCTCGCGCGACGTCGTAGGGTGCCTCGAGCTCCTGCCAGACTGCTGCCGCCGACCGCGAATCCGCCAGGGCTGCCTGCGCGTCACCTGCGGCGAGGTGAACTGCGCCGCGTGCGTACGCGACCATCGCACCCAGCATCGCGCTCTCGTACCGCGCCGCGATCCCCTGGAGCTCACCGCACGCGCTGCTGGCCTCGTCTAGGTCACCGGCGGCAAGCATGATCTCGACGTACGCCGGAAGCAACCCGGCGCGTTTGAGCGGATCGGTCGCCTCGCCGAGCACCCTCCGGATCGTGGACAGCGCCGCTTTGACCCGCCCTTGCGCGAGCCGCAACTGGGCCAGCCCCGGCTGGGGATCCCATCCGTAGCGGCTCGCCTGTTGATATGCGTCCTCCGCGGCGTCGAACTCTCCGAGGAGGCGCTGCAGCTCGGCCTCCCGGTAGATCGCCAAGCCGATCCTGGACTCGTTCCTCGTCTCGGCGAAGCGCTGCCTCGCGCTCTGCGCTTCCTCGAGCGCATCCCGCCACGACCCCTGAAGCTGGAGGATCTCCGCCCGGTGGACGAGGCACCTCCCCGTGAACGCCTTGAGATCGGGTTGCCCGGCGCACCAGCGGGTGAGGGCGGCCGTCCACTCTCGTGCGCGGCGCACCTCGTACACCTCCTGCAGGGCAAGGATCACGCCGCAGTACACGACGCCCGTAACCGGCGGCGACAGCTCCCCCGCGGTCACCGCGACCATCGCCTCGTCGAGGAGAGCGAGGCCTTCCCTGACCCGACCCGTCTTGATCACCATCTGGCCCTGAGCGTGGCGGGCGAGAGCGAGGGCATCTGCATCGCCGAACCGTTCCGCGATCGCGACGATCTCGGTGGCGACCGCGGCCGCGCCGGCGAAGTCTCCAGCGGCCTCCAGCTGGAAGATGCGTGGCATCAGCACGTATCCACGCTCGACGCACTCCGCGCCATGGCGATCGAGCAGCCGTTGCGCTCGCCCGAGCCAGCCGCTGCCGGGGCCCATCTCGCCCCGTAATACGAGATTCATGCCGATCCAGAAGGCGCACCGCACGGCGTTCGGCACGTCGTCGGCGGCGAGATAGGCGTGATGCGCGCGCTCATGGAGGGCGAGATAGTCGTCGTCGCGGCCGAGCATGAACGCGGCCGTCGCGAGCCGCTCGAGATCTTGTGCACCGAGCGGTTCGGCTCCATCCGCGCGCACGAGAGCCTCGTAGGCGTCCGTCCAAGCCTGGTTTTCGTAGAGCGCCCGGCCCTGCTCGAGGTCGTGCGTCATCGCACAGAAACCCTAACGAGCACGCGCTTTGGCGGCTGTCAGCCGAGGGTGCGCGTCAGACGCGGAGGAAGCGGCGAAGCGTCAGCCCCGACCCGATCGCGCCGATGCCGAGGCCGATCCCGATGAGGATCACCGCGGTCATCGAGAAGCCGAGAGCATGCACGTCGGGGTCCTCGCGCATGTTCTGAAGAATCCGCGGCACGGCGACCTCGCGCGTCAGGAACAGCAGGACGACGGCCGTGAGTGAGCCCGCAAGCCCTGTCAACAAGCCTTCGAGCATGAACGGGCCCCGCACGAACCAGTTCGTCGCGCCGACGAGCTTCATCACCTCGATCTCGCGCCTGCGTGCGAAGATCGAGAGCCGGATCGTGTTGGCGATCAGGATCGTGGAGGCGCCGAGGAGGATGAGAACCGCGATCAGCGAGACGATCTGAATCGCCCGCGCGACCTGGAGGATGCCGCGCGAGACCTCCTCGCCGTAGCGCACGACTTCGACCCCGGGCAGCTTCGCCTGGCGCAGGGCGAGCGCGATCTGCGCGGTGTCCTCTCCCCGCGAGGGAACGATGTCGAAGGAGGGAGGCAGCGGGTTCGAGACGAGGTTCTCGGTCAGCTCCGGTGTGCGCTTGCGTTGGACCTCGAGGGCTTGCGCCTTCGTGATGAACGTGATTCCGCCCTTTTTCACGCGCTTGTCGGACGCGAGGAACACCCGGACCCCGTCGATTTGCTTGTTCGTCGCCTCGCCGGCGCACGGCGCCTCGCTCGCCTGCGTACAGAAGTAGACGTGCACCGCGAGCTCCCGCTTCTTGTCGTCGGACCAGGACACGAGCCACGTGCCCAGGCCGATGAACGCGCCGATGAGGAACATCCCGATGAGCACGGACACGGCCGAGGCGAACGTCGTCGCGAGATTCGCCCCGATCGAGCGGAGCGCCTCCGAGAAGACCAGCCGGATGCGCGTCATTCCTCGGAGTACCCGCCGCGGCGCTCGTCCCGCACGAGCCTTCCGGCCTCGAGCGCGATCACGCGCCGGCGCATCTTGTCCACCATCTCCCGGTCGTGCGTGACCATCAGGATCGTCGTCCCGGTGCGCGAGATGCGGTAGAGCAACTGCATGATCCCGACGGACGTGTCGGGATCGAGGTTTCCGGTCGGCTCGTCGCACACGAGGAGCGGCGGATGATTCACGAACGCGCGCGCGATCGAGACGCGCTGTTGCTCGCCGCCCGAGAGCTCCTCGGGTCGCGAGTTCATCTTGTGCGCGAGACCGACGAGGTTGAGCACCTCCGGGACTTTCTTGCGGATCTGCCCACTCGACTGGCCCTGGACGCGAAGCGCGTAGCCGATGTTCTCGGCGGCGGTGCGGTTGGGCAGCAGCTTGAAGTCCTGGAACACGCAGCCGAGGTTCCGCCGCAAGAGCGGGACCTTCGAGCGCTTGAGCCGTCCCAGGTCGCGCCCGCCTACGACGATGCGCCCCTGGGTGGGGTCGATCTCCTTCAGCAGGAGGCGGATGACCGTCGACTTGCCGGACCCGGACGCGCCCACGACGAAAACGAACTCGCCCTTCTCGATCGTGAACGACACGCCCTCGAGGGCGACCACGCCGGGCTCGTAGATCTTCTGGACGTTCTCGAAGACGATCATCGCCGAGCCGCTCGCCTCGGGATCCACGGGTGCCGGGATCTCGGAGGTCTCGGGCTCGGGCTCGGCCAAGGCAGTCATCGTCGCGTCTTTCTGAGAGTCGTAGTCCAGCACCGGATGAAGAGGAGACACAGCCTGTTGAGGCTGCACCGGTTCTCGGGAAGGGCCGATTGTAGCTGACATTTACAGGACTTTCCCCGCCGCCTTGGCGAGGAGATAGGAGTGGACGAAGCCGTCGAGAGCGCCGTCGAGGACCGACTGCGCGTTCCCGACCTCGTGATCCGTGCGGTGGTCTTTCACGAGCTGGTACGGGTGGAGCACGTACGAGCGGATTTGACTGCCGAAGCCGATGTCCTGCGCCGCCCCGCGCTCACGCGCGAGCTCGGCCTCTCGCTTCTCCTCCTCGAGCTCCGCGAGGCGCGACTTGAGGATCCTGAGCGCCGTCTGCTTGTTGGAGGTCTGGGAGCGCTCGTTCTGGCACTGGACGACGATCCCGCTCGGGAGGTGCGTGATCCGGACGGCACTGTCCGTCTTGTTCACGTGCTGGCCACCCGCGCCACTCGCGCGATAGGTGTCGATTCGCAGATCCGATTCGTCGATCTCGATGGGCGCGTCATCGGGAAGGAGAGGTGCCACGACGACCTGCGAGAAGGCAGTGTGCCGGCGATGCGAGGCGTCGAAGGGCGACAGCCGTACGAGGCGGTGAACCCCGCGCTCGGCCTTGAGAATCCCGTACGCGTTCTCGCCGCGAACGGCGACCGTGGCCGACTTCAAGCCCGCCTCTTCCCCCGGGCTCGCTTCGAGCAGCTCGTGGTCGAAGCCGCGATCGGAGGCCCAGCGCAGGTACATGCGCAGGAGCATCTCCGCCCAGTCCTGCGCGTCCGTCCCGCCGGTGCCAGCATGGATCTCGAGGATCGCGTCGCCAGCGTCGTACTTCCCTGTGAACAGGGCGTCCTCTTGCAAGCGTGCGAGCTCGCGCTCGAGCGAGTCGACGATCTCCTCGATCTCCGCGCCGAGCTCACCCTCGCCGAGGGTGAGGAGCTCCTTTGCATCCTCGTACTCGCGCTGGAGACGCTCGTAGCGTTCGAGCTTGCGGGTCGTGCGCGCGTGCTCGGTCGAGATGCGGGCTGCGCCGGCCTGGTCGCCCCAGAACCCCGGCTCGCCCATTGCCTCCTCGAGCCCACTCTTGCGGCGCGCTAGTGCCTCCGGGTCAAAGGTAATCACGGACCCAGGCGAGCTGGGCCCCGATCTCCTCGAGCCGCTGGTCCAGGCTCATCGTCGTCTCGGCCACGCGCGGAAGGGTAGACGCTCGACCGGAAATCGGTGCGCCATAGGATGGACGAGTGAGAGGGCTCACGCGCGAAATCGGTCTCGCAGCGGGGAAGGCATTCGGAAGCGCCATCGATCGTGCGGTCAGCGCGCACCATGCGAGACGGCTGCGCAAGATCGGCTGGAAGCATGCGCTCGACGGCGACGCGACGCTCGAGTGGGCGCGCGGAGGGATGCTCCCGCGCCCGGGGAACACGGTGGAAGTCCTGATCGACGGCGCGTCGTTCTTGCCGAGGCTTGCCGAGGACCTCGGGCGAGCCGAGTCGCATGTCCATCTCACCGGCTGGAACTTCGCCCCGGAGCTCGAGCTGACGCGGGGCGAGGCGCCAGCGGTCCTGCGGAACGTGCTCGCCGAGCTCGCCGACCGGATCGACGTGCGCGTGCTCATCTGGAGCGGCGCTCCGCTGCCGCTCTTCAGGCCGTCCCGGGGGGATGTGAAGAGGATCGTGGAGCGGCTCTGCCGCAGGAACAACATCCAGTGCGAGCTCGACTCATGCGTGCGCTTCATGCACTGCCACCACGAGAAGACGATCGTGATCGACGACCGAGTCGCCTTCGTGGGCGGCATCGACCTCACGCTCGACGGAGGAGATCCCTACGACAGCCAGGAGCATCCAGCACGGGGCGGCGTCGGTTGGCACGACGTCGCCGTGCGCATCGAGGGGCCCGCCGTCGCGGACGTCGCCGAGCACTTCCGTCTGCGCTGGCACGGCGCCGCCAACGAGGAACTCCCGGCTCCACGTGTTCCAGATGCCGCCGGCGACATCGACCTCCAGATCGTTCGCACGATCCCGGAAGACGTCTACGAGAGGTCGCTCCCGCGCGGGGACTTCTCGGTGCTCGAGTCCTACGTCAACGCGATCCGGTCGGCGCAGCGGCTGATCTATATCGAGAACCAGTTTCTCTGGTCATCCGAGATCGTCGAGCTCATCGCCGAGAAGCTGCGAGATCCTCCGCACGACGACTTCCGCGTCGTCCTCCTACTGCCGGTGAGTGCAAACGACGGCGCCGACGTTTCACGCGGCCAGGTCGCCGCGCTCATTCAGGCCGACGACGACAATGCGCGGTTCCTCGCCTGCTCCGTCTATGCACGCACGGGCAAGCTGCGCGATCCGATCTACGTGCACTCGAAGGTCGCGATCGTGGACGACCGCTGGTTGACCGTTGGGTCCGCCAATCTCAACGAACACTCGCTCTTCAACGATTCCGAGGTCAATGTCGTCGTACACGACGAGGCCCTCGCACGTGACACGCGGCTCCGTCTCTGGTCCGAGCATCTCGAGCTTCCCCCAGACGAGATCGACGGGGACACCACGAGGGTCGTCGACGAGCGCTGGGAGCCGATCGCGGAGGAACAGCTCGCGCGCCTGGAGAACGACCAACCGCTAACGCATCGCCTCGTCAAGCTTCCCGGCGTGTCGATCCGCCACCGTCGCTTCCTAGGCCCGCTCCAGGGCCGGCTCTACGACGCGTAGGACGCCGTCGAGTCGGGGTCGGGCAGCGCCCCGGCCGCCCGCTCGATGCGTGGCTTCGGCGCACCGGCCCGGACGGCCTCGAGTTGTGCGGCGACGGCCGCACCGAACAAGATCGCAATCGCGGAGAGCAGGGTCCAGATCTGCAGGGCGACGATCCCCGCAAGCGGTCCGTACGTGTCACCGAAGGACGAGCTCAATTGGAGCGCGAACCCCAGCACGAACGTCACGAGCGCCCAGCCGGCCACGCAGAACGCAGCTCCGAACATCAGCCACGACCACGCAGGCTGCCTTCTCTTCGGCGCCCACCGCAGCATCGCGGCGAGCGCGACTCCCGCGACGACCAGCGCCAGCGGCCAGCGGACGAACGGCGACGCACCTCCAACGAGGTCACCTTCCGCAGCGTTGCTCCGGCCGAGCGTGAAGACGAGGAAGTTGCAGGCAAGCACGGATCCGGCTCCCAGGGCCAGCAGGAACGCACGCCTGTACTTCTGCACGGTCGGACGATCCTGCTCGATTCCGTAGATCCGGTTGAAGCCTCGTTCGATCTGCCCCATCGCCGTCGTTCCGGTCACGATCGTGCCGACGAGGCCGATTACGAGCGGGAGGTAGCGGTGATCCGATCCGACCTTCTGTGCCTGCGTGACAGCGTCCGTCAACAGGTTTCCGACGGGGCCTGGAAACGCGGTCTGGATGGCCTGGACGATCTCCTTGCTCAGTCGCAGGTCGCCGAACGCGACCGTGAACCCGACGACTGCTACGAGCCCCTGCACGAGCACGAGCGAGGTCACGAACGCGAGCGACCGCGCGTGGCTGAAGCCGTCCGCGGCGCGCAGTCGCACGAACGCGTCCTTGACCAGCTTCAGGCGGCCGGTCTCGAGGAGCGTCTTCCGGGCGTCGTCTCCCGTCAGTTCCCACGTCTCCGGAACCTTGGCGGCCGTGCTCACGTAGCCTCGGCGTCCGCAGGGACACAAATCGTGATCGCCGCCGGCTCGATCTCGACGTCGAGCGCCTTGACGGGCTTGCGGTCGCCGCCGTCGAGCTCGTAGAGAACCTTGCGGTCGAACCTGACCTTCACCGAGCTGGCCTTCGTGGTCTGCACGAAGGGAGACGCGCTCGAGGAGCCGACTGCTGTGCGGGCGATGGTTCGAGTCCATTCGAGCAGCCCGTCCGCCGTCACCACTCCGAGCTCGAGCTTGCCGTCGTCCGGGCGGGCATCCTCGAACGCCTCCACGCCCGCGAAGAGCTTGCCGACGTTGCCGACCAGCACGCTGCTCGCCTGGCCTTCGAACCACGTTGCACCGTCGACCTTGATCCTTGCCTCGAAGGGCTTGCGCCCGAGCTGCTTCGTGCCCGTCCAGACGTACGCGAGGCGGCCGAAGCGGTCCTTCAGCCCGCCGTCCGCCTCCCGGATCATCTGCGCGTCGAACCCTGCGCCGGCCATCACGGCGAAGCGCTCGTCGTTCATGCGTCCGACGTCGAGCGTGCGCCGCGGTCCCTCGAGTCCGATCCCGACCGCCTTCTCGATGTCCTGCGGGATCCCGAGATTCGTTGCGAAGAGGTTCGCCGTCCCGGCGGGGATGATCGCGATCGTTGGACCGGCGTCGCCGAGGCTGTCGATGCAGCGCTGAACCATCCCGTCTCCGCCCCACACGAAGAGGAGATCGGCGCCTCCCTCGAGAGCGCGCTTCACCTGCTTCGGAGCCTTTCGGCTCTTCGGTACCTCGAACCAGAGCGGATCCGCGACGCCTCGTCTCTCGAGTTCCCGGCGAAGCTCGACCAAGCCGCCCCCGAAGGTCTTGCCGGCGTGGGCGATGACGGCGACGGTGCTCACGCAGCGGCTCCAACCGCATCCGCGTCACGCCGGCGCGCGACGACACCGGTGACGCGGGCGACGAAAACGACCAGCGCGAGAGCCGCGATGCCGACCAGGACGCCGGCGAGCATGTCGAGCGGGTGATGCATGCCGCGGTACATCCGCGCGGCGGCGACGACGACCGGAATCGCCACGGCGATCGCCCAGACGGCGATGCGCCCACGTCGCGAGCTCATGCGGGACGTGAGCAGGAGCGCGAGCCCCCCGTACACCACGATCGAGGCGGCAACGTGCCCGGAAGGAAAGCTGTGGTCGGGAGGCAGGCCTTCGAGACGGGGAACGTCAGGCCGCTCTCGGTCGACGAACTGCACGGTCGTGCGGTATGTCGCCGACTCGAGAGCAACTCCGAAGATCACGAAAGCCGCGAGCAGCCAGTGGCGGCGAATTGCGAAGGCGATCGCGAGCAGGCCGACGAGAATCGGAAGAACGATCCCGCCCGAGATCTCCGAACCGACGAACGACAGATCGGTGAGCGTCGCTGTCCGTTCGTCCGCCAGCCACTCGACAGGCCTCGAGTCCGCCTCGTCGAGGCTCCCGAGCGGAAGGATCGCGTCGGTGAAAATCAGGCCGACCGCGAGCGTGATCGAAGCGAGCACGAGGTAGCAGAGAAGGATGCCGGCGAGGAAGACGAGAATCGGATGCAGTCCCGTGAGCCGGTTCCCTATTCGCTCGGCGAAGCTGCCGCGCTCCGCGTCGAGAGCGGGAACCGGGGAGTCGTCCTTGGAGGAGTGCGCGAACTCGTCGCGCAAGTCGGAGCTGATGCCCGCGGCTTCCATCGGCTCAGGTTTCCCTGTGGCGCCTCGCGGGAAACTCCCCGTGTACATGTGGGGCGGCATGTCCACCGGGATCGCCGGCTAGCTGAATGCCTCTCCTCGTTCTGCTCCTCGTCGCGCTCGCCGCCGGCTCCCTCGTCACCTTCGTCGCCTGGCACTACCCGCACCCGGGGATCGCGACGCCGACCCCGGCAGTCGCGGCGGCCAGAGCGGTCGGTCGCGAGATCGGCCACCACAGCACGGTCCAACGGACGATCAAGAGCAGGCTCAACCCCGAGGTGGCGACCGGCCTCGCGCTGACGATCGCGCTCGGGCTCGTGCTCTTGGGCGGGCTCGTGTTGGGCGCGTTCGCCTACCTCGTGCGAACCAATTCGCAGCTCGTCGACATCGACGCCAGCGTCGCGCAATGGGGAGCCGACCATGCGGGCCCCGTCTCCGAACGGTGGCTCGGCTGGATCACGCATCTCGGAGACACCGAGGTCGTGATCGTTCTCGCCATTCTGCTCGCCGTCGTCGAGTACATCCGCCGTCCGAGCAGATGGATCGCACCGTTCCTGCTGGTGGTGATCGTGGGCCAGAACGCTCTGACGAACGGGATCAAAGAGCTGCTCGATCGTGTCCGGCCCGACTTGAACCCGATCGCGGAGACGCTCGGGCCGTCGTTTCCCAGCGGCCATTCGGCGACGGCCGCGGCGTTCTACGCGGCCGCCGCGCTTCTACTCGGACGCGGCCGACCCGCGCGAGCTCGCGCCTTTCTGGCGGGGAGCGCCGTCGCGATCGCCGTCGCGGTCGCGTGCACCCGCGTGCTGCTCGACTTCCATTGGCTCAGCGACGTCATCGCCGGCCTCGCTCTCGGCTGGGCCTGGTTCGCGGTCTGCAGCATCGCGTTCGGCGGGCGGATGCTCCGGTTCGGCGTGGCGGCCGAGGAGGCGGTCCAGGAGGCCGACGCGGAGACCCGGAGGACGGCGACCGAGCGGACGGCGTGAGCTGCACTCGCGGGCTGGTGGGCGCGCAAACCTCGCACATCCGCGCTATAGGTGCTATCACGAGTAGCCGATGCCTGATGCGAAGGTGACATTACGCCTCGACACCCAAGGCGAGCGGCTTCTCAACCGCGAGCTCTCGCTGCTCGACTTCCACGCACGCGTGCTCGAGCTCGCCACCGACGAGACGACTCCGCTGCTCGAACGCGTGAAGTTCTGCGCCATCCTCTCCTCGAACCTCGACGAGTTCTTCCAGGTGCGCGTCGCCGGCCTGCTCGGGCAGGCCGAGTCCGGGCTCACGATGCTCTCGGCCGACGGCATGACACCGCGGCAGGCGCTCGCCCAGATCCGTGAGCGTGTTCTCGAGCTGACCGCCCACCAGTCGCGAATCTGGAAGCGTGACCTCCGTCCCGCACTCGCAGCCGAGGGCATCGTGGTCGGCGGGGTCAAGGACTGCCAGAAGAAGGATCTGAAGGAGCTCGAGCAGCGCTTCGAGCGCGACATCTACCCCGTGCTCACTCCGCTCGCCGTAGGCCCCGGCCAGCCGTTTCCCTACATCTCGGGGCTCTCCCTGTCGCTCGCCGTGTTCGTCGCGGATCCGGAGACGGGTGAGGAGCGGTTCGCGCGCATCAAGATTCCCGAAGGGCTGCCGCGTTTTCTCGCGCTCGGCGGAAACGGCCTGTTCATTCCTCTCGAGCAGGTGATCGCGCACTTCCTGCCGCGGCTCTTCCCGGGCATCGCCGTCGTGGAGCGTGCGGTGTTTCGCGTCACACGAGACGCAGACTTCGAGGTGTCGGACGACGCGGCGGACCTCCTCGAAGCCGTCGAGTCGGAGCTCCGGAAGCGCCGCTTCGGCGATGTCGTGCGCGTCGAGGTGAGCTCATCGGCCTCGGACCAAATGGTGGATCGGCTCACGCTCGGGCTCGGCGCCGACTCGTCCCAGGTCTACAGGATCGAGAGCCCGCTCGACCTCTCGGAGCTGATCGAGCTCGCAACGCTCGACCGGCCGGACCTGAAGGACGAGCCTCGCGTTCCGGTCGTGCCACCTCGCCTCGTGGGCGCGCAGACGCTGCCGGCTCGGTTCTTCGACGAGGTGCGTCGTGGCGACATCCTCGTCCATCAGCCCTACGACTCGTATCGGGCGAGCTTCGAGACCTTCGCGCAGGCGGCCGCCTCGGACTCGGACGTCATCGTCATGAAGACCACCGTCTACCGCACGAGCGACGACAGTGTTTTGGTCGGCTCACTGATCCAGGGAGCCGAGGAGGGCAAGCAGGCGGTGTGCCTCGTGGAGCTCAAGGCGCGTTTCGACGAACGGCGCAACATCGAGTGGTCCCGAAGGCTCGAGCAGGCGGGGGTGCACGTCGCCTACGGCTTCCCCGACATGAAGATTCATGCGAAGACGACGCTCGTCGTGCGTCGCGAGGGCGGCATCCTGCGTCGCTACGTGCACATCGGCACGGGGAACTACCACGCGTCGACGGCCCGCCAGTACGAGGACATCGGACTCTTCACCGCCGACGACGACATCACCGCGGACGTCGCCGACCTCTTCAACCACCTGACCGGCTTCGGCCGGCCACAGGAGTTCCGAAAGCTGCTCGTGGCGCCGTTCACTCTACGAAGCGGCCTCGTCCGCGAGATCCGCGCTGTGGCCGCGGCCGCGACGGAAGGCGAGCGGGCTCGCATCAGGCTCAAGGTGAACCACCTCGTCGACCCGGACATCGTGGACGAGCTCTACGCGGCATCGCAGGCCGGCGCGAAGATCGACGTCATCGCGCGGTCGACGTGTGCGCTACGCCCAGGTGTCGAGGGGCTCTCGGAGAACATCCACGTCCGTTCGATCGTCGGGCGGTTCCTGGAGCACAGCCGCGTGTTCGCCTTCGAAGCCGGCGACCGATCGACGACCTACATCGGGAGCGCAGACCTGATGCCGCGGAACCTCGACCATCGCATCGAGGTCCTCGTCCCGGTCGAGAGCGTTCGCGCGCGGCAGGAGGTGCACGCGATCCTGGACAGCGCGCTCGCCGACCACACGAACGCGTGGTCCCTCGATTCGGACGGCAGCTGGAAGCGGGTCTCCGCCTCGAAGTCGTCGAAACGACACGCGCATCACGCGGCCATGATTCGCCGGGCATCCGAGCGGGCTCGCCGCAGCACCCGCGTACGCCGCGTCGACTGAGGCCATCTCTCTGTCGAAGGAGCCCGGCGGGTGCCGCCCGGTTGTCCGGAGCGCTACGGTCGAGGGGCGGAGCCGGGCTTTGCCCGGCGGGAGCCCAAGCGCGCTCAGCGCGTAGCTACGAAGAGGAAGGGGGGCACGTGGGGGGAAACATCGTTTCCCACCACCCTACGCGCCGTGGCACTTCTTGAACTTCTTGCCGGACCCGCACCAGCAGGGATCGTTGCGGCCGACGTCCTTGTGCTCGTTCACGACCTGCTGCTGCGTCGGTAGCGCGGAGGAGCGCGCCGGCGGCGCGGCGACCGCGGTGGCCGCCCCGGCTCCTGCGGCGGCTATCGCGTCCGCCCCGGCGGAGGTCTCGTGCTCGTACTGGAGATCGCCGTCGTGGGCCTGCATGGGCTCGAGGCCCGGGTCCTCGACCTGGACCGAGACGTGGAAGAGCGTGAAGACGACCTCCTGCCTGATCGTCTGGGAGAGCTCCTCGAAGAGGATGTGGCCCTCGCCGCGGTACTCGACGAGCGGGTCCTTCTGGGCGAACGCGCGTAGGTGGACGCCCTCGCGCAGGTAGTCCATCGCCTCCAGGTGCTCGCGCCAACGCTGGTCGACGACCTGGAGGATCACGTAGCGCTCGACCTCGCGCGCCAGCTCAGGACCCAGCGCCTGCTCGCGCTCGGCGTACGTCTCGAGCGCGTCCTCGACGAACTCCTCCTTCAGCGCTTCGCGGTCGGTGACGTCGACCTCCTCGCGGAGCTCATCGACGGTGATGTCGGTCCCGGACAGCGACTGCATGTGCGTGACGAGCCCGTCGAGGTCCCAGTCCTCGGCGAACTCGGAGTCCGTCGACTGCGCGACACCCGTCTCGACCGTCTCGGTGATCCAGCCCCGGACCTCGTCCGAGAGATCCTCCCCTTCGAGCACGCGGCGACGCTGGTCGTAGATGACGAGCCGCTGCGTGTTCATCACGTCGTCGTACTTGAGGACGTTCTTGCGCGCGACGAAGTTCTGCTCCTCGACCTTCTTCTGTGCATTCTCGATCTGCTTCGAGAGGATTCCGGCCTCCATCGGCTGGTCGTCAGGGATCTTGAACCGGTTCATGATCCCGTGGATCCGGTCGCCCGCGAAGAGACGCACGAGATCGTCCTGGGCGGAGAGGTAGAAGCGCGACTCGCCCGGGTCCCCTTGGCGCCCCGAGCGCCCGCGCAGCTGGTTGTCGATCCGGCGCGCCTCGTGCCGCTCGGTGCCGAGCACGTACAGGCCGCCGAGGTCGACCACGCCTTCGCCGAGCTTGATGTCGACGCCGCGGCCTGCCATGTTCGTCGCGATCGTGACAGCACCGGGCTGGCCTGCGTCCTTGATGATCTCGCCCTCGCGCTCGTGCTCCTTCGCGTTCAAGACGTTGTGCGGGATGCCCTTGCGCTTGAGGACCTCGGACAGGAACTCCGAGGTCTCGACCGCGATCGTGCCGACCAGGACGGGCTGCCCGTGCTCGTGGCGCTCGACGATGTCCTCGACGACGGCGTCCCACTTCGCCTCGACGGACTTGAAGATGTAGTCGTTCTCGTCGAGCCGCGCGACCGCTTCGTTGGTCGGGATCTCGACGACGTGGAGGTTGTAGATCTCGACGAACTCCTTCTCCTCCGTCTTCGCCGTCCCCGTCATCCCGCCGAGCTTCTCGTACAGGCGGAAGTAGTTCTGGAGCGTGATCGTCGCGAGCGTGACGTTCTCCTCGCGAATGCGCACGCCCTCCTTCGCCTCGATCGCCTGGTGCAGCCCTTCGCTCCAGCGGCGGCCTTCCATGATGCGGCCGGTGAACTCGTCGACGATCTTGACCTCGCCCTCCTGCACGACGTAGTCGACGTCGCGCTTGTACAGCGATTGCGCTTTGAGCGCCTGCGTCAGGTGGTTGACGAGGAGGACGTGGCTCGGGTCGTACATGTTGTCGATGCCGAGCGCGCGCTCGACCTCCGCGATCGCGGTCTGCGCGGGCGAGACGGTCTTGAACTTCTCGTCGTAGAGATAGTCGGCGCCCGAGGTCTCGGTCTCGTCTTCGCCCTTCGCCGACTTGCGCGTCGCGGCCATGCCCTCGAGGGTCTTGACCACTCGAGCGAACTGGTAGTACGTGGCGGCAGCCGTCTCGGGCTCGCCGGAGATGATCAGCGGCGTTCGCGCCTCGTCGATCAGGATCGAGTCGACCTCGTCCACGATCGCGTACGCGTGGCTCCGCTGCACGGTTCCCTCGAGCGACACCGCCATGTTGTCCCTGAGGTAGTCGAACCCGAACTCGGAGTTCGTCCCATAGGTCACGTCGTTCGCATACGCGACGCGGCGCTCGGCGAACGGCATCAGGTTCTGGATGTAGCCGACCGACGAGCCGAGGAGCTCGTATACGGGGCGCGTCCACTCGGCGTCGCGCTTGGCGAGGTAGTCGTTGACCGTCACCAGGTGGACACCGTTCCCGGTCAGGCCGTTCAGGTAGAGCGGCTGCACCGCGACGAAGGTCTTACCCTCTCCCGTCTTCATCTCCGCGATGTCGCCCTCGTGGAGGACGATCCCGCCCATCAGCTGCACGTCGAACAGGCGGACGCCGATCGTGCGCTTGAACGCCTCTCGTACGGCCGCGTACGCCTCGAAGATGAGCTCCTCGAGCGCCTCCCCGTTCTCGAGCCTGAGCTTGAACTCGGCCGTCTTCGCGCCGAGCTCGGCGTCGGAGAGCGCCTCGAAGTCGGGCTCGAGCGTGCCGATGTAGGCGGCTTGCTCCTGAAGCCGCTTGAGGCGCCGCCCTTCCCCCATGCGGAGGACACGCTCGAACTTGCCGAACGACTGGGTAGCCACGGGCCAAGGGTACCGGCTCGGGTTTCGCGTGGTTACAGCGCCAGAACGAGGATCTCCCAGAGGTCGCCATCCACCCGGTGGGCGTGAGCCGCGTACGAGCCCTTCACCCGCTCGGCGGCGATCCGCTCCAGCGCAGCACCCCGCGGCGGGCTCGCCAGTGCTCCGTCGATCGTGAGCGCGTGCGCCGAGCCGTCCCACGTGAGCTCCACGTCATCTCCGTCGGGGTCGGGGCTCAGCTGCACGACCTCGATGCGACGCGCACCCACCGCCCACACGTCCTCCCGTCGTACTGCCACCGCGCGGTAGGGCGCGTCGATCACTCCCTCGAGTCCGGTCGCGAGCAGGCCCGCATCTGGCGCACCGTCGCTCTCGACCAGCACGCGACCGTCCGCAAGGACGACGAACTGGGTTTCGTCGCCCGAGCTCCCGGGAGCGTCCACGGTGGCCACCGCATCCCACTCGCGCTGCCGCGGGATGCCCGTGATCCCCGCCGCGAGCCAGTCCCGGCCCGGATCGAGCGGCATCAGATCGACGTCACGCGGCGGCTTCGTCCGGCTTGCCGGGCTCGTCGAGGTCGAGCTCCTCGACGGGCGTCGGGGCGATCGGGGCTCGCTTCTGAGCATCGCGCCGCGGCTCGTGGACACGCTTGTCGCGGTAACGCTCGATCTGTCGCTCGAGCTTCTCCGCCAGGAGGTCGATCGCCGCTTCGTACGTGAGCGCGGACTCGCGCGCGACGAGTTTCGGGCCCTTCGTGTACACGATGGCCTCAGCCGAGTGGTCGTCGCGAATCGACGGGTTCTTCTCCCTCCACAGCGTGACCTCGACCAGCGTCTGGTCGTAGAGCCGCTTGCCGAGCCTCCCGATGCGTTTCTCCACGTATGCCCTCACCGAATCGTCGATGGTGTCGTGCAGAGCCTTGACCTGGAGCCGCATGGGCGCTCCTTTCCGGATCGGCGTCGGAGCTCTCAATCTAACGCACTGCCCGCGCGAGGGTGATCACGTCGACCCGGCGTGCGCCTGCCCTTCTCAATGCGGATGCACACGCGTCTGCGGTGGCTCCCGACGTGTAGACGTCGTCGACGAGGCAGACCGTGCGGGGAACGGCTTCTTCTGCGGCAACGCTGCCGCGAACGTTGCGACGGCGCTCCGCGAGCGCGAGGCCGCGCTGTCGGGGAAGGGAATGCAGCCGCCTGAGGCGATCGCCCACCGGCAGCTCCCACAGCGCACCCAGTGCGACGGCGAGCCCCTTCGGGCCGACGCTCCCTCGCTCCCACGCGCGCTCGGGGTCCCCGGGGACGTGCATGACGACGTCGACGTCTGGTCTGGCGATCACCTCGGCGATCAACGCCGCAGCTTCCCCTGCCAGCCGCCTCCGGCCCTTCTCCTTCCACGAGCGCACGAACGTGCGAGCGCGCTCGTCGTACACGATCGCCGACCGCGCGCGGGCGAAGGCGAGGCGCCGGCCCGAGCACTCCGCGCACCGGCGCACCGGCCAGGCGCCCGGCGAGCCGCAGCGCTCGCAGACGGGCGGGCTCAGTCGGACGAGCGAGTCGCGGCAGGGCTCGCAGAGCGCGGAACCGGGTCGGGCGCACACCGCGCAGCGCTCCGGGAGGAGCAGCTCGAGCACTCGGTCATTGTCGGCCGCTAGGTGTTACGGCTCTGCGAAAAGATGCGGTCGGCTTCCGCGAGGGTCTCGGCGGAGCCGATGTCGTACCACTCCCCCGGCAGACGCCAGGTGTAGACCGACGTGCGCGGGTAGAGCCACTCGACGAGGCGTCCCGGCTGGTCGGGGTTGTTCTTCTCGTCCAGGTACTGCCGGATCAGCGGCAACGTCCGCCGGGGGTAGAAGTAGAGGGCCACTCCGGCAAGCGTCGACCGCGCGTCCTCGGGCTTCTCCTCGAAGAAGGTGATGCGTCCTTGGTCGTCGACAGCGACCTGGTTGTACTCGCGCATCCGGTCGAGGTCGCCGACGTCGTGCACTGCGAGGACGGGAGCGTCCACCTCGCTCCCGTAGGCAGAGAAGCCGGACATGTCCTCTGCGAAGAGGTTGTCCCCGGCGACGACGACGAGGTCGTCGTCGAGCCCGGTCCGATCGAGCACGAAGCCGATGTCGCCGATCGCGCCGAGGCGGTCGTCGTTCGACGTCGTGCCGTCATTCACGATCCGGACGCCGTCCCGCCCGGAGGCCCACTCCTCGAAGTGCGGGGTGAACTTCGCGTTCGTGACGACGATCGTCTCGTCGACCCCCATCTCCTCGAGTCGCTCGAGGACATGGTCGAGCATGGGCTTCCCGCCTACCTCGAGCAGCGCTTTCGGTCGATCGAGCGTTAGCGGGTAGAGCCGCGTGGCGTATCCGGCAGCGAGGACGAGCGCCTTCATGTGCGCACCAACTCGGGGAGCGACCGCGCGTACGGAGGCCGGTGGACTCCCTCCTCCGTGACGATCGCGGTGATCAGCGTTGCAGGCGTCACGTCGAAGGCAGGATTCCGCGCAGGGAACCGCTGCGAAACCTCGGCTCCGTCGCGAAGCTCGATCGGGATGTCAGCTCCCGTCGCCGCAGCCGGGTCGAGAGTCGTGGTCGGCGCCACGACGTACAGCGGAATCCCGTGATACCTCGCAGCCACGGCGAGACCATACGTGCCGACCTTGTTGGCCGTGTCACCGTTCGAGGCAATGCGGTCGGCGCCGGTGAGCACGCAGTCGACCTCGCCGGAGCTCATCAACGCGGGCGCGGCAGCGTCCGCGAGAACCGAGAACGGAATGCCGAGCGCATGGAGCTCCCACGCGGTCAGGCGCTCGCCTTGGAGCAGCGGCCGGGTCTCGTCGACCCAGACGTGCTCCACGAGCCCGCGCTCCCAGGCGGCACGAATCCCGCCGAGTGCCGTCCCGTACCCGCCGGTCGCAAGACCGCCCGTGTTGCAATGCGTCAGGACGCGCGAGCCCGGCGCCACGAGCGTCGCCGCGTGCGCGGCCATCCGGCGGCACCTTTCGACCTCCGCCTCGTGGATGGCGACCGCGCGTCCCCGCGTGGGATCGACGCGCATCTCGTCGAGCGCCCAGCGCAGATTGACCGCGGTCGGCCGAGCCGACACGAGCTCGTCGTAGGCCGAGTCGAGGTCCTCGCCGAGCTCGGCCGCGAGCGCAAAGCCATAGGCGGCGGCGACCCCGATCGCCGGCGCCCCGCGGATCGCGAGCGTGCGGATGGCCTCCGCGACCTCGGCCGCCGATCCCAAGCGCAGCTCGACCTCGTCGTCCGGCAGCCTCCGCTGGTCGAGGATCACGACCGCGTCGGTGTCGAGGCGGACGATTCGCTCAGGCGCGAGCTCACGGATCTTCATCTTGGGTCCACCGAATCGGGCTCGACAGGCGAAGGGTCTATGTTCCTTCGTTCCACGACGCGAGATAGGTGGCCTGTTCGTCGGTCAGCTGGTCGATCTCGAGGCCCATGGTCGCCAGCTTGAGCCGGGCGATCTCCTCGTCGATCTCCTTCGGCACATCATGGACGCGGCGCTCGAGGCCGGCGCCGTTCTTGACGACCCACTCCGCCGAGAGAGCCTGGTTTGCGAAGGACATGTCCATGACGATGGCGGGATGCCCTTCGGCAGCCGCGAGGTTGACCAGGCGTCCGTCTCCGATCAGGTACAGCCGCCGTCCGTCGGCGAGGGTGAACTCGTCGACGAGCGCGCGGGCCTCGCGCGTCTCGACGGCGAGGTCGCGGAGAGCGGAGATCTCGATCTCGACGTTGAAGTGGCCGGTGTTCGCGAGAATCGCGCCGTCCTTCATCTGCTCGAAGTGGGCACGGGCGATCACGTTCTTGTCGCCGGTCGCAGTGCAGAAGACATCTCCGCGCTCGGCGGCGCGCTCCATCGGCATGACCTCGAAGCCGTCCATCGCGGCCTCGAGCGCACGCACCGGGTCGACCTCGGTGACGATCACGTGCGCTCCCATCCCGCGCGCGCGCTGCGCCACGCCGCGTCCGACCCAGCCGTAGCCGGCGACGACGAAGCGCCCGCCGGCGAGGAGCACGTTCGTCGCTCGGACGATCCCGTCGATGGTCGACTGCCCCGTGCCGTAGCGGTTGTCGAACAGGTGCTTCGTCTGCGCCTCGTTGACCGCGATCACGGGAAAGCCGAGCTTCCCCTCGCGTTCGAGCGCCTTCAGTCGGATGACACCCGTGGTCGTCTCCTCAGTGCCAGCGATGACGTCGCCGAGCTGCTCGCGGCGGGCCGAGTGGAGCACGCCGATCACGTCGGCGCCGTCGTCCATCGTCAGGTGCGGTCGGTGGTCCACCGCCGCCTCGATGTGGCGGTAGTACGTGTCGTTGTCCTCACCCTTGATCGCGAACACCGCGATCCCGTACTCGTCGACGAGCGCCGCCGCGACGTCGTCCTGCGTCGACAGCGGGTTGGATGCGCAGAGCACGACGTCTGCACCACCAGCCTTCAATGTCCTGGCCAGGTTCGCGGTCTCGGTCGTCACGTGCAGGCAGGCCGAAACGCGGATGCCCGCCAGCGGCTGCTCCCGCTCGAAGCGCTCGCGGATCGCGGCGAGCACCGGCATCTGTCGGTCGGCCCACTCGATCCGCCTCACGCCCTCGGCGGCGAGGGCAAGGTCCTTCACGTCGTATCGCTGTGTGGTTGCCATCGTTCCTCTCTCGTGTGATCAGGCGACCAGGAGCTGCTCGTGCTTTCGCTGCTCCCACTCGACCCACGCAGGCGCAGAAGATCCGGCGAACGGGACGTTCGATCCAGCGAGCCACGTCTCTACCGCGGCGCGCACCGCGGGCTCACGGCGAAGCCTCAATGCGAACGCGACCTCGTCCAGCTCGACACCGAAGCGCCGCCTGAGATCGGCGAGACCCCGGAGCTGGTTCAGATCGCGAATGCCGTACAGGCGGTACCCGCTCGGAGACCGCGCGGGCACGACCAGCCCCGCTTGCTCGACATAGCGCAGCATCCGCGCCGACCATCCCGAACGCGACGCTGCCTGGCCGACCGAGACACCCTCCATGACCATAACCTTACCACAGATGTGTCAAGCTTCGATCGGCGGGCCGCGGCGGGGCACCGGCATCGAGTGGATGATCGAGGTCGTCGTCTGCCCGTACGGCGTGAAGCGATCGAGGACGTCTTCGAGCTCGTCGATCGAGCGCAGGTGGAACCGGAGCAGGTAGCAGTCCTCGCCGGTGATTCGGTAGCACTCCCCCACCTCGGCCGTCTCCCGCGCGATCTCCGGGATCCGCTGGAGTTGTCCGGGTGACGGCCGGATTCGGACGACTGCGGAGACCGGGAATCCGAGCGCCGCCGGGTCGAGCTCGGCTCGATAGCCGGTAATCACGCCGGCGCGCTCGAGCCGCTGCACGCGCTCCGCGACCGCCGGTGGAGACATCCCGATCCGCCGGCCGAGCTCGGCCATGCCCACGCGCCCGTCCGCCCGCAGTTCCTGCAGCAGGCGGAGATTCGTTTCATCGAGAAGGTTCGCTTCATAGGCAAAAGCGTCGCGATTCCGTGCTTTGCGTGCCATATCTCTCCTCTTTCCGTCGATCGACCATTCCATCATGGCAGAACGCCTGCGACCATGCCTGTGTGATCGAGCGGATCGCAGCGAGAACCCGCCCCGAGGCCTTCTTCGTCGGGAGCGCGGTCTTCCACTACCTGGGGCCCGCGTTCGCGGTGCTCCTTTTCACGCGGGTCGAGCCGCTCGGCGTCGCCTGGCTCCGAATCGCAAGCGCTGCGGCGGTGTTCGCCGCTCTGGCGACGGCCATGGCGGCGGCTTGCGGGGCTCGATCGCGAAGGACGCTCGGTCGTGCTCGCGCTCGGCGCGACGCTCGCGGTGATGAACGTCTGTTTCTACGTCGCCATCGACCGGCTCCCGCTCGGAACCGTGGCCGCGATCGAGTTCCTGCCGGTGATCGTTCTCGCTGCTCTCGGCGCTCGCACCGCGCGGAACGCCGCGGCACTCGGGCTCGCGGTCACGGGTGTGTATCTCCTGACCGACGTCGAGCTCGAGGGTGAGCCGCTCGGAGTCGCTTTCGCATTCGCGAACGCCGCGCTCTTCGCCCTCTACATCGTGCTCGCGCACCGGCTGTCGCGGACCCCCGGCATCGGACGTATCGACGGCCTCGCGGCGGCAATGCTCGTCGCAGCGGTGTGCGTGACGCCACTCGCCGGGTGGACCGCGGCGCCGGCGCTCGTCGATCCCATCGCGCTCGCCGCAGGTGTCGGCGTCGGCATCGCGTCCTCGGTCGTGCCGTACGTGTTCGACCAGCTCGCAATGGCCCGCTTGCGCCGAGCGACGTACTCGTTGATGGTGTCACTCCTCCCCGCGACCGCGACGGTCATCGGGGTGCTCGTGCTGAGTCAGGTTCCGACGCGGGTCGAGATCGCCGGCGTGACCCTTGTGGTCGCTGCGGTGGCGGTGCACCGCGACCGCGACCCGCAGCGCGAACGAGCCGCGCCTAGTCACGCGGTGTCACAAGGGATTCAGGGAGCGGACGTGCCTTCGCGCCCGTAGCGGTCCTCGACGCGGACGACGTCGTCGAGGTGCGGCGTCGACACCTCGAGGATCAGCGTGTCCTCGAGCGCGGTCACGCGATGAAGAGTTCCGGGCGGGTAGCGGAGAGCGTCGCCCGGCACGACCTCGACGATCTCCAGCGCGCCGTCGTCCGCCTGACCCAGCTCGAGGCGGGCGCGTCCTTCGTGGACGAGCCACGATTCGTGCTTCATCTCGTGGTACTGGAGGCTCAGCGCCTCACCGGCCCGGATGAACAGCAGCTTGCCGACGTACTGGTCGGCTTCGGCCCAGATCAGCTCCCAGCCCCACGGCTTCTCGACCCGGCGGGGCGCAAACGAGTACCGGCTCACTGCGCCTCCGTCATGAGAAGCGGAGCGCCTTGTCCGGAATCTGCTGGTCGGCGCCGACGCGCAGGCCGTGATCGAGCTCGTTGGCCGCGCCGAGCGACGCGCCCGGCCCGATGACCGCAAGGTTCCGCAGCTCGCAGCCGTCGCCCAGCTCCGCGTCGTCTCCGATCACGGAGCCGACGACGACGGATCCCGCGCCGACCGTCGCGCGGGCACCGACGACAGCGTTCTCGACCACGGCGTTCTCTCCGAGCCGTGACCCTTCGCCGAGGACCGCGAGGCTCCCGACTCGCGCGCCCGACTCGACGATCGCGCCAGGGCCGACGTAGACCGGCGGCACCAAGCGTGCGTCAGGGTGAACCTCGGCGGACCCGTCGACGAGGGTGAAGTCGGCGCCGAGCGCCTCGCCGATCTCCGTCGTGAAGGTGCGCTCGAGCACGTCTCGGTGGGCCTGCAGGTACGACTCCGGCGTTCCGACATCGAGCCAGTAGCCAGGAAGCGCAGCGCCGAAGACGGTCCCCTTCTCCGCGAGTCGCGGGAACACGTCCCGCTCGATCGAGACGGGCCGTCCCTCCGGCACGAGCTCCAGCACCTCCGGCTCGAGGACGTACAGGCCCGCGTTGATGAGATCCGTGTCGATGTCCTCCGGCCGCGGCTTCTCGAGGAACGTCTCGACTCGGCCGTCCGCGGCAAGCCGAACGAGCCCGTATCGGCTCGGGTCGGCGACGGGCGTGAGCAGGATCGTCGCCTTCGCCCCCGTCGAGCCGTGGAAGCGCAGGAGCTCCCCGAGATCGGCCTCCCGGAGCGAGTCGCCGTTCAGTGCGAAGAAGCTGCCCTCGAGGTCTCGCGCGGCGAATCCGATCGCACCTCCAGTCCCGAGCGGTTCCGGCTCGACCGCGTACTCGAGCGCAAGACCTCCGTAGCCTCCGCCGAAGGCCGCGCCGATTTGCTCCGGCAGGTAGCCGCACGAGACGATCCCGCGCTCGACTCCGTATCGGGCGAGATGCGCAAACGTGTACGAGAGGAGCGGCCGATCGACCAGCGGAAGCATGTCCTTCCTCGTCCGATCGGTCAGCGGGCGAAGACGCGTGCCCTGGCCGCCGACGAGGATGACCGCCGGTAGGCTCATCGCGCCGCGCGCCCGATGCCTTCGTACTCGAACCCGTGCGCTTCGAGGACGTCCGGATCGAGCATGTTGCGACCGTCGACCAGCAGCCGATTTCGCATGCGCCCTCCCGCTTCGGCCCAGTCGAGCTCCTGGAGCTCGGGCCACTCCGTGACGATCACCGCCGCATCCGCCCCGTCGAGCGCCTGGAGCGCGGAGCCAGCGACCGCGACCCCGTCGAGCTGTGCCGCTCCGTCGGCGACGGGATCCCAGGCCGTCACCTCGGCGCCCTCGGCCTGGAGTCGGCCGGCGAGGACGAGGCTCGGCGCCTCCCGCATGTCGTCGGTGCCCGGCTTGAACGCGAGCCCGAGCAACGCGATCTTCTTCCCGCGGAGCGTGCCCAGCCGGCGTTCGAGCTTGCCGATCACGCGCCGCTTCTGCAGCTCGTTGACTTCGATCACGGCGTTCAGGAGCTGAAAGCTGTACCCGGAGTTCGCGGCGAGCTGCTTCAACGCGAGCGAGTCTTTCGGGAAACAGCTCCCGCCGTAGCCGATCCCCGCGCGTAAGAAGGAAGGGCCGATCCGGCGGTCGAGGCCGATCCCCTCGGCCACCGTGAGGACGTCGGCTCCGGTCGCCTCGCAGACGTTCGCGATCTCGTTGATGAACGAGATCCTCGTCACGAGCGCGGCGTTCGCCGCGAGCTTGATCATCTCGGCCGACGCCACGTCGGAGCGGATGACCGGCGCGTCGATGCCGGCGTGCAGGCGCTCCACGACGTCCGCGTCAGCCGGGTCGAAAGCCCCGATGACGATCCGGTCGGGATGTATGAAGTCGTGCACCGCGGTCCCCTCGGCCGTGAACTCGGGATTCGAGACGTATCCCACGTTCTCGAGCCCTCGCTCGTCGAGGCGGTGACGGATGGTGCGGCCCGTCCCGACCGGAACAGTGCTCTTCATCGCGAGGACGATCCTCCGGTCGATCGCGGGCAGCTCGTCCACGACCGTCCACACCGCCGTCAGATCCGCGTCGCCCGAGTGCGTGGGCGGCGTGCCGACTGCGACGAAGACGACCCCTGCGCCCTCGAGCGCCTCCCCCACTTCGGTCGTGAAGCTCAGGCGCTCAGTGTTGCGCGCGAGCAGCTCCGCGAGACCTTCCTCGTGGATCGGAACCTCGCCTCGGCTGAGCATGTCCACCTTCTCCGAAACGATGTCGCGGACGACGACGTCGTGCCCCAGTTCGGCGAAGCACGCACCCGTGACGAGCCCGACGTAGCCGGCGCCGAACACCGCAATCTTCACGGACTACTTGCCTCTCGCCAGCGGCTTCAAGCCCTTGGCGATCGCCAGCATCGTCTCGTTCGAGAGGCGGTCGAGCAGCGTGTTGATGACCCAGTAGCGGGCATGCTTCGTGCGCAGGACGACCATGTGCAGCTTCGGGCCGTCGTAGTAGAGGTCGTAGATTCGGCCCTTGATCCGTCGCGTATGGCTCTTGTCGGCAAGCGTGGGCGCGTCGTCCCAGTCCGTCATCTGAACGCCCCAGTACTCGTTCGAGCCCATGCCGTAGACGAGCCGCACCGCCTTGTGCTTCTTCTGCGGGTCGATCCAGTACATGCGGATGGGCATCGTCCGGTCGGTCCAGGAGCTCCGCTCGATCACCGTCGGCACCATCAGTGGGAAGTCGACGCGGGAGCGCCGCTCGCGGAGGAGGTCGCGGGACGCGTTCGGACCGAACACGACGTTGGGGCGCTGGCGGCGCGGGGTCTGATCGATCGCCGAAGCGGCCAGGCTGCCATGGAAGGTCTGGCCGACGACGACGGTCAGCATCGCGCCGTTGGCGAGCTGGGAGATGTTCGAGGGCAGGCGCTTCAGCTCGACCGAGCCGAAGAGATTCGCGACCTTCTCCGCGGCCTGCGCGCACTCCACGCCTGCCCGGCGCGAAGTAGACCTGGGTGCGGAAGTAGTCGAATCGCGGCGCGTTCGCCGGCAACCCGTTCGGTGGCGTGAGGATCTGATAGCCACGCTCGCCGAGCTGGAAACCGGCGGTGGACGCCGAGCCTGCGACGCCGTTCCCGTTCAGGATCGTGACGGTCGTGTCGCGTGGAGCGGGAGCGCTGCGCTTCACCTTCTCCCTCAGCGCGACCGCGGTGGCGTTGTCCGAGGAAGCGACATCCGGATGCGTGAACGTCTGCACGGCCCGCGTGACGTTCGACGAGTCGGTCGTGAGATCGGCGAAGCCCTCGAGCCCCTCGATCTTCGTCTGGAAGACGTGACCGCGCGGGAGCCCATAGCCGAACAGCGCGTACGAGAGAACCGTGCCTCCTGGCACGTCCTGGCCACCGCCCTGCGCAACCTGCACGTTGTTCGTGATCGCATTGACCACCTTCGGGAGGGCGAGCGGCTTGAAGGTCGACTGGATCTGCGTCTTGAACGCCTTCACGAACTGCTGTTGCCGCGCGACGCGGTAGAGGTCGGAGTCGGTGTGGCGGTAGCGAACGAAGTCGAGCGCTCGCCGCCCGGTGAGCCGCTGGTAGCCGGGGCGAAGGTTGATCGTCGCGTAGCCGAACGGGCCGCTGCGGTCGTTGAAATACCGTCGATCGATGTCCATCCAAGCGCCCCCGAGCCGGTCCACGATCTGACGGAAGCCTCGGAAGTTGACGGTAATCAGGTAGTTCACCTGGAGGCCGGTCAGGGCCTTCACGGTGTCGAGGGAGCCCTGCGGCCCGCACTCCTGGTACGCGTGCGCGATCTTGTCGAAGTACGGCAGCCTGCCCGGGCACCGGATCTCGACGCGCATGTCTCGCGGAAACGACAGGAGCGAGATCGAATCGGTGTTCGGATCGGCGCGCACGAGCATCAGCGTGTCCGAGCGAGACGGCGCTCCCTTGCCGTCCGCGAGCCGGTGGTCGTAACCGATCATGAGCGCAAGAGCGGGTTGGCCGGGAAGAGGCACCTGGAGCGCTCGCGCCGCGCGCTTCACCGCGGGATCCTTGGCTGCGACGGCGGCAACCGACTCGTGGAAGTAGAGGTAGGCACCACCCGCTGCGCCGGCGACGACCACGAGCGACGCGACACCCAGCCACAACGCGATTTGACCGATGAGGCCAATGCGGGAACGACGTCGCGGCGGCGGCTGCCGGTAGACGCTGACGGGCGAGTGCACGCCAGGCGGCAGAACGGATCTCCCGTTCCCGTCCGGCGCCGCTGCACGCCCGAGGCCTCTCTTCAGGGTCGTTCGCATGAAAACGAGTTCTCTAACCGACGAGCGCCTCGACAGGCGCCCGACGCATCAGGATAGCGGCTGAACCGGCTCGCCCCACGCCAACTCCTGACGCCGCCGGCCGCCGGTTGCGGAGGCCGGCTCCGCCGACCGGGAGCGACGGCGGCCTGCGGCGTCAGCGGAACGCGGGTGGCGCGACTGCGGAGAGAGCCTCTCGGAGAAACTCGATCTCGTCGGGAGTCCCGGCGGTGATGCGGAGCGCGTCGGGCGCGCCGAAGGGCGCCAGCGGGCGCACGATCACGCCCTTTCGCAGCAACGCGTCGCTCACCGCATCGGCGTCGCCGACACGCACGAACACGAAGTTCGCGACCGCGGGTCCCGCCGGCTCGCGCCCGTTGCTCCTCAACACATCCTCGAGGAGCGCCCGGGTGTCGCGGTTCAGCTCACGGCGACGCGCGACCTCGGCCGTGTCCGCGACGCTCGCCAGTGCCGCCTCCTGCGCGACCGAGGCGACGTCGAACGCCCGCCGCACCTTCCCGATCGCGGTCACGACCTCGTCGGGGCCGACGCCGTAGCCGACGCGGAGCCCGGCGAGGCCGTAGATCTTCGAGAAGGTCCTGAGGACGAGCACGCGGTGTCCTGCCTTCAGGTACTCGACGGCATCGGGGTAGTCCGGGTCGTCGATGTACTCGAAGTACGCCTGGTCGAGGACCGTGAGGACGTGGGAGGGAACGCGGTCGAAGTACGCGTCGAGCTCGTCGCGGTTGTTCGTCGTCCCTGTCGGATTGTTCGGGGCGGCGATGAACACGAGTCTGGTGCGCTCGGTGATCGCGTCGAGCATCGCCTCGAGATCGAGGCGCTCCTCCTGCAGGGGAACGCGAACGGGGACGCCTCCGACCTTCAGCGTGTCGAGGACGTAGCTCGCGAAGGACGGCCAGCCGGTGACAGCCTCGTCGCCGGGGTCGAGCGTCGCGAGCGCCGTGTAGCCGATGACGGCGTCGGCACCCGCGCAGACCGCCACCTGCTCGAAGCGCACGTCATGGCGCTCGGCGAGTGCCTTGCGAAGACGATACGAGCCTCCGTCCGGATAGCGATTCAGGTCCAGCGACACGCGCGCGATCGCTTCCTGCGCCGCCGGAAACGGCCCATAGGGACCCTCGTTGGAGGCGAGCTTCACCACCCGCTCGAGCCCGAGCTCACGCTGAACCTCTTCCACCGGCTTGCCGGGCTCGTACGGGACGAGCCCCGCGAGGGCGGGACGGATCACGAACGTATCGGTGTCACGACCGACGACTCACGTCGCCGGAATAGGCTCCGAGCTCACCGCGGGGATCGGCTCGTCGTGGCCGGCGCTCTCGGCGTCGTCGGCGACCGCGTAGCCCTTGAGCTCGTTCGCTTCCTCTCCGTTGCGCCGACGGAAGAGCACGGCGACGACGGCGGCCAGGATGCCGGCCGAGATCAGCCCGAGGCCGACGTAGAGGGCGACCTTGGACGCCTTCCGCTTCTTCGCGCGGCTGCGGAACTTGAGCGCCTCGATCGTCGCGTACCCGACGAGCGCGTTCCTCTTGTTGAAGATACTCATCTCTGCAGGTTAACCGACGCGAGCAACCCTCAAACCGATGTGGCCTTTCGCCGCGGCGGCATGTGGATCGGACGCTCGAGGGCGACGAGGCCTGCCTCCTTGAAACCCTCTGACAGCGTCGGGTGGGGAGCCATCCCGTCGGCGACGGTCTCGATCGTCGCCTCGGCGTCGAGGGCGACGACAGCAGCTTCGATGAGATCGGTGGCGTGCGGCCCGACCATCACGACGCCGAGCAGCTCGCCGTACGTCGTCTCGTGGATGGTCTTGACCCAGCCGGTGGTCTCGCCCTGCATCACCGCCCGCGCGTTGGCGACCCACGGGAACCGGCCGACGGCCACGGTGTCTCCGTGGAGCTCACGCGCCTGCTCCTCGGTCAGCCCCACCCCGGCGATCTCGGGGTCCGTATAGATCGGCCGCGGCACGGCGGGCTCTCCGATGTCGACCTCGTGGCCCAGCGCATTCTCCGCCGCGATCTCGCCCTCGCGAAAGGACGTGTGTGCGAGCTGCCAGTACCCGGCCACGTCGCCGGCGGCGTAGATGTGAGGTACGGAGGTCCGGCGATGACCGTCGGTCTCGATTCCCTTCCGCGGATCGAACGCGATGCCGGCCTCTTCGAGGCCGATCCCCTCCACGGACGGCGCACGGCCGACCGAGACGAGCATGAGGTCGCACTCCACGCTCTCGTTGTCACCGAAGCGCACGTCGAGCGCCGATCCGGTGTCGTTGATCTGGGTGCACTCCTTGCCGAGGTGGACGACGATCCCGCGCTTCGCGAATGCCTTTCTCAGCTCACTGGACGCGTCCGTGTCCTCTTGCGGAATGAGGCTCTCGAGCATCTCGATGATGGTGACGTCGCTGCCGAAGCGCTCGAAGATCGACGCGAACTCGCAGCCGATGATCCCGCCACCCAGGACCACGAGCCGCTTCGGGATCTCGGTCTGCGCGAGCAGGCCCGTCGAGTCCACGCAGCGCGGAGAGTTGATCCCGCGAATCGGAGGGCGCACGGCGTAGGAGCCGGTGGCGACGATCGCGCTCGTGAACGTGATCCCCGTTTCCTTGCCTTCGAACACGATCGAGCGCGCGTCCTCGAAGCGACCGGTCCCCTCGAAGGAGGCAACTTGGTTTGCCTTGAAGAGCAACGCGACGCCGCTCGTCATCTGCTTCACGACGGCGTTCTTCCACTCGTTCGCCTGGTCGAAGTCGAGGGTCGGCTCGCCCCTGACGACTCCGAGCCTCGGGTCGATCTCCCGCGCCGCATGCAGCGAGTGCGCCGTCTCGACCCAGGCCTTCGTCGGGACGCAGCCGACGCGAAGACAGGTTCCCCCGAGCTCCGCCTCCTTCTCGATACAGACGGTGCGGGCCCCGAGCTGAGCCGCACGAATCGCTGCGGTGTAGCCGGCCGGGCCGGCGCCGAGAACGGCGACGTCGAACTCCATCGGCTCGACTCTATCGACCGGCGGTCAAAGCTCGCGACGCATGGTCACGCTGTCCCCGCCGTCCTCGTGGACGCGCGAGAAGCCATGCTTTCGCTCGTAGTACGCGACCAGCGGCGCGTTGCCCCGCTCGGCGGCGAGGCTGACGGCTCGGTGGCCGTCCGCCTTCGCCCGCTCGTACAGCGCATTCAGGAGCGCATCGCCGATCCCGCCCCCACGACGGCTCGGGACGACCGCAATCGCGAGCTCGGGCGTCTCCTCGTCGACGAACCCGTACCCCGGCTGATCGCGCCTGAACAGGCGGTACCACGCCGCCCCGACCGGGAAGCCGTCCTCCACGGCGATCAAGGCCGTGTCGCCCGGCCGTCCCCACCCTTTCACATAGAGGGAGACCGGGCCGGGGCCCTCTCCCGGCTCGCGCTCGCGCCAGTAGTAGGCGTGGTGGAGCATGTCCCGCAGGAAGCGAACGTCCTGGCGGCCGCCGCGGCGGATGACCATGCGAAAGAGGCTACAACGCCAACGAGGGCGATTCGACCAGCGACTTCACCGTGCGCAGGAACTCGGCTCCCTCCGAGCCGTCGATCGCGCGGTGGTCGCAGGTGATCGTCATCGTCATCGTCGGCCGGATGGCGAGCGAGCCGTCGATCGCCGCAGGGCGATCCTCGATCGAGCCGACGGCGAGGATCGCGACCTGGGGTGGATTGAGCACGGCGATGAACTGCTCGATGCCGTACATGCCCAGGTTCGAGATCGTGAAGGTCCCGTCCTCGAGATCCGCGAGCTGGAGCTTCCCTTCCCGCGCGCGACCGACGAGGTCTGCACGGGCGGCCGCGATCTCGAGCACCGACTTTCTGCCGGCGTCGCGGATGACCGGCACGATCAGCCCGTTGTCTGTGGCGACGGCGATGCCGACGTTGACGGAGGAGTACCGGTGAATCCTCCCGTCGACGAAGAGCGCGTTGACCGGCGAGTGACGTTGGAGCGCAGAGGCGACGAGGCGCGTGAGGACGTCGTTGACGGTCGGCTTCGTCTCGCCTTCCCGCAACTGCTCGACCATTCGCTCCCTCGTCGACGCGAGCTCGGACGCGTCTGCGGTCACCGACAGCTGGAAGACCGGTGCTTGCCAGGCCTCGGTCAGGCGCCGAGCAATCGTTTTCCGAATCGACGTGAGCTCGACGACCTCGATTTCCTCTGCCGGAGCGGCAGCCGCAGCAGCCCCCGGCGCAGCGACGTCGCCCGCGCGCTCGACGTCCTCCGCGATGATCCTGCCCTCTGGCCCGGTCCCGGTGAGTGCTGCGAGATCGAGCCCACGCTCGCGCGCCATCCGCCGGGCGAGCGGGCTCGCTTTGATCGGCTCCCCCTTCGCGCGCATCGACGGGACTTCAGCGGATGCAGGCTTCGTGGCAGCCTCGGACGGAGAACCTTGTCGCCCTGAGCCACTTGGCGTCTGTTCGTCGGGCTTCGCAGCCGATCGCGCTTCCGCCGGAGGTTCCACCGCAACGGTCGGCGGGTCTGTCGGTGTCGCCGGTGCGTCCCCGTTTCCGCCCTGCGCGCCTGTCAGGAGCTCCGACACGTCCTCGTCCGCCGAGCCGATGACCGCGACCGTGGCTCCCACGTTCGCCTCGCCCTCCGGCACGACGATCTTGAGCAGGACGCCGGCGGCGTCCGCCTCGACCTCCTGCGTCACTTTGTCCGTATCGAGCTCGAAGAGCGGCTCGCCCTTGGCGACCTCGTCACCCTCGGCCTTGAGCCAGCGCACGATCGTGCCGGCCTCCATACCCTGCCCGAGACGCGGAAGCTTGACCTCGGTCGCCATTCGAGTCGAACCTATGCCCTCGCGACCGTGCGCCGGATCGCGTCGAGCACGTCCTCGACCTGCGGAACCACGTACTGCTCCATCACGGGAGCGAAGGGGAGCGGCGCGAACTTCGAGCCCACCCGCTCGATCGGCGCGTCGAGCCAGTCGAAAGCGGCATGTTGAATCACCGCGGCGAGCTCGGCGCCGAACCCGCCCCGGACGACGGCCTCGTGCGCGGTCACGCAGCGGGAGGTCTTCTTCACGGACGCGACGATCGTCTCCTCGTCGAGCGGAAGCAGGGTCCGCGGGTCGACGACCTCGACGGAGATGCCGTCCTTCTCGGCCTCGTCTGCCGCCGCCAGCGCGTCGTAGACCAGCCGGCCCGTCGCGACGACGGTCACGTCCTCGCCTTCGCGGTGTACGCGGGCCTTGCCGAGCGGGATCGGCTCGAGCTCGTCCGGGACTTCGCCCTTGATCCCGTAGAGCGTGCGGTGCTCGAAGAAGACGACGGGGTTGTCGTCATAGATCGCCGACCAGAGCAGGCCGCGCACGTCCTCGGGCGTGGACGCGAAGACGACCTTCAAGCCCGGGACGTGCACGAACCACGCCTCCAGTTGCTGCGCGTGCTGCGCACCGGGAGACCAACCGGCGCCGCCCTGCGTCCGAATCGTGAGCGGCACGCTCATCTGCCCTCCCGACATCGTCCGGTGCTTCGCAGCCTGGTTGACGAGTTGCTCCATGGACAGGGTCAGGAAGTCCTCGTACATGATCTCGACGACCGGCCGCATGCCCTGGATGGCGGCGCCGATGCCGCTGCCGACGATCGCCATCTCCGAGATCGGCGTGTTGCGGATCCGCTTCGGCCCGAACTCGTCGAGGAGGCCCTGTGTCACGGCCATCGAGCCGCCCATCTCGGCGATGTCCTCCCCCATCAGGAAGACGTTCTCGTCCTCCCGGAGCGCCTTCGAGAGGGCGTCGCGGACGGCCTCGCGGTAGGTCAGCTCAGGCATACGCGCCTGTCCGGAGGATGGTCGCGGTGGATGGCACGCGGGACGCGCCGGGAGGCAAGGACGCAGGGAGCGCCAATATGCAGGCATATTGGCGCGACTGAGGACGCCGCATCATGGCGCGTCACGCATGCAAGCCGCCCCGATCCATTCTTCGGGCAGGCGCGTAAACGTAAGCGAGCGCATCTTCGGGCTTGGGATCGGTTCCCGCCTTCGCGAACTCGACCGATGCCTCGACCGCGGCTTCGATCTCCGCCTCGAGGGCCGCGAAGTCCTCGTCGGAGAGCTCGATGCGCGCACGAAGAAGCTCGATCGGGTCCTTCGTCTCTCTCGTCTTCTTGATCTCTTCCTTGTCGCGATAGACCTGCGCGTCGCCGATGTAGTGGCCCGTCAGACGGTAGGTGCGCAGGTGAAGGAGAACGGGACCCGCGCCGGAGAGCGCGTGCTCGCGGGCCGCCAGCGCCGCGAGGTAGACGGCCTCGACGTCCTGCCCGTCGGCCTCGATGAGCTTCATCCCGTACGCGTGCGCGCGCTTGCCGAGCTCGTCGACCGGAAGCGGCAGATGCTGCTTCGCGGGCGTGGACTCCGCCCAGCCGTTGTTCTCGAGAACGAAGATCGCGGGGACCTTCCAGACCTGCGCGAGATTCAGCGACTCGTGGAAGGTGCCCGCGTTCGTCGCACCGTCGCCGAAGAAGGCGACCGCGATGCGCTTCTCGTCGCGCATCTGGAAGGCGAGCGCCGCGCCCACGATGCCCGGAATGCCTCCTGCGACGACGGCGTTCGCGCCCAGGTTCCCGACCTCCACGTCGTACAGGTGCATCGAGCCGCCGTAGCCGTGCGAGCAGCCCTCGATCTTTCCGTACAGCTCTGCCATGATCCGCTCGATCGGCGTCCCTTTGGCGATGGAATGGCCGTGGGCGCGGTGGGTCGAGGCGATGACGTCTTCGCGCGCGAGGGCCGCGCACACGCCCGAGGCGACGGCCTCCTGCCCGATCGCGACATGCAGGAAACCGGGGAGCTCACCGGCGCGGAACCGCTCCTCGACCTTCTCCTCGAAGCGCCGGATGAGCAGCATCTCCCGGAAGAAGCCGCGCAGCCCCTCCTTCGATACGCGCCCTCCCCCGGCGCCGGCCTTCTCTTCGACCGTCGTCATGAACCGGCCATTATGCTGATCCGGCTTCGCTCCCTGCCGACGTTCGAACGGGCCGTCCCGGAGAGCGACCGGGAGTAAGCTGAGCGGCGGATGCAGGCGGTCGAGCAATGGAAGCTGACCGAGGAGAGCCTCGGGCCCGACTGGGAGGAGGCGCGCCTCTCGTTCACGGTCGAGGATGCGAGCGCGATCGGCGATGCGGCTGCCGCACTCGCGCCGCTCTCACCCGGGCGTTCCGGCTCGGAGCTTCGCTTCCAGGTCATGCGCCGTGGAGGTGGGCCGGACAAGCTCCGCAACCTTCTCGGGCGGCTCGACCGAAAGCGGATCTGGGGAACGTTGACGCTCGCGGAATCGCGCGCGGCGACTCCGGCCGCCGCCGCCCAGGAGCCGGAGCGCGACCAGAGCGTCAGCCTCGTCCAGAGCTGGGACGCCGCGCTCGCGAAGCTCCCGCCCGGGTGGCGCGATCTCCTCTGCGAGCTCGAGTTGGACTCGACCGATTACCTTCCGCGCGCGGCGCTCCTCGGCGCGCCCTTGAACCCGACGCGAAAACCGACCGAGGCCGCTCTCCGCTTTCGGGTCTCCGCGGGAGGGGGCTACGGGAGCTACGGAACGTCAGTCGCGATGGCGAGGCGCTGTCTCGAGCGCATGGACGGCGACGGAGTCACGGGTCGCATGAGCGTCGTGGGTGTGCTTTCGGACACGGGCTACGAGGCGACGCAAGGTCCGGTCTGGCGCATCGCCGGCCGCGCCGTCTGACGTTCGGGGTCAGACCCGTGGGGGTCTGACCCCGCGCCGCAGTCCCCCCGCATCCCTTGCGCGCGACCGCCGCGATCTTGCTTGAACTACGACGCGTCCCCGAAAGTGGATTTACGCGCGGAGCTCGCCGCCGAACTGCTCGGCCAGCGCGGCGACGATCGTACGCCGCAGCTCGCCTGCCTCCTCGTCGGTGAGCGTCCGCTCGGAGGACTGGAACGAGAGGTGGATCGCCACGGACTTCCGACCCTCGCCGACCTGCGCACCCCGATACACGTCGAACACCTGCGCGTCCCGAAGCACCTCCCCGGCTGCTTCGCGCGCGGCGTCAACCAGCGCACCGACCTCGACCTCCTCGTCCACGGCGACGGCGATGTCCTGGTGCACCGCCGGATACGTGATCACGTCTTCGTACGGCACCGGGTAGCGACCGGCAGCGGCGAGCTCCTCGAGGTCGAGCTCGAAGGCGCCCCAGGTGCCTTCGAGAACCGCGGGGTGAACCTCGCCGACGACGCCGGCGGCGATCTCCGCTGCCTTTCCGGGGTGGAGGAGCGGGTGGTGCGTGCGCGTCCACGAGGCATCGGCGTGGAGTGTCCGCAGGAGCGCCTCGACGTTGCCCTTGATGTGCAGAAAGCCTCCTTGCGAGATGCCTGCGACCCGAAGCCGCTCGTCGGGGAGCTCGCGTTCTCCTCGCGGCAGATACACGCGCGCGACCTCGAAGAGCGCGACCTCGTCGCTTCCCAGATCGGCATTGCGTCTCGCGACCTCCACCAGGGAGGGCAGGAGCTCGGTGCGCAGCACGGCAAGCTCGACGGTGATCGGCTCCTGCAGCGGAAGCGCGCCGGCGGCTCGATCGTGCTCGACGAGGGACGGCGTGTACACCTCGGAGAAACCGAGCGCGACGAGCGTGTCCTCGACGCGGCGGCGCACGCGCTGTGTGGCGGTGAGGCGCCCGGCCATCTCACGGCGAATGGGAAGCGTGAACGGGACCTCGGCGAGGTGGAAGCGCGCGACTTCCTCCACGAGGTCGACCTCCCTGGTGAGGTCGCGAGCGCGCCAGGTGGGAACGACGTACTCGCCGTCGCGCCGTTCGTTACCGAGGCGGGTGAGGACGTCATCCTGTTCCTCGGCCGCGACGTCGAGCCCTATGAACGCACTGGCGCGCTCCGGGCGGAAGCGGACGACTGGGCGCTCCGGAAGTCCTGCCTGCGCGTCCGTGTGCCCGACGAAGCGTGCACCCGTGAGTCCGACGAGGAGCTCGGTCGCCCACGCGCCCGCCGGCTCCGCGAGGTAGGGATCGACGCCTTTTTCCCAGCGGTTGGAGCCCTCGGTGCGCAGCCGAAGCCGCTCGGAGGTTCGCCAGAGGCCGGCGGGCTCGAAGTTGGCCGCTTCGAGGAGCACCTCGGTCGTTCCTTCCGAGATCTCCGTCTCCGCTCCACCCATGATCCCGGCCAGCGCGACCGAGCGCTCGGCGTCCGCGATCATCAGGTCGGAGGGGTCGAGCTCTCGCTCGACGCCGTCGAGCGTCGTGAGCTTCTCTCCCACGCGTGCGCGCCGAACGACGATCCTGCCGCCGGCGAGCGTCCTCTGATCGAAGGCGTGCAGCGGGTTGCCGAGCCCGAGCATCACGTAGTTCGTGACGTCGACGACGTTGGATATCGGCCGCATCCCCGCGGCGTCCAGTCGCGCGCGGAGCCACAGGGGCGATGCGCCGATCGTGACGTCCCGGAAGAGCCGCCCGATGTACCGGGGACAACCCTCGAAGTCCTCGATCGTGACGTCGACGGGCTCGTCGCCGACCGGCTCCGGGTCGCGGCCAGGCGGCGGAGCGAGGTCGAGCCGGAAGAGCGCGGCGACCTCGCGGGCAATCCCGTAGACGGAGAGCAGGTCCGGTCGGTTGCCCGTGATCTCGAGGTCGAGAACCACATCCCGGAGCGGGATGAGGTCGCCGAGCAGCGCCCCCGGGGAACCGTCCTCGAGCACGATGATCCCCGTGTGATCCGGACCCAGCTCGAGCTCGCGCTCGGAGAGAATCATCCCGGCGGACTCCTCCCCCCGTAGCTTTCGCCGCTCGAGCACGAGACCTCCGGGAAGCGTGGCGCCCGGAAGCGCGACCGCGACGGTCGCGCCGGTACCGAAGTTCCATGCTCCGCACACGATCTGGTACGGCTCCGACTCCCCCACGTCGACGATGCAGAGCTGCAGCCGGTCCGCGTTCGGGTGCTTCGCCGCCTCGAGCACCTTGCCGACACGGAAGAGGCCGAGGTTGCCGTCCTCGTCCGGGACGCCTCGCCGCTCGACGGCTGCGACGACGGCCGTCGACATGTCGAGCCGTTCGACCAGGCTCTCGACCGGCATCTCCAGGGCGACGTAGTCGCTCAGCCAAGACAGCGGTACACGCATCAGTGGCTTCTCCGGCGGCGGTTTCGCATCTCTGACGTGCGAGATGCAAGCGATGCAAGGACGCAGGGAGTGCCCATATCAACTGATATGGGCGCGACCGAGGACGCCGCAGCGCGCCGCAGATCGCGCGTCAGAGATGCTCTAACTGCTGCCGGAGGAGCCACTAAAACTGCCTCAGGACGCGCAGGTCGTTCTCCCAGAACGGCCTGATCTCGGAAATTCCGTGCCGGAGCTGCGCCGCGCGCTCGATCCCGCAGCCGAATGCGAACCCCTTCCATTGTTCCGGGTCGATCCCGACGTTCGCGAGAACCTGCGGGTCGACCATCCCGGCACCGCCCAGCTCGATCCAGCCCGTGAACTTGCACGTGCGGCAGCCCTGCATGTCGCAGATCGGGCACGAGACGTCCGGCTCGATCGAAGGCTCGGTGAACGGGAAGTAATGCGTCCGGAAGCGGACGCGCCGCTCGTCGCCGAAGAGCGCGCGCATCACGTGCAGCAGCGTTCCTTTCAGGTCGGCGAGCGTGATCGAGCGATCGACGGCGAGGCCTTCGAACTGATGGAAGATCGGGAAACGGGTCGCGGTGATCTCGTCCCGGCGGTAGACACGTCCCAGAGAAACCATGTAGATGGGCGGTTGCTTCGCCTCCATGACGTGAATCTGGGAGGGAGACGTCTCCGTCCGGAGCAGGCGGACAGGATCGAGGAAGAACGTGTCGCGAGGCGAGCGCGAGGGATGCTCGGGCGGGAAGGCGAGCTGGTCGAAGTTGTAGTGAACCGTCTCGACCTCGCGGTCGTCGATCACCTCGTAGCCGAGCCCGAGGAAGGCGTCCTCGATGATCCGGCGCGTCAGCGTCGTCGGATGCAGCGTTCCGAGTCGCCGTTCCTCGCCCGGGAGCGTGATGTCGACGACGTCCTCGGTCAGCTTGCGGTCGAGCTCGGCCCGACGGAGCTCCTCCTCGCGGTCGCCGATCGCCGTCTCGATCTTCTCGCGCAGAGCGTTCAGCGTCTGCCCCGTCTCGCGGTCCCGAACCTCACGGAGGGCGAGCTTCAGCGTGCTCTTTCGCCCGAGGTATTCGACGCGGGCCCGTTCGAGCTCGTCCGTCGACTCTGCGTCCGCGACTGCCGCGAGCGCGTCGTTCTCGAACGCCTGCGAGTCCACGGCGGCGACTGTAGCGGGATCGTTCTCTGCGTTTCGGGTCATCGTTCCTCTTTCACTCGCACACGAGATCGGGACAGCCCCGGGCGGGAACTGGAGGAACGACGAGTGCTACGCGAGCGCCGAAACCCCGGTTCCGAACCGGGGCTCGGTAAAGAGCGCTGCTCGCACGGACGCCACGTGTCCAGGATAGCTCCGGATCAGGCGGGACCGCCGGGCTCGGCAGGAATGACGCCAGCGCAAACCGGAGGCCGGCGCCCCACAGCGGATCGAGCTCCTGGTTCGAGAACTTGACTCCGACACCGTTGCCGCCAGCGAGGATCGCCTCGACCACGAAGGCACCAAGCACGAGATGCCCCAGTCCCACGCGCACGCGGGGAGCGTACGACGGCGACCGGTGTGCTGGTTCAATCGTGGGAACGCATGACCTTGTACGACCGGATCGCGAGGTTCTACGACCCCTGGAGCCGGTCGGTCACCGAGGACGTCGGCTTCTACGTCGACCACGCGCTCGCGTCTGGCGGCCCCGTAGTCGAGCTCGCGGTGGGGACCGGCAGGATCGCGATCCCAGTCGCGCAGGCGGGTGTCTCCGTGATCGGTGTCGACACCTCGCCAGAGATGCTCGCGATCGCGCGCGCCGCGGGCGAGGAGGCCGGGGTGGCGGACAGACTCGAGCTCCACCTCGGCGATCTCCGGGACCCGCCTGTGTCCGAGCGGGTGCCGCTCGTCATCTGCCCGTTCCGCTCGCTGCTGCACATGGAGACCGAGGACGAGAAGCTCGATGCGCTCGTTGCTGCCCGCTCGCTGCTCCAGCCGGACGGGCGCTACGTGTTCGACGTGTTCGCGCCGAGCCGGGAGGACATCGACGAGACACACGACCGCTGGCTCGAGCGAGAGCCAGGAATCTTCGAGCGCGCCGTCTGGGACGAGGGGTCGCGCACGCTGTCGCTCTCGGTGCGCTCGGGTGACGCGTCCGCGACGTTCGGCCTCCACTGGCTGTCGGCTCCCGAGTGGCTTCTGCTGCTCACCCGCGCAGGCTTCGAGATCGAGGCGCTCTACGGCTGGTTCGACTCGCGTCCGTACGAGGACGAAGAGGACATGATCTTCGTCTGCCGGCCTCGAGCCGCTTGATCGGCGTCAGAGCAGCTCGATGGAGTCGCCGAGCGCGATCTCGCCGCCCTCGACGACGTGCGCCAACATTCCGCGCTTGCCGTCGATCTCCGCGCGCAGACCCTCCCGGAGCTCGTCCATCCGGTGGCAGGGATCGCACACCATGGTGATCTCGAGCACCGCCTCCCCGACTTTCACCTGCTGGCCCACCGGCCAGGCATGGACGTCGGCACCCTCCACCGTGACGTTCTCGCGGATCGCTCCCGGTTCGACTCCCACGTCGTCCAGATGGTCCTTCGAGGCCAGAAGCACCTCGCGGCGCGGCGGATTGCCGTGGGCGCAGCCCTCGAAGCCCTGGCTTTCGATCGCCCGCACGCGGTCGCGGGCCTCGGACCGACCGCTGTTTCGGGCGGGAGAGACGAAGAGCCCGGCCACGGTTGCCATTCACTCAGCCTAGCCATAGAGTCGGGAGCGCCGTGATCTGGCTCATCGTCATCATCGCGATCGTCCTCGTCGTCGCGATCGCGCTCGTCGTCCTCTACAACAACCTGGTCCGGCTGCGGAACAGGGTCGACAACGCGTGGGCGCAGGTCGAGGTGCAGCTCAAGCGTCGCTGGGACCTGATTCCGAACCTCGTCGAGACCGTCAAGGGCTACGCGGCGCACGAGCGCGAGACCTTCGAGGCCGTGACGCAGGCGCGCGCGCGAGCCCAGCAGGCGGGTACGCCGGCCGAAACGGCTCAGGCCGAGGGGATCCTGGGCGCTGCGCTCGGGCGCCTCTTCGCCGTCGCCGAGGCCTACCCGGAGCTGCAGGCGGACGAGAACTTCCGGCAGCTCCAGGACGAGCTCGCCGGGACCGAGAACCGCGTGGCCGTCGCACGCCAGGTCTACAACGACTCCGTGCTGACCTACAACAACGCGATCCAGACGTTCCCCGGCCTCGTGCTGGCTGGGCCGTTCGGATTCAGCATTCGCGAGTTCTTCGACGTCGAGGAGGCGGCACAACGGGAGGTCCCGGCCGTCGACTTCTAGTTGGCGCAAGCTCGGAATCCGCTAGCGCGGATTCCGAGCGCGCGAAAATTCCCTAAAGGCCGCCGCTTCGCGCCGGCTGCGCCTCCAGTTTGCAACCCGCACTTTTGTCGTACAGGCATCTAACACTCTTCGCCCTCGCAGCGGTTGTCGCACTGGCATTCGCGCCAGCCGCGCTCGCGCAGTCGTACGATCTCGTCTCGGCCGACGTCCACGCTCGCGTCGGGCCTGACGGAGGAGTCGCGGTCGAGGAGGCGATCACGGTCGCCTTCGGCGGCGGGTTCCAGTTCACGTACGGCTTCCGAGAGATCCCCTACCGGCGGGGCGAGCGGATCTCGGATGTCGTCGTCCTCGAGAACCGCAGCGCGTACCGTCCGGGCGCGTCCACGGAGCTCGAGCCGGGCGGGCCGCCAGGCACGTTCGGCGTCACCGATCTCGGCGGACGGACGCGGGTCGTGTGGCGGTTCCAGGCTCGCGATCAGACGCGCACCTTCACGATCCGCTACCGCTTCAGCGGCTTGGCGGTCGGCTACGACGACGTGGTCGACGTCAACCTGAAGGTCTGGGGCGACGAGTGGGAGCAGTCGCTCGGTCGCCTGACGGCCACCATGTCCGGCCCCGGTCGCGTCCTGCGCGCATGGGGCAAGCCGGTCTGGGTACGCGGCGACGTGACGATCGCCGGCTCTCGCTCGCTGTTGCGCGCGGTCGATGTCGGCGCGGGTCAGTTCGTCGAGCTACGGACGCTCTATCCGCGGAGCGCGTTCACCTCGACTGCGGCGATGCGCGTCGAGGACGGCACCGGGCTCGACGAGATCGTCGCGGAGGAGCGGGCCGACGCCGAGGCGTACGAGCAGGATCGCGAACGGATCGACAGCCTCAAGGACAACTTCCTGCGAACGGCGCTCATCGTGCTCGCGCTCGCGGTCGTGCCGGCTCTGCTCGTGATCACCGCCGTCTTCTGGTTGCTGGGGCGGGAGCGGCGCACCGGCTACGACCGCGAGTACGAGCAGGAGCCTCCGACCGACACCGAGCCCGCGCTCGTCCCCACGCTGCTCCGCCAGGGCGGGGAGGCAGGTTCGTATGAGTTCACGGCGACGCTGTTCGACCTCATCCGCCGGGGCCACTACAAAGCGGAACCGACGACCACGGAGCGAAAGATCTGGGGCGGGCTGCGCACCGAGGAGGTGTCCGACCTCGAGCTCTCTGCCGGCGAGCCGCAAGAGCTGACCCGCTATGAGGACGATGTCGCAGGCGTCGTCGACGCCGTGCTCGACGGGGGGTCGGAACGGCTCTCGCGTTTCCGGGACCGGATCGAAGACGACCGGGAGTCGATGTCGGAGCGCTTCGAGTCGTTCAAGGGCGCCGTAGGAACGGAGGTCGGTCGGAGGAAGTGGTTCCGCTCGACGGGCGCGATTCCCCTCGTTCTGGCCGGGGTCGTCTTCGCAGGTGTGGGAGCTCTCCTGGTCTTCCTCGCACAGCACGGCTGGCGCTCCGTCTATCCGCGCTACTCCGACGTCGTGCTGGTCGGCGTCGGGATCGCGCTGGTCGTCAATGCGGCTCTCATCGGCGCGACCGTGATCTGGGCTCGCCGCGTCTGGAAGCGCCGCAACCTCCCGGCGCAGGTCGAGGCCGAGCGCTGGGATGCGTTCCGCCGCTACCTGACCGACTTCCCGCGGCTCGACGAGGCGCCCCCCGCGACGCTCGCGTTGTGGGAGCGCTTCCTCGTCTACGGGATCGCCTTCGGGATCGCCGACCGCGTTCTCCAGGGCGCGCAGATCCACATGCCGGAGGCCCTGCACCGGGCCAGCTCGATCTACTGGATCTCGCCCGGAGGAGATCTCGGCTCCGGCGCCTCGAGCATGTCGATAGGCGACCTCGCGTCCGGCTTCGGCAGCGCGCTCGCGCCACCGAACTCGGGCGCAGGCGGAGGAGGGGGCGGATTCTCGGGCGGTGGAGGCGGGGGCGGCGGCGGAGGCGGAGGCGGGTTCGGCTGAGCTGTGCGCAAAACCGGATCCGCTCGCGCGGACTCCGGTCGCGCGAAGATCCCTAAAGGAGGCCGTGTGCGGCCTCTGCCGCTCCCACCTCGCACACGTCACGGTAGGTGACCCAACGCCCTCGCGGCTCGCGTCATGCGCGCCGAGAGAGCTCGTAGAGCGCGATCGCTCCCGCCGCGGCGACGTTCAGGGACTCGGCCTCACCCGGAAGCGGGATCGTCGCCTTGTGACACTGTGTCACCAGGGCTTCCGGAAGCCCTTCGCGTTCCGAGCCCAGGAGGAGTGTGAGCGGCGGAGCGAGATCGACCTCGGCGAGGGGGTCGCCGCCGTGGGCGTCGAGGGCGACGCAGCGAGTCGGCGCGTCGTCCCACTCCACGAGCGGGACCCGGAAGATCGCGCCGGCCGACGCACGCACCGCCCGGGGGCCCAGCGGATCGGCGCACTCGGGTGAGAGGGAGACCGCCGCGCCGAAGGCATCCGCTGTCCGCATCAGTGTCCCGACGTTTCCTGGATCGGTGACCCGCCAGAGCGCGACCGTCACGCCTCTCGTCCCCAACGGGAGGTCGGCACGCCGAAAGACACCGACTACGCGCGGCGCATGCCCGAGCGTCGACACCTCACCGAGAAGCTCGGCGAGGACGTTCTCGCCGGCCACCAGCAGCTCGACGGGCTCGACTCCAGCGTCGCGGGCGGACTCCACGAGATCCTCGCTCTCGACGGCGAAGAGCCCGCTCTCCTCCCGGTGCTTGCGCGCAGAGAGAAGCTTCCGGACGAGCCGGAGCTTCTCGTTCTGACGCGACTCGATCAGGCCGCCGCGGAGTCGGACTCGAGGGCGGCCTTCGCCCGGTCCGCGACCACCGAGAACGCCTGCGGGTCCGACACCGCGATGTCGGCGAGCGACTTGCGGTCGAGCTCGATGCCCGCCAGGCGCACTCCCGCCATGAACCGGTTGTACGAGAGCCCGTTGGCGCGCGCGGCTGCATTGATCCGCACGATCCACAGCGAGCGGAACGTGCGCTTCTTGACCTTCCGGTCGCGATACGCGTAGACGAGCGAGCGGTCGACCTGCTCCTTCGCGAGCTTGTAGCTCGAGTTCTTACGGCCCCAGTAGCCCTTGGCCTCTTTCAGGACCTTCGCGCGCTTCTTGCGCGCGTGGACTGCCCGTTTGACCCTAGGCATCAGTGCACCTCCCGGTGACGATTTCGAGGCCCACTACTTGTTGTCGGGAGGTGCACTAGCCGCCCCTCAGGAGCTTCTTGACGCTCTTGACGTCGCTTTCCGCGACGCCGTACATCTTCCGAAAGCCGCGCCTACGCTTCGACGACTTCTTCTCGAGGTTGTGGCTCTTCATCGCGTGCCGGCGCAGGATCTTCCCCGCTCCCGTCACGCGGAACCTCTTCTTCGCTCCTGAGGATGTCTTCATCTTTGGCATCGGTCTTCACTCCCACGTTCTTCAATGGCGCCAGAACCATGACCATGTTGCGGCCGTCGAGGATCGGCTGCTGCTCGATCGAGCCGAGCTCCTTCACGTCCTCGGCGAGACGCATGAGGAGGTTCCGACCGCGTTCCGGATGCAGCGTCTCGCGTCCACGGAACATGATCGTGACCTTCACCTTCGCCCGCTGACCCAGAAAGCGCACGACGTGCCCCTTCTTGGTCTCGTAGTCATGGGTTCCGATCTTGGGTCTGAGCTTGATCTCCTTGACGTGGATCTGGAGCTGGTGCTTTCGGGCCTGCTTCGCGCGCTGCTCTTGCTCGTAGCGGTACTTGGAGTAGTCCATCACGCGCGCCACGGGCGGATCTGCGCCGGCGGCGACTTCGACGAGGTCGAGTCCTCTCTTGAACGCGAACTCGAGCGCTTCCTTCGTCTCCGTGATCCCTACCTGTCCTCCGTTCTCGTCCACGAGCCGAACTCGCGGCACGCGGATCTCCTCGTTGATGCGCTCCTCCCGCTTGCGCGGAACGACCCGGTCCATGGTGGGCCGGCGGCGGCGCGGTCTCAAAGGCCAATCACCAGACTCTCGATTCCCTCCTCGTATACGACAAAACCGCTGCAAGCAGCGGCCGATCTTCCGTCCAACCTCACTCGGTTGAACCCCCTCGAATCACGTCCGGGAGGTGAGGAAGCTATCCGCTCCTGCTTGCAGAGGGGGGATGCTAGCAGCCTGGTCGTGCGCAAGACGCGGAATTCGCTTGCGCGAACTCCGGGTCGCGCGAAAATCCCTGAAGGCGTCCGCTTCGCGGCCGCGGCGCATGACTTTCCATCAGCCCCTCGCTGGCTCGGCGAGCCCTTGGAACCTCTCGAGCAGCTCGTCGAGCGAGAGAGTCGACTGCTCTCCCCCACGTCCTCTCACGGCCAGCGCGTCGTCCGACTCGCGGTCGCCGTAGACGATGACGAACGGCACCTTCTCGACCTCCGCTTCGCGGATCCGCTTGCCGAGCGTCTCGTCGCGCTCGTCGACCTCGACGCGGAAGCCGTCCGTCGAGAGACGCTCCTTGAGCGCCCGGGCGGCGTCACGATGCGTCTCGCCCACGGGCACCACCCGCGCCTGCACGGGGGCGAGCCAGAACGGGAAGTCGCCGCCGTAGTGCTCGACCAGGATCCCGATGAAGCGCTCGAGCGACCCGAACAGCGCGCGATGGATGACGTACCGGCGCCGTGCTCGCGGTTGTCGGCGCCCATGTACGTGAGGCCGAAGCGCAGCGGGCATCTGGGCGTCGAGCTGGATCGTCCCCATCTGCCAACAGCGGCCGAGCACGTCCGTCATGTGCAGGTCGATCTTCGGACCGTAGAACGACCCCTTCACCCGGCGCCGACGACGTACGGAATCCCGTTCCGCTCGAGTGCGGCATGGATCTCGCCTTCGGCGAGTCCCACTCCTCGTCGCTCCCGAGCTTGTTGTCGGGCCGCGTCGAGAGCTCGGCGCTCGGCGACGACGCCGAAGAGCCCGTACAGGTAACCAGAGAATTCGAGGCAGCCGTCGAGCTCTCGCTGGAATCTGCTCCTCGGTGCAGAAGATGTGGGCGTCGTCCTGGGTGACGTACCGGACCCGCGTGAGCCCGTGCAGCGTCCCGGCCAGCTCGTTTCGGTGGAGCGGCGCCGCCTCCGCGTAGCGGATCGGGAGGTCGCGGTAGCTGCGCAGCTGCGCTGCCGAAGAGCAGCATGTGGCCGGGGCAGTTCATCGGCTTGATGGCGTACGTCTGATCTTCCGTCGTCCCCGGCGGGCATCAGGAACATGTTCTCCCTGAACTTCTCCCAGTGGCCCGAGGTGACCCATAGCGCCTTGTCGTAGATCAACGGCGTCTTCACCTCGAGGTAGCCGCGTCGCGCGATTCTCCCGCCGCCGAACCGCCTCGAGCTCGTTGCAGATCACCATGCCCTTCGGGTGCCAGAACGGCGACCCGGGGAGTGCGGGTCGAAGTGGAACAGGTCGAGATCCCGGCCCAGCCGGCGGTGGTCACGCGCCCGCGCCTGCTCGAGGCGCTCGAGATGCGCGTCGAGATCGGTCTGCGATGAAGAACGCCGTCCCGTAGATCCGCGTCAGCTGCGTGTTCTTCTCGTCGCCACGCCAGTACGCCCCCGCGAGCCCAGTGAGCTTCAGGGCGCCGATCGGGGAGGAGTCCTGCAGGTGCGGGCCACGGCAAAGATCGGTGAAGGCGCCCTGGGTGTAGAGAGAGATCGCACCGTCGGCTTCCTGGGCGAGCTCGACCTTGTACGGCTGGTCCTCACCCTCGAACCGGGCAACGGCCTCCTCGCGGGAGATTTCCTCGCGCTCCCACGAGCGCCCCTCGGCGAGCTCGCGCCGCATCTCCTCCTCGATCGCGGCGAGATCGTCTTCCGCGATCGGCTCCGGGAACTCGAAGTCGTAGTAGAAGCCGTCGGCGATCGCGGGGCCGATCGCGATCTTGACCCCGGGATGGAGCCGTAGGACGGCCTCCGCAAGCAGGTGCGCGGTCGAATGCCGCAACACCGCGAGCGCGTCCGAGTCCTGCATGTCCCGCGTCGTCAGAAACCGGATCTGCTCGCCGTCGGAGAGTGGAAGACGAAGATCACGCGTAGAACCGTTCACGCGGACGAGCACGGCCTGCTCGGCGAGCTTCGGGCCGATCGCGCGCGCCGCGTCGAGCCCCGAAGCACCGTCCGGCAACTCGAGCTCCGAGGAGTCCGGGAGCACGACCTTCATGGCGCGGGAGGATACGAGTCGGGCGCTATGCGCGGGCTGTGTCCCGGAACATCACAGCCTCACTGTACCGAGATCCGGGGTCAGGCTTTAGCCTGACCCCGCTTCGCATGCACACCCGTACCTGGCTCGCCGTCGTCGCCGCTCCGCTCGTCCTGCTTGCGATTCTGCTTGCGCGCCCGGCGATCGACGTCAGCTGGGAGAACCAGCAGGCGCACTTCTGGCTGGTGCTCGGCGCCGCCGCGGTGGCGACGGCTCTCGGCTGGGCGGTCAGCACCGCCGCACGCAGGCGACGCGACGCGCGACTCTTCCTCATCTCGCTCGCGTTCATCGCGAGCTCGGGGTTCCTCGGGCTGCACGCTCTTGCCACGCCGACGGTGCTGCTCGGCCCGAACGCCGGCTTCGAGCTCGCGACGCCGTTCGGGCTCGTCGTCGCCGGCGTCTTCGCGGCTGCGTCGTCCATCGAGCTCAGCCCCGAGCGAGCGCGCAGTGTCGTCCGGAGCGCGCCGCTCCTGCTGGCCGGGCTCTGCGGGCTGATGGGAATCTGGGCCGTCGTCTCGCTCGCCGAGCTCCCACCCCTCGACGGCCCCCTCGAAGCCGAGGAGCTCGACGGCTCGCAGCTCGTGCTCGCCGCAGGAGGTCTCGCACTCTACGGCTTCGCCGCGTTCGGCTTCATACGCCTCTATCGACGGCGCCCCGCGCGCTTCGTGTTCGCGTTCACGCTGGCGTTCGCGCTTCCTCGCCGAGGCGATGGTCGTCATCGCGTGGGCGGCGAACTGGCAACTCTCGTGGTGGGAGTGGCACGTCCTCATGCTCGGCGCGTTCCTCGTGATCGCCCAAGCGGCGCGCTCCGAGTGGCACGAGGAGCGGTTCAGCCCGCTCTACCTCGACGAGACACTCGCGGGAGCGAAGCACGTCAGCATCCTCCTCGCGGATCTCGAGGGCTTCACTCGGTACTCCGAAGCGCATCAGCCGGCCGAGGTCGCGAGCATGCTGAACGCGTACTTCGAGCGGATCATCCCGCTGATGGAGCGCGCCGGCGGCGAGGTGCACCAGATCGTCGGCGACGAGCTGATGGTCGTGTTCGGGAAGAACGACGAGCCGGACCACGCGGTGCGCGCGGCGCGAGCGAGCCTGCTCCTGCAGCGCGCGGCGCGCAAGTCGGCCGAGGGCCACGACGACTGGCCCCGGTTCCGAGTGGGCGTGTCGAGCGGGGAAGTGCACGCGGGCGTGGTCGGCGCTGCGAGCGGGCATCGCAAGCACGGGCTCGTCGGTGACGTCGTCAACCTCGCCGCGCGGCTGCAGGCCGAGGCGCCCGTCGACGGCGTTCTGATCGCGGCGGAGACATACCGGCTACTCGGGGAGCGCGCGATCGTGCAGGCGCTTCCGCCGCGGCTCGTGAAGGGGAAGGCAGAGCCCATTGCCGCCTACCTTCTTCGCGACGTGCGCAGGTGACGACGAGGCTCTCCCGGTCGACTGCCGGTGCCATCGGCGTCACCGCGCTCGCGATCGTCGCCATGTTCTTCGACCACATGCTGGACGTCGAGGAGGCATTCCCGGCGGACTGGCCCGCGTTCGCGATCAGTGTCGCGCTCATCGTCATCGTCGCGGCGATCGTGTTCGGTGTCGTTGTGCGCCGCACCACAGCAAGCCCGGCGGCCGCCGACCTTGCCGGGAAACGAGGGCTCGTCTGCAGCATCCTCTCCGTGCTGGCGCTTCCCGGGATCTGGCTCGGCCTCCCGTTCGTGCTCGCAGGGGGCGGCATCACGCTCGGAGTGCTCGGCCGCACCGGTCGCCGGCGGCGCATGGCAGTTGCGGCGATCGCGATCGGTGTCATCGTCCTCGTTCTCGGGGTCGTCGGCACCGACTGGGGCCGCGACAGCTAGCGCGTGGACCACGGTGAACGGGTTCGAGTCGACGACCCGCGCGAGCGAGTTCCGGTGCGACGCCACGTGCGAAGTCTGGCGTGGGCGTCGGCGGCCTAGACTCAGTTCGTGACCGAGACCGGAGCGGTGGAGCCGAGCGGACGCGTGACGCGACTCCTGCGGGCACCGCTCGACGCCGTCAAGAGCTACGTCGTCGATCTCGCATACGCGATCGAGGACCTCTTTCGCGACCGTTGCCCGCAGTACGCGGCGGCGATCGGCTTCAACGTGCTCTTCTCGCTCTTCCCGCTGACGATCCTGCTCGTCTCGATCTTCGGGCTCGTCCTCCAGAACGACGAGCTCCGGACGACCGTGATCGACGAGATCCTCGACGTCCTGCCCGTGTCCACGGCGGGCGAGGAGGACGTACGCAGCTCGATCGAGCAGATCGCCTCGCCGCTGTCCGCCCTGGGACTTCTGTTCCTGATCGCGCTCTTCTGGGGAGCGTCCGGGATGATGGCCGCCATCCGCGTCGGCCTCGAGTCGGCCCTCAAGGTCGAGCGCCGACGACCCGCAGCCCATGCGAAGCTCGTCGACTTCGTGCTGGTGGGCGTCACGGGCGTCCTCGTCCTGGCCGTGATTGCCCTCTCCGCGTTCGCGACGTTGTTCAGCCGCGTCGTCGAGTCCGTCTCCGAGCGCCTCGGCATCGAGGTGATCTCGAGCCCGACCGGCGCGCTCGTCCGCGACAGCCTCCAGCTCTCCCTCATCGCGGTGATGACGTTGCTGCTCTACCGCATCGTCCCGGGGCGGAAGCTGCGCAGAGGCGCGGCGCTCGCGGGCGCCATCCTGACGGCGGTCGGCATCTGGGGAGCGGCCAAGCTGCTCGCGATCCTCCTCGACTTCTCGCGCTACAACGTGATCTACGGGTCGATCGCGGGCGTGATGACCTTCCTCGTGTTCGTCTACGTCGTGGCCCTCATCCTCCTGCTCGGCGCCGAGTTCGCGTATCAGCGGTCACAGCCGCCGCGGCCGCCCGGCGGCCCTCCGCTGAGTGCGCAGTTCAAGGGGTTCCTCCTCGGGCTCGTCGTCTACCAGGAGCCGAGCGAGACCGACGAGGATCAGTTCACGCGACGCTGAGCCGCGCCGCTAGCGGCAGACGCGAACTTGCAACGTCGCCTCGGCCTCGCGGCCGCGGGTGTCCGAGACGACTGCAGTCAGCGTGTGCTTTCCGCGCCTCTTGCCGGTCGTCCGCCAGCGTGATCTCGTAGATCCCCGCGACGTTGCGCCGGGTGCGGGCGATCTGGCGTCTTCCGTCGAAGAACCCGACCGAGGAGATCGTGGCGTTCGAGCCCGCGACGACCTGCAGCTTTGCGCTCGCGCGGGAGGCATGCGTTCTCGCTCGGCAGCACCCACGTGATCGTCGGGCGCGGAACGACTTCCATGCGGACGCCGCGGAACCGGAGTTCGGCATCGGGTTCACGCCTTCGGTCTGGATGTTCTTCGTCTCCTGGAAGTCCGAGGCGAAGATGCGCATGAACTCCGGCCCCGGCTGGAGCGCGTTCGCCTCGCGCGGGATCGGGAACACGGCGATGCCCGTGTCCGAGTCGTACGCGGTCGCGCCGACCTGCTGGTCCGGCCGAAGAGGAGGAGCATCGAGAGCGGGTCGACGCCCGAGCGGGCGTCTCGCACGCGCGCGACGATCGTCGGACGGCCCGCCGAGATCCGCCTCGTGATCAGCGTCGATGTTCGGCGGCCTGACGTCGTTGACCCAGGAGCGGAGCCGGTATGGGCCCGCGAGCGAGCGTCCTGTGAAGAAGTCGCGGCCCGGAGTCCACGGAGACGTAGTAGCGCCCGGGCGGGAGGAAGACGCCGCCTGCGGCGCCGACGTTGAAGAGGAAGTCCGGCATCAGACCGTTCGAGTTGACCGGGATGCCCGAGTACCCCTGGACGTCGTTCTCGTCGAGCGAGCTCAGGAACCACGGGTGGATCGGGGCGTTCGAGCTCAGAATCGAGGTGATCGGGGCGTCGAGCTTCAGCTTGCGGACGGTCGATCGACGACGCCGGCGTTGACCGCCTGCCGGGCGATGTCGAGGGTGTAGACCTTCTCCCGGCCGTCGTCGTTGACGGAGGGGTCGACTCCGAAGATCGAGAGGATCCCGAAAGGCAGCGTCGGCCAGCGGTACACGCGGGCGCGATCGTCGCCGCTGCGCGTGTCACCGGTCTGAACGCGGGCGGAGCGGGGTCGTCGGGCTTCCCGTGAGCTGCGGACGGGTAACCGAGAACGCGTACGGGATGCGCCGGACCACGTCCCGCACGTCGGAGGAGGACGAAGCCGAAGTTGTCGCCCTGTGGCGCCCCCGCGGCGGCGCTGGCGACCACCTGGACGACCGCCGTCCCACCGCTCGCGAGCGTGAACGGAGCCGCTCTCGACGCTCGCTCCGCTCGACGTCACCTGCGGCTGGACCTCGACGCTCCACGCACCGGCCCCCTCCCCGGCATCCGAGACCAGCACCGAGATCGCGCGGCTTGCTGCCCCTGCGTTGACGTCGAGATAGCCGAACGAGAGCGATTGCGGATCGGTGAAGAGGACCGGACGGTCGGCCGCGCCCACGTTCACGAGGCCGGCGCCCTGAACGAGCACCGACGCCTCCTGGGTCAGCGCCGTGTCGGCGAATGCCGGCCCGGCCGTCGACATCAGCGCCGACTTCACCTGCTTCGGCGTCCATGCCGGATGGCGCTGGAGGAGGAGCGCCGCGGCGCCGGCGACGTGCGGTGCGGAGAAGCTCGTGCCCGCGGAGACGACGAACGGGTCGCCCGCGATACTCGGGCAGCGTCGAGGAGATGATGTTCGCGCCGGGCGCCGTGACGTCAGGCTTCAGCGCGTGGCCGAACGGCGTCAAGCCACCGGCCGTGAAGCTCGTCGGAACTCCCGGCCCACGACGTGGGAACCTCGAGCAGGCTCCTTCGTGAAGCGGACGGTCGCCGCCCCGCCCGCACCCGGCCATCGCCGCACGGAGCCTTGCGCCGTCGAGGTCGGAGATCGTCCCGCCCGCGCCCTGGAAGATCGAGAACCCGGGATCACCGGGCGCGCTCTCCGCGATGACCATGCCGACTGCCCCGGCATCGCGGGCGCGGTTCATCTTCGCCTGGTACTGGCAGCCGCCGCGGCTGACGAGCGCGATCGACCCGTTCGAAGCGACCCTGCCGGGAGCGCAGCCCTCGCAAAGCAAGCGGGTTCGCTCCGGCGATCGCTCCCACGTCGACGAGCCGCTGGTTCGCCTCGATCCACCCTTGCGGGATGTCGTCGGTCGGGCACGAACGGAATCCGACCGCAGGCCGCACGGCGCGACGACCGAGAACGACGCGTCGAAGACATGCGAGTTCGTGGTCGCGCCGACGGCGATCGCATCTGGGGCGGTCGCGGGCGAGCCTGCCGTGCCCAGTCCGAAGAAGTCCCTGTCGTTCCCTGCGGAGACGACTGGGACGACGCCTGCGCGAACGACGTTGGCGACGGCCTCGATCAGCGCATCGGTTCGCGGATCCGACTGCGGGCCGCCGCCGGAGAAGTTGATGATGTCCATCCCGTCCCGGACCGCCTCCTCGAACGCCTTGACGATCTCGGGTGTCGATCCCGGAGCAGCAGCCGCCGAGCGGCAACGGCACGTTGAAGACGCGGTAGTTCCCGATGTACGCGCGCGGCGCGACGCCGCTCACGTTGGCGACCGCTGGATGGCATGCGCCCTGACGTCCTCGTTGCAGAACCCGGCCCTGCCCGCGGGGACGTCCGTGCCCTCGACGCCCGGCGATCACGCCGGCGACGAAGGTCCCGTGGAAGGACTGCTCACGGTTGATCGACCCGCCGCCCGTGCCCGGGCCGGCGAAGCCCTTTGCGACGATCACCTTCGGCGTCGTGCCGCCGCCGGCCCCTTCGGGAAGCCGGGCGGATACGAGAGCCCGGTCGGGGAGAGGAACGCGTGCTCGTTGTCGACGCCGTCGTCGACGACGGCGACCTTCACGCCTTCGCCTTTCGCACCGGTGAGCCCCGCGAACTGCGGAGCACCGATGACCGCAGGGCCGCGGTTCAGGAGCGAGGTGTACGTGTAGCTCGGGTACACGTTCTCGCAGAGCCCCGAGATCCAGAAGCTCGGGGAGCTTCGCGTACGGGACACTGACGACGAACCCGTTCAGCAGCACCTGGTAGCGGCGCGAGATCCTCGCCTCGGGCAACGCGCTCCGGACACTCGAGATCGCGCGTTCCTGGGCGACCTCGAGGCGGGTGAGGTACGAGCGGGAGAACGAGCTCGCGAAGTTCAGCTTCCGGCGTGTGCCCGACCGTCGCAAACGCACTACGAGGAGCGGCGGTCGCAAGGGGCGGGTCGTCGAGCGTGACGATGACGCGCACCCGCGATGCCTCGTTCGACCCTGCCTTCGCGCCGGGCGAGATCGGTTGCACCCTTGTACAGCCGCGACTCCGCACGCTCGATCACGTCCCGCGGAGTCGGACCGAGTGCGCCGGCGGCGGTTCCGGTGAAGGCGACGAGGAAGGCTAGACAGGCGAAAGGCGCGAGGCGACGCACGGGAGGAGGACTACGTGATCCTCCGCGAGAAGCTCCTCGAGACGCGCAACCCCTCGAACACGACGGCCGCCGATCCCCGGAAGGTCTTGCCCTTCGCGTTCGCCGGGATGAGCCACGTGCAGACGACCGCTCCGCCCTGGACGCGCGCGAGCTGTGCCTGGAGCCGCGTGGCCCCGGCGCGGCCGACGCAGGTCACGCGACCGTTCTGGAGGACGGCGCCCGAGTCCGAGCGCGCCGTCGTCATGCGCATCGTGAACGTCTGGCCGGCCTTCGGCACCCTGGGCGTGGTGGTGAGGCGGCGCACGACGAGCGTGGGCTTCGCGATCGTCACCGTGAAGGGGAAGAGCCCGACTCCTCCGCCCGGGGCGACGTCCGCCTTCGAGTTCGCTCCGTCCAGATCTCCGGTCACGGGATCGACGACCAAGCCCGAGATCGCGACGACGAAGAACTTGAACGCCTTCGTGTTGCCGAGCTCGGCGGCCGAGATACGGGCGGTGAGGCCGCCCTGGTACGAGAAGTTCAACGTCACGGCGGACGGGTCGCCGAACCTGCGCGTGTAGTCGGCTCCGTCCCACCTGTAGAGGCTGATCTCCCCTCGCACGAGCTGCATGACGTAGTCGGCGCCGCCGAGATCGGGCGAGCCGGTCGCCGCGTTGTTGTCCGCGTCGACCCAGATCTCGAAGAGCATGTCCTGCCCGAGTGTCGGCCGGTTCGGGACGTTGACGCGGAACGTGATGATGCCGGCATCGTCGTTCGACACGACAATCGTCGTGATGTCGGGAGCGGTCGGGTCCTCGCCGGTCGAGTCCTGGAACGTCGCGCTGTTCGCAGCGACGCGCGTTGTTTCGGAGGGAGCCGCCGCGGCCGTCGGCAGCGCGATGAGGCAGGCGCCGACAGCGAGGACGAATCCGATGCGAACGGGCATGCGCACGCGACTGGCCGCCAGGCTACGTGTCGCAACCACGGGTCGTCAAGATTGTTAAGCAGCCCGAGGACCAGAGGCGTAGCCGCCGCGAAGCGGCGGCCTTCAGGGATTTCGCGCAAGCGGAATCCGCGCTAGCGGATTCCGCTTGCTGCGGGACGAATCAGCCGAAGACGATGACGCTGCGGATGCCGTCCTGGGCCTCCATCAGCTCGAAGCCGCGGTTGACGTCGTCGAGCGGCAGCCGGTGGCTCAGGAGGGAGTCGACGTCGATCTCGCCGCCGAGCCAGCGGTCGACCAGCTGCGGGACCTGGGTCCTCCCCTTGACGCCTCCGAACGACGACCCGGTGACGCGTCTCCCGGTGATCAGGAAGCGCGGGACGATGTCGAGCGTCTCCCCTTTGCCGGCGACGCCGACCATCGTCGCGAGACCCCACGCCTCACGCGCGCTTTCGACGGCCTGCCGCATGACCTGTACGTTGCCCGTGGCCTCGAACGTGTAGTCGGCGCCGAACCCTCCCGTCTCCTCGCGGATCCAGTCGACGACGTCGTCGCTCGCGGCGCGTGTGTCCGTGGCGCCGTGGTGTCGCGCCTGGGCGAGGCGATCCTCGGAAAGATCGATCGCGATGATCCGCTCAGCCCCGGCAAGCCTCGCGCCGATGACCGCGCCGAGGCCGACGAGACCGCAACCGAAGACCGCGCACGTCGTGCCGGGCTCCACCTGCGCGGTGTAGAGCGCTGCGCCGATCCCCGTCGAGAGCCCGCAGGCGAACGGCGCGCACCCTTCGAGCGGCGCGTCCGGCGACACCTTCGCGAGCGCGATCTCCGGCATCACCGTGTACTCCGCGAACGTCGAGGTTCCCATGAAGTGCCGCATCGGCTCCCCGCCGCGCGAGAGTCGCGTCGTCCCGTCCGGGAGGTAGCCGAGCCCCTGCTGGTCGCGGATCGCCACGCATCTGTTCGTTCGCCCGCTCCTGCAGTGGACGCACTCTCCGCATTCCGGAGCGAACAGCGTCACGACGTGATCTCCGACGCCGAGTGACGTCACGTCCGCGCCGAGAGCTTCGACGACTCCCGCGCCCTCGTGGCCGAGGACGCACGGCGCGTAGCCGCTCGGGTCTGCCCCCGACGCGGTGTAGAGATCGGTGTGGCAGACACCGCACGCGGCGAGCCGCACGAGCACCTCGCCCGCCTTCGGCTCGGCGAGGTCGAGTGCCTGGACTTTGAGCGGTTGGCCGAACTCCTCGAGCACGGCGGCGCGGATCTTCATGTATCGAGGACGCTACCGCGCTGCGGCGCGATACACGGGAGCGACTCGTCCGTCACGTCATCGAGGACGCGTGGGCGGTTGGGAGTGAGCCGTCGTCGGGACGGGGTACAAACACGCACGGCCCACTGTTTCGCGAAAAGGAGTCGATTCGGAATGTCCGACGAAAATCGCCGTAACGTCCTGGTCATCAGCTCGGTCGAGCATCCGGTCGCCGTGCTCCGCGAGGCGCTCGGCGGCGACGTCGACGAGCTCAAGGTCGTCGTCCCCGCGGTGAAGCAGTCGCGCCTGCAGTGGCTGACGAATGCCGACGACGACGCGCGCGAGGAGGCGACGGGCGCCGCGGCATCGATCGACGAGACAACGCCGGAAACCGTCCAGGCTGAGGCGGGAGACTCGGATCCGCTGCAGGCGGCTGAAGACGCGCTGGCGAACTTCGATGCCGACGAGCTCGTCGTCGTCACGCGCCCTGACGACGAGGCGACGTGGCTCGAGGAGGGCCGCGCCGAGGACATCGAGCGGCGCTTTCAGGGACTCAAGGTGACCCGCCTACTCGTCAGCGAGGAGTGAGGGCTGGGGAGACGCGTCACCGCCCGGCTGAAATCGTCCCCTCCAGCGTGAAGCGGCCGATCTTCTGTTCAACTGTACGACAAGACCGCCGGCGTGCTCATCGAGGCCAAGGTGACCGTCGCCCGAAGTGACGCGGTCTCAGCGACCTGGTGTGAGGACGCTCCAGCGGCTGGTGCTATATCAACCGCTTCGAGATGAGCCCATCACCCAACTCGTTGCCGGTGTCCCTGTTTCCGACCTCGACGCCAGCATCGACTGGTACACGCGGTTCTTCGGCCGGCCCCCAGACCTTCGTGTCGGGGACGAGGTGCTCTGGGACATCGACGAGCACGCCACCCTTTTCATCGAGCCGAACGCCGCGCAGGCGGGTGCGGGCCGGATCACCTTCGCGGTCGATGGGCTCGACGCGCTCCTCGAGCACCTCGCGGCCCAGCGCATCGAGCACGAACCGATCGAGACCTACTCGAACGGTGTCCGCCACGTGAAGATCCCTGATCCAGATCGGAACGCGATCGCGTTCGCCGAGCCGCCCGACTAGGACACGTCACGCGAGCGTTCGCTCGAGCGCGGCGCGGTCGGTCGGCACGCCGTGGGTCGGGATCCGGCTGTGCGCCCGCCTCGAAGGGATGCTCACGGATCCCGTCGTACGAGGGAAAGTCGATGGCCGCATTGATCGACCTCGTGCAGTCGGGCCGGATCGCATCGGGCTCGACGGTCCTGTACGCCCATCTCGGTGGGCAGCCCGCCTTGAACGCCTACGCCGGCCCGTTCCGAGCTGCGGCTGGAGGCGAACGCGTGGCCTCCGATGAGGTCTACGGACTGCTCGAGCGCGAACTCGAGGCGATTCGCGCGGAGGCATCCACTCCGCGGGACGTCGTTTCGATCACGTGTTCCGCCCCCGGCACGGAATCGGGCCGCCGCAGCCGAACGGAGTGGTGGTCGGCGGGTCCGGAGGGACGGTTAGCGAGAACGGGATGGATGTCTCCGGGGAAGAGACGAGCCGTGCCCGCAATGCACTCGTGGCCTGAGCCGAGAGCGGCTGCGAGAAGATCCCGTGACGATCCGCGCGCACACGCGCGACCGAAATCCAGCGCTTGCCCGACTGTCGCTCGACGATCACGGAGCCGCTCTTGCCGAACGGCGTCCGACCCCAGACCGTCACGGCGCTTCCTGCACGGAAGGCCACGAAGGGGAATCGGAACGCCTCGAGGGAGTGCTTGGCCTGTCCGTCCGCCGTGAAGAAGCCGGACTGGTAGGGCGACTCGCGAAGAAGGTCGTCCTGGAGCCGGAACCAGATGACCGCGCTGACTCCAGCCTGCCACATCCGGTAGAGCGCTTCGGCAACCCAGCGCGCGTGCAGCGGTGATGGTACGCCCTGCGGATCAGGCGGACTCGAGTCCCAGCTGAACTCGGTGACCCAGAACTCCGGCACCCGTGCCGAGGTGATCGTGCCTGCTCGCTCCGCCGCAGCGAGCAATGCCTGCATCTCCGGGAGGTCGCCGATGGAAGCGTTGTTGACACCATGCGCGTGCCAGTTCGGACCGCCGTTTGCGTACGGGTGGTGCGCCCACACGTCGAAACGGGTGCGCTCCGAGCATGTCTTCCGGTGGGGCGCCTGCAGCGAGACGCACAGGAGGGTGCCCATGAACTCCATCGGCGCCACCACCTGGATGTCCTTGGAGTCGTGTCCGAACGGTCCGAGACCCCCTGCAACGACGAGATTGCGGGCGTCGACACCGTGTACAGCGTCTGCGAAGGCGTTGACCATTCGCCGATACTGGGTAGGAGAAACCGCCCGTCCACCCGCGCGTTGCGGCGCGAGCTCGCGTCCTGCGTTCGGCTCGTTCCAAGCCTGCCAGAAGCGAACCCGCGGGAGCGGGACCGTGGCTCCGGTCGGTGTGAACGTGCCGCTGTAGCGCAGCGCCGTCGCCCGCGCGAAATCAGCGAACCGAGCGGGGGCCGGCCAGGTTCCCGGCAGGCCGACCGCCGCCCCGCTCGCCCAAGGAGCCGAGGCGCTGATGTAGACGAGCGGATCGAGACCCCCTCGAACCGCATCGACGACCTGTTGATCGATGAAGTGCCAGTGATAGGCGGGATCCTCTGGATCCTCGGGATCAGCGGGCCGCGCCGGCGCGACGCCCTTCCAGGCGACGAGGACCCGCACCAGAGTCGCGCCGGCCCTCTGCGCGCGGAGGACCGACCGGTCGGCGCTCGGCCCGCGAAACGCAGTCGGGTCGAGAAAACCAGTCCGAAGCGGGCGCGCATTCCCGGACAGGCCCGCTCCCGTCAGGGAGGTCGTCGACGTCGTAGCTGAAGCCACAGCCCTGGACGCGACGACAGCGCACGCGGCTGTTCCGACGGCCGCAACGATCCAGATGGCTACCGAGAGACGCTTCACCGAGCGCGCCGTGGCGTGAAGCACCACCCGATCGACAGGAAGGACGCTCGTTCGAAAGGCGGACAGGCGTCGGGGGACGCAGTTTCGCAGACGCACCCTTACCTATTCGGCAGTTCCGTGACATTTCTTTCGCACCCAACGGTCACCGAGTGTCGACGGAGGCCCTCTCTACACTCGCGGGAGTGAAGGCCCCGGCCCTGGACGTCGTCATCGTCTCCTTCCGTTCCCAGGAACTCCTCCGCTCGTGCCTGATCTCACTTCGTGCACATCCTCCGGATCTCGGAGCACGTATTTGGGTGGTCGACAATGCCTCGCAAGACGGCACACCCGACATGGTGCGAGCGGAGTTCCCCGAGGTCGAGCTCGTGGCCTCCGAGACGAATACCGGATTCTCGGCTGCCAACAACCTTGCCATTCGGCGAGGTCGTGCCCCGTATGTCCTGGTCCTGAACCCGGACACTCGCGTCACTCAGGGAGCTCTCGATCGCATGATCGAGCTGCTGGAAGCCAATCCGTCGATAGGCATCGCGGGTTGTCGGCTCGAGCTCGAGGACGGGACGTTCGACCACGCTGCCCGGAGGTCGTTTCCGACCCCCATGGGAGCACTAGGTCACTTCACGGGAATCGGCCGCCGCTCGAACGCGCCCGGCCGGCTCACGCAGTACCGCGCTCCGTCGATCGAGAGTGGAGCTGTCGACGCCGTCAACGGAGCCTTCATGCTCATTCGCCGGCACGCCCTGGACGAGGTCGGGCTCTTCGACGAGGGGTATTGGATGTACATGGAGGACCTCGATCTGTGCTTCCGGTTCGCCCAGGCCGGATGGCTCACGTGGTACGAGCCATCGGTTGCCGTTCTGCATGTAAAAGCGGGATCGAGCGGGCAACACCGGTCCCCGCGCCTGAACTACGCATTCCACTACGGCATGTACCGCTTCTACCGGACGCACTACGCGCAGGAGAAACCGGCGCTCATGAACGTTGCCGTCTACGTTGGGATCGCTGCAAAGCTGGGCATGTCGATTGCCCGGAACGCTGTCCTGCGGCGACTTGCGCGCTCCAGGGGACCGGCACCGGCAGCGACTCGGACGGGAATTCCGCGGAGCGAGACCTAGCAACCGGCGACTCGATGCATCAGCTGCCGCCCAACTCGGGCTCGGAGGAGCGGTCGATCTCCGTCCTCGTGGTTACGTGGAACAACGAGACCACACTCGCAGACTGCTTGACGGCTCTTCGCCGCAAGCTTCCGGCCGGCGGAGAGATCCTGTGCTTCGACAACCACTCGGTCGACGGATCGCGGGTCATCGCCGAGAGCCACGGCGCCCGTGTGGACGCAAGCGACTCGAACGTCGGCTTCGCCGCGGGCATGAACCGGCTCGCAGCGACTGCGCGTGGCGAGGTTCTCGTCCTCCTGAACCCCGATGTCTTCGTGCACACCGACGCGATCAAGGCCTTGCTCGGGCACTTTCCGAGGGCGGACGAACACAAGATCGTGGGGGGCATGCTCGTGGGCGCCGACGGCGAACCGGAGCTGACATCTGCTCGCCTCTTTCCAAGCGCATGGAGCATCCTCAGCTGGCTTCTTACACGCCGGCGTTCGACCCGCCCCCTCCCGATCGCGGCACAAGAGGTCGACGCAGTCTCGGGTGCGTTCTTCGCAACGACGCTCGAGCTCTGGCGAGAGCTCGGCGGCTTCGACGAGGCGTACCGCCACTCCTGGGAGGACCTCGACTTGTTCTGGCGGGCTTCCCGGAGTGGAGCAACCGTGTGGTTCGAGCCGGGCGCAGTGGCGACCCATATTGGTGGTGCGAGTGTTCGTCAGGCTCCGCTGCAGATCGACGCGCTTCGCCTGTACGGCGCGTTACGGTTCGTGCGAAAGCGGCAGGGAGCGCTTGCTGCTGCGCTTCTCCGCACGGCGTTGCTCCTCCGCTCCCTCACGGTTCTCACGTTGGACGCTCTGCGGATCCACCGGCTCAGCGGGCAGCGGCGAGCCAGAGCGTTGGCACTGCTGAGCCTCGCGTTCGCCGGGGAGAGCGGGCGGAGATTGCAGCTGCCCGTCGAACCGGAATGACGCGTGAGCGCCGAGCGAACATCGATCCTCGTTCTCTCGCACCTCTTTCCGAACTCCCACCATCCGTACCTCGGGCTCTTCGTGGCCCGACAAGTGCAGGCACTCCGGGAGACGCACGACATTCGGGTCGTCGCACCGACGCGGTGGCTTCCGCCGATGACGAGCGCATGGAGACGAGAGCGAAAGCTGCCGAAAGTCGGGATCGTCGATGGCACCACGGTCTACAGGCCCCGCGCACTACAGGTGCCGTTCGGTGCCATGGCCGCCGAGACCCTCGCGCTTCCCGTCGCTCTGAGAGGCGTTGTGCGCAGTCTCGTGCGCGAGCGCACGTTCGACCTCATTCACGCGCACTACGGCTTGCCCGACGGGTGGGCAGCGGCAAAGCTCGCACGTGAACTTCGCGTGCCCCTCGTGCTGACGCTCTGGGGCAGCGATGCGCTCGTCCTTCCCCGTAAGATCGCCTTGCGCAGCCTGCTGTCGCAGGCGCTGAGAAGGGCGACCTCCGTCATCGCACCCTCGCGAGAAATCGCAGACCGCGCGGTCGAGCTGGGGGCGAATGCCGATCGGACTTCGGTCCTCATGGGTGGCGTTCCGGACGGCTACGCCAGCGTCTCGCGGACCGATGCACGTGCGGCTTTGGCGCTCTCGCCGGACGTACGACTCATTGTGTGGATTGGC
>CAVWWI010000021.1:0-136151 GCA_963758605.1 uncultured Actinomycetes bacterium | reverse complement strand
TCAGCAGCCGATCCGACGACTCCGCCGAGCAGATCATCGGCTCACTAGAGGAGAAGCCGAAGCGAAGGCGTCGTAGAAGATCTCATCTTCGTCGGAGGAGAGTTCCGAGGGTTCCGAGGGCGAATCCGACGATCAATGGCAGGTGCCGGAACACGTCGAGAAGGGCGTCGCGGCCGCCGCAGCTGCCGCTCATGCACGGGCAGTCGCCGATGCTAATCCCAATGCCATCTCACCCGCACTCGCCGATGCCATGATGACGGCACTCGAAGCGCGTGGGCTACAATCGTTGGGAGATGATGCGCGCCACTCTCGATCGCTCGCGACGATCGGAGCGCGACCTCGCCATCTGCGAGCGCATGACCGATGAGACACTCAAGTTCTTCTCGTTAGGTGCCATCAAGCAGCACATGCTCGTGCAGCCGATTGGAGAGGGCGGCGGTGAGCGCGGCCTCACGCACTCCGAGGTGCGCAGCCGCGCCATCCAGTCTCTTCACGTCATCTCCTCACTACCGATCCTGCGCGACGCCGAGGCACTCATCGGACGATACCAGAGTTTACGCGCAGATGAGCTGCAGCGCGAGGAGACGCGCAGACTTGCCGAGCAAGCCGCTCTCGACCAACAGCGCATGCAGGCGCAAGCCACTCAAGCGGCGCTCATGGCGAATCAGCACGTGATGGCCATGCAGTCCATGGGGCAACAAGCATGGCAGGCCATGGCCATGGCAGGCGGATTTATGATGCAACCGCACCTGCAGCAGCAGCAGCAACAGCAGTGGCAACAATCAACTGCAGCAGCCTCTGCGACACCGTCGATGCTGGTTGGCACTCCGACTGCCTTGCCCCGTGCCCCTGGTTCAGCTATCAGCCTGTGCTTCGTGCGGTGACTCGACTCGTCAACAGTCGAAGTGTGGCGCGTGCAACACGGTCGTGTACTGCTCTCGTCCCTGTCAACTCGCGGATTGGAAGGCGAAGCATAAGCTGGGCGCGTGCGCGACGCGTGCCAAGGATCCAGTTCTACAGAAGGCTTCGATGGAGGCGGCAACGCTGCTGGCTGAGAAATCGAAAGAAAAGAAAGAGAAGTTGGCGCTCGGCCGCGCCTGCACCCACACCCGCACCTGCTCCGTGCCACTGAGGAGGCAGTCAAGACCGTCGACAAGGATGTCGTGATCGTGTCGGCCACCACCGCCCCCGTGGCTACCCCTTCGGCCTGCCCTCGCGGTTGCGTGCGACCGCCGAACAATGAGGATATTCCTTGCGAGATTCTCGGCGAGTCGAGTCACCGCAATCCGCGCTATCTCGTCCACTGGAAAGGCTACTCGCGCGATGTCACGCACGATGACGTGACCGAGCAGGAGCGCGGTGCGTGGGATGACACCTGGCCGGAGCTCTCGGCTCGCTGGCGCAAGCAAAAGGCAGCGTTCGCACTCAAGAGTGAGCCGACGAAGCCCACCAGCGGCAAGAAGGGAAGGCTATCGGACCGAGTGAAGCTCGAGGGCGAGCCGGTCACTGAGATCGTTACAAGCTGACGGGCACCTCGCCGATTGCCAGTGACAGTGACAATGTGCCGCTTCGTTGGCCGCGACGCCTGCTGCTCGACAAGCAGCCGGCTGCCACGAGCGCCAGCGAAGTTCCTTAGCGTTGCTGAACCGATGACCGACGTGCCGGTCAAGTCTGGTGACGAGCCTGCCGCGCCTGATTGTGGCGTCCACTTCGGCGCCCGCGGATACTTTACCAGCCTCATCGGCGCTTGTCCTGGAAGCTACTCCTGTGTACTCGGCTCCGATGAGTGACGCAGTGGCTCTCGAGAACGGCCTTGCTGCTTTGAAGCGCATTCCGTACGATCTGAGCCAAGCTGCATTTGGCAAGGAAGTGCAACGGTCCATTCCCGGTGGGACTGGGCAGCACGAATCAGCGTGTCTCACTGCAGCAACAACTTGATGCGATTCAGCCCGTGTGGGAGATGCCGATCATGACCAAGACGCTGCTGGAGATGAACGTCGGAGAGAAGACAACGCAGCTGATCGAGAATCAGATGTCATCCGATCATGAGATCGTGATGGCAACTGTTGTGCCCGGAGGAGCGCCAGTGCCGCCGTCAGAGCCTGTACTGGAAGTACCTGCTGTGACAGAGGCAGTGACTGCGCCTGAGCCGGAAGTGACCGCCGCACCAGAGGCGCAGACCCAGACACAAGATGAGGTTGCGGTCGAGGCCGCGCCAATGGGGTGAGGGCGGAGCCGCCAGCTGCGCCTGTCGAAGTAGAGAAGGAGGTCGAGAAGGAGACGTCTGCTGAGCCGACCACAGAGGATGCAGAAGACGTGGAGGTGGTTGTCACGAGCGGCGATGACTCCTCCGACGAGGATGAGCACTACATTGCGCCACTGCTTCAGCGTCAACAGCAGTCTGCATTCATGGCAGCCGTCTCGGCGCCTTCTCCGCATGCACGGCACTCGCCGCACCCATCGACCCGGCTCTTTTCCTCTCGTCCACCCTTCCACTCGGCGAGGCCCACGTGATGGAGCTGATGCCACCGGCGACGTTCCTCGCGGTGTGCAGGAGCCGGAAGCTCCGCTTGCGACATTGCTCGGTTCCATTCCAATCGACCCATCCCTCACCACCGCTGCGATGGTGAAGAGATGCCGCCGAATGAGCTCACGCAAGCCGTTCCTTCATGCTCTCGAGCAGCAGCATGTGTTTCAGCATTTCGTCTACACGACCCCGTCACCGGCTGGAAGGCGACGCTACCGTTCACCAATCGCAAGCAGTCGAGCTCGCCGGGGTTGGACACCCGCCACTGTGGTGGAACCAGCCCTGACCCAGGCAAGCCTTGAGGCGGGTGGGCAAGATGGGTGGTTCATGACCCGACCTACCCACATGACGCACAGCTGGTGCTGATCGCCTACCTCTTCGGTTTGGATCGCGAGAAAGTGTCGCCTCTTATCCACGCCATGCTGCAGTCGCCTTGGCTGACCCTCCACCGCGTGTTCGGTCGCACCGTCATTGTCAGCGAGCTGGTGGAGATCACTGGCAGCCCATCCCGAACGTGCCACGTGAGAATCAGTTACCGCCGCCACGAGGCGCCGTCGACCGCACGATCATGATCGACTCACTCGACAGTCGATCAGTCTTGGCGCGACTCAAGTGGCTGGTAATCTCACCTACTCGCTGGATCCATTGCTGCCCACCGGCTATCGACCGCCTCTTTCGCGCGAGCAGGTGGACGCGGCGCGCACCAGGAAGGTGGCGCCAATCGCTCTTCGTCCTCTCGAGCAAATAGATGTCGTCCGCAAGCCCGACGAGCTCCCTCGCACGGCTCAGTTGGAGGATCACCTCTCCTTCACCTTCCAGCGCGATCAGGTGCGAGCAGTTCTGGCAGCACTTGCACGTGAGCGTGAGGCGGCTGCGTTACGTCGTGCCAAGGAAGCCGCTGCTGCTGCCGAGCGAGCTCGTGCTAGGCTCAGGCGCGAGCCGAGGCACTGGCCGCCACTCGTCGAGCGCAGGTGGAGGCTCAGGCTGCACGTGAGCGTGAGCGCGCACTCGAGCAAGCGCGCAGATTCCAACGCGAGCAAGAGCTGGGGCTCGTCAGGCCAAGGAGTTGGCCGATCGTCGCGCGAGGGAGCGTCTGAACCTACAGGCACAAGAGTACGAGGAGCGAGCTCGCGCCGTGGCGACGATGCGCAAAAACGAAGAGGCACAGCGACAGAAGGCGACGGCGCTCTGGAGCAGCAGGCCGGGACGATTCGCAATGGCGATTCGAATGACGCCGCACTCGCCGCCACTGCGCCCCGCCGCCGCTCTGGCTGCCAAGCAGCAAGCATGGGGGCTGCCGGCGCGGATCTCGCCGCATCGACCGCCGAGGCCGAGCGCGAGAACGCAGCGCTTAGCAAGGCGACGAGTAACTGAACGAAGCGCGGCAGCGACAAGGCCATGGCCAGATTGCTGATCGCCGCGCTCGGCATCGGCCGCACCTTCCAGAACCTGGCGCTGTTCGGCAGCATGACCGTGCTCGACAACGTGCATGGTCGGCGCCACTGCCGCACCCGCAGCGGCTTCTTCGCCAACGCGCTGCGCCTGCCGCGGGTCGGCCGCGAGGAGCGGCGCATCGCCGAGCGGCGCGCGAGCTGCTCGTCGCGTTCTGGATCTCGACGACGTCGCCGCGACGCCGCGTCGGCGCCTGCCCTTCGGCACGCAGAAGCGCGTCGAGCTGGCGCGCGCGCTCGCCGCCGAGCCGAAGCTGCTGCTGCTCGACGAGCCGGCCGGCGGCCTCAACCACGACGAGGTCGACGGCGCTCGGCGGCTGATCCGGCGCATCCGCGACGAGCGCCGACGTCACGGTGCTGCTGGTCGAGCACCACATGAGCCTGGTGATGGCGGTCTCCGACCAGGTCGTGGCGCTCGACTTCGGCCGCAAGATCGCCGAGGGCACGCCCGCCGAGGTGCAGCAGCAACCCGGACGTGATCCGGGCCTATCTCGGCGACGGCCGCCTGATGGCGGCGCTGCTGGAGGTCGAGGGCCTCGACGCCGTGCTACGGCGCAGACCCAGGCGCTGCACGGCGTCGACTTCGCGCTCGAGGCAGGCGGCATCACCACGCTGCTCGGCGCCAACGGCGCCGGCAAGACGACGACGCTGCGCGCGATCTGCGGCATGGTCCGCACGCGCAGGGCGAGATCCGCTTCGACGGCCAGCGCGATCGACGGCCGCGCCACCGAGGACGATCGTGCGCCTCGGCATCGCGCACGTGCCGGACGGCCGCGGCACCTTCCTCGACCTCACGCGTCGAGGAGAACCTGCACCTCGGCGCCTACACGCGGCGCGACAGCGCCGGCATCGCGCGCCGACCTCGAGCGCGTCTACGAGCTATTTCCCGCGCCTCGAGGAGCGCCGCACGCCAGCAGGCCGGCACGCTCTCGGGCGGCGAGCAGCAGATGCTGGCGATCGGCCGCGCGCTGATGCTGCGGCCCGCGCCTGATGCTGCTCGACGAGCCCTCGTTCGGGCTGGCGCCGCTGGTGGTGCGGGAGATCTTCGCGATCCTCGGCCGGCGAGAGCATGAACGGCCGGAACCGCCGGACGCTGAGGAGGTAGTGGCGGTCCCGAGCCACTGCCTCGTCCTCGGCCAGCGATCGGACGCGATCGTCGGGAAGCGCCATCCAGGCGAGCTCGAAATGGCGGATCGCGTCGTCGAAGCGAGGCGAGCGGTTGTCGACCCACGCCCGGATGTCGAGAACGGCCGGATTCTCGCTGTCGGTCTTGGTGAGCATGAACGCCCAGTGCATGGCCTCGAAGCAGGCGGCCCGAATATCTGCGAGCTCGCGCAGCAGCGCCAGCAGACTCGTCGACTCGATCGTCTCAAGCGACTTCGCCGACCATCGCTCCACGAACGCAGCTGCGTCAGCCACGGCGGCCTCGAGCCGCTCCTTCATCGCCTCCTCGCTCGGCGCAAGCGGCGTCAGGTCCCAACGAACCCCTTTCGTCCCCGGATCGACGGCCGTCGTCACGGGGCCGAGCCTATCGGGCGGACGCCAGGCGGCCTCGGACGGTGGCGGAAGCGCCTTACGAAGTCGTCGGTCTCGGCTCGTAAGAGAACCTGTAGCAACGGGCGGCGTCGCCTGGCGTCGCCCGTTTCGTCTCGTCGGGGCTCAGGCTGATCCCGGCACCAACGCGCTCGATCGAGGAGGCCTCCGGGCCTCCTCTTTCGTTGCGAGCGTAGGCGCTAGCTCACCGCGATATAGAGCTCGGCGCTCTCCCTGAGGAGTTCAACGACCACTCCCTCGCCCCCGAAGTCTGCGGCGTCGAAATCCGTGAGGTCGATGTGCGCATCGCCAGCGTGATACTCGCCGCCGCCGTCCTTGCGCAATACACCTGTCGTCGACGTCTTGTCCGTGACCTCGCCGCCAGAGAGGCTGCGCCACTCGACGAGAACGGGCTGGTCGACGTGGTGATCGAGCCAAGCTTCGAAATCGTGACGCGTCATCGCGGGCACAGCATCATCGGCCAGAGTCCCCTGGTGCGTCCCCAGAACGAGGTAGCTGCTCGCGTCGGAGGGTGTGACGGCCTCTCGCCCGGCTTCCCGCTCGGCGACTCGCTCGACGTGTTCATCCGCCGCGAAGACGCCGAGCGCTTCATCGAGGAGGTGCGCGGCGACGATCCCGAGCTCGCAAGCCACCCGCGGATCGAGGAGCGGGAGCTCGAAGCGGGCAGGCTGAACTAGCGAGCGCTCGCGTGAAGCCTCCCGCTCGAGAACCGCCAGCGGCTAGCTTGTCCGGTAGTCCTGCCGTGAGCCCGTGAGGGGAGAAGTCGATGGAGAAAAGACTGGTCACTCGCTATGCAATGCGCTCCGCCGAGGCGGCGGACGAGAATCAGCGTCGGGTCGAAGGCGTCTTTGATGAGCTGGCAGCCGACCAACCGGACACCGTGAGCTACATCGTCCTCCGGCTCGCGGATGACTCATTCGTGCACGTTTCGTTCCACAACCACGGTGATGACGAAGTGAACCCAATCGCCTCGATCGGTGCGTTTGCGCACTTCCAAGATGGCCATGCGGACCGCCGCGATGGCGCAGTCGACCAGCAGACCGCCGAGCTGGTCGGTGCGTATATCACCACGATCGACTGAACGCCGTTCATCCGCCGCGAGGACGCCGAGCGCTTCATCGAGGACGTGCGTAGCGACGATCCCGAGTTGCGGGCTACCTGCGGATCGAGTAGCGGGAGTCAAGGCGGGCGGGACTGAGCACGCGTTTTCGGTCTCCCCTCGCTGGGCACTACAGGGTGGACGAAGTGAGGAATTTCGCCGCTCTGCTTTTCATCTTTCTCGCCATCGCCGTGATTGCGGCGATCGCGCTTTTGTTCCTTGCTGGCGGCCTCACGAGCACCTAGGCAAAGCATTCGAGTGACATTCGTAACCACAACGCTCGATTCCAGGACGAGCAATCGGGGTCGCTCGTGTTCCTGCCTCACCTGGGAGCGCCCGACTCTCTCCCGCGAGCGGGCGATGGCCTCTCGTTCTTTCGTCGCCGCAAGACACGAACCGCAGAAGCCAGTCGGCGCGACGCCCGCGAGGTCGACGAGTTCACCGCGATCACCGAGGAGTGGGGCCACTGGAGCGACGGCGTCGGGGAGCTCGTGCCGTACTGCTCGGACTGCGCTAGACGGGAGTTCGCGCCGAATGCTCAAGCGAGCGGACGGGTTCCTATCGTTCCCCGTCGCGACGAACGGCGATAGGCTCCATCCACATGGTCCCAGTCACTCAATCGGTGACTGCGCATGACGGTCGCACGCTCACGTTCGCCGAGTGGGGCGATCCGGCAGGCTTCCCAGTCTTCTCTCTGCACGGCACTCCCGGATCGCGCTTCGCTCGACACTACGACGAAGGCGCGTATTCCAAGGCGGGCGCGAGAGTCATCACCTACGACCGGCCGGGCTATGGAGGATCTGATCGGCACCCGGGCCGACGCGTCGTCGACTGTGTCGCGGACGTGGTTGCGATTGCGGACATGCTCGCGATCGAGTCGTTCGCTGTGATCGGCGGCTCAGGCGGTGGGCCGCACGCGCTGGCCGTTGCGGCGCGTTTGCCGGAGAGGGTGAGCAGGGCGACATGTGCAGTCGGGATCGTGCCCTACGACACGCCGGATTTCGATTGGTTCGCGGGCATGGATCCTCTCAACGTCAAGGAGTTCGGCTGGGTGCTGCAGGGCGAGGATGTGCTCGTACCCGAACTGGAACGGGAGGCGGCCGAGACGATCGAACGAGTTGCGGACGACCCCGCCAAGGTCATGAGCGACGAGTGGAATCTGCCCGAAGCGGACCGCGCCGAACTCGCCAGGACTGAGCGGCACGACGTTATTCGGCAATCCGTAGCTGAGGCATTCCGTAACGGTGTCTGGGGCTGGGTGGACGACGACCTTTGTTTCGCCGAACCGTGGGGCTTTGATGTCCCCGAGATCCGCGTCCCAACGCGCGTCATCTACGGGAGCACCGATGTCATGGTGCCTCGGGGACACGGCGAGTGGCTTGCACGCAACGTGCCCGGGGCTGAGGTGGTGGTCGAGGAAGACCACGGGCACATATCCGACCCGGACCTGGTCACCGAGCGCTACGGCTGGCTCGTCCGTCCGGTGTGAGCGTGCGCTACGACGCGAGTTCGCGGCCGACGCTCGTGCTTCCAACTCGTCGTCACCAAGTCCGGCGTCACGACGCCAGTAGGTCCGAAAGGAAGGCATAGTGGCTGGAGCAATCGATCCGACTGGGCGAAGGAAGGACGCCCTCGACGCATTCCTGGAGACGAAGCTCCAGGAGGGCTTCGCTATCGAGACGCACACCGATACCCATGCCATCGTCGTCGATAAGAAGTCGTTCCGGAGTCGGGTTCGCCAGGGCGGCGCTAACCGATACGTCGTGTCGGTCGACGAGAACGGCGAGGTTACGATGATCCCAGCAGAGCCGAAGCGCAGCTGACTAGATCGGAGCGCGTGCCCGGCGCTCGTGCTTCCGGGCCATCGCATCTCGTTCGGCGTCGCGCCGCCAGTAGTTCGGGTTCTTGATCTTCACCCAGCCCCGGTCGTTCGGGCGGTAAAGGCTCGAGTGGTTCTTCGCCACGACACCCTCGAAGCCGAGTTCGCACACGGCCGCGAAGAGAGCGCGGCCATCGTCGAATGCCTCTGTGGTCGCCCACCCGATTCCGTCGAGTCCCAGCTGCCCGAGCTCGCTCCTGCGCTCGTCATACGGACGACCGGTGAGGTCGACACCGTCCCTTCGCAGCAGGTCGAAGATCACGAAGGTCAGCGGCACCGACAGGTCGCGGTGGAGGATGCGCCGGCACACGAGCGGGAAGGAGGGCTCGCTTCCCTTCCAGGCGACGAGCTCGCCGTCGAGCACGAGCCCGTCAGGAAGGGCTCGGAGCTCGGGCAGCACGGGTGTCATGTTCCAACCCCGTCGGCTGCGAACGGCTAAGCCTTCTTCGGTCGAGACGAGTGCGCGAAAGCCGTCCCACTTGAGCTCGAAGGACCATCCCGAACCGGAGGGCAAGGGTCCGGGGCGAGACAGCATCGGGTCGGGCAACCGCAGAACGGTTGGAACCTAACGTGCAAAAGGTCGTTCAGGTCGGCGAGGAGCTACCAGAGTCCGGTGTTTCCGAGGTTTCCGTCTCGGCACGGCGCATCGCCTCGTAGACCGCGTCCCAGTGTCTGGAGATCTCCTCCATGGCCCGAGCCGTGGAGAGGGCGGCCTGCTCCAAGCGACCGTTGACCTTCTCGACCTCGGCCATCCGTCTTTCGAGACCCGCGACCTTCACGTTTATCCCACTGACCTGCTGCGCGAGCACCTCGGAGTCGCCTGATGACATGGCATGTGGGTTCGCCAGTCGGTTCGCCGATCCTCCCCTCAACCAACCGCGAGCGAGCGCGTTCATGCCGCGACCGTCTGCCAGATCCCACGCCCAACGTGGATCTCGACGAGCCCGCCGCCGAGTAGGACCTCCGTCCCGACCGGTGGATTGTCGCGCTGGAGGTAATTAGGCCGGATCGGCCACCCATCCGTCCCCAGGGGGAAAGGGAAGCGGGGACGCCAAGGCCGACCCGGCTCGTCTGGCTTCGTCGCTGATGGGCGAGCCCCTTCCGCACGGGGCGTACGTATGATCGCCTCGATGATGCTCGCCGGCATTCGCGTCAGCTCGGAACTTGTTCGCGAGCTTGCTGCGATCGTCGATGAGCCGACCGCGAGCCTGCTCGAGCATGCGTTGGAAGTGGAGGCCGTGGTTCTCGCTCTCTCGATCGACGACCGCGTGCGCAAGTCCGTGTAGCGTCGAGCGCATGCGTATCGCCGGCGTCCGGCTCGGGGCCCCTGTGGCACGTGTTCTCTCGGAGATTCTTCGAACCGAGGGATTCCCGGCGACGGCCGACAAGATCGCCGAGGCAATCGAGCGGCAGATCACCATCGAGGCACCGTTGACGCTTGCCGACCACGAAGCCATCCTCGAGGCACTGCGCCGCAATTGCCCTTCCACGCTGAACAGGCTCCGCCAGCGCCTCGACGAGGAGCAGCGCTACGTTCGGCGAGTAACGGGCGGACAGTAGCGACGTAGTCACCAGATCCTCGAGGCCCTCGGGAACTTGGGTTTCGACGTGGCGCGATTCCCACCGGCCGGACAGTCACGAGCGAAGCGGTTGGATGGGCCGAGGTAGCCGGCTCGATCGTCGGTGTGATCGAAATCCCACTTCTGGCCGGAAAGGATCCGGTGCCCGCACCGGGCGCACTTCATGAAGCCGGATGCGACCAGCGGGGCGACCATCCGTCGTCGGCGAGCGCGGATCGCCGAAGTACGAGAAGGATCCAGAGATTCCGGGCTCCGTTCGAGATCGGCCCGCCGTTCTCGTCCTTGCCGGCCGCGGCTTCGTCACTCGTTCCTGCTGGATCGTCACGCTCTCCCGCCGATTGAAAGCGCCCCATCTGCGCATAGGTCAATCCGCCTGAAGCCTCGAGCGCGCGGATGCGCATGTACTGAGCGAAGCAGCGTGCCTCCCCGCCCGTATTCATCGGCTCGTCGACGACGTCGCACGACGGCAACTCGATTGTCTCTGGCAGGCCGGCCTCGCTGGCTGCCTTCTGGATCTCGGCAGGAGCCATGTCCGATCCGCCGACGATCTGCTCCTTGCCGAGTTCGTCGCCGACCGTCTGGTACCCGTTGATACCCATGTAGAGGGCGACGACGCCGAACAATCAGCACCGCCCCCGAGATGAATCCGCCGTTCTCCCAGACTCTTCTGCCCTTCATCGGCCCGGCCGCTCCACGGCGCTCGGGAATCGCAGCTATGATGCCTCCAGCGCGTTGGCCTAGCTTTTGAAGCCGCCGAGGTTTCGCACTTACCTCTTCGACTGTCACACCCGGCCTGAGCGCAGCAGGGAGTTCGTTCGGATTCTCCTGCCCTGATCGGAACACAAGGAGCATCACAATGCATGCCACCATTCGCCGTTACGACGGTGTGGACCAGAATCGCTCGGTCGAGTTGACCAGCAAGGCCAACGAGACGCTCCTCCCCAAGCTCGAGAAGCTCCCCGGGTTCCTCGGCTACTACCTGATCGAGGCCGGCAACGGCGTCTTCAGTTCGCTCAGTCTCTTCGAGACTCCTGAGCAGGGCTTGAACTCGACGAAGATCGTCGCCACGTGGATTCGCGACGAGAAGTTCGACACGATCATCCCCAACGAGCCGATGATCACGAGCGGCAACGTCGTCGTTCAGAGCGACCGCGTTTTGGTCGCCGCGTAACTCGACCGCAGTCGTATTCGACGGAGGGCCCGGCTTTGCCGGGCCCTCATCCGTCGCCAGGGAGCAGTGAGATGTCGTGCGTCCGCTCGACCTGCTGAATCAACGACGAGGCAGGGCGACCGAGGTCGCGAGAGTCTGCGGCGAGAGTGGAAACCGGGCAACAGCTCGACACCGCAAGATCCGCTAGATGTTCGTCGAGCAGAGATCCCACTCTTGGCCGGGTTGAATGCGCTCATGACAACGAGCGCAGTCCTGAGCCCTCGCAGCCACGAGAGGCGCGAGTGGTCTGCGCTTGACGCGATGTGCTGCGCTTATTCACGACGATAGAGCCGTCGCTTCTTTCGTCGCCTCGTTGTGGGCCAGTTAGGCACCTATGGGGAGAGAAATCCACTGCAGGGGTGGAGGCGGCGACTCGGCTCAAAAAAGCCCTGATGTTGAATGCGCTCGTGTCCAGAAACGGAATCGCACCGCCGCCGACAGCCTTTCCGGAGTTGAATCAACTGTTGGCCGGTTTCATGGTCGACGTCCAGTCGATACTCAGGGCTAGCTTCGTCGGTGCCTACCTGACTGGCTCGTTTGCCCTTGGGGCGGGAGATCTCCACAGTGACTGCGACTTCCTGGTCGTCACTGAGGATCGGGTCACCGCTCAGCAGGAACGAGGGCTTCGCGAGATCCATGACGAGATCCCGACGCGCTCGGGGTACTGGCCGCACAATTTGGAGGGCTCGTACGCTCCGAGGGCGGAGCTCAAGACACTCGACGCCCTCGGCGTGGATTGGCTGTACATCGACCGTGGTTGGCGCGAGATGCAATGGTCGACCCATTGCAACGCCGAAGAGGTGAGATGGACGCTCCGAGAGCGCGGAATCAGTCTCGCCGGCCCTGACCCACGGTCGCTGGTCAACGAGGTTCCTGCAGACGCACTTCGCAGCAGGATGCGACGGCTCATCGAGAGCTTCCTGCCTGACCTGTACAGCGGGACGAGCTTCGATATCGCGGGGACGCAGCGCTACGCCGTGGCGAGCCTGTGTCGAATGCTCTACACCGTCCGCACCGGCGAAGTGGCGTCGAAGCCGGCTTCGCTTGAATGGGGAAAGCAGACGCTCGACCCGACGTGGCGCGACCTGATTCAGCAAGTCATCGATGACCGGGCGCTCGCATGGGACGCTCCTCCGCGCCCGGAGAGCGTCGAGCCGACTATTGCGTTTGCCGGATACGCGAGAGAGATCGCGACGGAACACTTCCCATAGCGCACAGTCGCAACCAGCGTGCCCAAATCGGGGCTGTTGCCAGGATCGTCATAACCGCACTCCGAGCACCTGGCCGACGCCGTACCGCGTGATCGTCGTCCCATCCCCGTAGAAGACCTCACGGGCGACAGTGGGATCGGCTCCCGCCGCCGGCGATTCTGGCTTGCCGACCACACGACCTTCGCCCCGGGGGAAGGCCGGCTCGACACCGGGCGACAAGATGCTCACTTCGGTCAGCAGGGCACCGCGAATCAGCTCCCATCCGCCCATGTCGGGCTTGGAGAAGGCCGAACGGCTAATCGAGACGCCGGTGGTGTCCTGGCGAAGCCACGAGGCGGGTGGCTGATCTCGGCCTGAACCCACAGCCATGTGCCACCAGTCCAGCGAGTGTCCGTTCTCATCGACGTCACCCGCCCGATAGGCGTGCTGCCCTTGATGTGGTCAACGAGGATGGGAACGCCGAGCGAGAGGAAATGCCCCGGAAGCACGAGCGTCGGGCGTCGGGGCGGAGGTCAGGCGGCGTTCCGGCCTGAGGGGTCGCTCCTCGGGAGTTCGGCGCTGTAAACGGCACCTCTCCACGCGACAGTGTCGGGTGCGAGTCGCCTGATCTCATCCTGACGGCAGCCGAGCGAGCGTACGTACTGCAAGACAGCCTCCCGCTGCCGTACTGGCCTCTTGCAGCGAGATCAGCCGGCCGCCCGATCGGACTTCGTACCTCACTGCTCCCCTTCTTGCTACAGCCGGACTGCCCTCGTTGGAGCCAGGCTCAGCTACCCCGCCCTCGGTCACGTACATCTTTCCCCAGTCCCCCTTGTCCTTGCTTCCCTTCCCCTGGTTCTCACCGTAGTCACGCGACCAGGCTCCCGCAACCGCCAAACGGCTGGCGTCGGCTAGCCCCCGTGCTCGTACCGGTGCATCCTCAGTCGGGCTCGAGCGTCGCCCAGCTCGCTGTGATCTCCGCGAAGTGCTGGCCCGCCCAGTCCGCGTTCGCTCGTTTAGCTCTCGGTGTCGGTGCCAGCAGGACGCCGCGGCGCGAATTCCTTGCAGCTGGACGAGCCGCTGATTACTCCGCGGACCAGTCGACACCCGCCGAGAGACAGCGGTGGGAACATGTACTTGCACCGGTCACAGCGAACGTCGGGCGATGGGGCTGGGCCGTACTCCGCGTCACGCTTGGACAGACCCCAGATCTTCGTCATCTGATCTCCCTTCGAGGCCCGATTCTATTCCTCCCACGGCGGCGGCGTGGCCATCCTTTACTGACGCCTTCCTGCGACCGGCACCGACCGACCACAGCGATGGAGGAAGTGGCCGTAGATACGCGGCAGGGCTTCCTCGTAGAAGGCAGGAAACTTCTCGGGGTCGAGACCGAGCGCCTCGACCTCTCGAACAGCCACGTCCATGAGCGGTATCACGAACATGCGTTACAAGCTAGGTCGCGTCGGCGGTCATCATTTCATCGCTGTGGTGGACCCGAGAATCATTGCCCGAGCAGGCGTGGGCGTACCCGTGGGGGCCGCATGAAGGCGGCGCTGCGCTGGCCTCGAGCGGTCTCGCTGAGGGCTCTCCGCGTCTAGCAACCTTGAGCTCCGCTGCAAGACGTGCAACCGGCCGAAGGGCGCGACGATCTAGTTCAGCCCTCCCGTCTCTAGCTCCCCTCCTCGATCCGGGAGTAGCTAGCTCGACGTAGCTCCGGGCATGAGTCCTAGTTGCGTCAAGACTTCGATCTGGTCGAAGTGGATTCGGATCGAGCTGATCTTTCCGTCTCTGACCTTGAAGACCCCCACGAACGGGAAGTCCACCTTCTTTCCCGTCGCTGGAATCTCGACGCCGTTCGGGTTCCGCCATGTACCCGTGTGCGTCCCTGTGTATCGCGCGAGTTCCACTACGTAATCGCCCTCTGCGATTAAGACGACGTCACTACTCCCTCGGTCGGGAGCAGCGGTCACAAGCGCATCGAAGTACTTCACCTTTAGATCCGCGAGCCCCGAAATCCGCGCGCCACCCGGTGCCTCATAGTCAACGTCGTCCGTGTAGAGAGCGGCCCATCCCTCACGATCTGTGGCGTTCCACCGCTCGATCGCCTCTTCGAGGACCTTCTTCGCTTCGCTCATCGCTGCCTCCTCGGGAGCCATTTGCGGTCCCTGCGAACCTACTCCTCTCGTGCGCTTGTGTCAGTTCGGTTCACCGGCCTCGAGCTTCGCGCTCCTCGATCCGCAAGTACTCCGCAAGCTCGGAATCGAGACCGCGGCAACGCTACGGATCGAGGAGCGCGAGCCTCGAGGTGGGCGAGCTGGACTGACGGCCTGTGTCGCTTAGATGCAGTGCACTCAGGTCGCGATGCCGGAGCTCGCCGTCCGCCTGCTGCCCGAGGGCTGCCGCTCACCAAGCCCGAAGTGGGCCGGAAGAGGGGCGCCCTCGCGGAATGCCCCGGCGAGCCGCTCGGATCGGCGTACCGCGACGGATGGCTACCGTCTCGTCATGACTGAGTCCGTTCCCGAGGCACAGCTGACGAGGACCGACGCCGGGCTCATCCCGCAGGGCGAGGGATGGTTCGTGCTCAATGCGCGCGACGTGTCCTGGATCCGCAGCGAGGAACGCGGGCAGGACACCGACTTCGAAGGGGGCCAGGAGTGGACGGAGCTCGGCTTCCGCATCCAGATCCTCGGGCCCGGGCAGCACAGCCTTTACCACGGCGAGAACGGCCAGGAGGACTTCCTCGTCGTCTCCGGCGAGTGTGTCCTCGTGATCGAAGGCGAGGAGCGCCGCCTGAAGGCCTGGGACTTCGTCCACTGCCCGCCGTGGACGAAACACGCCTTCGTCGGCGGGGGTGACGGGCCGTGCGTCATCGTCATGGCCGGCAGTCGAGCAGGCGGCTTCGAGGTCGTCTACGCCCTCGACGAGGTGGCGGCGAAGCACGGCGCGAGCGTGCCCGAGGAGACGTCCAAGCCGGACGAGGCCTACTCGGGCTTCGGGCCGGAGGAGCGTACGGCGTACCAAGAGGGATGGCTGCCCTGGTAGGCGACGAAGGTCGTCCAGCTCCCGAGTTCACGCTGACGTGAGGCCGCGAAGGCGAGCAGCCGCGTAGTCCAGCTCGCGCTTGTCCATTAGCAGTGCGTGTAGGTGAGCCCATCACGCGCAGCGACCCGTCCTCTCCTCCCCCGCCGGTTCCCAACGGCGTGAGGAAGTGGCCGGTCAGCCGGCAGGTTCGGACGCCGTTTTGGCCTTATCAACGTCCGTTAGTGCACAAGCGAAGCGCAGCGAAAGCCTGCACCAGCGGGCGTTCCTATGTGGGCGGTGCCAGGCCCGAATCACTGATGCCAGGGGGCTCAGACGGCTCGAGTGCGGCTTTCGCCTCCGCGACGTGCTCGCGTCGTGCCTTCGTCAGCTCCTGCACGAAGATCTGGACAGTCGCGGCGAGTGGAACTGCCGTGAGCGCGCCGAGCACGCCGAGGAGCGCGCCGAACAACGTCACGGAGACGATGATGAAGAAGCCCGAGAGGTTGACCGCCTTGCCCTGGATCTTCGGGGTGAGGATGTTGTTCTCGACCTGCTGGTAGACGAGCACCACGACGAGCATGATGAGCGCAGCTCCGAGCCCTTCCTCGGCCCAGAGCGTGGGCACGAGGATGAAGCCCGCGATGGTGGCTCCGAGGTTGGGGATCATGTCGAGCAACCCCGCGATCACGGCGAGTCCGAGCGCGTAGCTCGAGCCGAGGAGCCACGCGGTGAGGCCCTGCGTGGTTCCGGCGATCGTCGCGATGACCACCACGCCGATCGCCCAGCGGGACAAAGACTCGGTGACGCGCTCCCACACGGCGAGCCAGCGCTCGTCCTCGCCGGGCATGAGCAGGCTCGCGAGCGCTCGCTTCAGGTTCCCGACGTCGGTGAGCAGGAAGAGGCAGATGAAGAGGATCGTGAATGCCGCGAGGAAGATGCTGAAGAAGTCGCCCGCGATGCCGAGCATCGCCTTGATGGCGTCGGGCACCGACGCCGCGATCGTCTCGGCACCTGCCTGGGCGTTCTCGGCCGCGCCCGAGTCGCCGACGGAGTCGAGCTCCTCGGAGTCACGGAGATCCTGCACCGTCGCAGGGAGGTCCTGGAGGTAGTCCCGCACTCCGCCGACGAACGGCACGAGGAGCAGCAGGGCGAGCACAGTGACCGCAACTGCGGTTCCGAGGACGGTCACCGTCGCGGCAAGTCCGCGCGACATGCCCGTCTTCGCCATCACGAAGCGCACCGGATACTCGAACACGAGCCCGAGGAAGATGCCGACGAACACGATCAGGAACGTGGCGCCGATCGCCCAGAACGCGGCCAGCACCCCGATCGCCGCGGCGACGAGCAGGATCGTCCGCATGGGAAGCAGCAATGCAACTCGGCGAGTGCCGCCTGGCTCCATGACGCGAGAGGCTACGCCTTGGGTCGGCGGGATCGGCGACAGGAGCGGGGGACGCGGTCCTGGTACATGCCGAGCCTCACCCTCTGCTCGGCGTGAACGGTCGTAGCTCGTCCGCGCCCGGCTGGACGATCCCGACATGGGACTCGGGCACCTCGTTCCAGGCGCCCGGAAGGTCGCCGAGAGGCTCGGAGACGACGACCCTCGTCTCGTCCGACAGGCCTGCGAGCTCTTCGCTGTCCGGGTAGAGGGCCTTCAGCGCGTCCATTCGCGTGCTGAAGTGCAGCGAGCGCGAATCCCCTTCGCTCGAGTAGCGGAACGCCCATACGGTATGCCCGTCCGTCGTCGCGATCGTCATCTGCACGGGATGCTCGACGCCGCGAGTGCGGCCTGTGTCCTCGACGAAGTCGACCATTCGCTCGACGGCAGCGATGGGATCGCTCTCGAGCCCGAAGGTGAGCGCGAGGTAGAACATCGTCTCCGAGTCGGTCGTGCCCTCGATCGACGGATAGAGCGACTCGTCGACCGCGAGCGCCAGCTCGCGCCTCACGCGCGGGAACTCGCGAATCAGCCCGTTGTGCATCCACAGCCAGCGGCCGTAGCGAAACGGATGCGTGTTCGTCTCCTGGATCGCGGTCCCCGTAGACGCGCGGATGTGCGCAAAGAAGAGGTGCGATGAGATGCCCGCCGCGAGCTCGCGTAGGTTCCGATCGTTCCACGCTGGATGGACACTGCGGTAGAGCCTCGGGGTCTCTGCCTCGTCGTACCAGCCGACGCCGAAGCCGTCGCCGTTCGTCGTCGTCGCGCCCTGCCTCGCGTGGAGGCTCTGGTCGATGAGTGAGCGGTCTCGCTTGACGAGGAGCTCGTCGAGCCTGATGGGCGATCCCGAATACGCGAGCCATCGGCACATCGTCCTACGTCCTCTCCGCCACACCGGGCTGTCTCGTCGGGATGCTCTGCGCGAGGAACAGCGCCACGACCGCGAGCAGGGCGAGAATCGCAAGCGCCGAACGAAGCCCGTCGATCCGAGCGTCGGCGTAGGCGACGAGCGCTGCGTCCGCTGCTTCCGGGTCGGCCTGGCTTTCCTCGAGGGCGGCCTCGAGGTCGGCATCGGAGATGAACGGCACGCCGCCGGCGAGCTCCACCTGGGCTTGCTGCGTGACGTCGGGCGGGATCGCCGGGCTCTGTGCGACATTCATGAGGAACGCCGAAGTCATGGTCGCGATCAAGAGCGAGCCGGCGAGCGCAGTGCCGAGCGAGGCGCCGAGGTTCGTCATCGTGTTCTGGAGGCCGCCGACCTCCGGGCTCTCGTCGTCCGGCACGGCCGAGACGGTGACCGCACCGAGCTGCGAGGCGAGCGCGCCGATCCCGAGACCGATGAGGAGCAGCGGTACGAAAACGATCTCGGGCCCTGCGTCCGGGTCGAGTGCTCCGAGCAGCACGACCGTGCCGGCGAGAAGCGCAAGCAGTCCGGCACGGACCACGAGGCGCGGGGAGACGGTCGGCAAGAGACGTGGGATCCCGATCGCTGCGGCGAGCAGGGTGACGGAAAGGGGTAGCAGGCGGATCCCGGTGTCGATCGCGGACAGGCCGAGCGCCACGGAGAGGTAGAGCGGAACGACGAAGAAGAACCCCGCCTGCACGAGGAACTGGAAGAAGAACATCGTGAGACCGCCGGTGAGCTGCCGATTACGGAGCATCGCCAGCCGCACGAGCGGCTCCTCGTTGTGCGACTCGCGGCGGGCCTGCCAGCGGAAGAAGACCCAGATCACGAAGAAGCCGCCCAGGATCAGCCAGATCGAGGGCGAGAGACCGGCCCAAGACGGCCCGCCGGTCTTGGGCTGGATCCAGCCCCACTCGGCCGTGCGAAGCACGCCGAAGACGAGCAGGCCGAGGCCGAGCGCAGAGAGCACCGCACCGACGTAGTCCAGCTGGGGGCGCTTCTCGACCGGCGCATCGGCGATGCGGCGCGTCAGAAGCAAGATCGCGAACACGATCACGACCTCTCCTGCGAACACCCAGCGCCACGAGAAGTACGTCGTGCAGAAGCCCCCGATCAGAGGCCCGACCGCGACCGCGACGGCGCCCGCGGCCGCGACGAGCCCGTAGGCCGCGGGCCGGCGCTCGGCCGGGAAGTTCCCGGCAACCAGGGCGACGATGGCCGGAAGGATCAACGCCGCACCGACGCCCTCGAGGAACGACCAGCCGAAGAGCAGCACGGGCAGGCTCTGCGCGATCGACGTCGTGAACGAGCCGCAGCCGTAGATCACGCAGCCGATCGCGAAGGCCCGCTTCCGACCGATTATCGCCCCGACCTTCGCGCCGGTGATCATCAGCGCCGCCATCACGAGCGTGTAGGCCGTGATCGCGCCCTGGATGCCGGTCACCGTCGTGCCCACGTCCTTCGCGACCGTCGCGATCGAGACGTTCATCACCGAGCTGTCGAGCGTCATCAGGAACTGGCCCGAAGCGAGCGTGAGCAGCACGAGGGTCGCGCCAGAGGCGCGTGCAGGTGCGAGGTTCTGGCTCGTCACGGGGGCGATTCTCTCAGGTTGGGCTCAGAGGAAGTACGCAAGCTTGTCCCAGAGCCAGCTTTCGATGCGCTCCTGCGTACCGGTGAGCGGTTCGGCCCGTTTCGAGCGAGCGATGTCGGGCTCGAACAGCCGCTCCTCGAATGCCGTCGCGAGCTCGGCGCTCCGCGCGATCATCATGATCTCCGAGTCGCGGTAGAGCGCCCAGGCGTCCAGGTTCACGGTGCCGAAGCTGACGACGTCGTCGGCGACGATCACCTTCGCGTGAACGACCGTGCCCGGGAGCTCCCAGATCTCGACGCCTGCGGCGATCAGGTCCGCGTAGCGGTGTCTGGCGGCCGCCGCCGCAGGTGGGTTGTTCGACTCCTCGGACAGCACGACACGTACCTTCACCCCGCGCCGAGCCGCGGCGATGATCCGCTGGATCATCTCTCCGTCGGTGAAGTACGCGTTCATGACGTCGAGCCGCGTGCGCGCACCGTCGATCTGCTCCCGGATCGCCTGGGTGGCTGCGACGAAGCCTTCGGGGATCACCTGCGCGAGGGCGACGGGCGTCGTCCCGGGGTCGGCCGGCTCCGGGAAGTACTTCGAGAGGTCGGCCGGGAGCGGACCGTCGTGGCCTCGAAAGCTCGTCAGGAATGCCGCCTGTGCCTGGCGGACGACGTCGCCCGTGACACGGGTCATCACGTCGTGGAAGCCGCCGTCCCGGAAGTGGTCCTCGATGCCCGCCCCGCCCGTCCACGCGATCGCGCCGTCGATGACGTAGAGCTTGCGGTGGTCGGCGCGGCCGACCTCGTCCTGGCGCCAGTCGAAGTGCTGGTCGTCCGGGAACAGGCCATCGCGGTCGAGGGGAAAGACGTCGTTGACGACGATCTGCGCGCCCGCGCCGAGCGAGACGCGTGAACATCTCGCGGGCGTCCGCATACGGACGCGAGCCGTACCTGTCGACGATCACGCGCACCTCGACTCCCTCCTCGAGCTTTCGCTCGAGGAGACGAGCCATCTGCATGCCGATCTCTCCTTCGCGCCATCCGAACATCAGGATGTGCACGGACGACCGTGCCTCCTCGACGTCGGCGAGGATCCGCGGGAAGAAGCTCGCGCCCTCGACGCGCGGCTCGATGCTCGCGGCCGTCGACCAGGCGAAGTCGAGGGCGGCGTCGTGCGGCCGCATCCCTTCGCGCGCCGCGAAGGCTTCTGTCGCCGCGCTGCGCGCCCGCGGACGTGACGGCCGTCGGCGGTGGGGGCCAGGTCGAGCGCTGCGTGACCCCTAGGACCTCTCGGTAGACGAGCACGAACACGGCGGCGAGGAGCGAGTCCGAGCACGGCGAGGCCTTTCCGCGCCGGGCCGCCCGATGCGTGCGTGTTAGCGTCGCGACTCATGGCGAGGGGCGGTGTCGCCGGTGCTCCGCCAGCGGCTCGCTACGCGATTGCCGCCCGGATCGCGATCGCGGCGGTCGTCATCGGCGTCTTCCTGACCTGGACGTCCGACGAGCCCGTGACGCTCAACGGAACGCAAGGCCCGAACAACGGCTGGCTCGCGGTGATCGTCGCCGCGTTTGCGCTCGGCTGGACGTGGTCCCTCCGGCGAGGCTCCTGGATCGGGATCGCCGGTGTGCTCGGCGCCGCCGTGGTCGTGGCCTGGACGGCGGTCGAGAACTGGCTCGACAATCGCGACGCGCTCGGCGCGACAGCGTCGTACGGGCTGATCGTCGTCGTCGCGGCGAGCGTCGTTCTCGCTGCAGCAGCGGTGGCGACGGCGGTGCAGCGCGCACGACACGGCCAACGTCCGTGATCCACACGAGCGCGTCGTCGCCACGGCTCAGACCACCTCCCTGAAGCGGCGTGGAAGGACGACGGTCGACACCATCAGGCCATAGGCGATCGAGATCGCGGTGACGAAGGTGTCGAACCCCGCGGTGATCCCGTTGATCGTCTGATCGGTGACGAGCTTCAGGATGCTGTTGTAGCCGGCGCTCCCGGGAACGAGCATCAGCACCCCCGGAACGATGAAGACGAGCGCCGAGCGGTGGAGCCGTGACCCCGCCAGGTTCCCGACCACGCCGATCGCGAGCGCGGCGACGAACGCCGCGGCCTGCTTACCGAAGAGTGCCGCGCCCACCTCGTTGGCCACGAGAGCGAGCACGGTTGCAGTGCACATCACATACGCATCCGAATACCGCGCCCGGAGCGTGAGCGTGAACGCGAGCCCGGCCGCGATGGCCGCGACGAGATGCCACGCGCTGAACACCGGATCCGGCGCGATCTGACCCACCGGCCCGAACCAGTTGAGCGCGATCGAGCGGCCGATCTCGACGCCGAAGACGAGCCCGAGGAGCTGGACGAGCGCGCTCGCCGTGTTCGCGACGCCGGACTGGAGGTGCTCGCTCGCGAGCTCCCGCATCCCGATCGTCAGGGTCATCCCGGGGAGGAAGGTGACGAGTGCCGCGAGCGTCACGAGATCCGGTGAGGCGTCGATCCCGAGCTGTGCGATGAAGGTCGCGGTGAAGCTCGCAGAGACCGCAGCGATGGGAGCGGCGATCGGCTCCGCACGAATGATTCCCCGCGTCGCGACGGCGACGGCTCCGACGACGAGCCCGACGAGCGCGGCTGTCACGGCCTCGCGCCAGCCGCCGCCGAGAACCGGCGTCAGTGCGGCGCCCGCGAGCGCGTAGGCCGCGAGCAGGATCGGCCATGGCCGTCGCAGCGGCTCGTCGCGCAGGGCCTCCAGCGACGCGAGCGCAGCCTCGGCGCCGAGACTGCCCCCGAGGACGGCCTGGACGAGGTCGTCGAGCTGCGCGATGCGATCGAGGTCGACGGTGCTCGGTCGGACCCGCAGCGTGTAGCTGCGTTGCGCTCGAAGCGATCCGACGGTGAGGTCGATGACCGTCGGCGTGACCGAGATCTGAGCATCCTCGAGCCCGACTGCGCGGGCCAGGGCGAGAACTCGTTCCTCGAGATCGGCGGTCGGATAGCCGGCCTCGTGCCCGGCGCGCGTGAACCGGAGCAGGAGCTCGGCGTCCTGCGTCGCCTCTGGCTGGCTCACGCCTGCGGGCGGACGCGCTTCCAGACCGTGTCGAGAACGACGGCGAGGCCGGCGATCGCGATGATCGCGATGAACGTCTCGGGAGAGTTCCGGAGCGTGTCGACGGCGAAGAACACGAGCACGATCGCGGTCACCGCAAGCGCCGACGAGCACGATGGGCGTACGCGCGCCGATTTCGGCTCGGAGTCGGTAGGCGGAAAGGCCGACGAGCAGGAAGATGACGAGCGAGCAGGCGCTGCCGACCGACGCGATCGCCGAGAGGTCGACGAGGTTGGAGACGACCAGCACGATCGCCGCGGTGATCGAGCATCCCGCCCTTCGAGCCCAGAGGCGACCCGCGTCCGAAGAACGGCGGGAACTGGCCGCTCTTCGGCCAGCATCGCGGTCAAGCCGCCCGAGGCGTAGAGCGTCGCGAGGACCGACGACGCCGTGGCGAGCAACGCAGCCACGGCCATGATCGTGAAGCCCGCGTCGCCCAACGCCGGACGCGCGGCTTCGGCGATCGCGGTCTCGCCGTACTCGATCACCTCCGTCGACGGTCAGCGTTCCGAAGACCCCGAGCGAGATCAGCACGTACAGGACCGTCGTCACGCCGAGCGCGCCGTACATCGCCTTTGGCAGCTCGCGAGTCGGGTCTCGCAGGTCTCCTACCGCGAACGTGATGACGCTGAATCCGAGGTACGCGAAGAACGTGAGGGCGACGCTCGCGATGATGGTGGAGAAGCTCGGGTACCCGCTGAAGGCGAGGAGGTCGAAGTCGATGTCGACGATCGTGACGGCGATGAAGACCGCGAAGACGCCGAGGAGCACGATCACGATCAACGACTGCGCGCGGTCGACGCTCTTCGACCCGACGAGGTTCACTCCGGCCATCGCAAGCACGACGAGTGTCGTGAAGATGTTGTCCCAACCGGCGCCGGCGTCGTCGCCGACGAAGAGCGAGGTCGCGTAGCTGCCGAACGAGACGGCGACCATCGAGCAGACGATCACGATCGCCGCGAAGTAGCCGAGCCAGGACGCGATGCCGACCAGGCGTCCGTTCCCGAACCCCGCCATGAGGTACGCGATCAACCCTCCCGAGGACGGGTACCGGACGCCGAGCTTCACGACCGTGTAGCCGAGGAGCGTCGCGACGATCCCGGCGAGAAGGAACGAGAGCCAGACCGCGGATCCGGCGACGGCCCCGGCCTCGCCCGAGCAGCGCGAAGATGCCGGCGCCGACCATGGCGCCGATGCCGAGGAACGCCGCGCCGCGGACGCTCACGGATCTACGGAGTCGTCGTTGTCGTCGGAACGGGCGGCGCCGGCGTGTGTCCTCCGAAGAAGAGCCACGCGATAACGATTCCGGCGAGCGCGGTCGCCACCCAGCAGACCTGGAGCGGGAGCTGGAAGGAGTGGTCGACGACGCGCTTGCCGAGGGTCGTCGTGCCCGTCGTATCGGCTTCGGCGGCCGCGATCTGCGTGCCGTTGGCCGGCAGGAACATGACCCCGACCACGGCGGTCCACATCGCGATCATGTAGCCGGCGCCGATGCCGAGCGCGAGGCCGAGCGGGACCATCGTCCGCGTCGCCGCCGACTGGCTCGTGGTGAGCGCCGCGACCGCGAAGATCGCAATCGCGATCATGAACGGCAATTTCTCGGCCAGGCCGCCGAGCAGCTCGACGATGGCGTCCTCGTTGTTCGCGATGAAGGTGTCGGCCATCCAGGCGATCCCGAACAGCGCGATCATCGCCACCATCCCCGACCTGAAGATCGGCGAGAGTGCGACGTCGTTCGCCTTCACGCGGCAGAGAAGAAGGATCAGCGCCGCGGCAGTGAGCATGAACATCTGGATGAGCGGCGTGATCGACATCGGCTCGACGCCGCCTTCCTCCGCAGCGACGGTCGGCCGGATGCCCTCGAAGAGCCCGAAGACGCAGATCGCGGCGACGCCGGCGAGGAAGATCACGACGCTGCGCTTCGCGAACTGGCAGCAGCACGATCTCGGCGGGCGGCGCCGGCGGGGCGATCTCGCCCGCACGCGAGGCGCCGCTGGAACTCGGGGTCGTCGTCGAGCTCCTTCCCGTGACGACTCATCACGAATGCCATGGGCAGGATGCCGATGATGCTCGCCGGAATCGTGATGAGGAGGACGTCGATCAGGTCGTAGCCGTACACCTCGACGAGCGGCAAGATCGTGGCCGTTGCAGCGGCGACGGGGCTCGACGTGATCCCGAGGGCGGACGCGACCGACGACCCGGCGAGCGCCCGCTCCGGGCGAATCTTGTTCGCGTACGCGACCTCGTTGATCACCGGGATGATCGAGAAGAAGGTGTTGCCCGTCCCGGTGAGGATCGTCAGGACGTACGAGATGTACGGGGCGACGAAGTTGAGCGCCTTCGGACGGGCGCGGAGCGCCGTGCTCGCGATCTGGACCATGTAGTCGATGCCGCCTGCTGCCTGCATCGCTGCCGCCGCCGAGATGACGGCGATGATGATGAGCATCGCGCTGACCGGCGGCTCCCCCGGCTCGAGCCCGAAGAGGAAGACGAGGACGAGCGTGCCGACGCCGCCCCAGAGCCCGAGGCCGATGCCGCCCGAACGCACTCCGAGGAAGATGAACGCGATGACGACGAGGCCCTGGACGGCGAGCAGGATCCAGTCGGTCGTCGACATCTAGCCCGTCTCCTCGCGGAGTTGCTGGCACGTGCTCGACTCGCGGAACGCAGCCTCGAGCTCGGGGTCGGAGGTCGCAACCGCCGCGAGGGTCTGACGGCCGCTTTCCAGCACGCCGCCGATCAACCGGGCGATCTCCGTGACGCGCTCGATGTCGTCCTCGAGCGAGTCCGGTTCCTCGTCGAGGAGGTCCTCTGCCTGCTCCAAATCATTCTTGGCGCCGTTCGCCCAGCTCGACACCTCTTCGGCGGCCTGCTCGCCCCCTGCCGTCTCGGGAACGCCAGCCCGGTCGATCGCCTCGACGAGCGTGTCGACGGCCCCGATGCTTCGCTCCAGCGCGACCTGCGCATCGACCGAGCCGTCCTTCGGGACTCGGGCGCGTTCTCGGTTTGCTCGTCGCTCTCGGAGGAGAGTCGGAACGACTCGCTGATGGCCTCCTCCTCACCACGCCAAACCCCGACCGCGGCGCAGACGTCCTGCGCCCACTCGCCTGCGGGAACGCTCTCGCCGCTCTCGTCGTCGGTCGCCGATGAGGCCGGTTGCGATCAGCACGAGCACGATGCCGACGGCGGCGATGATCCAGCCGAGGCCACGCATCAGCGGCGCCCTCCCGCTTCGAAACCTCGTCCACGAAGGCAACGAGAAGCTTCCAGAACCGCTCCACGGTCGGGATACTGACACGTTCGTCGGGCGAGTGAGGGAACTCGATCTGCGGGCCGAACGAGATCATGTCGAGGCCGGCGACCTTGCTTCCGATCACGGCGGTCTCGAGGCCGGCGTGCACCGCGGTGACGATCGGCGGCTCGCCGAACTCGCGCTCGTAGACGGAGCGGGCGGCGGCGAGGGAGGGCGAATCGAGGTTCGGGCGCCAGCCGTTGTAGTTGTGCTTGACCTCGAGCTCGCCGCCGGCGAGCCGCGCGGCGGCGTCGAGCGCGGCGATCACCTCGGGGAGCGCCGAGTCGTTCGACGAGCGCGAGAGGCTGTGGAGCGTGAGCCTGCCGTTCTCCGTGATGGCCTCCCCGAGCGACGTCGACGTCTCGACGAGGTCGTCGAAGTCCGGGCTCAGGGCGAGCGGCCCCGTGGGCACGAGCGCGATCGCGTCCAGCAGACGCGCGGTCGCGTCGTCGGTCCACGGTTGCTCGCCTGTCTCCGCGGGCGCGACCGAGACCGTGACACCCGCGTCGGTCTTCGCGAACGCGTCGCGAATCGTCGTCGACGCCGCCTCGAGCGCCTCACGAAGGGCCGCCTCGTTCCCCCGCTCGACCGAGATCACCGCGGATGCGTCGCGCGGGATCGCGTTGCGGCTCTTGCCTCCGTTCAGCGAGACGAGGCGGAAGGGAGTCTTCGCGTGCGCCTCGCGCAGCGCGCGACCGAGGACCTTGACCGCATTCGATCTGCCCAGTGCGATGCCCGATCCGGAGTGCCCGCCCTGCCCGCCCGCGACCGTGACGGACAACGTTACGGCGTCGGGCGCGGCATCCTCGCGCGGAGCATCGATCCGCACCCACGTGTCCGTGCTGCCGGCGCAGCCGACCGTCAGCCTGCCGTCCTCCTCGCTGTCGAGGTTGACGAGGATCGAGCCCGTGACGAGCGCCGGGTCGAGCGCGTTCGCGCCCTCGAGCCCGACTTCCTCCGCCACCGTCATCAGCAGCTCGAGCGGCCCGTGCGGCAGCGACTCGTCCTCGACGAGGGCCATCATCGCCGCGATCGCGACCCCGTCGTCGGCGCCGAGGGTCGTCCCGTCGGCCGTCAGCCACTCGCCGTCGCGAACGAGCGCGATCCGTCCCTCGGCCGGATCGTTCGGGCTCGAGGGGTCGCGCTCGCAGACCATGTCCAGGTGGCCCTGGAGCGTCACGGTGGGCGCCGACTCGCGCCCTGGTGTCGCCGGAACCCGGATCACGAGGTTTCGGCCGGCGTCCTGCACGAGCTCGAAGCCGTAGCGGTCCGCCCACGCGCGAACGTGCTCGATCACCGGCTCCTCGGCGCGCGACGGGCGCGGGATCTTCGTCAGCGCCTCGAAGTGACCCCAGAAGGAGCTCGGCTCGAGCCCCGTCAACACCGATGTCTGCGTCGCCACCTCGGTCACGTCTCCTCGCGTCGGGTCAAAGCCTGCGTATCTCGTCAGACAACCGGGTGAGGAATATATATGCCGCTTGTCGCCCGAAAGACAAGCGAACGCCTCGACCGACGGCGGCGCCGCGTCGTCAGAGCAGCGGAGAGAGCGTGGCGAGCACCCCTGCTCTCGCGCGCTCCTTGGTCCCGGTGAGCCGTCGACCGGGAGACGACACCGCCTCGGCCGGCGCGCTGAACCGCTCGTCGAACTGGGTCGCGACGGCACTGGACCGGATCTGGAGATCGATCTCGAAGAAGCGCTTGAGGCTCCAGGCCTCCAGATTGCACGTTCCGGCGACCAGCTCTTCGCCGTCGCGGACGAACGCCTTCGCGTGCAGCATCGCCGGGTACTCGAGAATGCGGACGCCTGCGTCCAGGAGCGTTCCGTGGTGGAAGCGCTGAGCGCCCGCGCATGCCCAGTTGTTCGCGTTCGCGGGGACGAAGAGGCGGACGCGAACGCCGCGACGGGCAGCGTCTGCGATGCGCCGGATCATTCCGCGGTCGGTGACGTACGGGTTGACGACGTCGAGCGTCTCGGATGCGCTCTCGAGCAGGCGCGCGATCGCGTCGGTGATCGGCCGGTACTTGCCTGGAGCGTTGTGAAGGACGACCGCCGGCACAGGGTCCGGGCCATCCTCGAGCGAGGGAAAGAGGGCGTCGATCTCGGCGACGGGAACGGCGCCGCCGAGCCAGCGAATGCTGGCGAGAAACACGAGTTGGAGTTGAGCGACCACGGGACCGGCGACGCGAACGAACAGGTCGTGAAACCGACCATCCTCGAAGTGGTCCTCGATTCCGGCGCCGCCGACCCAGCCGATCCGGCCGTCGACGACGACGACCTTGCGATGGTCGACATGCCCGAGCGCGCCGAGGTTCCAGCGCACGGGCCCGCCAGTTCCCAGCGGCCCGGCGGTCGCGCGTAGCCGCGTGGCACGCGTGACGCACACCTGGATGCCGGCGGCTACGAGGTGCTCGTAGAACTCCCGCGAGGATCGTTCCGGATCCGATCCGTTCCGGTCGACCACGAGTCGAACAGGAACGCCTTCCGACGCTTTCGTGACGAGTGCGTCTGCGAACTCGTCGCCGATCCGACCTGGCCGGAATCCGAACTGGTTGATGTGCACCGAGGATGAGGCGCCCCGGATGTCCTCGAGCATGGGCGGGTAGAAGCTCGGCCCGCCGACGAGCACCTCCGCCGACGAGGCACTGCTCTCTTGGAACGCCAGCATGAGCGCATTCCGATCCACGGGACCCGAAACGAGCCGCTCGGCGTGTCCCCGGATCGAGTCGTTCGGGACGGTCATCGCCGCGCGATAGTAGACACTGACGGACGTGATGCCCCATGGGGCGACTCGCGCGCCTCGTCTCGCCGAGTCCGGTCACCCAACCAAAGTCACGTGCGCTTGTCAACGTTGTCACAAGCGGCGGAGCGGCCTCACCGGGACACGGGCGCGAAGACGCACGGGTGCTCGCCGTGCGCCTTCGCGCCTGAATGGCCTTCAGCTCACGAGATGCTGAGCGGCACCGCGCGAATCTGGCCTCGGATCTCACCGCCCGCGTTCCGCGCCGTGTGGATGTTCACGTAGGCACGGCCCGCCTCGAGAGCCGCGAGCGTTGCGGCCTGCAGTGTCACGGCCTTGCGCACGCCGCTTCGGCACGGCCCGCAGAGCGGAACCGCGACCGGACCTGCACGTCCCGCGGCCCCGATGTGGATGTGCGCCGCGACTGCGCGACCCGTCAGCTTGCTGAAAGTCAGACGCCACGCCATCGTGCCGGTCGTCGCGTCGGTCTTCGCGATGGCGGCGGTGAACGTCCCGCGAGCTCGATTGGCCGCGCCCTTCGGCTTCGGCACTTCCTGGCGGGCGTTGAGCGCCGTCGTCACGCTCGCCGTGACCGCGATCTGCCCGCGGATCTCACCCGCCCCGTTCGCCGACGTATGCACGTTGGCGTACGTCCCGCCGGTCTGCAGCGCCTGGAGCACCGTCGCACTGATGTTCGCTGTCCCGCTCGCCGGGCTCTGGCACGGACCGCAAAGAGGCACGGACACTGGTCCTGCGACCCCGCGGGCAGCGGTATGGATGTGTGCGGCGTTGGCGTTGCCCGTCAGGCCCGTGAACGTCAGTTCCCACGACAACGTCGCTCCGGTAGCGGACGCGTTCACGTTCGCGGTGAACGTCCCGCGCGCGGCCGTCACGTTTCCGGTCGGCGTAGGCACTTCCTGTGCGGCACTCATGATCGTCGCAACCCTGATCGCTGTCGCCTGGCCGGCGGCGCCGCTCGCACCCCCGGCGAGGCCGAGAGCGAGGCAGACAGCGATGAGAACCGCACTCGAAACAGCTGGCTTCTTCACGCGAACCCCCCATCTGTGGACCACGACTTCTCCGGGAGATACGGCCAGCGCGGGCCGACGGTTTTGCGACGGTGATTCCCGCCTAGGGCCTGGGAGTCTCGACCAGCGAGCGCGAAGAGTGTCCGGCGTAGAGGACGGCTTCGCGCTGCATCACCGTGATTCGTCTCTGCGGCGCGGGCACGAACGGCCTGCCGCGGGGGAACACGCGCACCACCCGTGACTCGTGCGCGAGACAGAGCCCGCCGCCCATCACGATCGTCTCGCAGCCCGGCTCGCTGCAGCTCGTGAGCATGTCTGCGCGCTACCCGTCCGCGGAACGGACTAGACGCCTCGTCACTTCGAGCCACGAGGCGATGGCAGGGTTGGTTGCGTTACTTCCGGACGACGAAGACGACGAAGCCCGTCGCCTTGACGCCGAGCGAGTCGACGACCTCGACCTGAACCCTCCACGTGCCGGGCTTCGTGGGCGAGCCGGCGAAGATCCCGCGCGCTTGTCGAAGAAGATGCCGGGAGGCAGGGGGCCTCGCTTGAGCCGCGTGATCGTCGGTCGCACGCCACCGACCGTCGCGACCTTCCGGCTCATGAAACGGCCGACCTTTCCGGGCGCCAGTCGCCCGCTCGTGATCGCGAGGCGCTCCGCGACGACCATCCGCGCCGGGTAGGCCGCTCGGCGGCTCTCCGCATCGGTGACGACCACGGTGAAGCGGTACGACCCCGACTCCTCGGCAGCGCCACTGATCGTCCCGTCGTCACCGAGGGTCAGACCCGGCGGGAGGTCGCCCTCGACCGACCAGGTGTAGGTGCCGAAACCTCCGGCCGCCGTCAATTCGCCCTCCAGCTCGACTCCGACCTCGGTGCGGACGACGCGTGGCTCGAAGTCGCCCGGAGCGCGACGATCGTCAGCCGATCGCGCACCTCGATCGTCAGGCTCTTCGTGTCGCTGCGGCCATCGGCGATCAGCGCCTGCACGGTGAACGAGTACGCCCCTGGCGCCCCCGGCAGGCCCGAGATCACCCCGTCAGCCGAGCCGAGCGTTGAGACCGGGCGGGAGCGCGCCCGAAGCGATCGACCATGTCTTCGCATCCGAGAGATTGGCCGTCATCGCCAGCGTGTACGGCGTTGCTACCGTTCGCGGCGCGCACGCCCGACTGCTCAGGTCCGATGTCAGCTTCGGCGGAGGCGGCCCGGGCAGGACACCCGGCGTGATGGTGACCGAGACGTGCTCCTCGGAGTTGTCCCTGCTGCTGCAGCTGTCGGTATCCGGAAGCTTCAGCTCCAGCCAGAACGAGTACGTTCCGTCCTGGATGGGCATGCCGGACAGCGTTCCGTCCGACGCGAGCGTCAGACCGGGCGGCACGGAGCCGTTCGTCGCGTACCACTGGTCGTCGCCGGGCGAGCAGATCGGCACCTCGTCTCCGCGGAACTTGATCGAGTAGTTCACGCCGACTTTCCCTACCGGACAGATGAGGTCGCCGTTCGAGCCCCGCGGACAGGGATCGAAGTCCGCGATGCTCCCGGCGCTCGCGCCGGGGACGAAGACGATCGCCGCGGCGAGAGCGAGCACGAGCATCGAAAGAAGGCGGCGAAAACTCACGCGGCGGCCCAAACTAGCAGACGTGTACGACAGCCGCCAGAGCTTGTTAGGACACTGTCAAGACCACGAGCTCGGCTGCGCAAACCGGCTTCTCGACGCCATAGCACTCGACCCTCGCCTCGATCGTCGCGCGCTCCCCGGACGGTCGATTCCTCGATCGAGAGAACGCGGAAGCGTCCTCGTACCCGTCCGCCCGACGGCACCGGAGCCGGGAAGCGCACCTTGTTGACGCCGTAGTTGACCACCATCCCGCCGCGTCGGGGGAAGCAGCTCGTAGAGCATCGGTACGCAGAGGGCGAGCGTGAGGAACCCGTGCGCGATGGTCGCTCCCGAACGGACCGGCGGCGGCTCGCTCCGGGTCGACATGAATCCACTGCGGATCGCCGGTCGCCTCCGCGAACCGGTCGATGCGCTCTTGCGGAACGTCGATCCAGCTCGTCGGTCCGAGCTCGACGCCGACCAGGTCTCCGAGGAAGCTCACCGACCGGCCGAGCCGCTCGAGCACGGTGTCCTTCCCGAGGAGCTCCAGGCTCTCGTACAGGCCCGGCGACACGCGTGAGCCCGTGACCGCGACGCGTATCGGCAGGTAGACGGTCCGAGGCTTCTCCCCCAGCTCGTCGCAGAGCCTCTTCAACGCCGACTCGATCTCCTCTGCGGTCCAGCTCTCCAGCTTCCCGAGCTCCGTTCCGGCAGCGTCGAGAATGCGCTCGTCGAGGAGGGCCGGATCCGGGCTCGACGTCGTGGAAGAGGAAGCCCGCGAAGTCGGCGAACTCGCCGAAGCTGCCGATCTTCTCCTGCACGAGCGGCGCGGCCGCGCGGATGCGGTCCTCGGGCCACTCGCTCCCCTGGTCTCGGAGAAAGGAGACCAGGCGGTCCGCGTACTCCTCCGCCGGCAGCGCGCGCAGGTAGACGCCGTTCATCCAGTCGAGCTTCGCGTAGTCGAAGGTCGACGGGCTCGAGCCTACGCGCTCGAGCGAGAAGCGCTCGACGAGCTCGTCGCGCGACATGATCGTCGTCTCGCCGTCCGGCGCCCATCCGAGCAGCGCGAGGAAGTTCATGAGCGCCTCGGGCAGGTATCCCGCCGACACGAAACTCGTCGACCGACACCGCGCCGTGGCGCTTGGAAAGCTTGCTGCCGTCCGCGCCGTTGACGTTCGGCACGTGCGCGTACACCGGCAGCTCGGCGCCGACCGCGCGCAGCACCTGGATCTGCTTGGGCGTGTTCGAGATGTGGTCGGGGCCGCGGATGACGTGTGTGATCTCGTCCCAGTGGTCCTCGAGCGGCGAGGCGAAGTTGTACGTCGGACGCCCATCCGAGCGGACGAGAACGAGATCCTCGAGCTCCGCGTTCGGCACCTCGACTCGGCCGAGGACGACGTCGTCGAAGGCGGTTACTCCCTCGTCGGGCATGCGGAAGCGGATCGCCCCGTCGTCCACGTAGGCGCTCCCCTGCTCGACCAACTTCTCCCCCACGGCCCGCGTCTCGTCCATGCGATCGAGCTGGAATGTCACCTCACCGTCCCAATCGAGCCCGAGCCAGCGAAGCGAGTCCTGGATCTGCTCGGTCGCTTCGTAGACCTCGCGCGCGGTGTCGGTGTTCTCGATCCTGAGCCGGAACTCCCCGCCTTCGTGGCGCGCGAAGAGCCAGTTGAAGAGCGCCGTGCGCACGTTTCCGATGTGCAGAAGGCCCGTAGGAGACGGGGCCATGCGGACGCGGACGGGCACGCGCGTAGCGTATCGCCGTGCTCTTCGGCGCCCATGTCTCGGCGGCAGGCGGGATCTCGAACGCGATCGACCGCATCGAGGAAATCGGAGGCAACGCGGTCCAGGTCTTCACCCAGAGCCCTCGAATGTGGAAAGCGACGCAACACGCTCCGGAGGAGATCGAGCGCTTTCGGGCGCGCCGACAGGAAGCGCGTGTCAAATACGTGTCCTGCCACGCGCTCTACCTCGTGAACCTCGCGAGCCGCGATCGCGAGGTCCGCTCGAAGTCGTTCGACGCGCTCTCGGCGACGATGGAGACCGCAACGGCGATCGGAGCCGACTCCGTCGTCTTCCACGTCGGCTCGCACCTCGGCTACGGATTCGACGACGCGGTGAAGGCCGTCACCCCGGCACTTCGCGAGCTCCTCGAGCTCACGACGGACGATCTCTGGCTCTGCCTCGAGAACGCCGCGGGTGCGGGCGGCACCATCGGCCGCTCGGTTGCGGAGCTCGCCGCGCTCTGCGACGCGCTGGACGGGCACCCGCGCCTCGGAGTTTGCGTGGACTCGTGCCACTGGTGGGCGTCCGGTGTCGACGTCACCGACGCGGAGGCTCTCGATCTGGCGCTACGAGACCTCGACGCGCGTATCGGGCTGGGGCGGCTGCGCGTGCTGCATGTGAACGACGCGAAGACGCCGCTGGGCTCGAACCGCGACCGCCACGACGTCGTCGCCGAGGGCGTGCTGGGAGACGGGCTCGCGACCTTCCTCGGCCATCCCGCGTTCCGCGAGCTCCCGGCTCTCTTGGAGACGTGGCCGAAGGGCGGGCTCACCGCCGCCGACATGGACCTCCTCCGCGACCTCTATCGGCGAGGGCGGAGGAGAAAGCGACCCCGGCCGTGAGGGTTCCGCGCGACCAGAATCCGCATTCGCGGATTCCGGTCTTGCGCACAACTCAGCTGGCGTCGGTGACGCGCGCGAAGACGCGGAAGGTCGCGCGCTCTCGCGGGAGCTCGTGGAACTCCGGGTTGCGGCAGCCGAGGTCGTCCTCGCGGCCGGTGTAGGTCGAGATGACCTCGACGTCGCACATGGGAAGCGACGCCCGGCGGGCGCGCACCGCACCGAAGCCGCCGCGCTCGGCCTCGGCGGCCTCGAGCAGCGACAGGTCGATCTCGACGTCGAACACCTTCTGCATGCACCCCATGTAGGTCCGTCCCCAGGCGTCATACGCATAGACGAACGGGCACGCCATGCGCAGACAGGACCCGGGATAGATGACCTTCTCGCAGTGGACGGCGCAGTGGCGGCACTCGACCTCGTCCTGGGCCCGGAGAGGGAGTCCGACCTCCGCTGCAGTCTCACTCATGTCCCGATTGTGTTCCTCTGGTGACCCCGCCCGCAAGACTTGACAAACGTCGAGTTTTCAGGCAAGGCGCGTCAGCGCCCTGTCCGCGAAGCGGACCAGTGGAAGGGTCTGGGTGAAACCGGGAGGTTCCCCAGCATGTGCAGCGCGCCCGGAAGAAGCGCGCCTGGCCTCCCGGCCGGCTACGCCGGCCTTCGGCCGCGGGAAGCGTGGCTCACGAATGGGCCGACTGGCCGAGGGGATAGGTTTCTCGGCTCTGTGGTCCGCCGTGTCCTCTTCGCAACCCTTGCCGTCGCGCCGATCGCGGTCGCACTCCACTACCTCGCGGACATCCCGCAGACCGTGGAGTTCGTGATCTCCGCGCTCGCCCTCATTCCGCTGGCCTGGCTCATCGGCGAGGCGACCGAGCACGCCGCGGAGCACACCGGTCCCGGCATCGGCGGCTTCCTGAACGCGACCTTCGGGAACGCGCCCGAGTTGATCATCGCGCTCATCGCCGTGCACGAGGGCCTCACCGAGGTCGTACGCGGGTCGCTCACGGGAAGTGTCGTCTCGAACCTGTTGCTCGTGCTCGGAGCGGCGCTGGCGGCGGGCGGGCGCGGCCAGCTCGACCGCTTCTCGAGCTTCATCTCCTTGGGGCTGCTCGCGTTCGCAACCGTGATGTTTCTCATCCCGGCGATTCCGAGCTGGGAGGGAGATCCCGACCGAGAATCGCTCGCGGCACTGTCGGTGCCGGTCTCGATCGTGCTTCTGATCGTCTATGTCGCCACGACCTGGTACTCGCTTCGACGGCACAGCGCGATCCACGTCGCGAGCGACGAGGAGATCAAGGGGTGGTCGCTCAGAACCGCTCTGATCGCGCTGGCCATCGCCACCGTCGCGACTGCGTTCGTCGCGGAGATCCTCGTCGGCTCGCTCGAGGTCTTCTCGGAGAAGGTGGGGCTCAGCGAGTTCTTCGTCGCGGCGGTGATCGTCGCGATCGTCGGCAACGCTGCCGAGCACGGTGGCGCGGTCGTGGTCGCGTTCCGGGGGAAGATCGCCCTCGCCGGAGAGATCGCGCTCTCCTCTGCTGCCCAGGTCGCGGTGTTTCTCATCCCCGCGGTCGCGCTCCTCTCCTGGCTGATCGAGCCGCTCGCGTTGAGCTTCCGTCCTGTGGAGATCGCCGCGCTCGCCGGCTCGGTGATGTTCACGACACTCATCCTCTTCAACGGTCACTCGAGCCGCCTGCGCGGCGTCCTTCTGCTCGTCGGGTACGCGGTCGTCGTTCTCGCGTTCTTTTTCGCCGGCGATCGGTGAGCCGTGGCTGCTCCGATCTCGTAAGGAAGCTTTGAAGTGATCGGTTCCGTAGGCCCGAGTTCGGGTATTCGTTCCGCATGAGGTTCCTCGGGGCCGTGCTCGTCTCTGCTTGCGCGGTCGGCGTATTCGCCGGATCAGCGCAAGGAGCAGCGGGCGTGCAGTTCGGCATCCAGGACGACGCGTGGCTCGAGTTCGGGCCCGGACGGCTCTCGGATCGCGTCGCGAAGCTCGACCGGCTCGGCCTCGACGTCGTGCGGGTCACGCTCAACTGGTACCGCGCCGAGCCGAGCGAAGGGGATTACCGCTGGAGCCGGAGCGACCGGCTGCTGAACGCGCTTCGCGCCCGCGGGCTCGAGCCCGTCGTCACGCTTTGGGGGACTCCCGGCTGGGCGAACGCCGAAAACGCGCCCAACGTGGCTCCGCTGCGCGGCGAGGACTTCCAGCGCTTCGCGTTCGCGGCGGCGGAGCGCTACCCGTTCGTCTCGAAGTGGATCATGTGGAACGAGCCGAACAAGCCGATCTGGCTGAGGCCGGCGTCGGCGCGGACGTACGTCTCCCGCATCCTCAACCCCGGGTATCTCGGCATCAAGGCCGCCAACCGCCGCGCTCGCGTGGCGGGCGGGGTCACCGGGCCGCGGGCCGGCAAGGGAGGCGTCTCGCCGGTCGACTTCATCCGTGGGATGGGTCAGGCGGGAGCGCGTCTCGACGCGTACGCGCATCACCCGTATCCCGTCTTTCCCGGCGACACGCCCTTCATCGGCGGTTGCAAGTGCCCGGTCCTGACGATGGCCCGGCTCGACCGCCTTCTGCGAATCGTGGACGCAGCCTTTCCCCGGGCTCGCATCTGGCTCACCGAGTACGCGTACCAGACGAATCCGCCCGATCAGTTCGGCGTCTCGCCCGAGCTCCAGGCGAAGTACGTCGGCGAGGCGGCGCGGCGCGTCTACACGGCACGGAAGGTGGACATGCTCATCCACTACCTGTATCGCGACGAGCCTGACATCGCGCGCTGGCAGAGCGGCCTCGAGACCGTCGACGGCACGCCGAAGCCGGCGCTCCATGCGACGATGTTCCCGATCGCGCAGATCGCGCGCCGTGGTCAGACCATCACGGTGTGGGGACAGGTGCGTCCGGGCGAAGGGCGTCAGCGCTACGTCCTCCAGCAGCTGGTCGAGGGCCGCTGGGTGAACGTGGGACGCGCGGCGACCACCGACCGCCGCGGCTACTTCCGCCGCACGATTCGCGCTGCCAAGGGTGCGCAGATCCGAATCTCGGCCCAGCGCATGACGGGTTTCGAGCTGGTCGTCTCCTAGGCTACGACCCGCACGCCCAGCGCCTGCGGGATGAGCTCGGCGGCGCGCTCGACGTCCTCGTCGGTGATCTCGAGGTGCGTCACCGCGCGGACGATCTTCGGATGGATCGTCGCCGAGAGACTGACTCCCGCGTCTCGCAACGATGCCAGGGCAGCCGTGCGGTCGAGCCCGAGCGGCTCGAGGTCGAGCTGGACGAAGTTCGTCTCCACCCGCTCGAGGTCGACCGCGAGGCCCGCCTCCACGAGTGCTTCTGCGAGCCGTCGCGCCCGGGCGTGGTCCTCCGCGAGGCGCTCGACGTGGTGGTCGAGAGCGTAGACACCCGCCGCGGCGACGATCCCGGCCTGGCGCATCGCTCCGCCGAACAGGTGCTTCTCCCGCCAGGCACGCTCGATCAGTTCCCGCGAGCCCGCGAGCAAGGCGCCGAGTGGGCAGCCGAGGCCTTTGGAGAGGCAGAGCGTGACCGTGTCGAAACGGGAAGCGATAGTCGCCGGCGTCGACGGCGAGTGCGGTCGAGGCATTGAGAAGCCGGGCGCCGTCGAGATGCACCGCCAGCCCGAGCTCGCGCGCGGTTGCGACCACATCCTCGAGCTCGACGAGCGGCCACACCCGACCCCCGGCGTTGTTGTGGGTGTTCTCGAGGGAGACGACGGCCACGCGCTGGTCGGCGACCTTCGTGCTCGGCGCGGCGGCGTCCCGTATCTGCTCGGAAGTGATGCATCCGCCGGATCCGGCGAGGCCGTGGCTCATCAGGCCGGCGTGGGCGGCCGCGCCTCCGTACTCGTAGACGAGGACGTGCGAGGTCTCCTCGGCGAGCAACACGTCGCCGGGACGGCTGTGGAGCTTCAGCGCGATCTGGTTCGCCATCGTCGCCGTCGGGACGAAGAGCGCCTCCTCCTGCCCGAGCATCTGCGCGACCCGGGTCTGGAGCTCGGAGACCGTCGGGTCCTCCCGCTTCTGCTCGTCGCCGACGGCGGCGTCGGCGATCGCCCGGCGCATCTCGGGGGTGGGCTGCGTGACGGTGTCGGAACGGAGGTCGATCACCGCGCTCACGCTACCGTCCGGGCATGGATCTCGCGCTCTTGGAGCAGACGCTCGCCGACCGCGGCGAGCCCAGCTATCGGGCGCGACAGGTGTGGGAGTGGACCGCCCGTGGTTCGGGCTCGTACGACGACATGACCACGCTCGCGAAGCCGCTCCGTGCCGCGCTGGCCGAAGCGGTGCCGTTCTCGACGCTCGAGGTGACCGCCGAGCGCGAGTCGAGGGACGGGACCCTGAAGGTGCTCTTTCGGACGCACGACGGGCACCCGGTCGAGGCGGTTCTCATGCGCTACCGCGACGGACGGCGATCTCTCTGCCTCTCCGCGCAGTCCGGTTGCCCGCTGACGTGCACGTTCTGCGCGACGGGATCGATGCGCTTCGGGCGCAACCTGACGGCATCGGAGATCCTCGACCAGGCGCTGCACTTCCGGCGCCTGGAGCCCGTGAATCACGCGGTCTACATGGGCATGGGCGAGCCGTTCCTGAACTACGAGGCGGTGCTCGAATCCGCGCGCAGGCTCCCAGACCTCGGGATCACGCATCGGCGAACGACCATCTCGACCGTCGGCTGGATGCCAGGGCTGGGGCGATTCGTCGACGAGGTCGAGCAGCCGATCCGCCTCGCGCTGTCGATCCACTCGGCTGTCGCGGAGTTGCGCTCGCAGCTCATGCCGGTGAACGACCGCTATCCGCTGGATGACGTGCTCGCCGAGTGCCGGCGGTACTTCGAGCTCCGCCGGCGGAAGGTCTTCGTCGAGTACGTCATGCTCGCGGGCGTGAACGACTCCCGGGCGGCGGCTCGAGCGCTCGCCGCGCTCCTCGACCCGAGGACGTTCAAGGTCAACCTCATCCCGTACAACCCGATCTCGCAGGAAGTCGGAGTCCGCTCGAGGGCTCGTCGCGCGAGGCGATCGAGGCGTTCAAGCGCGAGAGCTCGAGCGCGCACGAGATCCCGCGCCACGGTCGCGGTTCTTACACGCGGGCGCGACATCGAGGCCGCATGCGGGCAGCTCGCGTCGGTGCGCTGATGGAGCGCGTGACCGGCGTCGGAGGCGCCTTCCGCTTCGGATCGGCGGTCGACCCGGAGGGAAACCGGTTCGAGCTCTGGGAGCCGGCGCGCTCACACCGGCGTCAGGCTGAAGCCTGACCTCGGTTTACGCTCGCGCCTCGCTCCGCTCGTGCTCGCCGAAGTCGTATCGCACCACGGGCTGCTTCGCCGCCCGTACCTCGTCGAGCCGCCGCACCGGCCGGGCGCGTGGCGCTTCTTTCAGCGCCTCGGGCGACTCCGCCGCCTCCTTCGCGATGGCGCGCATCGCGTCCACGAACTCGTCGAGCCGCTCCTTCGGCTCGGTCTCCGTCGGCTCGATCATCAGCGCCTCCGAGACGACGAGCGGGAAGTAGATCGTGGGCGGGTGGATCCCGTAGTCCATCAGCCGCTTCGCGACGTCGAGCGCCGTCACGCCGTGCTCGCGCTTGAGGTTCCGCGCCGAGAGCACGAACTCGTGCATGCACAGGCGGTCGTAGGGAAGGTCGTACACGTCCTTGAGCCGGGCGAGCAGGTAGTTCGCGTTGAGCACGGCCACCTCGGACATCTCCCGAAGCGCCGGTCCATACGCGCGCATGAAGGCATAGGAGCGGACGAACACGCCGAACGGGCCGGCGAACCCGCGCACGCGGCCGATCGACTTCGGGTGGTCCGAGTCGAGCCGGAACACGTCGGCCGTCGCGTGCGACGCGCGGCACCGGCAAGAACGGCTCGAGCCGCTCCCGCACCGCGACCGGTCCGCCGCCCGGCCCTCCACCGCCGTGCGGCTGCGAGAACGTCTTGTGCAGGTTGTAGTGGACGATGTCGAAGCCCATGTCACCGGGCCGCGAGATCCCGACGACGGCGTTCAGGTTCGCGCCGTCGTAGTAGAGGAGCGCACCGGCCTCGTGGAAGATCCGCGCGACGTCCTCGATGCCCTCGTCGAAGAGGCCGAGCGTCGAGGGGTTCGTCAGCATCAGGCCGGCAGTCCGCTCGTTCACCTTCCCGCGGAGGTCGTCGAGGTCGAGGTTGCCGCGCGCGTCGGTGCCGACCCGCTCGAGCTTGTACCCGGCCATCGTCACGCTCGCGGGGTTCGTCCCGTGCGCGGTGTCCGCCGTGATGATCGTGTCGCGCTCTTCGCCGCGGTCGGCGAAGTACGCGCGCATGAGCATGAGCCCGGTCAGCTCTCCCTGCGAGCCGGCCGCGGGTTGCAGCGTGACGGCCGGAAGACCCGCGATCTCGGCGAGCATCTCCTGGAGGCGCCACATCAGCTCGAGCGCGCCCTGCGCGCCTTCGTCCTCCTGGTGAGGGTGGAGATCGCGGAACCCGGGGAGCGCGGCGACGCGCTCGTTCACGCGCGGGTTGTGCTTCATCGTGCAGGAGCCGAGCGGGTAGAAGCCCGTGTCGACGCCGAACGTCCGGTCGGCGAGCATGGTGAAGTGACGGACGATCTCGGGCTCCGCCACCTCGGGCAGCCGCGGAGGGGTTGCACGCGTCGAGCGAGCTCGGAAGCTCGGGGACAGGAAGATCCGGACGCGGAGGGCGTCCCGCACGCCGTCCCTCACGTGAGCGCTCGAAGACGAGCGGTGCTTCGGGCCAAGCGCGCCCCGGCTCGCTCGTCATCGACACACCTCCTCCAGCACGTTCGCCAGCCGGTCGACGTCCTCGACGGTGCGCTTCTCGGTGAGCGCGACGAGAAGCACGTCGTCCATCCCCTCGTAGTCACGGCCGAGCGCATAGCCCGGGATGCACGCCGCGCTCGCGCGCCCGACGGACGACCTCGCGCGCCGGAATCGGTGTCCGGAACGCGACCTCCTTGAAGGCGGGCGCATCGAAAGCCGGGTCGAGCGGGACTCGCTCGCGCGCGTAGTGCGCGAGCGCGAGTGCACGTCTCCCCCACCTCGCGCAGCCCCTCGCGGCCCGAGCCAGATGAGCGTCGCGAGCCCGGCGAGCGCGAGCAAGGTCTGGTTGGTCGTGATGTTCGAGGTCGCCTTCTCGCGGCGGATGTGCTGCTCGCGCGTCTGCAGAGTGAGCACGAACGCGCGGCGACCGTCGAGGTCGACGGTCTCGCCCACGATCCGACCGGGCATCCGTCGTATGAAGTCCTTCCGCGCTGCGAAGAATCCGTAGTGGGGGCCGCCGTACGACGGCGCAGTTGCCATGCCCCTGCCCCTCGCCGATCGCCATCGCGCAGCCGTACGCGCCGGGCGCCTCGAGCACGCCGAGCGACATCGGGTCGACGTGGGCGACCGCGAGCGCTCCGGCATCGCTGCGCGGCCCGCGAGCTCGGGCGCGGGCTCGAGGCAGCCGAAGAAGTTCGGCTGCTGGAAGAAGCACGGCGGCGGCGTCGGCTGCGCGGCCTCGCGAGCCGCTCCGGATCGGTCGTGCCGTTCGCGATGGGGCACCTCCACGACCTCGAGGCCGAAGCCCGGCGCGTACGTCTTCACGACTTGGCGCACCTGCGGGTTCAAGCGTCTCCGCCAGGACGACCTTCGTCCGGTCGGGACGGCGTGCTTCGCGACGAAGCACGCGTCGGCAGCGACGGTCGTGCCGTCGTAGCCGGACGCGTTGGACACGTCCATCCCCGTCAGCTCGCAGATGACCGTCTGGTACTCGAAGATCGCCTGCAGCACGCCCTGGCTCATCTCCGGCTGGTACGGCGTGTAGGCCGTGAGAAACTCGCCGCGCGAGAGCACGACGTCGACGACGCGAGGGGACGTAGTGGTCGTAGATCCCCGCGCCGAGGAACGAGAGCTCGACGCCGGTGTGGACGTTCCGCGCGGCGAGCTCCTCGACGTGCCGGACGAGCTCGGCCTCGCCGAGCGCGGGCGGGACGTCGAGCTCGCGGTCGAGGCGCACACCGACCGGCACCTGCTCGAAGAGCTCGTCCACGGACGAAACGCCGATCGCCGCGAGCATCTCCTCGCGGTCGGCGTCGGTCAGCGAGAGGTAGCCCTCGCTCACTGGTCGGCGACGTGCGCTCGGTACGCCTCGGCGTCGAGCAGCGAGTCCGCTTCGGACGGATCGGACACGCGGATGCGAAGGAGCCACCCGTCGCCGTAGGGGTCCTCGTTGACGATCTCCGGCTCGTCGATGGCCTTCTGGTTGACCTCGAGAACCTCTCCCGAGAGCGGCGAGACGACGTCCGAGACCGCCTTGACGGACTCGACCTCCCCGCACGGCTGGCCCTGGGTCACCGTCCCGCCGACCTCGGGCGGCTCGAAGTGGACGAGCTCGCCGAGAGCATCCTGGGCGAACCAGGTGATGCCCAGCGTCGCCTCGTCGCCGTCGACACGAGCCCAGTCGTGCTCGGGGTGGTACCTGAGATCGTCGGGGTAGCTCTCCGTCGCGGGCACTCTCACGCTTCCTTTCGGTAGATCGGCTTCTTGACGACACGCGCGCGGCGCGGCTTGCCTCGCACGTCGATCTCGATCTCGGTGTCCGCCGCCGCGCTCGCAATCGGCACGTACCCCATCCCGATGCCGCGATCGAGCATGGGCGAGTGCGTACCGGAGGTGACCTCTCCTCCACCTTCGATCGGCATGCCCTGTCGCGGGATCGCCTTCTCGTCCATGACGAAGGGGATAAGTTTGCGCGCCGGGCCTTCCTCCTCTGATCCGTCGGAGCGTGTCGACACCGGTGAAGTCGGTGTCGAGCGCGCAGGCCCAGCCCAGGCCGGCGGAGATCGCATCCGTCTCCGGTGTGATGTCGTTCCCGTGCAGCGGGTAGCAGACCTCGAGGCGAAGCGTGTCGCGCGCGCCGAGTCCGCATGGTGTCGCTCCGCGAACCAGCACTGCATCCCAGAGCGCCTGCGCCTCGTCCGCCGCGCAGCAGAGCTCAACTCCGAGCTCACCGGTGTACCCCGTGCGCGAGACCATGACCTCGATCCCGTCGAGCTCACCCATCTCGTGTGTGAAGGCCGGCCTGTCCGGCAGTCCGAGTCGCTCGACCGACCGCGGCCCTTGAACCGCGATCAGGCCGTACTCGTCCGACGTGTCGCGCACCTCTGAGCCGCGGCGGCTCACGCTCCTTCAGCCACTCGTAGACCGGCTGCGGTTGGACGCGTTGACGACGAGGAGGAACTGCCCGTGTGCGAGGCGGTAGACGATCAGGTCGTCGACGATCCCGCCCTGCTCGTTGGTCAGCAGCGTGTACTGGGCCTCTCCGTCGGAGACCTTGTCGAGATCGTTCGAGAGCATCTCCTGCAGGAACACCTGCGCCGTAGGCCCGTCGACATGGAGCTCGCCCATGTGCGATACGTCGAATGCCCCGCAGTCGGTACGCACCGCGCGGTGCTCCTCGATGACACCCGTGTACTGGACGGGCATCTCGTAGCCCGCGAACGGAACCATCCGCGCGCCCGACTCGACGTGGCGCGCGTAGAGAGGCGTTCGCTCGAGCGACGTGGCCTCCACGGCCGCGACTCTATCGACGGCGGCGCAGCCCTCGCCCCACCGACCTGCGGCCTACGGGCTCGGACTCAGTCTTCTCTGAGGAAGCTCGGGATGTCGATCTCGACGTCGGAGACGCTCGGCGCCTGGAACGGGGGGCGCACCGGCTCGACCGCTGCGCCGACTCCAGCCTCCACTCGGCGACGGCGTGGACGTCCGCCGAAGCCCGTGGCGATCGCGGTGACGCGCACGCTCTCGCCCATCGACTCGTCGATTACCGCACCGAAGATCACGTTGGCGTTCGCGTCGGCGGCGGCGGTTACGACCTGCGCCGCCTCGTCGACCTCTGCCAAGCCGAGCTCTGGGCCACCGGTGATGTTGAGGAGGATTCCAGTCGCGCCGTCGAGCGACGTCTCCAGGAGCGGAGACGAGATCGCCGCCCGCGCTGCCTCGACCGCACGGTTCTCGCCCTGGGCGACACCGATGCCCATCAGCGCCGAGCCCGCATCGCGCATGATCGTCCGAACGTCGGCGAAGTCGAGGTTGATCAGACCGGGAACGGTGATGAGATCGGTGATCCCTTGGACGCCCTGGCGGAGGATGTCGTCGACCATGCGGAACGCGTCGGTGACCGGTGTCGATCGCTCGACGACCTGGAGAAGGCGGTCGTTCTCGATCACGATCAAGGTGTCGACGTTCTCGCGAAGAGTTTGCGCGCCCTGCTCCGCCTGCTCGGCTCGCAGCCGACCTTCGAAGGCGAACGGCTTGGTGACCACACCGACGGTCAGCGCGCCGAGCTCGCGCCCGATCTCCGCGACGACGGGAGCCCCTCCGGTCCCCGTGCCCCCGCCCTCGCCGGCGGTGACGAAGATCATGTCCGCGCCCTTCAACGCTTCCTTCAGCTCGTCTCGGCTCTCCTGCGCGGCGGCGAGACCCATCTTCGGGTCTGCGCCTGCACCGAGGCCGCGAGTGGCCTGCGAGCCGATGTGGATCTTCACGTCGGCCTCCGTCATCAGCAGAGCCTGCGCGTCGGTGTTCACGGCCACGAACTCGACGCCCGACATGCCGGCCTCGACCATGCGGCTGACCGCGTTCGACCCGCCGCCGCCGACACCGACGACCTTGATCACGGCGAGATAGCTACCGGACTGATTGCTCATCGCTCGACCACCTCAGGCTGAAGCTCTCGTTGAACGTGCGACATCTCGCAGGGTTTCGTCTCCGAGGGTACGGCTCCTTCCCCTGACTGTCAACGCCGCAACCTTCAACCTCAACCTAAGGGTTGGAGTAGCGCGAGGCGACAGGGCGCTCCGGAACACTCACGTCCAGGTACACCGCCCCCTCGCCGACGAGCGGGAAGATGCGCGCGGCCACCGTCAGCTTGAGCAGCACGTCCGCGGCCTCGCCCAGCCTGATGTCGGGTCCCCGCCGCAGCGCCAGCGTCAGCTGGCCGCCTTCGAGTCGAACTCCTTTCACGCGTCGGGGGAGGCGGACGGCGCGAGCAGCGGCAAGCGCGTGCGTGGCCGTCGTCAGATTCGCGGGCAGCGAGCCGCCGATACGCACGGTTGTGCCGCGGGTCAGCCAGAGACGCGGAAATCCCCGCTCGGTCCCCGTCTCGATCTCACGAATGATCTTGCCGGCGCCCGTGACGAGCCACGCAGTGTGGCCGCGGCGCACGACGGCGACGGGCCGCTCCGCTGCCACGCGGACGACGAGCGTGTTCGGGAAGGCACGGTCGACGGACACACCGGCGACCGACGGAAGCGCGCGCAGCGTGCCCTCGAGCATCTCCGCGTCGACCGAGAGGAGACTCGTACCCATGACGTCCTTCGCTGCCAGCTCGACGTCACGGGCGACCGCGGGCGGAGCGCCTTCCACCTGGAGGCGCTCGACGGCGAAGACGGACGACGCCTTTGCACCCCAGTACGCGGCGAGGACCGAGATGACGAGCGCGAACCCGAGGAGCAGCGAGCGACCGGAAGGGACGAGCCGAGCGAGATCCAGGCGATCGCCGGCCGCGCCGCGGGGAAACGGGACGACGACGCTTCCCGCGCGCGTTCGCCGGCGCGATCCGCGCTCGGTCCGTCCCCCGGCCATAGGCCGGGATTCGCCGCAGCGATCTCCGCTCCTACGTCGTTTGACTCGGAAGCTCCAGGTCGCCGACGAACGCCACTTCGCGCTCCAGCGTGACTCCGAACTGCTCATGCGCGCGCCGCCGCGCCTCGACCATCAGCGCGATGCAGTCGCCACTCGTCGCGCCGCCTGCGTTCTCGATGAAGTTCGCGTGCTTCGGCGAGATCAGCGCACCTCCGATCCGGTGCCCCTTGAGGCCGCAGAGCTCGAGCATCCGTCCCGCTCCGTGCTCGCCCGGCGGGTTCTTGAAGACACTCCCGAAGGTGCGCTTGTTGGTCGGTTGCGTCGCCTTCCGTTGTGCGATCAGCTCGGCAACCAGTGCCTTGATCGCGTCGCGCGGACGGGGCTCGAGCCGGAACTCCACGCGTGCGACGACCTCGTGGGGGCCGAGCGCGGAGCTGCGATACGAGAGATCGAGCTCGCTCGACGAGATCCACCGAACGCCGTCCGCAGTGGCCACCAGAGCACGCGTGACGACGTCGGACCACTCACGCCCGTACGCACCGGCGTTCATCTTGACGCCTCCGCCGACCGTGCCCGGGATCGCGCACGCGAACTCAAAGCCGCCGAGCTCCGCATCACGCGCGCGGTGCAGGCACACGGCGTTGGCCGCTCCTCCGCCTGCAACGACCGCTGTCCCTTCGACCTCGACCTCGGCCAGCTCGCCCTCGAGTCGAATCACGAGCGCGTCCGCACCGCCGTCTGAAGCGAGGACGTTCGAGCCGAGACCCACGACCACGACATCGAGCCCGCGGTCCGTCGCGAACCGGAGCGCCTCCTCGAGCTCGAGCAGCGAACGCGGGCGAGCCAGTGCTTTCGCCGGGCCGCCCGTGCCGATCGTGGTGAGCTTCGAGAGCGGGACGCCGGTCTCGATGTTCACGCGGGCAAGCCCTCGGCGACCGCACGCGCGATCTTCCACGGCTCCCCCACTCCGAACGTGACGACGACGTCGCCGGGCCGCACCCACGCGAGCGTGATCGTGGCGGCATCCTCGAGCGTCGGCGCCCAGCCGCGCCGGACTCCCGGCGGCACGCCGTCGAGCACCAGCTTCCCCGTGACGCCCGGTCGCGGCTCGTCCCGCCCGCCGATCACCTCGGTGACGACGGCCGAGTCCGCGAGCCCGAGCGCTTCTCCCAGCTCGCGCGAGAGATGCCGCGTGCGCTCGTGGACGTGCGGCTGGTAGACGGCGATGAGCCGTCCCGCGGTCTCTTCGCGCGCGGTGCGGAGCGTTGCAGCGATCTCGGTCGGGTTATGGCCGTAGTCGTCGTAGACGCGCACGCCTCCTCGCTCGCCGACCAGCTCGAAGCGCCGCCCGACGCCAGTGAAGCGGGCGAGGGCCGTCTCGGCGTCCGCCCGCGGCGCACCCGTCAGCTCGAGCGCAGCAAGTGCGGCGGCAGCGTTCATCCGGTTGTGCTCGCCGGCGAGCGAAAGCGCGAACGCCACCGGCTCGACCTCCCAGCCGCGAACGACCTTCGGCGCGGTCGCCGTCCACTCGTCGAAGAACGCGCGGAGCTCGGCCGTCGACCCGAACGCCGCATGATGGTCGAGCTCGACGTTCGTGACGACGGCGATCTCGGGACGCAGGACTGCGATCGACCGGTCCGACTCGTCACCCTCCACGACGAGCCAACCCTCACCGTTTCCGGCGTTCCCATCGAGCTGCGGCACGACCCCGCCGATGATCCACGCGGGATCGTCCCCGAGCTCGCGCAGCGCATACGCGATCATCGCGGCGGTCGTCGTCTTCCCGTGCGCACCGCCGACGACGATCGATCGGCGCAACGCGACGAGCTCGCCCAGGAATTCCGCGCGTGACCGTCCCTCCGCACGCCCCGCATGAGCACTCGAGAGAACGGTCTCGAACCCGGCAGGTGCGGCGGGCTCACCTCCGACGTCGACGTCGATGTCAGAGAGCGTCTCCATGAAGATCGTCTCCTGCTTGTCCCACCCCCGCACCTCGGCTCCCCACGCACGCGCGAAGTTCGCATAGGCCGAGAGCCCGGCACCTCCGATCCCGACGAAGTAGAAGCGCCTCCCGTCGAGAGGGCCGCCTCGCGACACTGTGTCACCAGGCGTCACCGCTCACCCCCTCTCCGCCAGGCGAACCAGCTCGTCGGCGATCTCCGCGGCTGCGTCCGGCTTCGCAAGCTCCTTCATCGCCTGGCCCATCGCCTGCAACCGCTCCGGCGTGCCGAGCAGCTCCTCGACGAGCGCGGGAACGAGGGCCAGCTCTTCCTGACGAACCACAATCGCCCCTCCCCCCGCCTCGAAGTACCGCGCGTTCAGCGCCTGATGGTCGGCCGTCGCATGCGGGTACGGCACGAGGATGGACGGCGTTCCGGTGGCGGCGAGCTCCCAGACGGTTCCGCCCGCACGCGAGATCGCGAGGTCGGCGACCGCAAGCGCGTCACCGAAGTCGGCCGCCGTCGGGAGCAGGACGTAGTCGGCTCGCCGGACCTTCGGCCGGAGAGCCTCGAAGTCTCGCTCGCCGGCGATGTGCAGCACGGCAGCCGGGCCGCTCTCACCGTACGTCTCTGCAGCGAACTCGTTCAGGGCCTGCGCGCCCGCCAGACCGCCGAACACCGCCAGCACCGGCCCTTTCGCAGGCAACCCGAGGCTCGTCCTCCCCGACTCGTCGTCTCCTTCCAGGTGCGACCGCGGGATCGGACGCCCCACGACCATGTACTTGTCACCGCGTCGGCCGGAGATCGGATACGCGAGGAAGACTCGATGGGCGAACGGCGCGGCGAGGCGGTTTGCGAGCCCGAAATGCGCGTCGGCCTCCGTCAGCGCCGTCGGGATGCCGCGCAGACGGGCGGCGAGCACCATCGGCCCGGCCACGTATCCCCCGGCACCGAGCACCACGTGCGGCCGCCGCCGGTCGAGGATGCGGGAGCACGCGAACGGCGCCCGCGCGGCTCGGCCCAACGCGCGCACGAGCTCGATTCCCGGACGTCGCGGAAAGCCCGAGATCGAGAACGGGTCGAACTCGTAGCCCGCTTCAGGAACCAGTCGCGACTCGACGCGATCGGGCGACCCTGCGAACGTCACCCTCACTCCGCGCTCGCGGAGCGCTTCCGCGACTGCGAGCGCGGGTCGCACGTGCCCCGCCGTTCCTCCTGCCGCGATCACGCACGCGAGCTCGGACGACCTCTCCATTGCCGGCGATGTTAAGGAGAATGCCGACCCCGGCGAGGAGCACGACCAGGCTCGAGCCTCCGTAGGAGACGAACGGCAGGGGGATTCCGGTGAGTGGTGCGATGCCGAGCACCGCAGCGAGATTGACCGCCGCCTGCCCGCACACGAGCGCGGTCAGCCCAGCCGCCAGCAGCTTCCCGAACGGGTCGGGACAGCGAACCGCAATCCGAAAGCCGACGAGCGCGAACGCCGCGAACGCACCGATGACGAGCGCCGAGCCGACGAGGCCGAGCTCCTCGCCGATCACCGCGAAGATCATGTCCGTGTGCGCCTCGGGGAGGTACGAGATCTTCCCGACACCCTCGCCGAGGCCCGCGCCCGTCACTCCACCCGAGCCGATTCCGATCATCGCCTGGACGATCTGGAAGCCCGATCCCTCGGCGTCGCTCCAAGGGTCGAGGAAGCTGAAGACGCGCGAGCGCCGGTAGGGCTCAACGTAGATCGCGAGCAGCCCGACGGCGATCGCGAGGAACGACGCGGTCGCCAGCAGGCGGGCGGGAACGCCGGCCACGAGGAAGACGGCGAGCATCATCCCGCAGAGCGTGATCGTGGTCCCGAGGTCGGGCTCGAGCAGGATCAGCGCGCAGAAGATCGCGGTCAGGAACCCCAGCGGCTTCGCGAGCTCGCCGAACGTTCGGGGCGGTCGGCGCCGCGCGAGGTGGACCGCGGCGAAGAGACAGAGCGACAGCTTTGCGAGCTCGGACGGCTGGAAGCTGGCCGGGCCGAGCAGGAACCAGCGGCGCGCGCCGTTGATCTCCGGCGCGACGACGAGCACGGCCACGCATAGGCCGAGGGCGACGAGCATGAGAGGAGGCGCGACGTAGCGCAGGCGGTGGTAGTCGAAGCGGGACGCCAGCGCCATCAGAACGACGCCGAGGAACGCGTAGATGGCCTGCCGCTCGAGGAAGGCCATCGGATCCCCGTCCCCGACCGCGGCCGAGGCAGAAGTCGCGCTGTAGACCATCACCAGACCGAATGCGACGAGCCCGAGCGTCACGAGCACGAGGAGCTTCTGGTCGAGGCGGTTGTCCGCTCTCACGTCAGCGCCTCGACAAGGCGGCGGAACTCGTCTCCCCGCGCTTCGAAGTCGCGGAACTGGTCGAAGCTCGCACAGGCCGGAGAGAGAAGGACGACGTGTCCCGATGCGGCGACGGAGTGGGCTTCGGACACGGCGACCTCCAGGTCGACGCACGGCACGTACGGGATCTCGGCTTCTCCGAGCACTTCGGCGATCTCGTGCGCTGCGGTGCCGATGAGATATGCGGTGTCTCCGCGGTCGAGCGCACCGGCCAGCGGCAGGTAGCTCTCGTTCTTGCCCAGCCCGCCGAGGATCACGTGCAGCGGCGAGTCGCGAAGAGCCGCGATCGCACGCAGGGCGGCAGCGACGTTCGTCGCCTTCGAGTCGTTCACGTAGCGCACGCCGCTCAGCTCGCGAACGAGCTCGATGCGGTGCGGAACGCCGGCGAAGCTCTGGAGCGCAGCCGCGATCGCGTCGTCGGGGATCCCGGCCGCGCGGGCAGCTGCCGTCGCCGCAGCCGCGTTCTCGCGGTTGTGCTCTCCGGGAATCGCGGGCTCGGCCGGCAGCGGGTCGTCCGCCCGGAACTCGACCCGCCTGGCAGCTCCCGGAATCGGCCCGAAGTCTCGAGGAAGGACAGCGACGTCATCCTCTGTCTGCGTTTCGAAGATCCGGAGCTTGGCGTCCACGTACCACTCGAAGGTGCCGTGGCGGTCGAGATGGTCGGGCTCGAGGTTGAGCAGGACGGCGATCCGCGGTCGCATGAGCTCCACGTCTTCGAGCTGGAAGGAGGACAGCTCGCAGACGATCCACGCGCTCTCGTCCACCTTCCCCACGAGCGCCGTCAGCGGCCGGCCGACATTCCCGGCGACCTCCACAGGCAGCTCGGCAGCGCGAAACATCTCGCCGAGGAGCTCGCTCGTCGTCGTCTTTCCGTTCGTGCCGGTCACGCCGAGGATGGGGTTCGGGAGAAGCCGTGCGCCGAGCTCGATCTCGCTCCAGACGGGAATGCCGAGGCCTCGAGCCTCGCTGACGAGCGCCGTCTCCCCCGGAACGCCCGGGCTCTTCACGACGAGATCGATCCCCTGTAGCACCATCTCCTCCTCGCGTCCGAGGTGAACTTCGACGCCCGACTCGAGGAGCCTTCCCACCTCGACGGACTCGTCGCGGTCGAAGCCGACGACCTCGGCGCCGCGCTCGACGAGCGCCTCCGCCGCGGCCTTCCCAGACCGCGCGAGCCCGACGACGAGCACACGCTTGCCCGAGATGCTCAGTCAACGTCGACGAACTGGAGGAAGTCGCGGTAGAAGAGCGCGAATCCCGACGCGCACAGGATCGCGCAGACGATCCAGAAGCGCACCATCACCTTCGTCTCCGACCACGCCTTCATCTCGAAGTGGTGGTGGATCGGCGCAATCAGGAAGACGCGCCGGCCGGTGCGCTTGAAGCTGACGACCTGGATGATCAGCGAGAGCACCTCGATCACGAAGATCCCGCCGATGAGGAGCAGCAGGATCTCGGTGCGGGTGACGATCGCGAGCCCGGCGATCGCTCCGCCGAGCGCCATCGAGCCCGTGTCGCCCATGAACAGCTCGGCGGGGAAGGGCGTTGTACCAGAGGAACCCGATCGTCCCTCCGATGAGCGCCGCCGCGAGGGTCGCGAGGTCGAGGTACGCCTCGCTGCGATCGCCGGGTGCGCCCGAGCGGAGCCAGGAGATCCCCGCGATGGCGAGGAACGTCAGCAGCATGATCATCGCCGTCCCCGCCGCGAGCCCGTCGATGCCGTCGGTCAGGTTCGCGCCGTTCACCGTGCCGGCGATGACGAGGAAGAGAAAGGGGTAGAAGAGGACGCCGAGGTCGATGTTCCAGCCGGCGAGCGGGACGTAGATCGGACGTCGTGAAGGACTCGGTCTCCTGGAGCAGGAGTCGCGGCGCCCACGGTGACGGCGACGAGCAGCACCATCTTCCAGCGCCCGCGCAGCCCGAGCGAATGGCCTCTGGCGCAGCTTGAGGTAGTCGTCGGTGAACCCGATCGCCGCGCACCCGAGCGTGATGAAGAGGACCGTGAGCGCCTCGGCCGTGTACTGGGAGAGCGCGAGGAAGGGAAGCACCGCCGAGCCGACGATCAGGAGGCCGCCCATCGTCGGCGTCCCCTGCTTCACGACATGGGCTGCGGGGCCTTCCGCCCGGATCTGCTGCCCGAGATTTCGCGCGCGGAGGACTTCGATGAACTTCGGCCCGATGACGACGGCTGCGACCATCGCGAGCAGGCCGGCGATCAGGACTGGGACCATGTGCGAGCGATCTTCGTGATCTCGGCGGGTATGCCTTCGAGCCCAACGGCCCGCGAGGCCTTGACGAGCACGGCATCGCCGGGCCGGAGGAAGCTCCTTGCGGCTTCGACGGCTTCTCTCTCGTCTGCCGCCCAGGTCGCCGGTTCATAGGCGCGCGCGGGCTCGCCGACCCCGATGACCTCGATGGCGAGCTCGGCGGCGAGCTCGCCGATCTCCTGGTGATAGGCCGCAGCGGACTCGCCGAGCTCGGCCATCTCGCCGAGTATCGCGACGCGTCGCCGGTTGCCGGCTCGCTCCGCGAGGTGCTCGAGCGCGGCGCGCATCGAGTCCGGGTTGGCGTTGTACGCGTCGTTGACCACGAAGCCGCCACCGGGCAGCTCCGTCTCCTCGCCACGCCACGGCGACAGCCGGATGTCGCGGGCGCCTGCGTGAGCGTCTTCGAGCGCGAGCCCGAGCGCCGCATACGCATGGAGCGCCGAGAGCGTGTTGACCGCATGGTGGCGCTGGGTGAACGGGAGCTCGAGCTCGACGACCTTGCCGTCGAGGCGGAACCGCCCGCGCGCGTCCGCAAGCTCGGCGTCGGCCGGATCGACGCGTCGAAGCTCGATGTCTTCGCGGTTCAGGAACGGCTCGAGCTCCGGGCTCGAAGCGGGCACGACCGCGGTGCCGCCGCGGGGAAGCGCGGCGATTGCCTCCGCATTCGCCTCGGCAACGCGCTCGACGCTGCCTACGAGCTCGAGATGCTCTGGCCCGATGTGCGAGACGACCGCGATGTCGGGCCGCGCGATCGCGCAGAGCGCCGCCACCTGGCCGAGTCCCCGCATCCCCATCTCCGTGACCAGGATCTCGGTCTCCGGCTCGAGCCGGCACACGGTCAGCGGCAGCCCGATCTCGTTGTTGAGGCTCTTCTCCGGCCACAGGGTTGCCGCGTGCGGAGCGCAGAGCGCGCCCAGGATGTCCTTCGTCGAGGTCTTCCCGGCAGAGCCCACGATCGCGACCACCCGCGCGTCGCTCTTCGAGCGCACGAGGGAGGCGAGCGCCGCGAGCGCCGCCTCCTGGTCGTCGGGTACGAGCGTTGCCGCTCCGCGCGCCTGCGCCTCGTCGACGTGCTCGACCCCGGTGTTGAGCGCGACGAAGAGCTCCCCCGGCCTCGACCTCCCGCGAGTCGGCCCTGATGGCCGTAATAGGCGATGTCGCTGCTGAAGGCGTCCAGTCGTCCGAGGCCGAGCGCCGCGACCTCCTCGAACGAAATCGGGATCACGAGCGCCCTGCGGCGGACGTCTTTACAGTGCCTGGCACTGTAAGCGTCAAAAGTCAGCGACGATCGCTCCACAGCTGTCTGTCGCCTCAGCTCGACGCCCGCATCGAGGCGAGCGCGTCGCGCACGACCGCCCGATCGTCGAAGGGATGCACGCTCCCGGCGATCTCCTGGCCCTGCTCGTGCCCTTTGCCGGCGACGACCACGACGTCACCTGCCTCCGCGAGCCCGACCGCTCTCTGGATCGCGCTGCGCCGATCGGGATCGATCTCGATCTCGACGCCGGTGCCTTGGAGCACGTCCTGGATGATCGCGAGCGGATCCTCCGATCTCGGGTTGTCCGAGGTGACGATCGCGAGATCCGCGTGCTCGGCCGCAACCTTCCCCATCAGCGGCCGCTTCGCCGCGATCGCGATCGCCTCCCGCCCCGAAGACGACGATGACCCGACCGTCCCCGAGCCCGCGAGCCGCTTTCAAGACGGTCTCCAGCGAGTCCGGCGTGTGCGCGTAGTCGACGACGACGGCGAACGGCTGCCCGGCGTCGATCGCCTCGAAGCGCCCGGGAATCTCGTGAAGCCGCGCGACGCCGTCCCGGATCGCCTCTTCGTCGAGATCGAGAAGCAGGCCGGCTGCGACCGCGCCGAGCACGTTCTCCACGTTGAAGATCCCGCGGAGCGGCGTCTCGATCTCGATCCCCGCCGCCTCGAAGCGGCTGCCGCCCGCACCGACCTCCAGAGCCCTCGGGTCGCACCTCGGCCTCCGCGGTCAGCCCGAACGTGACGAGCGGTGCGCGGTGCGTCTCGGCGAGTTCCGCGGCGAGCCGCTTGTCCCCACTCGTCGCCGACGTTCACGGCGGCCGGCGGCGGGTGAGGCCCGATGAAGAGCCGCCGCTTGGCCTGGAAGTACTCCTCCAGCGTGCCGTGCAGGTCGAGGTGATCCTGGGTCAGGTTCGTGAAGACGAGCGCGTCGAAACGAACCCGACCGAGCCGCCCGAAGGCCGCGCCGTGCGAGGACGCTTCGACCGCGGCGCTCCTGTCCCCCGCGTCGAGCATCTCCCGAAAGAGACGCTGGAGCTCGATCGCCTCGGGTGTGGTGAACGGCGCGCGACGCTCCTCGCCGCCGACGACCCAGCGGACGGTCCCGACCAATCCGGGCCTGCGATTCGCGGCCGTCGAGCATCGAGTGCAGGAGGAAGGTCGTCGTCGTCTTGCCGTTCGTCCCCGTCACGCCGACGACGTCGAGCTCCTTCGTCGGCTCCCCGAAGAACACGTCAGCGGCGACAGCCATCGCGGCGCGTACGTCCTCGACGACGAGCTGAGGAACGTCGACCTCGAGCAGCCGCTCGACCACGAGAGCGACCGCGCCCCGTTCGATCGCCTCCCACGCGAGATCGTGACCGTCGACCCGTTCTCCCGGGACACAGAAGAAGAGCGCAGCCCTGCGACACCGTGCGGGTGTCGTAGGCAAGGTCGCCGATCAGGACCGGCCGGGCTCCGGTCACCTCGCTCGGGGCGAGCGCCCGGATCAGGGCCTCGAGCTTCAATGCGCTGATAAGGCTAGTGGACCAACGGCCGCGCCGAGGCGCTCAGTTCGCGCGATCGGATCCCGTCAGCGGATTCCGACGGCAGGATGTCCGGAGGAACTTCGAGATGCTGGAGGTTGAAGCGCGCGATCTGCTTGAACGCGGGAGCGGCCACCTCGCCGCCGTAGATCGACCCGCTCGGCTCGTCGACCATGACCATGATCACGAGCCGCGGTTTCGTCGCCGGAACGAGCCCGACGAACGACGCGACGTAGCGCGAGTGTGAGTAGCGGCCGTCCGGGTCGATCTTCGCCGCGGTGCCCGTCTTGCCGGCGACGGTGTAGCCGGGAATCGCCGCTTCGGTTCCCGTTCCCTCGACGACGACACCCCGAAGCATGGAGAGCATCTTCGTCGAGACGTCGCGCGAGACGATCCGGGAGCCTCGCCGCTCGCCGACCGCCTTCCCGTCGACACGCTCGATCAGACGCGGGCGGACGAGGACTCCCCCGTTCGCGACAGCGGAGTACGCCCTCGCCATCTGGATCGGCGTCACCGCGATCCCGTGCCCGATCGGAACCGTGCCGATCGTCGAGCCGGACCACTCGTCGCGCGGCAGCGCGAACCCCGGCGACTCACCGGGGAAGTCGATGCCCGTCGTTTTCCCGAAGCCGAAGCGCTCGATCCAGTTCGCGAGACGGCCCTCGCCGAGCCGCTGCGCGATCGTGATCGTGCCGATGTTCGACGAGCGCTCGACGATCTCGCCGCACGCTCATCCGCTCGGTGCCCCGCGGGTGAGACTCGCGGATGACGCGGTCGGCGACCTGGAGCGTCGGCGGCAGCCGGAACGAGGTCGACGGCGACACGATGCCTTCCTGGAGACCGGCGGCCACGGTGACGAGCTTGAAGGTGGATCCCGGCTCGTAGGTGTCGGTCACTGCGCGATTGCGCCTGCGATCGGCGCGCGTGGTGGGAAAGCGGTTCGCATTGAATCCGGGCGCGGTTGCCATCGCGAGGATCGCGCCGGTGTGGGGATCCATCACGATCGCGGACGCAGCGCGCGCCCCGTTCCGCCGCACGGTCTCTTTGAGCACGGCCTCGGCGTTGGCCTGAATCTGATGTCGAGCGTGAGTTGCACGTTTCGCCCTGGGCTCTCGGGCCGAGTCGAGACGACGTCGAGCGCACGTCCGAAGGGGTCCTTCACGACCGTCTGGGTGCCGGGCTTGCCCCCGAGGACGCTTGTCCAGCGAGCGCTCGAGCCCCTCGAGGCCCTTGTTGTCGAGCCCTGCGTAGCCGAGCACCTGGGAGGCGACGGGCCCCTGCGGGTACGTGCGAAGCTCCTCGGGGTAGAAGCCGAGCCCGGCGAAGCCGAGCTCCTCGAGCTCTTCCGCGTCGAGCGGATCGACCTTGCGGGCGAGATAGACGAATCCTCGCGAGCGATCGATCAGAAGCGGGTGGACTGCCGCTGGCTCGAGGTCGAGCGCCCTGGCCACCGCCAGCGTCAGGTCACGCGGCCGATCGACCTGCTGTGGGTTCGCGTAGACCGTCGTCGTGCGCTTTCCGATGGCGAGCGGCTCGCCGTTCGCGTCGAAGATCGTTCCCCGCGCCGCGGGGACGACGATCGTCTCGCGATGCTGGCGCACGGCCATGGCGGCGTACGCGTCGCCGTTGACGACCTGCAACCAGAACGCACGCGCCAGCGCGACTCCGAGAACGACGAGGAAGGCGCTTGCGAGCAGGACGATGCGCCGGTTCGTCGACGCGCGCGTCACCGACGCAACCGCACGAAGACGATGCTCTCGGGATCCGGCTGCGCCAGACCGAGCTCCTTCGTGGCGATCCGCTCGATCCGCGAGGTCGCGGCCGTGCTGGAGAGCTCCCAGCGCAGATCGGCGATGTCCCCTCGGAGCTCGGCGCGCTCGCGTCCGACCTCGTCGAGCTCGAGGTTCAGCCGGAGCACGGTCACGTTCACCGCGACGACGCCGGCGAGCAGCGTCGCAAAGAGGACGATCCAGAGTACGCCGCCGCCGAGCAGGCGCGGTCGTGCCGCTGTCCGCGAGCGGGTGGGCGCGGCGCGCGCGGTCTCGGCGACGGTCGACATCAGACCTTGATCGCCGACGCGAAGCCGGGCGGATGCGGCACGCGGGTTCGCGTCGAGCTCACGCGCGGCCGGGCGCACGGGCTTGGAGGTCAGCACGCGCAGCTCCGGCTCGTGCCCACAGACGCAGATCGGCAGCTCCGGAGGGCACGTGCAACCGCGCGCGAGGTCACGGAGAAAGCGCTTCGCGATCCGATCCTCGAGCGAGTGGAAGCTGATGATCGCGATGCGGCCGCCGGGCCGGAGCATCTCGAAGGCCGCGGGAAGGCCGGCCTCGAGCGACTCGAGCTCGTGGTTCACCTCGATCCGAAGAGCCTGGAAGACCCGCTTCGCGGGATGGCCCTCCCCGAACCGCGCCGGGGTGGGGATGGACGCCCGAACGACGTCGACCAGCTGACCGGTGCGCTCGATCGGCCCGTCCTCGCGCCGACGAACGATGCCGCGGGCGATCTGACGGGCGTAGCGCTCCTCCCCGTATCGGCGAAAGATGGTGGCGAGCTCCCGCTCGTCCCAGGTGTTCACGATCTCCGCAGCGCTCGGCTCGTCGGAGGGATCCATGCGCATGTCGAGCGGTGCGTCGGTGGCGTACGAGAACCCGCGCTCGTGCCGATCGACCTGCATCGACGAGAGCCCGAGGTCGAGCAGGACGACGTCCGCCTTCACGTCGTTGCCGGCGAGCTGCGCGAGCACGATCGCGTAGTCACCGCGCAGGAACCGCATCTGGACACCGGGGGCCGATGCCTTGACCCGGTCGAAATAGGGTCGCACGGTCGGATCACGGTCGATCGCCATGAGCTTCCCGCGGCCCTCGAGGTCGGCCGCGAGGAGGCGCGAGTGCCCACCCGCGCCGAAGGTGGCGTCGACCACTGTCTCGCCGGGCTGCACGGAGAGGAGCTCGCGCACCTCCTCCGCAAGGACCGGGATGTGGTCAGCCGCGTTTGTCCGCAAGACGTTCGGCAACATCGCCCGCGCTCCCTTCGATCGCGCTCAGGTGGGTCTTCCATTCCGTCCGATCCCAGATCTCGATGTGGTCGTGCACTCCTGCGAGAACGACGTCCTTCCCGAGCCCAGCGTGCTCTGCGAGCTGCGGCGGGACGAGCACCCGCCCCTGCTTGTCGAGCTCGCTGACGGTCGCGCCCGCGAAGACGAAGCGCTTCATCTCGCGCGCCTCCCGCGTGAGCGAGTCCAGCTCGGCGATCCGCGCCACGTTCGCGTCCCAGCTCTCGCGCGGAAAGACGTCGATGTTCTTCTCGAGGCCGCGAGCGAGCACGACGCCTCCTGCCAGAGCACCCCGGAACCGCACCGGCAGCGTGAGCCGGTTCTTCTCGTCGACCGTGTGCTCGTACTCGCCGTAGAACATGGAGTCATCGTGGATCCCCTTCCACGATGCCCCACATTACTCCACTTTTCCCCACCGCGCAACCCCTGCGCCCCAATCGGTCGCGCGCCGTCTTAACCGTGCCTGTCCCTGGAAGTACGACGAGTCAGCCGCCGACTCATCCGCAGGCTGTCCGTCAGAGCGAGACGTGCTCTGCGTAGACGCCCGCGCCCGGCGAGGGCCCCGGCGCCGCAGCGGGCCGCGAACGCGAGCGCGTCCGTGGTCTCGAGCTCGGCCGCGAGCGCGAAAGCGAGACCGGCGACGAAGCAGTCCCCGGCGCCGTAGGAGTCGGCGCGCGGTACCGGTGCAGGTGCGGCGGTGAAGGGGCCGCCCGGCTGCGCCCAGCCGCCGAGCGCGCCCGCACGTCGTGACCACGAGCCGCGGAGCAGGGTCGAGATCGCCGGGCTGGTACAGCTCCGCTTCGTCCTTGCCGCTTCCGACCAGCGCGTCGAGCTCGACCGCTCCGCGCTGCAACGTCCCGAGCTCACGCGCAGTCGCCACGAGGACGCGCGCCCGGCGCGCGGCAACGAGCGCGTCGACGTCTCCTGCGCAGTAGTAGACGGCGTCGCAGGCCGAGAGCTCGATGCCAGGGAGCGAGTCGTCGTGCCCGCGCGGGCCTCGCTTCGGCCCGATCGTCGTGATCGTGCGCTCCCCCACCTCGTCGACGAACGTGAACCCACGGCGCTGCGGGGGCTCGAGCGCAGTCGCATGCACCTCGATCCCGCGCTCCTCCAGCTCCGCCTTGGCGCCGCGACCGAGCTCGTCCGTCGCAAGCGCGGTGAAGAAGAGCACGGAGTCGGCGAGCTTCGAAAGCTGCACCGCGGCAACGGAGCCTCCGCCGGCGGCCTCGATCCACGAATCTCCCGCTGAGACGATCTCCCCCGGGCCTCGGAACGTGCTCGACCGGGACGAACTCGATCAACTCGACATGGCCGATCACGGCGGCGCGCACGCGGTCATGCTCACAGATGCACGGCCTCGAGCGTTAGAAGACGATATGGCGAGCGTGGCGATACCGCCGTTCGAGCACTTCTACGAGCAGCACCGCGCCGAAGTCCTTCGGCTCCTGCGGCGTCGTGTCGGTGCCCAGAGAGCCGAGGACGCGTTCCAGGAGACGTTCCTGCGAGCGCTACAGGCGTACCGGCGCCTCGAGCATGGAGATCATCTCCGCGCCTGGGTGCTCACGATCGCCGGCAACGTCGCAGTCGACACCCTGCGGCGAGCCCGGCCTCAGACCGAGCTCGTCGAAGCAGGAGCAGAGGACGATCGGCCGGCCTACGAGGAGCTCGCGCCGCTGACCGACGGCCTGGCACCGAAGGAGCGCGCGGCCGTCGTGCTCCGGTACGGCTACGACCTTTCCTACGACCAGATCGCAGCGGCGCTCGGCTCGAGCGAGCAAGCGGCCCGGCAGGCCGCCTCCACGGGAGTGCGCCGGCTGCGCAGGAGGAGCTACATGACCGTATCTCCCGATCTCGACCGTCGCTTTCGGGATGCAGCCGTGACGATGGGCCTCGTCGACATGGGGTTCGACGTCGTCGACTCGCCGGTCGGCCCGCTGTTCGTCGCTGCGTCCGACCAGGGCCTCGCGTCCATCTCGTTCGACGCCGATCCCGATGACCAGCTCGAGCGACTCGCACGCATCGCGGGGCCTCGCGTGCTCCGCTCAGCGCGGAGCGTGGACGAGGCACGCCGCGAGCTCGACCAGTACTTCGAAGGGAAGCGGCGCGCCTTCGACCTCTCGCTCGACCTCCGCGCGCTGCCACCGTTCACGCTCTCGGTTCTCCAGGAGCTCGCCCGAGTCCCGTACGGAGAGACCACGACGTACGGCGAGCTTGCGGCCCGCGTCGGCCGCCCGCGCGCTGCCCGAGCCGTAGGGACGGTGATGAACCGGAACCGGATCCCGATCGTCCTCCCCTGCCATCGGGTCGTGGGAGCCGGGGGCAACCTCGTCGGCTACGCCGGCGGGCTCGACACGAAGATCGCGCTTCTCCAGCTCGAAGGTGCGCTGTTGTAGCGCGGCGAGCGTGACGAAGCCTTCGCTCCCACAGTGAACCCGCGGTCACAGGCGACGGAGGCGGCGCAAGATGTAGTGCTCGCGGGTGACGAACGGCGGTCTGGCTGTGCGAATGCGACGAACGAGCTCCGATTGGGACTCCAGACGATCCGCCTTGGCCTCGATCAGGTCATCCGCCGTGTCGAAGTGCTGGAGAAGGTCGAACTCGGTCTCCGCCTCCAGCGCGAAGAGCCCGTCCTGTATCGCGTCAGCGAGCCGCGCCTCCGCGTTCGGAAGCACGACCGATCGCCACTCGGGCTCCTCGATCACGCCGAGCGGACTTCCGTCGGCCTCGACCTCCTCCTCGGTCACCGGATGCGAATCGACGAGCGTTCCACCGGGAACGAGGAGCCGATGGACGTGGCGCAGGGCGTGCACGACGCCCTCACCCTCGATTCATCACAACGACGAAGAGAACAGCGCCAGGTCGAAGCTCTCGCGTGGGGCGTCCACATCGGCCGCTCCAGCGACCATGAACGTGATCGTGCCGGCTAACTCCGGCTTCAGCGCGGCCCGGGCCTTCTCGATCCGTTCCTCGTCGAGATCCACCGCGAGAACGGATGCCGCATCGCTCGCGTACCGAAACGTCATGCGCCCGTCACCGCAGCCCAGCTCGAGAACACGAAGCCCCGCGACCGGAGCAAGCTCCTTCAGAGCACGAGTCTCGACGCCCTCCGGGTCGATGCGCCAACCCACGCTCCCGAGCATGACACAGAGCCTCAGTCGAGCAGGCGGTACCCCACGCCCCAGACGTTCACGATAAAACGGTCGTCCGAGCCGACGCAGAGCTTCTTCCGGACTCGTGAGGCGTGCGACTCAAGAGTCCTGGTACGCCCAAGCGCTCGGAAGCCCCACACTTCACGCAAGAGCTCCTCCTTCGTGAAGACTCGATACGGCTCAGCGGCGAGCCAGGCGAGGAGCTCGAACTCCTTCGCCGAGAGCGCGATCGGCGTGTCCCGAACCGACACGCGCCGCGTTCTCCGATCGACGACGAGCTCCCCGGCGATCAGCACCTCGGCAGACGACTGTGTGCTCCTTCGCAGGAGCGCACGAATGCGCGCGAGCAGCTCTTCGTAGGCGAAGGGGCGGCCGATGACGTCGTCGGCGCCACGGTCGAGCGCACGCACGCGCTCGACCGGATCCGACGAGGGCGCGAGCAGGATGACGGGAACGTTCCGGTCCCACGTACGCCCCGGTTCCCCCCGCCGCAGCCGTAGACACAGGTCGAGCTCGGCGAGCAACACGACGTCGGGGCGAATGCGTTCCGCCAGCTCGAGGGCCTCGCTCCGCCGCGCCGCCCCGAGCACGTCGAAGCCGTCGTCGCGGAGGTGGCGACCCAGATACTCGCGCGTCTCGGGTTCCGGCTCTGCGACGAGGACGGCACTCGGCATGCCGCCGACGCTAGTCGCGTGCTCCGAGACGCGCCAGATGTCCTTTGCGGCGAAAGCGTGTCAAGGCTTCCTCAGCCGGCCCGGCCGGACCAGGCAGCTCGAAGCGCCTCCTCAAAGGCGGCCGTGCCGGAGCACGCCCCAGATGACCCAGAGCCCGAATACCCCCGACAGCACGAAACCGACGAACGACAGCACGTGCAACCCCATGATCTGTGGGCCCTCCTGGGCGAAGACGCCGATGATCGACGAGCCGACGAGGCCGCCGAGCACGATCAACGCCACCGACAGCCGGTTCGACGCCTGGTCGATGTGGTCGTCGAGCTCGTCGAGGCCGGGGTTGTCGAACTGGATCTGGAAGGACCCGTCCCGCATGTGCTCGAGCACGTCCGACACCTGGTACGGCAGCTCGCGGGCGATCGAGCCGAGCGCGAGCGCTTCCGTCCTCAACCGCTGCGCGACGATTCGCGGCTGGTAGCGATCCGCGAGGAGACCCCGCGCGTATGGCTTCGCCACCTCGAACACGTTGAAGTCGGGGTAGACCTCGGCCCCGACGGACGCGAGCGTCGCGATCGCCTTGTCGAGCATCACGAATCGCGAAGGCAGGCGCAGGTTCAGCGTGTAGATGAGCTGGAACCCCTCCCTGATCACCTGCAGCGGATCGATGTCCGAGAGCCGCGTCCCGTAATAGCGGTCGAACAGCACGCGCAGCTCGTCGCGGAACTCCTGCTCCCGCTCGGGCGCGTAGCGGACGCCGAGCTCCTTGAGGCGCCGCGGCATCACGTCAATGTTCTCCACGGCTGCGTCCACGAACAGCCGCGTGAGCTTGGCCATGTCCTCATCCGTGAGCTTCCCAGCCTGGCCGAAGTCGACGAGCCCGAGCTCGCCGGAATCGAGGACGAAGATGTTCGCCGGATGCGGGTCGGAGTGGAAGAAGCCGTGTCGGAAGACCATCGTCATCCACGTGTCCGCCATCCGGTAGGCGACGTCCCGGCGCTCGTCTGGCCGCATGCGCTCGAGATCGAGCTCCGAGACCTTTGTCCCGCGCAGGAACTCGAGCGTCAACACGCGTCCGGTCGAGTACTGCCGGATGACCCGGGGAACGACGACGCCTGCCGTGTGCGCGAAGTTCCGGTGGAAGGCTTCCGCGTTCCTCGCCTCGTGCGCGTAGTCGAGTTCGAGGCGAATCGAGCGCGCGAACTCGTCGACGAGCTCTTGCGGATCGATGAACTCGAGCGCCCGCACGCGTTCCTTCAGGAGCTTCACCGCCTGGTAGAGCAGCCCGAGATCGGCCTCGATCTGCCGCGCTGCCTCGGGACGCTGGACCTTGACCGCGACCTCCTCGCCGTTCGGGAGCACGGCCCTGTGCACCTGCCCGATCGAGGCGGAGGCAAGCGGCTGCTCGTCGAACTCGACGAACGCCTGCTCCACGGTCAGCCCGAGCTCGGCCTCGATCACGGCGCGCGCCTGCTCGAACGGGAACGGCGTCACGTCGTCCTGCAAGCCGCGGAGCTCGATCACGATGTCCGGCGGCACGACGTCCGGCCGTGTCGAGAGAAGTTGGCCGAACTTGACGAACGTCGGACCGAGCTCGTCGAGCATCTCGCGGAGCCGTCGACCGCGGTCCGAGACTCCGACGTCGCCATTCGCACCGTCGTTTCCCGAGAGCAGGTCGCCGAGGCGGTTCCTCCGCAAGAAGTAGCCGAAGCCATGTCGCGCGGCGACCTGCGCGATCTCCGACAAGCGTCCGAGGCTGCGCGGAGGCCGTTCCTGCCGGGTGGCCATCGCGAGAGATTGTAGGGGCGAGGCTCGCCTCGCCCTTCTTCAGCGCTCGAGCAGCTTCAACCTGTGCTCGACCTGAGCGACGCGGAGCTCGAGCTCTTCGACCGCAGCGCGCGAGGCGACGCCGAGCTCGGCGCCGAGCCTCGAAACCGCCGAGCCGGAAGACTCGCCCACCCGCGTGAGCTCGCGGCGCCAGCTGTCGAGCACGTCTGCGAGAGCGGCACGCGTCTCTGCCCGATCCATGCCGAGACGGCGCGCGAGCTCGTCGGCGAGCTCGTCGACTCGATCGGCTCCCAGGACGAAGGCACCGATCCCGGCGAGCGCGAGGGTCTCCAGCGACCCGCGCCCGGAGCTACCGGGTTCGTCCATGAGGCCTCGAGGCGCGCCGTTGCCTGCGGCGTTCCCGTTTCGACTTGGCTGCAGCATCTCCGGGTCCTGCGGACGCTGCGGCCGGAGCCGGCGCCGGAGCCGGGACACGTGGGCGCTCGACCTCGACGTCTTCCTCGTCGCTCTCGTCGGCCTCGTCGGGCTGATCCAGCAGCATTCCGCCGACGGACTCGACTCCCTCGAGCGCCCCGAGGTCGTCACGCCTCCGTGCAAACTCGGGCTCCCGCTCCTTGAGCACGGCGACGAGAGGTGCTGCGAGGAAGATCGACGAGTACGCGCCGAAGCCGATGCCGACGAGCAGTGCGAAGGCGAAGTCCTTGAGCGTGTCGCCGCCGAAGAAGTAGAGGGCTGCTACCGGGAGCAGGGTGATGAAGGTCGTCGCGAGCGAGCGCGGGAGCACTTCCCAGAGCGAGACGTTCCCGATCACGCGGAACGACGCCCGTCGCATCAGCGGCACGTTCTCGCGGATTCGGTCGAAGATGATGATCGTGTCGTAGATCGAGTACCCGAGCACGGTGAGCACTGCGGCCACGGTTGCCGTGGAGACCTCCCGCCCGGTCAAGGCGTAGACGCCGACGGTGATCACGACGTCGTGTGCGAGAGCCACGAGCACGCCGATCGAGTACTTCCACTGGAAGCGGAACGAGATGTACGACCACGATCAGGAGCAGGCTCACCACGATCGCCAAGATGGCCGAGTTCGCTATCTGCCGGCCGAAGCTCTCCGAAACACTCTTGGCTCCGAACGCCGTCGCACCGATCGTGTCCGCGAGCTCCTGCGAGAGCCTGTTCTGCTCGGCGAGCGTCAGCGACTCGGTGCGGATTTGGAAGTTCGTGTAACGGCCGTCGGCCGAGGTCCCTCGCCCCTGGATCACGGCGCCTTGCTGGCCGATCTGCGCCGCCTGGCTTCGCACCTCCTCGAGGGAGGTGGGCTCCGGCGTGCGGAACGAGAGTTGCGTCCCGCCCTTGAAGTCGATCCCGAGGTTGAGTCCCTTGAACAGGATCGCGGCGATCGAGATCGCGACGACGATTCCCGAGAACGCAAACCAGATGTGCCTCCGCCCGATGTAGTCGAGCCGGAGCCAACGCGGGATCCCTCCACCCGTCGTGCCCATCAGTCGCGGGTTGTCGATCCACCCGAAGCCCGCGAGCAGTGCGAGGATCGCGCGCGTCGCGAGGACTGCGGTCAGCATCGAGAGCGCCGTGCCGATCAGGAGCATGAGCGCGAAGCCGCGCACGCTCGCGGTCGCGACGGCGAAGAGCACCATCGCCGTGATCGCGGTGACGACGTTGGCGTCGACGATCGTCGCGAAGCCCTTCTTGTAACCCAGGTTGATCGCCGCGCGCACCGATCTTCCTGCGCGCACCTCTTCCTTTATGCGCTCGAAGATGACGATGTTCGCGTCGGCAGCGACACCGAACGTCAGCACGAGGCCGGCGAACCCCGGAAGGGTCAGCGTGACGTTGAAGAGGAGGATGGTCGCGTACAGGAAGGCGGCGTAGACGACGAGGCCAGTGACCGCGACCAGGCCGAGGAAGCGGTAGAAGAGCAGCAGGAAGATCGCGACCAGCAGGATTCCACCGATCGCCGCTTTCCAGGCTTCCTCGAGCGAGTCCTTGCCGAGCGTGGCGGAGATGTCGGTGCGGTCGAGTGTCTCGAACTTCACCGGCAGCGCGCCGGTCTGCAGCACGATCGCGATGTCCTGCGCCTCGTCGATGGAGTCGAGGCCGGTGATCTGCGCCCGACCACCGCCGATGCCGCCGGAAAGGCTCGAGTCCGTGTAGTCGATCTGTGGGAACGTCCTGATCTCGCGGTCGAGCACGATCGCGAAGTGCTGCGGCGTCCCGCGCAGCTTCCCGCGCACCCACTCGGCGCGCGTGATCTCCTCGAACCGGTCGCCACCTCGTCCCGTGAACTCCATCGAGACGATCGGGCGGCCGGCACCGCCGGGGCTCGTGTCGAAGTCGGCGCGCGTTCCCGAGAGCTTCAGATCCTCGCCCGTCATCTGCGGGATTTCGGGAGGCTCGTACAAGAAGAGGTAGTAGTAGGTGCGGTCGGGCGGCACACCGCCTCCTTGCGGGCCCCCCGGGCAGACGACCGCGGGCTCGCCGCAGGTGATCACGACCATGCCCTGCGGGACAGCGAACAACTCGCGGCCTTCCGGAAGCTTCCCGTCGGATCGCCGAAGCGCATCCTCTCTAGATCCGAATGGCCCGCGGGTGACGCGCTTCGTCTTCGGATTCACGAGGTAGTACGCGTCCGACTCGCCCTCGACCTGCGCCTGCACGCGAGCGAGAAGGTCGTACAGCGACGGGTTCTCGACTGGGTAGCGCTGGATCGAGATCGACGGGCCGGCGAGCGACGTCTCGAGGTCGTAGAGCTCGAGCTGCGCTGTCGTGCCGATGATCTCGGCGGCCGCCGCGGGGTCCTTCACTCCCGGAAGCTGGATCACGATCTGGTCGGAGCCCTGCGTCCGGATCTCGGGCTCGGTCACGCCGAGCTTGTCGACTCGATTCCGCATGATGTCGACGGAGCGCGAGAGGTCGTCGTCCGTCAGCTCGCGATCCGGCGGCGGAACCGCCTGCAGCGTCACCTCGAGACCTCCCTGCAGGTCGAGACCGAGCGTCGGGCTCTGCTTGATCGGCGACCCAGGGACGGCCAGGAGCAAAACGCCGATGAGCGCAGCGGCCAGCAGGCCGACGACGAGAATGGAGGTCCGTCGGTTCAAGGTCGGCGAATCACGTTATCGGCGGTCGGCTGTCGTCGGGCCCGCGTCGGGCTCGCTCGTAACAGCTTCTTCGCCGCTCGTAACAGCACCTTCATCCTCGAGCTCGGTCACCTCGTCAGCGTCGACGAGGTCCTCGTCCTCGGCTTCGTCCTCGGCTTCGTCCTCTCCTTCGTCTTCTTCGTCGGGTGGGAGAACGGCCGCGATGCCGCGCCGCGTCATGTGCACCGAGAGGCCGTCTGCGATCTCGACGACGATGTCGTCCTCCTCGGCCTCGGTGATCGTCCCGTATATGCCACCGGTCGTCAGGATGTCGTCGCCGACTCCGGCCTTCTCGACCGTCGCCTGCTGTGCCTGCTGGCGCTGGCGCTGCGGCCGGATCATCAGCACGTACATGACGACGAGCAAGAGCACCATCACGATCAAGAAGCTCACGGTTCCTCCTCGGGCGCGTGGGCGAGCCGCGCGAGCGCGTCCCGCCGGAAGGCCGTGAACGTCCCACGCTCGATCGCCGCCCGCGCGCGTGCGGTCAGGTCGAGTACGAACCAGAGATTATGCAGGCTGAGCAGCCGCAATCCGAGGATCTCGCTCTGGGTCACGAGGTGACGGATGTACGCGCGCGAGAAACGGGAGCATGCAGGGCATGCGCACTCCTCTTCGAGCGGCAGCGGATCCCGGGTGTAACGAGCGTTACGGAGATTCAGCCGCCCGGCCCAGGTCAGCGCAGAGCCGGTGCGGGCCGTGCGCGTCGGCAAGACGCAGTCGAAGAGGTCGATTCCCCGGGCGACTACCTCGAGGATCCCCGCTGGGTCCCCGATCCCCATGAAGTAGCGCGGCTTGTCCGCAGGCAGAGCGGGCGCGGCCCACTCGACGCAGTCGAGCATCTCCTCCCGTGATTCTCCGACCGCGAGGCCCCCGAGCGCGACCCCGTCGAACGAAAGCGCCGAGATCTCCTCGACCGACCGGCGCCGGAGCTCCGGATCGGCACCGCCCTGGGTGATCCCGAAGCGAAGCTGACCGGGAGCTCGCGGCGCCTCGGCCTGGCGCTCGGCCCAGATCGTGGTGAGCCGAACTGCTCGCTGGAGCTCATCGCGCGAGGCGGGCGCCGGCAGGCACACGTCGAGGCACATGGCGATGTCAGAGCCGAGCCGCCGCTGAATCTCCGCTGCGCCCTCGGGCGTGAAGCGGGCAAGGGAGCCGTCGTAGACCGAGCGGAACGTCACGGCCTCGTCATCGAGCGCGACGATCGTGTCGCGCAGCGAGAAGACCTGGAAGCCTCCCGAGTCGGTGAGGATCGGGCCGTCCCAACCCGAGAATGCGTGCATGCCGCCGAGGCTCTCGATGACGTCCTCGCCGGGCCGGAAGTGCAGGTGGTACGTGTTCCCGAGGATCACGTGAGCACCCAATGCTCGAACCTCGTCCGGGTGCAGCGACTTCACCGATGCCTTCGTCCCCACAGGCATGAACGCGGGCGTCGGAACCACGCCATGTGCGGTTTCCAGTGAACCGGCGCGCGCGGCACCGTCGGTGGCGCTCAGCGAGAACGCGTTCAGCGGAGGGCCCCCGCAGATTCAGACGAGGCCCAAACCGAGCGTTCGCCTGGGGCCACCCCTCGCCTCCACCCACCTTCGAGCTTAATCCGGAATTGCAGGCGCATGTGACACGAGATCGTGCCGGAAGAACGCCAAGCCGAACGTCGTGGGCGTCAGAGCACGAGCATCGCGTCACCGAACGAGTAGAAGCGGTACCGCTCCTGGATCGCCGTGCGGTAGAGCGCACGCGTCTCTTCCACGCCGGCGAATGCCATCACGAGGGCAAGCAGGCTCGAGCGCGGAAGGTGGAAGTTCGTCAGAAGGGCGTCCACCCGTCGGAACTCGAACCCCGGCGTGACAAAGAGATCGGTGCGTCCCTGGAGACTGCCGGTGCGCGCGACCGTCTCGAGCGTTCGTACCGTCGTCGTGCCCACCGCGAGTACGCGCTTCGAGCCCGCGATCCGGTCCCACGCCTCGGGAGATACGCGATACCGCTCGCCGAGCAACCGGTGATCTTCGATCCGCTCGACTGCGATCGGCCGGAACGTGTCGATCCCGACATGAAGCGTGACGGCGACATGGTCGAGCCGAGCGAGCAGCTCCGGTGTGAAGTGCAACCCTGCAGTCGGTGCCGCCGCGGAGCCTGCCTCATTGCCGTACACCGTTTGATACCGCTCGGGATCCGAGAGCCGCTCGTGGATGTAAGGCGGTAACGGCACGTCGCCGTCGAGCTCGCCGTCGAGACGAATGAGCCAGCGCCCGTCCCCGAGCGGCTCGACGAGCTCGATCGGCCCGATCCGCTCGCCCGCGCGCAACCGGCGAGACGGCCTTGCGAGGCCCTCCCACAGGCCGTCCGCTCGTTCTTCCACGAGAAGCACCTCGACGAGCCCGCCGGTAGCGCGCCGAAGCGGAAGGCGTGCGTGAAGGACCCTCGTGTCGTTGACGACGATCAGCTCGTCACCCGAGAGCTCGGGCAGCTCCGAGAACGCGCGATGCTCGATCGACCCTCTCGAGCGGCGGTAGACGAGCAGGCGCGAATCGTCCCGCCGAGCGGCAGGCTGCTGGGCGATCAGCTCCTCCGGAAGGTCGTAGTCGAGGATTTCGGTGTCCATCCGGCGCGGAGAGTAGCCTCGTCGCCCATGGACGTACTCGCCCTGGAACGTGCCCAACAGCGAATCGCGGACGCAGGAGCGCGCCGCCCGGAGCCCGCGCTGATCGAGGCCACGCTCGAGCGCTCGCGCCAGCAGATCGAAGCCCTTGCAGAAGTTGCCGCCGGGCTCGAGGCGTCGATGCCGGTTCAGGTCAACGTTGCCGTTCGCGACGGGCTCCGCACCGAGGTGCTCCCGGTCGCGCGGCACATCGCCGAGATACGAGGCCTGCTCAATCAGACGATCCGGCGGTTGGAGCGGATCGAGGGAGAGCTACTCGCGGAGCGGCATGCGCGCGTGGACGACCTCGCGCTTCTGGTCGATCTGGTGAGCTCGGGCTGGCGTGGAATCGACACGCGGCTCGCCCGCCTCGAGGGCCGAACGGTACAGGACGCGGACGAGTCCTCCTCCAACGGGGACCGTCGCGCGTCGCACGACGTCGACGCGCTCGTCGGGCACGCAGCAGCCGCTTGAAGCGCAACTAATCGCCGGCTGGGACCGGTAGAACGAGCCGGAAGCGGCTCCCACTACCCGGATCGGACTCGAGCTCGATCCTGCCGCCGAGCGCAAGTGCAAGCTCGTTCGCGATCGGGAGGCCAAGCCCCGTCCCGTTCACGTCGCTCGAGATGAAGGGCTCGAAGATTCGAGCGCGATCGTCCACCTTGATCCCGGGACCCGAGTCCGAGACGTCGACGCGTACGACTCCGTTCGCGGCACCGAGACCGAGCTCCACCTGGCCGCCATCCGGCGTCCAGCGGAAGGCGTTCGAGAGCAGATTCGATATGACCTGGAGCACGCGATCTCCGTCGGACACGATGACCGGCGGCTCCGCGTCGGTCTCCAGGCGGTAGTCGATATCGCGGCGGCGCGCCTCCTCGGTGAAGGCGCCGTACGCATGATCGAGAACCCGTCCCAGGTCGACCTCCTCCTGGCGAACCGTGAACCGGTGTGCCTGGAGCTTCGCGAGATCGAGAACGTCTCCCACCAGCCGCTCGAGGCGATCGGCCTCCGACGCGATCACGTCGAGCGAGTTCCTGACCGCTTCAGGCTCGGTGACGATTCCCTCGCGGAGTGCTTCGACATGACCGCGGATCGCAGTCAGTGGCGTGCGCAGCTCGTGTGACACCGACATCAGGAAGGAGCGCTTCAACTGCTCGCCCTCGGCGAGCTTGGCAACCATTCGCCGAAAGCGGTCGCTGAGGAGGGAGATCTCGTCGCTTCCCCGTGCGTCCGGGATCTCGACGTCGTAGCGGCCGGCCGCGACATCCTGGGTCGCACGCGTGAGGGTGAGCACCGGTTCGGTAAATCGCTTCGAGAGCCACCAGAACAACACACCGGCGAGCCCGATCCCGACGGCCAAGGCGAGCGCGAACCGCTCCAGGAGGGTCAGCCACTGCTGGCGAACCTCCGTCACCGGCTTGGCGACCACGAGCCAGCCGAACGCCTCGGTTCGCGGAGCGAGTCGAACCGGCTGCGCAGCACCTATCAGCTTGCGATCGTCGCTCGTCGGCGTGAACTCGAACGTCACCACGCGGTTGCGATCGAGCTCCACGTCGCCGAGCGCGGTTCGTTGCAAACGGGTCAGGCCGAAGCGCTGTCCTGGAAACAGGGAGAGACCCACGTAGTAGAGCTCGTCACCCGTTGCCAGCTCGAGGTTCCGGGCCGCGAATGCCGGCGCCTTCGTCCCCTCGTCGCTCGACCGTAGCGCCGCCTGTGCATACAGATCTGCCAAGCCTGCGGCCTCGCGCTCGAGCTCTCGGATCGCCTCCGTACGCGTCGCGTCTTGGAAGAGACGGACGGCGAGTGCGATCGAGACGAGGCCGAACACGAGCACGACCAGGAGGAAGAGAGCCGTGAGTCGAAAGCGGAGCGTCCCGAGCATCGGGTGTCCCTAGGGTAGATGTGAAAGTGGACGCGCTCCCGGCCGCGAAAGCGGACGGCTTCAGGGGTTTCCCGCGCGACCGGACTCCGCGGGAGCGGATTCCGGTCTTGCGCCGACTGCCGTACGGTCGCTGGCGACCTTGTAGCCCACGCCCCAGACGGTCACGATCGGAGACGCGTCCCCGAGCTTGCGGCGGATCTGCCTGACGTGGACGTCGACCGTTCGGGTGTCGCCCGCGAAGGTGTAGCCCCACACGCGCTCGAGCAGCTGGTCGCGTGTAAGCACGATCCCGCGGTGGTCGAGCAGCTCCCAGAGGAGCTCGAACTCCTTCGGAGCAAGCCGGATCTCCTCGTCCCCGACGTACACCTCGCGCTTCCCCGAGTTGATGACGAGGTCTCCATGCCGCAGCTCCTCGCTCTCACCGCGCCGTCGATCCGGCGCTGCCCGTCGCAGCACGCTCTTGACTCGCGCGACGAGCTCGCGCGGGTTGAAGGGCTTCGTCATGTAGTCGTCTGCACCGACCTCGAGGCCGATGATCTTGTCGACGTCCTCGTCGCGGGCGGTGAGCATGAGTATGGGCACGTCGGATCCCTTGCGAATGCGCCGGCAGAGCTCGACGCCGTCTCCGTCCGGGAGGTTGAGGTCGAGAACGATCAACGCCGGCGCCTCGCTCGCGAGCTCCACGAGCGCGGTCTGGGCATTCGACGCCGTTCGGACGCCGTAGCCCGCGTTGCGCAGGTACGCCGCGACGAACGAGGCGATCGAGGTCTCGTCCTCGACGACGAGGATCGAGTGCTGAGGCTGGCTCACCTTCTCGACCCCGGGCCGTCCTCTTCGGGCGCGATGCCCAAGACGAACCGCTCGGGCTCGTCGGGGAGGGCCGTGCAGAGCAGTGGCTCGACGGCGCAGTCCACGCCTTCCTCGAGGGAGTACACACCGGCGTCGTCTCCCGCGAATCGTCGATCGCCGTCGAGTAAAGCGGCGCCACGTCCGACCGCCGAGACGGAGATCCCCGTCCCTCTGGCCATGATCCGGTAACCGCCGCCGACCATCCGGAAGCGTAGGCCCTGCCCCTTGTAGAGGACGGTACGCGGGCCGACCCGCTCTTGGGTGAGCTTCCGGCCGACGACAAGGGCGGTGTAGCGGTCGCGCGGTGTGTTGTCGGTGACCCGGAGCGTGCCGAGGGACAGGCGTCCCAGGACCGAGCCGCGGAGGTCGAGCATGACCGCGCCCCTGGCGTTCTCGACCGAGAGCACGCCGACGTCGGGCTCCGCCGCACCGGCAGAACCCCCGATCGCCGCGAACGCGACGATCGAGCAGGCGAGAACGCTGAGCTTCCGCATGGCTCCAAGCCAAGTATCGAGACTCGGCGTGGGTCCGGGGTGAGAACGCTGTAAGGAGACTGTAAGTGCGGAGCTTTCAGTCGGGGACGTAGCGATAGAACCCGCGACCGCTCTTGCGGCCGAGGAGGCCGGCATTCCTCATCGCCACGATCCTCGGCGGTGGCGCCATGCGCGGCTCGCGCAGCTTGTCGTACAGCGCGTCCGATGCGTGAACATGAACGTCGATCCCGACGAGGTCGACGAGCGTGCACGGACCCATCGGCCAACCTGCGCCGGCGGTCATCGCGGTGTCGAGGTCCTCCGGCGAGACCCGCGCCTCGTCGAGGACCCGGATGCAGTCGTTCAAGAGCGGGATGAGGACGCGATTGACGACGAACCCCGGCGTGTCGTGGCAGCGGATCGGCTGCTTGCCGAGACGCTCCCCGACGGCGTACGCGGCCTCCACGGCCTCGTCCGAGGAAAGCTCCGCGCGCACGATCTCGACGAGGGGCATGAGCGGCGCCGGGTTGAAGAAGTGCATGCCGATGACGCGCTCCGGTCTCGTGACCGCCGACGCGATCTCGGTGACCGAGAGCGCCGAGGTGTTGGTCGCGAGAACGGCGTCCGGCCTGACGATCGACTCGAGCTCCGAGAAGAGGGCGAGCTTCGCGTCCAACTCCTCGACGATGGCTTCGATCACGAGGTCGCATCCGTCGAAGGCGTCGAGCCGAGTCGTCAACGACAATCGTTCGAGAGCGGCCGAGCGTTCGTCGGCCGACATGCGCTCCTTGTCGACCTTGCGCTGGAGAAAGTGAGCGATCCGGTCGCGCGCCTTCTGCCCGAGGTCGTCGGTGACCTCGCGCCCGATGGTCTCGTATCCCGCTTCGACGGAGAGCTGGGCGATCCCGGCGCCCATGGCGCCCAGGCCGACGACGCCGATCGTGCGGATCTCGGGAACCTTCACGACGCGCGATGCTATCCGCGTTCCCGAGCGGCGGGCTCGTTCAGCGCACGTGGCGACGTCTGTGCGCTATCTCGTCGATACGAGAGTCCGCGCCTGCGAGGTACGCGAGCGGCCCGACAAGAACGAGGAATGCGATGAGGAGATATCCGAACACGACCTCATCATCGCGTACCGATGACAATCAGCACAAGTCATAATCGTCTCGTGTTCGATCAGTCGCACTGATCGAACACGAGGATCTAGAGGCGCTCGATGACGCCTGCGATCGCCTGACCCTGGCCGATGCACATCGTGGCGATCCCGTAGCGAGCCCCGCGGCGGTCGAGCTCGTTCAGGAGCGTCGCGGTGATCCGCGCACCCGTGGCTCCCAGCGGGTGACCGAGCGAGATCCCGCCCCCGTTCGGGTTGACGTCCCCACCCTCCCAGCGCTCGTGCAACCCGCTGTCGGCCAGGAACTGGAGCACGACCGAGGCGAACGCCTCGTTGACCTCGATCACGGAGATTTCGTCCCAGGTGAGCCCCGCCTTCGAGAGCGCCCGCGCGCACGCTTCCGGGTTCCCGTGCAGCATCCGATACGGGTCGACACCGGAGAGCCCGAAGGACACGAACCTGCCGCGCGGCGTGAGTTCGAGTCGCTCGACGGCTTCGCCGCTCGCGAGGAGCATTGCGGCCGAGCCGTCCACGATCGAGCTCGAGTTCCCCGCGGTGATGACCCCGTCGCTCTTGAAGGCGGGCTGAAGCGAAGCAAGCTTCTCGATAGACGTGTCTCGACGGGGCGTCTCGTCCACGGCGAAGAGGACGGCAGCACCCGCCGCGCCCGTCTCAACCGGCACGATCTCGCGCTCGAATCGTCCCTCGTCGATCGCGGCTACTGCGCGCCGGTGCGACTCGTAGGAGTAGGCGTCGAGCTCTTCGCGTGCCTGCCCCCACTCCTCCGCGATCACTTCCGCCGAAATTCCCTGCGGCACGATCGGCCAGCGCTCACCGATCTTCTCATTGACGGCACCCCAGCCGGCGTCGCCGAGGTTCGAGCCCATTGGCACGCGCGTCATGTGCTCGACTCCGGCGGCGACGACGAGACCGAGGTGCCCCGCCTGGATCGCGGACGCGCCATTGAAGGCCGCCTGCAGCGACGAGCCGCACTGGCGGTCGATTGTCGAAGCGCAGACGGTCTCCGGCCACCCGGCCACAAGGACCGCCTGCCGTCCGACGTTCAACGCCTGCTCACCGATCTGCGTCACGCAGCCCATCTGCACGTCTTCGAGCTCGCCTGGCTCGAGATCGAGGCGGTCGACGAGCCCGTTCATGACTTGCGCGGCGAGCTCTTCCGCGCGGATCTCCGAAAGCGAGCCGTTCCGCCTCCCGATCGGCGAGCGGACGGCGTCGACGATGTACGCGTCTCTAGCCATCGACAACAGCATAGAGCTGCAAGGTCCCAGGAACGTCCGTCAGCTCTCGCTCTCCCGCGTCTCCGAACCCGACTCCTGCGCCGGCCACGAGGTCGCGCACCGTGCTCGTGACGAGAATCTCCCCGGCGTCTGCCTCGGCTGCGACCCGCGCGACCTCGCCGGTTCGCGCATACCGAATCTCGGGCATGTCCACGAGAGAAAGTCTCCCATCTACACTCCCGCCATGGCCACGACCGCGGTCGAGCGGAAGCTCCTCGTCGGAGGTGAGTGGGTCGAGACCGGCGAGTGGATCGAGGTGCGGTCGCCCTACGACGGAGAGCTCGTCGGACGTGTGCCCGAAGGCGGCTCACCCCAGGCGCGAGACGCGCTCGACGCAGCCGAGCAGGCGATGCGCGAGCCCCTCCCGGCTCATGAGCGCGCAGCGATCCTCGATCGGGTCGCGGCACTCTTGAGCGAGCGCGCAGACGAGGCCGCCCGCACGATCTCCGCCGAAGCGGGGAAGCCGATGAAGGCCGCTCGCGTCGAGGCCGCCCGCGCAGTCTCGACCTTCACGATGGCTGCGGTCGAGGCGCGCAAGCTCGCCGGGGACGTGGTGCCGATGGACGCCTCGCCCGCGGGCGAGGGAAAGCTCGCGCTCACTCTCAGGCAGCCGATCGGGATCGTCGGTGCGATCTCCCCGTTCAACTTCCCTCTCAACCTCGTCGCGCACAAGATCGCGCCAGCGCTCGCCGCAGGCTGCGCCGTGGTCCTCAAGCCCGCAGCGAAGACCCCGCTGTCGGCGCTCCTTCTCGCAGAGCTCGAAACGGAGGCCGGGCTGCCTGCAGGTTGGCTGAATGTCGTCTGCGGCCCGGCAGCTGAGATCGGCGACGTGCTCGTCGAGGACGAGCGCGTGAAGCTCATCACGTTCACGGGCTCCGTCCCGATCGGCTGGAAGCTGCGCGAGCGAGCGGCCCGGAAGCGGGTCAACCTCGAGCTCGGGAACGCGACTCCGGTCATCGTCACGGCAGATGCCGATCTCGAGGACGCCGCGACGCGGCTCGCGGCGAACGCCTTCTCGTTCGCTGGGCAGAGCTGCATCTCGGTGCAGCGAATCTACGTCGAACGGCGCGCGTACGACGAGTTTCTCGAGCTCCTGCTGCCCCGCGTCGAAGCGCTCAAGGTCGGCGATCCCGCGGACGAGGAGACCGATGTCGGCCCGTTGATTTCCGAGTCCGACCGCGATCGCATCCTCTCCTGGATCGAAGAGGCGAAATCCGCCGGCGCCGTCGTCTTGACGGGCGGAGAGCTCGACGGCGAGCTGCTCCTACCGACCGTGATCGCCGAGGCGCCCACGGACGCGAAGGTGTCGTGCGAGGAGGTGTTCGGGCCACTCTGCACGGTCACGCCCTTCGACACCCTCGACGAGGCAATCGACCTCGCCAACTCCACGCGTTTCGGTCTTCAGGCCGGGGTTTTCACGCGCGACGTCAAGAGTGCGCTTCGCGCGGCGCGAAAGCTCGAGTTCGGTGGGGTGACGGTAAACGAGGCGCCGACCTTCCGTGCCGACCAGATGCCATACGGCGGGATCAAGGACTCCGGGAACACCCGCGAAGGCCCGGCCTACGCGATCCGCGAGATGACCGAGGAGCGCCTCGTCGTCCTCCAGCTCTAGTGTCCTCGATGTGTCGACAGTCAAAGGCATGAGCACCGGCGAGACAGCCCGACCGACGGGCGCATATACCCCACCTCCTCCGCGAGAGCTCAAACGGGAGCGAAAGTCACTTCTGCAGGTACGCGAAGAGCGCCTCCGCGATCTCGGCGGCCTCGCGCTGGAGATGTACAAGCGCGACCGCTTCAGCGCCGGACTCGTGGTCGAGCGGTGCGCGGAGCTCGTCGCCATCGAGGCGAGAGTCCACGAGATCGATGCGCTTCTCGACGGAAGCGCGAAGCTCCTCCGCGGGACGGCCACGTGCGTCTGCGGCGCGCCGTTCCTCCTCGGCGCACGCTTCTGCGCGACGTGCGGGCGCTCCGCTTCGGAATCCGTCTCGGCAGCGGCGGGAGCGGCCGAGTGAGCGAGTGCGGCCGCTGCGGAGCGAGCCTCGTACGAGGACAGGAGTACTGCCTCGAGTGCGGTGCGCGACTCCCCGGCTCCGGCTCGCTCGGCCGAGCGGAAGACGCGGGTCGCGGCTGGATCATTCGTGCGCTCGTTGCACTCGTCGTCGCATTTGCGGGTGCGGCGCTCGCCGTTGCTGCGACCGATGGCAGGGGCGACGCCGCGGAGCTCGTCACCGCGACCGGGGGATTCGCGACGATCCCCGAGTCGACCACGCTCCCGGCGCCCACAGAGGGTGCGCCCGCAGGCATTGTCGCCTGGCCCGCAGCGGAGGACGGTTGGACGATCGCGCTTGCGTCGGTTCCTCAGACAACGGGTCGCCGGGTTGCCGTCGCTCGTGCCGGTCAGGCCCGCAGGCGAGGCATTGACGCGGTGGGCATCCTCGATTCCTCGCAGTATGCGAGCCTCCATCCCGGGTACTGGGTCGTCTTCGCCGGGATCTACGGGTCCGAGGCCGAGGCGACCAGCGAGCTCCAGCGCGCTCGGAGATTCGCGCGCACCGCCTCGGTGCGGAGGATCGTCCCATAGGCAGACAGCCGTTGTCTCGATAGCCACTTTCGGCCTGACTTTGTAACAAGCTCGGAAAGGCGCTACACTCCTTGAGCAGGAGCTTCGAAAGCTCACTTTTCCGCCTCCGGAGTGCGATCCCGAACAGCGCGAGGGTCATCTTGGAAGATCACGTCGCACAACTACGCTCCTGTATGTATCAATACTCGCGAGCGATCTACCGCTCGATCAAGAGCCTGATCGACCCGTACGCAGACCGCAGCACGCAGCTCGAGTACCGGCGGGCAGTGCTGGGCGAGTGCGAGCAGACGATGGAGCGGCTCGCCGACGATCCGCACTACTTCGCTCGTCCCGACCGAGCCCTCTTCGCCGACATCCGGCGGTACTTCCCGATCACCGCCCAGGCGCAAGTCCAGTGGGCGGTGCGTGAGGGCGTCGGTGCGGCGACGAACTTCATCGAGCAGCAGATCGAAGCCGGCCTGCTGGACGGCGGCGTGTCGCGCTGCCATGCGACGACACGCAAGGGGAAGGCGTGCCAGCGAACGCCTCTTCCCGGGAGGGACTACTGCCCCTCTCACCAGCATCTCGAGCAGCACGCTGCCGCAGCCGCCTAGGCTGACCTCTGCGCAGATCGAGATTCGCTCGCGCGAATCTCGATCGCGCGGAGATCCCTGGAGGAGGGCGCTTCGCGACCTCTGCCGCTTCCACTTCGCCCACTTCGAGATGGACTGGATAGAGAGCGGCTAAGCTCGCCCTACGCATGTCGCACGACGCCGACAAGCTCATCCGCCAGCTCTCTCTCGTCGCCTTCTTGATGGCTGAGCGCCGTCCCCTCACGGCCAGGGACGTCAAGTCGAACGTCGAGGGCTACAGCGAGATGTCGGATGAGGCGTTCGCCCGGCGGTTCTATTCGGACCGCGCCGAACTGACCGCGCTCGGCGTACCGCTCCAGTCACAGCGGGACGAGTTCACGGGCGAGGAGCTCTACACGTTGCGCTCCGAGCACTACTTCCTCGATCGGCTCGAGCTCGACGACGACGAGCTCGCCGCGTTGCAGACCGCGCTGTACTACCTCGAAGGGAAGTTCGCATACGCCGAGCCGTTCCGTCTTGCGCTGCAGAACCTCGCGCTCGGGCGAACGGGCTTCGCCGACCCACCGACCGAGACAGCCGAACGAGTTCGCGTGAGCGCGCCGGACTACTCGCCCGAGCTCGCCGGACGGCTGTCGAAGCTCGAATCGGCGATCTCGAAGCAGCGGACGGTGCGCTTCGGCTACTGGAGCCCGAGACGCGCGCGCCCCGGAGAGCGCCTCGTCAACCCGTATGGCCTGCGGCTGGACGACGGCAACTGGTACGTGGTGGGTCACGACCTCGATCGCAACACCATTCGCACGTTCCGGGTGTCGCGTATTCGAGGAGACATCCGGTTCGCAACGAGGCGCGAGCGCGACTTCCGCGTTCCTGCCGACTTCGACGTCGAGCTGCACCGCGTGCCGCGCCCGTGGCAGATCGGTGAATCCTTAGGGACGGCCCGAATCGCCGTCTCGGACGACACCGCCTGGTGGGTGGAGCGCACACTTTCGGACGCCGGAGCAGTTGAGGATGGCATCTTCGAGACCGACTTCGCGAACGTCGAGCTCCTCGCAGGCTGGGTCTTGCGCCAGAACGGCCGCGCCGTAGCGTTGGAGCCGGACGAGCTCAAAGACGCGGTCGCGACCGGGCTTGCCCGGCTCGCCGAGTCGCATACGGGACCCGCGCCGGTACCCGCCGGGCCGAAACGAGCTGATCCGAGGCAGCCACTCCCCGAGCGACCCGTTGGACCCGTCGCACCTGAGCGCTTCGGCGTTCTCCAGGCGCTTCTCGCACAGCTTCTCGCCGCCTGCGGTGAGGACCGGACTGCGGTACTCGATGCTGCCGAGCTCGCCGGTCGGATCTCCATACCGCTCGAGGAGCTGCAGGAGCACCTCTCGCTGCTCAACCTGGTCAACTTCGGCGGAGGCTGTTACGCGGTCTACGCGGAGCACGACGGCGACGTGGTGAGAGTCGACAAGGAGCTGTACGGCGACGTGTTTCGCAGGCCGCCGAAGCTCACGCCGCTGGAGGCGCGAGCGATCCGGCTGGCGATCGAGTACGTCGGCCCGACGATCGCGGCAGATGCGCACACGCCACTCAAGCGAGTACGCCGCAAGCTCGAGGAGACTTTCGGCCGGTTCGATCTCGCCGCGATGCCCGAGTCGCGGAGTGCCTCCGACGAGGAGGCACTCGTCAAGGTGTTGAGCGAAGCCGCCGAGAAGCGGCGCGTCGTCGAGCTCGAGTACCTGAAGGAGGGCGACGAGAGCCCTTCGCTTCGTCGCGTCGAGCCGTACACGATCGAGCGGGAGCTGCCGGTTTGGCGCGTGCACACCTGGGACCAGACCGTGGACGGTGCACGAACGTTCCGTCTCGACCGAATGCGCTCAGCCCGGCTGACCGACGAGCGGTTCGAGCCGCGCGACGGGTTCGATCCCTCGTACCTCAAGAACCCCCGCGTGGCCCGACTCCATCATTCGCCGGCGATTGCGCGCTGGAAGCTCGAGCGCGGCGCGCGACCCCTCACGGACGGTTCGGCTGTCGCCGACGTGCCCTACAAGACCGAGGAGTGGCTGCTGTCGGAGGTTCTCGCCGACCGCGGCGAGACTGTCGTCGTCGAGCCGCAGCGACTCAGAGATGCCGTCGCAAAACGGGCTCGCCGGCTCCAGCGGGACACTGCACAGCTGGCCGCGCGACCTTAGTTCTCGAAATCGCCAAGGAAGTGCGCCGACTCGGTGCCGCTGCGGGCGTCGGGCGCGGTCTGTCGGCTCGGCCGCGCTACTGTTGTCTTATTCGACAACAAGGAGCTCGAATGGACACACGAGTCTTGCATCCAGGGCTCAGCCGAATCGCCGGCCTCATCGCGGGGATCGTCGCCGGCGTAGCCGCTGTCGTCCTCGCCGGCACGGCTGTCGCCCATCGCATCGCCCAAGCGACGTCGGCGCCGTTCATCGAAGCGACGCATCTTCCTCCGCTGCTCACCGCAGACCGGGAGCCCGTCGAGCTGCGCTACGACGTCTACTGCGGGCACGGATCCGCCACGGAGGTCGACGCTCCCTGCGACGCCGAAGGATCGGTCTTCATCCGTTCCGGCGACAGCGGCGCGTTTCGAGAGATCGAGCTGCGCGAAGAACTCGGCGCTGCAGAAGGGCGCTACGTGGCAGCCGTTCCGGAGGAGATCGCACGGTCCGCGTCCGGGTTCTCGTACCACGCGACCTTCCGGAACGCCACGACTGGGCTGACCACGGACGTGCCGGCCGGAGGGCCCGACGCTCCGCAGCGGAGCTTCCCGCTGCGAAACACCATCGAGGTCGATCTCGGAGCTCACGGCTTCGGACGAGAGCGCGAGGCGGACGCGCGGGTGGCCGACGCGGCCTGGGGTGACGGGCCGATGCAGGCCGGACTGGAGCAAGGCAGGAATCTGACGCCCGATCGGAGGTTCATCCTTCGATGTAGAGGCGGGCGGCAGCATCGTCGTGCTCGACGAGGCGAACAAGCGGCTTCTGCGCTGGCGTGGCGGAGGGATGCCCGAGGCCGTTCCGCTCGCGATCAACGGGACGATCGCTGATATCTCGATCGACGCGGACGGCACGATCTACGTGCTCGAGTCGACGGGCGGAAAGGAAGGGAATGCGCTGCTGCGCACGTTCGACCGCGGCGGAGATGCTCGTGGCGTACGCGCGATTGCAGACCGCGCCTCTCAGGTTCGGATCGGCACTTCGGGTGCCGTCGTTCATCAAAGCTCGTCGGCGCAATGGACGCCGGTCGACGTCGAGGGACAGCTCGATGACGATCTCCGAGCAGCTGAATGGAGCTGATGTCGGTCGACCGTTGCCGGACGGCAGGAAAGTGGTCGTCCTCCGGACCGGCGACCAAGTGCGCATCGCACTCGTGCGGGACGAACAAGTCCTCCGTTCGTGGGTTGTTCGGAGCGAAACCGCCCTGGCCGAGGTCCAGCTCGCCGAGCCACGGGGCACCGGGGTCGTCGTCGTGACTCGCGTCTTCACCGACGTCCGAGACGAGTTCGTCGTGCTGGTGCTCGATCGGCGCGGTGTCGTTCAACGCTTCGCACTGGATTCCGCGAGTTGGGCGGAGACCGCGCCGCTCTCGCGCTTCAGGCTACGCGGGAACTCGCTCTACCAGCTCGGCTCGACCCCGGCGGGACTCTTCGTCGACCGCTTCGACCTGGAGGTGAAGTGATGTCCCACGGAAAGAGGTTCGTCGTCGCGTTCGCCCTGGCTTTTTCTGTCGCCGGTGCTGGCACTGCGAGCGCCTACCACACGAACTGGATCGCTCAGAACTGCAACTGGGCCGCGCCTACGCCGACGTCGTACATCACCCGTGACGGCTCGATCACCGTCGCCCTCTACGCTCGAAACGAGGGCTACCAGTGGGGCGGGGGCTGCTGGAACGACAACGACGTCGACGACTCGCCTGGCGATCCGAAGTCGGATCCCAGACACCGGAGGCGAAGGCCCCGACTGCTCAGGATTCACGTTCAAGGTCTGGCGCGAGGCGTTGGACGAGGGCAGCACCGCATTCCACCAGTGGTGGAGGCTCCGGCACGTCCACGGCCCGTACACGGCAGAGCGATTCATGAACGCCGAGGGTGCTCCCAACTACCCCTTGTCGAAGTCGGCCGCGGTCAAGATGGACGCCTATGCAAGAACGACCCACATCGGAATGATTTACGTCACCAATCCCGATGGGACGGACCAGATCATCGAAGCGCTGGGCGAGTCGTACGGGACGAACATCTGGACACGGGCGTATCGGGGGAACTCGCTCTACCGCGGCGTCCGGCGCCTGGGTTGGAGCTGACTGAACCTCTTCGGAAGCGGCGCGGATTGACCCAGCGCCGCTTCCATTCCGTCGTCTCGGCAAGCGTCCTCGCGCTCGGAGTCGGCGTGTCGGCGGGGTGCGGGAACGGCGACGACGTCCCAGATCGTCTGACGGACGGCTCGCAACCGTCTGCATTGCCGGTCGAACTCCAGGGCATCGAGCAGCCAGCGGTGATGACGGCGGTTCGGGTCGTGCAGTCATCGCAGGCCGAGCAGGCGGAGCGATCCGCGTCATGCCTGAAGCGCGGGCGTGGAGACCCCCCAGTTCCGACGGGTGCGTCCGTGGAGCGCATAGGCGTTCACTCGGAGACCGTGACCTTCCTGGATGAGTCCGGGCGTGCGATCTTCGGCTGTGACAACAGCGAAGGGCCGCGCGAGGAGAACCGCCGCTGGTGCGGGGGAGCGTACGGCCAGCTGTTCGATGGACGGCTGCGCGACCCGCGTTTGGGCATCGGCTGCTTGACCGAAGACGATGAGAAGGTCGGATTCGTCTGGGTGCAGCCAGGGCCCAACATCCGATACGTGTCGGTCGAGCAACCTGGGTACGTCGAGGTATACGAAGTCGCGGGCCGGCTCCCGGTACGAATAGCGACCAGGAGCGGCGTACGAGTCGAAGGATCGCGCGCAACCTTCGATGTCTTCGAGCACGACTCCGATGGCCGGCTGGTTCGCAGGTATCGGCTGGAGGCCGTGGTCGCGGGTTAGACGAATGTCCGCACGCTGAGGTTGAACGTCGCTCCCTGCCCGGGAACCGAGTCGACACTCAGCGTCCCACCGTGCGCCTCAGCGATCGCACGAGCGAGCGCGAGCCCGATCCCCGATCCCGGTCGCGCTTCATCCAGTCGTACACCCTTTTCGAAGATTCGTTCCTGCTCGGCGGGATGCACCCCGACGCCCGTATCGACTACAGAGATCAGAACGGATCCGTCGGCGTTACGTGCCCTCACCACCACGTCGTCCGTGGACCCGGAGTGAAGGAGTGCATTCGCGACGAGGTTGTCCAGCGCCTGGCGCAATCTGAGCGGATCGGCCTGGATCAGCGGCAGGCCTCTAGCGATCTCCGCGCGAACGTTTCCTCCGGCGACGACGGCGGCAGCCACCGCCTCTTCGGCGAGACGGCCCACGTCCACCTCTTCAAGTCGCACCGAAGCCACTGCTGCGTCCCTGACGAGCCGCTCAATGGAACGGGATGCGGCGAGCGTCAGCTCCACAAGCGGACGGCTCGCGGCAGGGTCGTCCCGAACCTGCGGATACGTCTCGGCGATGGCCGAGAGCGCAGCGACGGAGCTCCGCACCTCGTGGACGAGAATGGCCAAGCGGTCGCGGTCGGCGTCGGTCACGCGGGACGCTCTGCGATCCGCTCGAGCGCCCACTCGGCCGCGTCGCGTAGCACGGAATCGTCGCTCCCTGCATACGGCTCAATCGCGGACTCGAGGTCGCGAGTCCCGACGTTTCCGGCAGCTATCAGCGCATTTCGCCGGAGCCAGCGGGGGTCGTTGCGCGGGACATAGAGGCGATCGAACTCTGCGACGAGATCGTCTCCGTCGCGCTCGAGCCACTCCCGCAGCGAGACCGTCGGTGTCGATCTCGAGCCGGATTCAATGAGTTGACGACGCCGTTTCTCGATCCCGCGATTCCACGGGCACACGTCCTGGCAGATGTCGCAGCCGTAGACGCTTCCGTCCAAGTCCGACCGGTACCTCTCGGGAATCGGCTCCGGAGCCTGTGTCCAATAGGAGAGGCACTTCGTCGCATCGAGCACGCCAGGCTCGTCGAGCGCACCGGTTGGACACGCGTCGATGCAGAGCCGGCACGATCCGCAGTCGAGCTCGAGTCGCGGCGCCGTGTCGATCTCGACGTCAGTGATCAGCGTCCCCAGGACGACCCAGGATCCGAACCGGCGCGTGATCGCCATCGTGTTCTTGCCGTAGAACGCCACCCCGGCACGAACGGCTGCCTCGCGATCGACGTGATCGTTCGAGTCGACCAAGACGCGATAGGCACCGCCGAGCCGCCGGCCGAGCTCGTCGAGATCGCGACGCAGGGACGCATACGCGTCGCTCCACGTGTAGCGGGACAGCCGACCTTCGTCCGGGCCAGCCTCCGACCCGGGCTCGTAGTAGCAGCGAGCGGCAGAGACGACAGTTCGCGCTCCCTCCAGGAGGGTCTCCGGGTGGCAAGAGGTCTCGGGCCGCGCCATGGTGAACCGCATGTCTGCGAACAATCCCCGCGTCATGCGTTCGCGGATGTGCCGCTCCGTGTCGTCGTAGGGCGCAACCAGGGCGGCCCCGAGAACGTCGAGCTCGAGATCTGCGGCCAGCCGGCTCAGCTCGGCGGCGGTCATGCGAGGATTCTGCCTCGTGCACGCCGTTCGCATTCACGAGGACGGGGGACCCGAAGTCCTCCGCTACGAAGAGATCCCGGATCCGGAGCCCGGTCCTGGAGAGGTTCTGGTCGAGCTTCGGGCGTCCAGCCTGAACCATCTCGACGTCTGGGTACGGAAGGGCCTACCCTCGGTTCCCAAGCCGCGCATCCTGGGAGCAGACGGAGCTGGTCTCGTCGCCGCGCTCGGCGACGGCGTCGAGCAGTTTGCGGTGGGCGATCGCGTTGTCGTCAACCCGGGGATCGTCCACGACGGCCGTATCACCGTCATCGGGGAGCACACCGATGGGACGTATTGCGAACTCAAGGCGATCCCGGCCGGACAGCTCTACCCGCTCGCCGAATCGCTCTCGTTCGAGGAGGCCGCAGCCTTCCCGCTCGTGTTCGAGACCGCGCACCGCATGCTGGTCACGAAGGCCGCACTGCACGAGGGCGAGTGGGTGCTGATCTGGGGGATCGGGGGAGGCGTCGCCCTCGCGGCATTCGAGCTCTGCCGGGCGTTGGGAGCACGCACGGTCGTCACGTCCTCGAGCGCCGAGAAGCTCGATCGCGCTCGCCAACTCGGCGCCGATGTCGCCCTGAACCACTCGGACGACGACGTGGTCACTGCCGTTCGCGAGGCGACCGGCGGTCGGGGGGCGAACGTCGTCGTCGAGACGGTCGGCGAGGCGACGTGGGAGCGCTCACTGGCTACAGCCGCGCAGGATGGACGAATCGTCGTCTGTGGCGCGACAACCGGTCACAGCCCACCGGCTCGCCTCTACCGGCTGTGGTGGAAGCAGCTCGTCGTCTACGGCTCGACGATGGGGATGCCCTCGGACTTCGAAGGAGCCTACGACCTCATTCGCCAGGGCCGCGCGCGCGTGCACGTTGACAGCGTCTTCCCGCTCGCAGAGGCCGCCAAGGCCCACGAGCACCTCGAAGCGGGCAAGCAGTTCGGGAAGGTCGTCCTGCGAATCCCAGGCTAGGCCAGGAGGTAGCCGATCGCGAACAGGCTCGACGAGTACAGGAGCGCGGCGGCCACCGCCCTGCGATTCGCATCCGCAGACGAGCGCCGGTCCCCCACTGCCTCATTCATCGCACGTCCCTCCAGGGCGCCGTGATGTCACGGATGACCCGCGTCCGCAGATCGGTCCGATGCAGTTGGATGAGTGCCGCGGCTAACCGAAGCCGAGAATGAACTTCGCGTCGTCCGACATGCGGTCGGGCGTCCAGGGAGGGTCGAACGTCAGCTCCGCCTCGGCCTCCTCCACTCCGGGCACGGAGCGGGCTGCGTCGAGGATGCCGTCGGCGATCATCGCGCCCGCGGGGCATCCCATCGACGTGAGGCTGTAGAGCACCTTCACCTTCCCGTCGTCGACCTCGACGTCGTACATGAGGCCGAGCTCGACGATGTCCATGCCGAGCTCGGGATCCTCGACCTGGTGCAGCGCTTCGACCACCTCGTCACGCGTGACCATTGAGAGTCAGTCTAGCCCGGAGCCGTCGGGGCGCCGACGAGCTGTTCCGCACGCCTCAGCACCAGATCCATGACATCCCCGATTGCCCGATCGAGCGAGTCGTTGAGGATGACCGGAACGTCGTAGCGGTGCGCGCGCTCTACGAGGTAGTCCTGAATCTGCCGGATCTGCGGCAGAGCGTCGAGGTACTTCTCGAGCGGACGCAGCCCCTCAGTCGCGTAGTCACGGACCCAGAAATGGCTGCGGTGCAGGTTCTCGTCGTCGATCGCGACAACGCACTGGACGACGAACGCTCCAGGGAACTCGGTGGCGATCATCCCGGGCACGAGGTGGACGCCCTCGAGGACGAGTGACCAATGCTCCGTCGCTGCGCGCTCGAGCGCCGCCTGCACGCCGACGGCGACGTTTCTCGTCTGGTCGAGGAAGCCGAGAATCGCGGCGTCTCCGGACTCTTCCTCCTCGGCCCGCGTGAGCGCGAGCCGCGCTTCGAAGCTCGAATAGTGCACCGACGGCATGAACTCCTCGGAGAAGAACGCGCGCATCGTCTGGCGGATGAAGTCCGTTGAGGTGACGCGCGTGATGCCGAGACGGTGCGCTGCCTCCGTGGCGATCGTCGACTTCCCGGTTCCCGTCGCACCGCCGACGAGGAGGAGCAACGGCTGCTCGAGCTGCTGAAGCGCGCTCAGCCGCTTGAGACGAAGAAGGGTCGTCGCGGCATCATCCTCGCCGATGACGTCGGAGGCGAGCTCGCCCAAGCGGTCGAGGTCCAGCGTCGTCGTGCCGCGCTCTGCAAGGTCTCGGTCGGCCCGATGTGCAATCAGATAGGAGCGCTCCGGGTCGAGGCCCGTGACGACCAGCGCGCGCGCCATCAAGCCTTTCGAGAAGGGAATCTCCTCGCCCAGTGGGAGCGGTGTGACGTGACGGCGTTCGGTCACATTCGTATTCGTGCCACTTCCAGCAGTATCTCGTCAAGGTCCTGATGCCCCGGAAGAGGCACGACGTCGTTTGCGGCGAGCACGACATCGGCCCCTCTTGCGAGCGCGGCCTCGGCCACGACGTCGACCGCAGCAGCCTTGAGCTCGACCAGAAACACATCGGCCTCCAGTGTCTCGAGCTCCAACTTCAATGCCGCTCGATCGGCCAGGTTCCCGGAGACATGCACGACGTCGGCGCCGTGCTCGGTGGCGAGGTGCTCCTCCAGGATCTCGACCGCTGAGGGCGGTGCAGTGCAGAAATACGCCACCTTCCGTCCACTGATGTCCGTCATCGGCCGCGGCCGCAGCACCGTCGCTTTGACCTCGATCTCCGCCGGGACGAGCGCGCGAACGGCATCGTGGGTCTGCTCCCAGGTCGATCCGGCCTCCGCCATCGTGACGACGACGAGGTCGGCGAGAAGCAGGCGAAATGGATTTAGGTATCCCGCCGCAATTGCCGGGCTCTGGTGCCCGCCGACGACGACGATCGTTCGATCGGCGGCGATTGGTGGCAGCGCTGCTCCGCTGCCGTCGAAGATCACGAGATCGGGGGTGAGCTCGGCCGCCACCCTCGCGCCCTCGAGCACGTTCGAGACGAAGACGGCGCCGGCGAGCCCTCCCCCGCACCGCCTGCAACCCACCGTCTCCACGCCGGCGACCGCGGCCGTCTCGAGGTGATCGGACGCAGCGTGCCGGCCGGCGCGCGAGAGAGCGACGAGCGCGTCGACGGTCGGCGGCACTGAGATCGTCTCCGGTTCGCGTGGCCCTCCCCGGCCCATCGCGACTACGACGACATGGCTAGCGGCCGACGACGTCCTCGCGACGTATCCGGTGACCGCAGTCTTGCCGACGCGCTTTCCGGTGCCGACCACCGCGATCGAGGGAAGATCGAAGGGCAGGAGAGCCGGCGGCTCGAGCCGGAAGTCCGCTCCTACGTACGGGACCCCATGCGCGAGCACGCGGCTTGCAAGCGCGAAGCGCTCGACTGGGCCGAGCACGGGCTCGTCGGAGAGGTCGACGACGACCTCGGGGCGATAGCGCTCGAGCGCCGACTCGACACTCTCTTCGAGCGGCACGCCGTAGCTCTCGCCTCCGCGTAGCTTCTCGATTCCGCCGACGAACACGGCGGCGACGAAGTCGTACGGGAGCTCGGCCAGCGCGTCGCGGACGACGGGCGGGTAGTGCTCGCCGTCGACGAGGGCGACGGCCCTCACGTCTTGGCGGTGATCTCGTCCGCGATGGCGCCCGTGAACTTTGCGTACTCGAGCGTGTCGAGCGAGAAGGAGACGAGCTTGACCTCGCCGTGGAACGGATGGCGGCGCCAGATGTCGACCTTGCGGTCCGCGACCTCGATGACGTTGTAACAGGGCCTCGTGTTCCCCCGCAGCCGCAGAGACGAGACGGTTCCCGCATTCACGACGAAGAGATCCTCGAGCCGCCACACGTACGGCACGTGCTTGTGGCCCGAGAGCACCAGGCGGACTCCGGCACGCTGGAGGCACTCGATCGCATCGCCCGCGTCGTAGACGACGTTCCGTTCGCGGCCGGTTCCGGGGACGGGTAGCAGGTGATGATGGAGGACGAAGATCTTGAGGTCTGCCGGTTCCTGCCCGAACTGCTCCTCGACCCAGAGGTAGCGCCCGCGTCCGATCTGCCCGTGGTCGAGATCGGGCTCGCTCGAATCGACCGCCACGATCGCGACCCCGTTCTTTCGAAGAACGGAGTTGCGGTCCCCGAACATCTCCTCGAAGTGCACGTAGCCGACGTTTCGCGAGTCGTGATTTCCGGGAACCACGACGATCGACTCGCAATTCAGCCGATCCATGTACTCGCGAGCAGTCAGGTATTCGTGGCGGAAGCCGAAGGTCGTGAGATCACCCGAGCACACGACGACGTCCGGCTCCAGCTCGTTGATCTCCCCGATCGCACGCTCCAGCAGGCTGACCTCGAAGTACGGCCCACCGCAGTGCAGATCGGAGATCTGTGCGATCCGGAAGGGGTTTGCAGAGCCCGGCATGCGCTCATTCTAGGAGGAGAGCGCCGTCCGAGTCGATCGGTACTCTGGTGAAGGTGCGGGAGGAAAGTCCCGTTTTCCAGGCATATTGTGGATCAAAGCCGCCACGGTTCGTGAACCGCAGCGAACTGGAGTGCGCGAAGATCCTCGACTACTACGGGATGCCGTGGGACTACGAGCCGCACTCGTTCGTGTTGGAACGGGACGGTGACGGCCGCACCGTCAGCGCGTTCACGCCGGACTTCTACCTCCCCGAGCAGGATCTCTTCATCGAAGTCACGGTGATGAAGCAGTCGCTCGTCACGCGCAAGAACCGGAAGCTTCGCGAGCTTCGACGCCTCTACCCGGAAGTTCGAGTGAAGCTCTTCTATCGACGCGACATCGAGCGGCTCGCCCAACGCTATCGGCTGCGTTTGGCTTCCTAGTGGTCTCAGTCCCGCCATCCGAGCACGGCGAAGTCGGCGCTGTCTATCTGGCGCGGGAGCAGATCGCGGCACGTGTCACGGAGCTCGGAGCCGAGATCGCCCGTGACTACGCGGGGCGAAACCCGATCCTGATCGCTCCCCTCAAGTCGAGCGTGGTCTTCCTCGCCGATCTCACGCGCGTGCTTCCGATAGCGCACACGCTCGATCTCGTGGAGCTCGCCGCGTATTCGGGCGCCGACGATGGCGGCGTGCGCTTGCTGAAGGACGTCGACTCCCCGCTCGAAGAGCGGCATGTCGTCATCGTCGAGGACGTGGTCGACACGGGGCTGACCCTGCACTTTCTCTGCAGGACGCTCGCACTTCGCAATCCGGCGAGCCTGGCCGCCGTGACACTCCTCGACCGCCCGTACCGGCGACTCGTGGACGACATACCGCTCGAGTACATCGGCTTCACCGTCCCCGACGAGCTCTTTGCCGGCTACGGCCTCGGCCTGGAGGAGCGCTGGCGCGCGTTCCCCGATCTCCACAGCGTCGTCCCACCTTCGAGCGCACAGATCGAAGCCGCGTAGTTCAGACGCGGCCTCGCCCTCTAGAGATACAGGAGCGGGTCGACCGCGATGCCGTTGACGCGCACTTCGAAGTGGAGGTGCGGGCCTGAGGAGTTACCGGTCGACCCCACGAGCGAGATGGTCTCGCCTTGCGCGACTTGCTGGCCGACCGCTACGAGGATCGCGGACGCGTGCGCGTAGGCGGTTGCGAGGCCGTTCCCGTGGTCGACGACGACGAGGTTGCCGTAGCCGCCCAGCCAGCCTGCATGGATGACGGTGCCTGCCGCGGCAGCCCAGATCGGTGTCCCGGTAGAGGCGGCGATGTCGATGCCCTCGTGCATACGACCCCAACGCATGCCGTAACCGCTGACCACAGACCCGTTCACCGGCCAGATGAACCCTGAAGCGGACGGCGTGCCGGTTCCCGTGGATCCAGCGCCTTCCTGAGCATCGCGAATCGCCGCAGCGAGCGACGCGCTCTGCGCGGCCAGGGACTCGACCTCTTCGAGGTATTCCTCACGCGTCTCGCGCGAGCTCTCGAGAGCGCTCCGCTTGAGCCGCCGCGCGGCCGCGAGTGTGTCCCGACTGGCCGCGAGCTCATTGCGTACGAACCGTGCCTCGTCCGTTCGAGCCGCGATCACCGACACCGTCGCCGCCGTGAGTCGCTGCGTGTGCTCCGTTTCGCGACGCTTCGAGGCTGCGAGGAGCTTCGCCTTCTCGACCCGGCTTGCGATTCGCTGATCCTGGAGGCCGATCCGGTTCGCGAACTCGTAGCTGTCGATCAACTCGCTGAATGTCGTCGCCGAGACGAGCACGGAGAGCGTGTCCGGAGGCTGCTCCATGTAGATCGCCCGGACGCGGGCCTCCAGGATGCCAACCGCGCGGCGGTACTCCTCCTGCAGGCGCTCGAGGCGGCGCGTCTGCTCGGCGAGGAGCACCGTCAGGCGCTCGAGCCGCTCCTGCTCAGTCGCGAGCTCGGATTCGAGGAGCTCGAGGCTTCCCTGCGCCTCGTCGACTGCCGACTGCGCGGCTTGCAGCTCGGTCACCACCGCGCCGAGCTGGGTGGTCAGGACGCCTTCCTCCTCCTTCGCTGCCGCGATCTCCGCTTGGAGCTCGGCGATGCGCTGATCGACCTGTGCCTTCTCCGCCTCGGGGTCCTGGCCCGAGGCAGAGGCGGCGAACACAAGCGCGAGCGCCAGCCCGAGGACGACCGGGATTCGTCGTCGCATGATCACGAGATTCGCTCGCGCGTCGGACGTCCCTGCTCATTCGGCACCTCTGCCGGCGCTTTCGCTTCCACGTGCTGGAGCGCCTGCAATGCCGAAGCCGCCTCCCGCCGGAGCGGGCCTACCAACGCTTTGTAGTCCTGGTCAGAGATGGTTCCGGTCCTGTGGTCGAACTCGAGCTCCTTGAGCGCAGCAAGCGCTCGATCGCGCGCTTCGACGAGCTCCAAACGGCGCCTCTCGGCCTCGTCGAGCTCGTCGAGGCTGTCCGACACCGAGTCCGGATCCCTGAGAAACGGCATCGCCACCGCGACGACACACAGAACCGCGAGCAGGGCCGCGAGAGCCAAGGCGAGGGTCAACGAGTCGCGGGGACGCCCATCTCCCGCGTTCTCTCGACGAGCCGCCGCTGCTCGCGCGCATCCGGCCACATTGCGATGAGCGCGCCAAGGAGAAAGACGAGGCCTGCGACCCAGATCAGGTTCACCAAGGGCTTGACGAACACGCGGAAGTACACGGTGCCGTCCGGGTCGATCTGCTCCGCGATGACGAACAGATCCTCCCCCGTCAGCGGATCGCTACGGATCCCGACCTCGTTCGAGACCTGCTCCTCGATCGTGTAGGCGTTCTTTCCCGCCTCGAGCGTCCCGAGGTCGCGGTTCCCCCGGCTGACGGCGAGCTCGGCACGAATCTCCGTGGCATTCGCGGCGATGCGCTCGTCCAGCGCGCGGTACTCGAGCCGGTACTTGCCGACCTCCATCGACTCACCGCGCGTGAGCCGCGCTTCGGCGACGGTGTCGAATGCGCTGGAGCCCGCGATCCCGATTGCCAGGAGGACGATCGCCGCGTGGACGACGTAGCCGCCGTAGCGCCGCCTGTTTCGCGCGATGAGCGAGGAGAACGCGCCCGGCCACGACGTCGCGCCGAGCGCCTTGCGCGCCCGCGTCCCCCGCACGAACTCGAGCACGATCGTCGCGGCGACGAACGCCGAGAACGTGTAGGCGATCAAGCCGGGAATCGAGCTGCCGGCTCCCAGCGCCAGGAGCACGAGGCCGGTCGCGGCGGCGACACCGGTAGGCCAGAGGAACGTTGTGAGCAGGCTCTGCAGCGACGCCCTTCGCCACGCGATCAGCGGCCCGATTCCCATGAGCAGGAGCAACGGAAGCCCGAAGATCCGCAGGAAGAAGTCGTAGTACTCGCGTCCCAGGACGACCGCCTCACCGCGCACCGCCTCGGAGATCAGCGGATACACGACGCCCCAGAAGATCGTCAGGCAGAGCGCGAGCAAGAGCAGGTTGTTGTAGAGGAATGCCGCTTCTCGAGAGACCACGGACTCGAGCTTCGTCTGCGAGCGGAGCGTGGGCAGACGCCAGAACACGAGGGCGAGCGAGACAGTCACGGTCAGCCCGATGAACCCGAGAAACCACGGCCCGATCGAGCTCTGCGTGAAGGAATGGATCGAGTTGACGACGCCCGAACGCGTCAGGAACGTGCCGAACAAGGCCAGCGAGAACGCGAGGATGACCAGCAGCACGTTCCAGACGCGGAGCATGCCGCGCTTCTCCTGGATCATCACCGAGTGGAGGAACGCCGTCGCAGCCAGCCACGGCATGAGTGCGGCGTTCTCGACCGGGTCCCACGCGTAGTAGCCGCCCCACCCCACCTCCTCGTAGGCCCAGTGCGCGCCGAGGAGCTGGCCGATCCCAAGGGCCGTCCAGGCGAAGAGGGTCCAGCGACGCGTCGCGATCAGCCACCGTTCGTCGGTCCGGCCGGCGATCAGCGCGCCGATTGCGAACGCGAACGGCACCGTAAGGCCGACGTAGCCGAGGTACAGGAGCGGCGGGTGGGCGAGCATGTACGGGTTCTGCAGGCTCGGCGTCATGCCCGCACCGTCGGGAGGCGCGGCCTGCATCGTGAAGGGGTTGGCCACAGCGACCAAGAGAAATGCGAAGAAGGTCGAGACAGCGGCGAAGACGGGGACGACCCAGACGATCAGATCGCGCGCCCAACCTCGGTTCAGGCGTACTGCAGCGGCGCCGAAGCCTGTGAGAACGAGCAGCCAGAGCAGGAGCGAGCCTTCTTGGCCACCCCAGAACGCCGAGATCGTGTACGCAGTCGGGAGGGCTTCGCTCGTCGTCCTGGCGACATAGGTGAACGAGAAGTCATTTCGGAGGAGCGCCGAGAGAAGCACCCCAGACGCGACGACCGTGGAGAAGAACGCCGCAACGAGGGCGTTTTGCGCAGAGAATGCGAGTCGCCGACGACCGAGCCGCGCTGCTGCGATGCCTGCGACCAGGGCGTAGACGGAAAGACCGAGGCTGACGACGAGGGCGGCGCGACCGAGCTCGGCCATGGTTGTTTACGCCGGGTCGCCGCTCTGCTTGGGCGCGTACTTCGACGGGCACTTCGTGATCATCGAGCCGGGCTCGGCGACGAATGTGCCGCGCCGGAGGCGCCCGTCGAGCACGATGTGGCGGCCGACCTTGAACAGGTCGGGCACCGAGCCCGCGTACCGCACCCGAACCGTCCGTGCCGACTTCTCGCCGATGTCACGCAGACCGAAGCGGAGGCCACCCGCGTGGGCGTCTCCGGTGACCGGGCCCACCACGAGACCCGCAAGCTGCACTTGTCCCGTACGCCCGGCGAGCTGACTCGGGGCGATCGACGGGTTCCCGCCACCGGCGATCGACGTGTACAGGAGAAAGACGGCGAGAACCGCAGCCACCGAAAGCGCAATGACGAGCCGCGCAGGGCTAGCCTTCCTGGCCACGAGAGAAGTCTAGCCCTGGATCGCGCGGAAACCGCTGAACAGGCGCTTAGGCAGCGTCGCGCTCGGGCCACGCGGGTGCAGGCCCGACGGAGGTGGACGCGCGCCGATCTGGCATCCGGTAGCCGTGCTCGACGCAGAGCTCGCCGGGCAACTCCTCGGTCAGCGCGTCGCAGTACCCCTTCCCGTATGCCGCGCGGATGAAGGCAGCCACGACCTCGAGGTTCCATTCGGACACGTCCACCGCCTCGCGCCAGAGATCGGACAGGCGCAGGTCGATGTCGAGCTCGAGCAAATCGATACGAGTTGGCTCTCTCAGCACGTTCTCAAAGTACGGAGGCGCCCGGACGGACAGGCGAAAACCGGTTTGGCCGAGGCCAGACCCGAAATCGCGCTCAAGCCTCTTCGCCGCGGACGGTGAACGGAAGCGTCCAGTCCTCACGCGAGGTCCCGTCGATCGTCAGGCGCCACTCGTAGCGGCCGGGCTCGAGCGGCAACGGGGTCGAGTTCACCGCGACCGGGAAGTCGAGCGGCGTCCCGGGCTTGAGACCGGGAGGCCGTCCGACCTCGAACTCGCCTCCGAACGCAACCGTCTGTTCGCCGTCCTCCTCTTCGTCCAGAACGACCTCAGCCCCGTCGGAGTCCACGAGCTCCACCGCGAACGCGTGCATCGTGTTCGCCTGATCCCAGGGCACCTGGATCAAGAGGCCGATGCCGAATGACGCCGGCTCCGGGCCGGTCTGAGACCAGCCGCCGCCGACGATCGTGAGCTTGCCGTCCGAGACGACCGCGTAGTCGGCGAGCAACATCGTGGCCTTCACTGTCGGGAGACAATCACATCCCGCCTACTAGCATGGCGGCGTGTCTACGAGGATCCGCGTCGGTCCTGCCCGACTTCCGTCGCGCGAGTCTCCCGAGGAGGCGCTCGACGTACTCCGCGAACGCGGCTACACCGCGTGTGAGATCGACTTCGAGAGCGGATTCTGGATGGACTACCCGTTTGCGGAACGGCTCGGCGAGCTCGCCCGCGACCACGACATCGCGCTGTCGGTGCACGCGCCGCTCTTCGGGTTCATGGGCCACGTCGAGCCAATCGGCCGCAAGTTCACGTCAGCGGTGGGCGCTCTCGACCGCAGCGCCGGTATCGCGGCAGCGAGCGGCGCCGAGCTGGTCGTATTCCATCCCGGCTTCCTGCTCGAACGGGAGCGCGAGGATGCGATCGCGGCGGTCGTCGAGCAACTCGGAACCCTCCGGCAGAGGCTCGAAGGAAAGGATCGTGCGGTTCCGTTCGGCGTCGAGGTGATGGGGCGCGTGCGGGATCTCGGCTCGCTCGACGACGTGGTGGAGATCTCCCGGCGCACGACCTGGGTGCGGCCGGTGCTCGACTTCGCACACATGCACGCGACAAGCGACGGAGCGTTTGTCGAAACGGAGCCTTTCGCCGCCGCCCTCGCCGCGGCCGACGACGTTCTTCCCGTGGACGCGCCGTTCCACATCCATTTCTCCGACATCGCGTTCGCGAATCGCAACGAGACGAAGCACCTCCGTTACGGCGAAGGCACCTTGCGAGCCGATCCTCTCGCAGAGGCACTGGCCGGCTTCGAACGTCCGGCGACCGTCATCTCCGAGTCGCCGGACGAGCAGTCGAGTCAGGCGATCCGGGCCGTGCTCGAAGGCGCCGGCGTGAGCTCTGCCAGGCGAGCTTCGTAGACGTTCCCGCTGCCGTTCCGCCCAGACGCCTCGCGGAGGCGTACCAGGCGCGCGAGGGGCTCGAGCTCGAACACCTTGAAGTCGCCGGCACGCGCGACCTCGAGCGCCGATTCGAGGAGCTCCTCCGCTTCGTCCTCGCGCCCCTGCGCCGTGCGCACCGCCGCCAGCGCCGTCGCTGCGGCGACCGTAGCGCTCGTGTCGCGAACGCCCGCGTTCGCGCGAGCCTCGAGCGCGAGCCGCTCGGCTTCGTCGATCTTGCCGAGGTCGGCGAGCGTCTCGGCCAGTGCCGCCTGCATATCGGGTAGCACGCCGTGGTCGCCGCGCGTCTCGATGATGCGAACCGCTTCCCGCAGGTTCTTCTCCGCGCGCTTCAGGTCTCCCTTGAGCCGCGAGATCCAGCCGAGCTTGGCCAGTGCCGCTGCAACGGCGGGCTCGACGCCCAGCTCCGCCGAGCTCGCCCGGACCTCCTCGAAGAGCGTCTCTGCGGCGGTGAGCTCCCCCTTCAGGGCCAGGAACCAGCCGAACGAGAGGGTCGCGCCGACGCGCGCATGCAGGCTTCCACTCTCACCGGCAAGCTCGAGCGCTCGCGTCAGGAGCAGCTCTGCCTCGTCGAGCTCGAGTCGGATGATGTGCGTCTGGGCGAGTGCCTGGGCGGCGATCGTCTGGAGGTCCTTGCGGCCGGCGTCGAGCGCGATCACGTACGCGCGCTCCCAGTAGCGAACGGTGTCCTCCATCTCGCCGAGCCAGGCAGAGCTGGTCGCCCGCACCGACAGGGCGTCGAAGAGCGCGACGGGGTCCTCCTTGTCCTTCAAGAAGCTCGAGGGCCCTGTCGACGATCGCCTTCGCCTCGGTGCAGTCGCCGTGGCGCCTGAGCATGGCCTCTCCCAGGGCGGTGAGAGCCAGCGCCTCGATCACGGGTTCCTCCTGCTCGTGTGCCTGATCGCGGACCTTCACCATCTCGACTTCGACGGTGGTCCAGTCCTGCAGGCGCCACGCCGCCCGCGCAGCGACGTAGCGCGCTCCGAGAGTCGGCCTCAGCTCCAGGGCGCGAAGCCCGAGCCTGCGCGCGGTGGTGTACGCCTCGCGGGCGATCGCGCGCTTCGCCGCTTTCACGAGCGCGGCTCCGGTTTCCTGCGCGAGATCCTCGGGCGCCGAGCCCTCGAGCTCGGTGAGGAGCTCGACGGCCTGATCGAGGTGGTAGGCCCGGATCTCGAGGAGCTCCTCGCCCGTTCGCTCCGCGAGCCACTCGGCGAAGCGCGCGTGGTGCTGCGCACGTGCGAGCTTGGCGAGACCGGTGTACGCAACCTCGCGGATGAGGAGGTGCTTGAAGCGATACGCGGGCTCGCCGGAGATCGACGACCGCGGCTCGCGGAGTACGAACTCCTTCTGCTGGAGGTCCTCGAGCAACGCGTCGATGTCCTCGACGTCAGGCGAGAGATGCTCCAGCGCGCCCTTCCAGAACACCCTGCCGACGACTGAGGCGCGTTGGAGAACGGTCTTGCCGGCGGATGGGAGGTGGTCGATGCGCGCAGCGATCAACGCCTGCAGCGTGTGCGGAATGCGGCTGTCCGGCTCGTTCCCCGCACCGCTCTCGACGAGCATGCGAATGGTCTCCTCGACGAACAGCGGGTTCCCTTCGGTCCGCTCGAGAGCCTCCTTCGACGGCGTCGGCATGGTCTCCCCGGAAGCCCCGGCGAGCTGGGCCAGCAACTTCTCGACCAGGAGCTCGCTCTCCTCTTCGGACAGCGGCTCGAGCTCGATCGAGGTCGAACGCACCCGTCCACCGCCCCAGCCGGGACGCTGCTCGAGGAGCTCCGGCCGCGCGAGGCAGATGATGAGGAGCGGCGCACGGACCCAGTCGGCGATGTGCTCGATCAGCTCGAGCAGCGGCTCCTCCGCCCAGTGGATGTCCTCGAAGAAGAGGACGAGCGGCTGCACGTCGGCAAGCGTCACCATGACCTCGCGCGCCGCCCACGCGATCTCCTGCGAGCTGCGTTCTCCTTCGAGCGCCTCGAGCATCCCGGCCGCCAGAGCCCAGAACGTCGGCGACCGTCTCCTCCTCGCAGCACTCGCGGAGCTTCGCGAACGCCTCCTCGAGCGGGTCGTCGTCGGAGATGCCCGCAGCCGCCTTGATCATCTCCGCCAGCGGCCAGTAGGTGACGCCCTCGCCGTATGGAAGGCAGCGGCCGCTCAAGACGCTCGCGCGCTCGAGCCCGTCGACGAACTCCCTCGCGAGGCGGCTCTTCCCCACTCCCGGCTCGCCGAAGATCGTGAACAGGTGGGCACGGCGGTCGCGAACCGTGCGCGCGAACGTGTTCTCGAGTAGCTCGAGCTCCGCTTCCCGTCCGACGAGCGGCGCGCGTGGGCCCGTCGGCCTCGACGGGCCGTCCACCGCGTCCACCACACGCCAGGCGCGCAGTGCCGACCCCATCCCCTTCAGCTCGAGCGGTCCGGCATCCTCGACGACGAGACTCGCTGCCGCAAGGCGGTGCGCCGTCGGCCCGATCAGGATCTCTCCCGGTCGCGCAACCTGCTGGAGCCGTGCCGCCAGGTTCACGGCTTCGCCGGTGGCGAACGTGGAGTCCGAGTCCTCGACGACGAGCTCGCCGGCCTCGATGCCGATCCGTGCCTCGAGCCCGAGCTCTTCGACCGCATGCCGAATCCCGAGCGCTGCCCGGGCGGCGCGCTCCGCGTCGTCTTCGTGCGCCTGCGGCACGCCAAACGCTGCGAGAACGGCGTCACCCGCGAACTTCTCGACGATGCCCCCGTGCAGCGTGACGCAGTGCGAGACCTTCTCGAAGAATTGATTCACGCGGCGGCGCACGATCTCCGGATCCCAGCCGGTGACGAGGCTCGTGGAGTCCACCAGGTCCACGAACAGCACTGTTGCGAGCTTGCGCTCCATGACCTAAGTGTAGAAACGACGCCGGACCGGCGGTGATTCCGCGCGATGCGCGCGCTGAATAGCATCCCGGGCATGCTCGACCCGGCGGTCTTCAAGGCGTACGACGTTCGAGGCCTCTACGGGACCGAGCTCGACGAGGACGGCGCGTACCGCGTCGGCCGGGCGTACGTGGAGCATTTCGAGCCTCGCAGGATCGCCGTCGGACGCGACATGCGGCCGTCGTCGGTGACGATGGCCGCTGCGTTCAGCGAGGGTGCCGCTGACGGCGGCGCGGATGTCCTCGACATCGGGCTCGTCGGCACGGAGATGGTGTACTTCGCCGTCGTCGAGCTCGGTCTCGACGGCGGGGCCTGCGTCACGGCGTCGCACAACCCGAAGGAGTACACCGGGCTGAAGATCGTGCGCCGAGGCGCGCTCCCGGTCGGCGGCGACTCCGGGCTTGCCGAAATCCGGGCTCGCGCGCTCGACGGAGCAAGACCCGCCCGCCGGGGAGCGCGGCGCGATCCGCGAGGAGAACGTCTGGGCGGGGTTCGTGGAGAAGGTGTTGTCCTTCGTCGACGAGGACTCGATCCGCCCGCTCCGGATCGTCGTCGACGCAGCGAACGGCATGGCCGGGACGATGCTCCCGCCCGTGCTCGAGCGCTTGCCCCAGCTCGACGTCGTGCGCTGCTTCTTCGAGCCCGACGGGACGTTTCCGAACCACGAGCCGAACCCGCTTCTGCCCGAGAACCGCGAGTTCATCGTCGCGCGGACACGCGAGGAGAACGCCGACCTCGGCGTGGCGTTCGACGGCGACGCCGACCGCTGCTTCTTCGTCGACGACACGGGGGAGTTCGTCCCCGGCGACTTCGTCACCGCCCTTCTCGCGGAGAGCATGCTCGAGCGGGAGCCTGGCGCCAAGGTCATCTACGACGTGCGTGCCAGCCGAGCGGTGCCCGAGACGATCGAGCGTGCAGGGGGCGTGGGGATCGTCAATCGAGTGGGGCACGCGTTCATCAAGCAGCGCATGCGGAAGGAGGGAGCCGCATTCGGCGGGGAGGTCTCGGCGCACTACTACTTCCGCGAGTTCTCGCAAGCCGACTCCGGCGTCGTGCCTTTTCTGCTCATGATCGACCTCCTCTCCCGCCGAAGGAAGCGGCTCTCCGAGCTACTCGCCCCATTTCGGGAGCGCTTCTTCCTCACCGGCGAGATCAACACGCCGGTCGCCGACGTGCCGCTGAAGCTCCAGGAGCTGAAGGAACGCTACGCGGCGGAGGGCGGCCGCATCTCGCACCTGGACGGGCTCTCGGTCGACTTCGACGACTGGCACTTCAACGTCAGCCCGTCGAACACCGAGCCGCTCCTTCGGCTGAACCTCGAAGCCCTGTCCCGCGAGCTGATGGAGAAGAAGCGGGACGAGGTGCTCGGCCTGATCCGTGAATAGGATCGACGCGTGGGCGACCAACTCGAGCTCGGCCGGCTGACCGACCGCCGACCGCCGTTCAAGTATTCCGCGCTCGCGCGCGTCTGGTTCTCGGACACGGACGCGCAGGGAATCGTCTACTACGGCCGCTACCTCCCCTACTTCGACCACGCGCGAACCGAGTACCACCGCCATCTCTCCGACGCGCCGTTCGCAAAGACCGAAGGAGACTTCGTCATGCGCGCGCTGCAGGTCGAATACCACGCACCCGCTCGCTTCGACGACCTGATCGAGGGCTTCGTCCGGGTACGGCGCATCGGCCGCACGAGCATGACCTACGAATGCGCGGCGTACCGGCTCCCCGACGACGAGCTCCTCGTCACCGCCGACCTGACCGTCGTCCTCGTCGATCTGAAAGCTCGCAGGCCGATGCCGATCCCGGATCCGATCCGCGAAGTCGTGCGGGCATTCGAAGGCGCGGATCTGGAGACGTGAGCACTCGTCTGCTGCTCGAGGTCGATCGCATTCTCGAGCGCGGCGGCGAGCCCGACGACGTCCTGCGCGGCGTCACGCTGGTCCTGAACGACGAGCCGACGATCGACTGGGCCGGGATTGCCTTCCTCGAGGAGGGCCACCTCGTGCTCGGTCCGGCGGCAGGCGACCAGGACGAAGACCGGCGCCTACGCGTTCCGATCACATACCAGGGCGAGCAGGTCGGGGAGCTCTGGGTGGACGGCGACGTCGACCGTGGGCTCCTCGAGCAGGTCGCGGCCCGGATCTCCGCTCATGTCCTGATCGGCTGGGATACCGGAGGAGAGGGCTGGGAGCCGTGAAGAGGAGAGGAAACGCCGCGCGCTCATCCGAAGACAAGCGCGCGGCCCCCTTCCCTCTCCCCACTCTTTCCTTGTACTCACTCCTTCGGGGGACGCAATCCCTCGAAGGAGGGAAGCCCCCCGAACGGGGGACACGCTTCCTAGTCGGCTAGGTATCGAGCGAGGAGGGCCGGGTCAACGCAGCGAAGCTACGGCGGGCTCCTGCCGAGCGCCCTCGGCCAATCGCCCGTCGCTCATCCGGAGCACGCGACCGACACGCTTCGCGATGTCGACATCGTGCGTGACGACGACCACCGTGCGTCGGCCTTCGGCCGAAAGCGAGAGCAACAGGTCGATGATCTCCGCGCCGGTCTCCGAGTCGAGGTTTCCCGTCGGCTCGTCGGCGAGCAGCACGTGCGGCTCGTTCGCGAGCGCACGAGCAATGGCGACGCGCTGCTGCTCTCCACCAGAGAGCTTGCTCGGCACGTGATCGGCACGCTGCGCGAGCCCGACCGACGCGAGTAGGCCGAGCACGGATTCGCGCCGCTTCGCCGCAGTCCCACCGTTCGGAGCGAGCGCGATCTCGACGTTCTGGGCCGCAGTCAGTGTCGGGATGAGGTTGAACTGTTGAAAGACGAATCCGAACGTGCGCAGCCGTAGCCTCCCGAGCGCTCCATCACCCATGCGTGCGATGTCGCTCCCTTCGAAGAGGATCTCGCCCGCAGTGGGCCGGTCGAGCGCACCCAGCAGCTGCAGCAAGGTCGTCTTGCCCGAGCCGCTCGGGCCGACAACGGCGGTGGTCTCCCCTGCGCCGATCGTCAGGTCGACGTCTCGAACTGCGTGAACCTCGCTCCCGCCGAGGGAGTACGTCTTGGACACGCCGTGCAGCTCGTACGCTGGTAGGGCGGCGTGAGGTGGAGTGGGTTCGCGATCGATCATCGGGTCTCCTCAGTCGATGTGCCGAAGTGCATCCGCGGGCCGGAGTCGAGCGGCCCGGAGGCTGCCGACGGCACCGGCGACGAGGCCCCCGAGCAGCGCGAGCCCGACCGCTCCGAGGATGAGAGCGACGCTCACCGGAGCATCGAGTGCGACGTCCGTCGAGCTCGCGTCGATCGCGCCCTGGCCGAACGGCCCGGCGAACCGCGGCCCACCGTCCGGCGCGCCGGCCGCGACCGTCGCCTCGAGCGTCGGCGCGAGCGCGTCGACCAGAAGTGCGCCGCCGATGCCGAGAACCACTCCCAGAGCGCCGCCGAGCAGCCCCTGGATCAGCGACTCGCCGGTGACCTGCCTCACCACGAGCCGCTGCGACCACCCCAGTGCTTTGAGGGTCCCGAGCTCCCGGGTGCGCTTGGTGACCGACGAGAGCGTGAGCAGGCTCGCGATCAAGAACGCCGAGAGCAGGCCGACGATCGCAAGCGCCGTCCCGAGCGTGCCGGCAAGGTTCTTGGCGTCGACGAGCGTCCCGGAGACGCGCTCGGCCAGATCCTCGGCGGTCGTCACCGATGCTCCTTCGACGGTCCTCTCGATGGACTCGGCGACCGCGCCGACGTCGTCCGAGCTATCGGCACGGACGTACACGGTGTTCACCCGGCCGGCGCGGTCGGCGAGTTCTTGGAGCTGCGAGAGCTCGAGGTAGGCGTCCGAGGACTGTCCCCCGAGTGGCGTCTCGGCGATGCCGACGACCGCGAACGTCTTCCCGCCAAGCTCGATCGCGTCGCCGAGCCCGAGGTTCTCGCGGCTCGCGTAGCTCTCGTTGAGGATCGCTTCGCGCGCGTCATCCGATCCGAAGTAGCGGCCCATAGTGACCTGCCCCGGCGTGATCGCGCCGAGCTCCCGGCTTCGCGGGTCCACGCCGGCGACGCTGAGGCTCGAGACATCGATGTTCTCGGGCGGGCCGGCCCCGGGCCCCTGGAAGCCACCCCGCCCTGGCGCCTGCTCAGGGACGGTGCCCTCGATGTGGATGGAGTTGAGTGTGAGGCCACCGACAGCCGAGTCGACCCCTTGGAGAGCACGGATCGTGACGACCTCGCTCGCGGGGAACGAGAGCTGGGCCGTCGAGACGAAGGTGTCGCGCGAGAAGGACGAGCCGGGCTCGCCGAGGTCACGAAGACCGAAGCGCCCGCCCCCGTTCTCGGCACGGAGCTGGTCGCGCTCCCGCTGGGAGAGATTCGGGAAGCCGCCGCTGTCTGCGCCGGAGAAGTCGATCGGTCGCGAGACCGACATGTCGGTGCCGAGGCCGGTCAGCGGCTCGAGGACGGCAGCCTGGGCGCGGTCGAGCCCGGTCGAAAGGGCGTTTATGGTGACGACGAGGCCGACTCCAACGGCCAGCCCGAGCGCGGTGAGGACTGTGCGACCGCTCCGCCTCCGGAGCTCCGCAAGCATGTAGGTCACGTAGAACACGGGTTTGAGAGAAACAGCGCGAATTGAGAACCGCGTGAGGGCGGGCTAAGAACGCGCTAAGAAACCGCGACCGGCACGCCGCGCAGCCTCATGGTCATGCGGGTCCCGCCTCCTTCGGCCCGCTCCACGACCACGTCGCCACCATGCGTCTCCGCGACCTGCCGGACGATCGCGAGCCCGAGACCCGACCCCGGCATGCCGCGCGCCGACCGCGCGCGGTAGAAGCGGTCGAACACGTACGGGAGATCTTCCTCGGAGATCCCAGGCCCGTGGTCGCGGACCGACACCTGCCCGTCCCGGACCTCGATCTCGATCTCTGCGCCGGGCGGGCTCCACTTCGCCGCGTTGTCGAGCAGGTTCCCGATCGCCCGCTCGATCGTCGCACGCACGCCCCGCACCACCGACTCCTCGAGCGAGGCGTTGACCTCGACTCCGGGCAAGTTCCGTCTTGTGCGCTCGATCGCATCCGCGGCCACCAAGTCGAGGCGGACGTCCTCGGGGTCGGCGGTGAGCTGCTCCGCTCGCGCAAGCTCGATCAACTCCGCGATGAGCGTCGTCATCTCCCCGAGCTGCTCGACCACATCGGAGAGGAGGCGGCGGCGCTCTGAGGCCGGGAGCGCGCGGTCATCGGCCAGCACCTCGATGTTGGTGCGAAGGGACGTGAGCGGAGTGCGCAGCTCGTGCGACGCATCGGCCACGAGCTGCCGCTGTGCACGGTTCGAGTCCTCGAGCCCGGCGAGCATCGTGTTGAAGCTGGTCGCGAGGCGGCTGAGCTCGTCCCGGCCGGTCACGACGATGCGTTCGGAGAGGTCGCCGGTCTCCGTGACGTGCTCCGCCGCTTCCGTCAGTCGACGCACCGGAGCGAGCGCAGCGCGTGAGATCACGAGCCCGACCGCGGCAGCGATTCCGATCCCTGACAGCGCGACGGCGATGAGGAACAAGCGGATTCGATCCAGTGCCTCGTCCATCTCGGTCAGCGGCCGCGCGATCTGGACGGCATACCCCGGCTCGTACGCGACCGTGAGCACCCGGACGTGCCTCCCGGCGACCTCGGTCTCGGACGTTGCCGACTGCCCGCGCAGGCCTCGGCTGGCGAGTGCGAGCGCCTCGTCCGAGACCGGCAGCTCGACGTCTTCATACGGCTGACGCAAAGCAGTGCCGTCGGACTTCACGACCTGGACCAGCGTGTTCGGCTCCCCGAAGCCCGGCCGGATGGCGAGAAACGACTCGCCGGTCTCGGACTCGATCTCGGCGATTGGGACGCGGAAAATCTCCTGCGCCCGCTGCTCGAGCGTGTCGTCGATCTGCGAGCGCAGCTCCCCGCGGACCACGAAGTACACGAGGACGGAACCGAGCACGACGGCAAGCGCGACTGCACTTGCAGCGCCGATCGCGATCCGAGCCCGGAACGTCATTGGCGAAGGGCGTAGCCGACGCCGCGCACGGTGTGAATGAGACGGCTTCTGGCGCCCGCCTCGGTCTTTCTCCGCAGGTACCCGATGTACACGTCCAGGGAGTTCGACGACGGCCCGAAGTCGTATCCCCAGACCCGTTCGAAGATGACCGTGCGCGTGAGCACCTGGCGGGGATTGCGGAGGAACAGCTCCAGCAAGGCGAACTCCGTGCGGGTGAGATCGATGAGCTCGCCACCCCGTCGGACCTCGCGCGTTCCGGTGTCGAGCTCCAGGTCGGCGAAGCGGAGCATGTCAGTCGTCGTCGTCGCGTGCCGAGACGCCGCAGCAGGGCACGCAGGCGGGCGAGAAGCTCGGCGAGCGCAAAGGGTTTCGAGAGGTAGTCGTCCGCCCCGGCGTCGAGCCCGGCGACGCGGCTGTCGACTTCTGAGCGAGCCGTGAGCATCAGCACCGGGACCTCGTTCCCGTTGCTGCGCAGGCGCCGACACACCTCGAGCCCGTCCGCGCCGGGCATGAGGACGTCGAGGATCACCGCGTCCGGCTGCGGATCTACGTCGAGCCGCCGCAGAGCCTGCTCCCCGTCCTCGGCGAGCTCCACGTCGTAGCCCTCGAGCTCGAGTGCACGCCGAAGGGAGTCGCGCACCGCGCGCTCGTCGTCGACCACGAGAATGCCCACGGCCGCATTGTGCGGGCTGTCTCCCAAGCTCGGAGCGGGTCTTAGCGACTTCTTATGTGCCCTTCAGCAACGGCTTAGAGAGCGCCGCTGCTATTCCTGTACTCGACACGAAAGGACGCTTGATGAATCCCCGCAGCCGCACTTCTGTTCTCGTCGCCTGGCTCGTAGCCGCCCTCGGCCTCGGTGCCGGGATCGGCGCGATCGCGTACGCGACTCTCTCCGAAGACTCCTCGACGGTCCTCCGCCAGGTCACGGTCACGAGCTCCGAGCCCGCGGCGACAGGGAAAGCACTGGCAATCGGCGACATCTACGAGCGCTCGGTGAAGGCGATCGTCGAGCTCACTGCCGGGTCGACACAGTTCAGCGGGTCGCAGTCGGCTCAAGGATCGGGCTTCGTCCTCGACGACGACGGTCACATCGTCACCAATCAGCACGTCGTCGAAGGAGCGAGCTCGCATCTCGGTCCGCTTCTGGGACGGGTCGACCCGACGCGCGACGCTGGTCGGAACCGATCCTTCGACCGATCTGGCCGTGATCAAGGTGGAGGCCCCTGCGTCGTTCCTCGAGCCTCTCCGCCTCGGCGACTCGAGCGCGGTCGACGTGGGCGACGCCGTTGTCGCCATGGGAAGCCCGTTCGGCCTCGAGGGCACGGTGACGAGCGGCATCGTCAGCGCGCTTCATCGCCAGATGACCGCGCCGAACAACTTCAGGATCCTGGACTCGATCCAAACGGACGCCGCGATCAACCACGGAAACTCCGGCGGGCCGCTCCTCGACCAGCAGGGACGCGTGATCGGTGTCAACGCCCAGATCGAGAGCGAGTCGGGCGGCTCCGACGGCGTCGGCTTCGCGATCCCGTCGAACACCGTGCGCTCGATCGCTTCCCAGCTCATCGAGTCCGGCGAGGCGGAGCACGCCTACCTCGGCGTCTCGATGGTCACCGTCTCGGAAGGCGCGGCCATCACCGAGGTCAGGGACGGAACGCCCGCCGAGAAAGCCGGGCTGAAGGCAGCGACCGATACGCGAATCGTGGACGGCCAGGAGATCCCGTCCGGTGGCGACATCGTCGTCGAGTTCGACGGACAGGAGATCTCGACGTCGGACGAGCTCCAGAGCGGAGTGGACGCAAAGCAACCTGGCGACACGGTGTCGATCACCGTGCTCCGGAACGGCGATCGCCGAGCGTTCCAGGTGACTCTCGGCACGCGGCCGGAGCGGATCCCGTAGGCGTGGAGCCAGGCTGGCGGAGCGTTCGTCTCGACGAGATCGACCCGATCCGGGTCGTCGGTGGCACCCTCCTCTGGCGGCCCGTACGCCTCACGCTCGACATCGGCGCGTTCGGGATCAACGCGTACACGGCACCGAACGCGGGGGACGATGTCGTCGAGCAGCACACCGAGAAGCTGTATCGCCACGAGGAGGTCTACGTCGTGCTCTCCGGGCGAGCGACGTTCACGCTCGACGACGAGACGCTCGACGCGCCCGCCGGCACGGTCGTCTTCATCCGCGACCCGACCGTGAAGCGTCACGCCCGCGCCGAGGAGGCGAACACGTCGGTCCTCGCCGTCGGCGGCCCGCGCGACGCGGCCTACGAGCCGTCGGGCTGGGAGGAGCACGTCTTCTTCGCGGAGAAGCATCGCGCCGTCGGCGACTACGAGGCGGCCGCCGCCGAGATCTCGCGAGGGCTCGAGCGACATCCCGACGATCCGGGCCTGCTCTACGACCTCGGCTGCGCGGAGGCGCTCGCGGGACGACCGGAGGAGGCGCTCGCGCACGTGCGCCGCGCACTCGAGCTGCAAGCCGGAGTTCGGAGTGCATGCGCAGAAGGATCCGGGCCTCGAGAGCCTGCGCGCGCTCCCTGGCTGGCCGCTCTGACCCTTCCGCGTCAGGACGGCGTGACGCGGTACGCGTCGAACACCGCGTCGAGGTTTCTGAGCGCCGTCAGGAGCGAGCGGAGCTCCTTCACCTCGCCGACCTCGGCGGTGTACCAGTTTCGGGCCATCCCGTCCTCGACGGTGCCGCCGTAGGAGACGATGTTCGCCCCGTGCTCGGCGAACGTCCGGGCGACGTCCTCGAGCAGTCGCGCGCGATCCCACGCGTCCACCGCGATCTGCACGCGGAAGCCGGCGGAGGCGCCCCCCTCCCACTCGACCTCGGTGAACCGCTCGGGGTTTCGCTGGAGCGCCTTCACGTTCGGACAGTCCTCCACGGTGAACCGTGATCCCGCGCCCGAGTGAGATGTAGCCGACGACGGGATCTCCTGGCACGGGGGTGCAGCACTTCGCGAGCCGGACGAGCACGTCGTCGACCCCCGGCACGGAGATCCCGAGCCGACCGCCCGAGACCGCAGTCTTCGCCCGAGACGGCTTGGTCGTGATCACCGGCTCGGCAGCCACCTCGTCGGTCTTGAGCCGCTGGATGACCTTGTTGACGATCTGACCGGGCTGGAGCTTTCCGGCGCCGAGCGCGACGTAGAAGTCCTCCGCCTTCTTGAAACCGGTCTCCCGGATCACCTGGGCGAGCACGCTCGAGCCCTGGAGCTTCCGGTACGGGAGCTTCTGCGCCTTCAGCGCCTGGTCGAGCAGCTCGCGACCCTTCGCCTCGGTCTCTCCGCGGGTCTCTCGCTGGTACCACTGGCGGATCTTGTTGCGGGCACGCGACGACCGCGCGAGCGCGAGCCAGTCGCGTGAGGGGCCTCGGCCCGTCTTCGAGGTGAGGATCTCGACGAAGTCCCCGTTCTTCATCCGGTAGTGGAGCGGGACGATGCGACCGTTGACCTTCGCGCCGACGGTGCGGTGGCCGACGTCCGTGTGCACGGCGTAGGCGAAGTCGATCGGGCTCGCGCCGGCGGGCAGGACCTTCACCTCTCCCTTCGGCGTGAACACGTACACCTCGTCGGAGAACAGGTCCGTGCGGAGCGTGCGCATGTACTCGCTCGGGTCTTGCTCCTCCTGCTGCGAGTCCATCAGCGACTTGACCCATACGAGCCATTCGTCGTCTGCCTTCGTGCCGCGTCCCTTCTTGTAGAGCCAGTGCGCGGCCACGCCGTACTCCGCCTCCTCGTGCATCTGCCGCGTGCGCACCTGGATCTCGAGCGGTCTGCCCTCTGGCCCGATCATCGTCGTGTGCAGCGAGCGATACCGGTTCAGCTTCGGCATCGCGATGAAGTCCTTGAACCGCCCGGGCATCGGCTTCCACAGCGAGTGGACGAGCCCGAGAGCCGCATAGCAGTCGCGCGTCCCTTCCTCGCCGGTTCGCTCGCAGATCACGCGCATCGCGGTCAGGTCGTAGATCTCGTTGAACTCGCGGCCGCGCTTCGCCATCTTGTCGTAGATCGAGTACAGGTGCTTCGCGCGGCCGATGATCTCGGCCGGGATATCCGCCTTGCGAAGCTCCTCGCTCAGGATCTCAGCGGCTTTGTCGGCCTGAGCCTCGCGATCGGCGCGCTGATCGGCGACCATCGCCTTGATCTCGGCGTACTTGCGCGGATGGAGCGTCTGGAAGGCGAGATCTTCGAGCTCCCACTTGAGAGCGTGGATCCCGAGCCGGTGTGCGAGCGGCGCATACACCTCGAGTGTCTCGCGAGCCTTCTGGGCCTGCTTTTGCTTGCCCAGGTACTCGATCGTGCGCATGTTGTGGAGCCGGTCGGCGAGCTTGATCAGGATGACGCGGACGTCCTGCGCCATCGCGACGATCATCTTGCGGTAGTTCTCGGCCTCCGCCTGCTCGCGGCTCTGGAACGAGATTCTCGTCAGCTTCGTGACGCCTTCGACGAGCTGCGCGACCTCCGCGCCGAACTCGCTCCGGATTTCCTCCAGGTCCGCGCCCGTGTCCTCGACGACGTCGTGCAGGAGCGCCGCCGCGATCGTCTGCTCGTCCAGGCGAAAGTCGGCGCAGATGCGCGCGACGCCCAGGGGGTGATGGATGAACTCCTCTCCGGAGCGCCGTGTCTGGCCCTCGTGCGCCCGCTCGGCGACGTCGAAGGCGCGCCGGAGAAGGTCTCTGTCGAGCTCCGGGTTGTACGTCTCGACCTCGGCGATCAGCTCGTCGACGAGATGCTCGTGATGTCGCTTCGCGTCGAGAACACTCATCGTCTCAGTGTACTGAGCACTTTTTGCGAGCCCGTTGTGCACGCAGGAGCACGCGGCGAGACGTTGAACCGGAAGACCTCATGCACGCGATTCGACGCTGGCTTCGCCAAAGGCGCGCGCGGCGGCTCGCCGTCGCCATGCGAGACGCATTCGTTCCGCTTCCCTGATCACGCGGCCTCTGGCAGGGCGGTCGGGTCTCGCGCGAGCAGCGAGCGGAAGGTCTCCGATTCGACGAGTTGTCGCCGGCGAGTCTTGCCGTCGACGGCGAGCGTGAGGCCCAGTTCGGCGAAGACGCTACGTGCATCTGGCGTCCACGAGCCTTCGCCCGCGCGCCACAGGCCTGCGAGGTGCGCCCGGAGCTCCTCGTAGCTTTCGGGGGTGTCGAAGAGCCTCCTGACCACGAGCTGGGGAGCGATTGTGCCGTTCCAGCGATTCTCCTTCAGCCGGCAGGCGACGTCGAAGAGTCCGGCGTCGCGCAGCCGGTCGAGTTGCGCGCCCTGGCCGAAAGCGATGGCGCTCCCCGCGTCGCGGCCGTTCTGCCGCACTCGGAAGCGCAGATGCTTGCCCTCTCCGACCGTGTTCGGTGAAACCGGTTCCGAGCCTGGCACGAGCAACGTGACATCGGGGTTCCCGAGCCCGAACGGTGCGAGCCGATCGAGCTCCTGCGCAAGCGGCAGCGTGAGGTCTTCCGCCGAGACGACCGCGTCGATCACGGTGACGGGATGGAGATCCTCCTCGGTGAGGTTGGCATCGGCGTGAGCAGCGAAGGCGTCGGCGAACGCCGCGATGCTCCCTTCCTCGATCGACAGCCCCGCCGCGGCACGGTGCCCGCCGAATCGCTCGAGATGCTCGGAGCAGGCGGCCAGCGCGCCGTGAAGGTCGAAGCGCGAGACCGACCGCCCGGAGCCTTTCCACCCGTCCTGCGAACCGGCGATGAGGACGACCGGGCGATGGAACCGCTCGACAAGGCGAGACGCCACGATGCCGATCACGCCCTCGTGCCAGTCTTCGTTCCAGAGGACGTAGCCGCGCCGGCGGCGCGCGGCCTCCGGCAGGCTCTCGACCAGCGCGGCGGCCTCGCGGAGGATTCGGTCCTCGACGGCCTGGCGGTCCCGGTTCAGCTCCTCGAGCTCGAGAGCCAGCAGACGTGATTCCTCCGCGTCCTCGCTCAGGATCACGCGCAACGCCGTGTCCGGGCGGCCAAGTCGTCCTGCCGCGTTGATCCGCGGAGCAAGCCGAAATCCGACCGCGCTCGCCTCGACCGCGGCCGGGTCGACGCGCGCGCTCTTCATCAACGCCTGGAGACCGGGTCGCCGGGTGCACGCGAGCGCACGCAGGCCGGCGAAAGCGAGTGCGCGGTTCTCGTCCACGAGCGGGACGACGTCCGCGATCGTGGCGAGGGCGACGAGGTCGAGGCTCCTCTTCAGGAGGGGGTGGCCTGGCCCGAGCAGCGCTTCGCCGAGCTTGTAGACGACGCCCGTTCCGCAAAGTTCCGGAAAGGGATAGGAAGATGGGCGCGTCGCGACGACGGGGCAGTCGGGCAGTCCGTCACTGGGCCGGTGATGGTCGGTGACCACGACCTCGAGACCGAGCGCCTTCGCCGCGGCAACTTCATCGACGGCGGTGATCCCGCAGTCGACCGTGAGCACGAGCCCGACGCCGTCGGCTGCGAGCTTCGTGAGCGTGACGCTCGACACGCCGTAGCCCTCCTCGAACCGGCTCGGCAGGTGCCAGACGACGTCGGCGCCGAGCTCGCGGAGGACGAGGACGCCGAGCGCGGTTGCGCAGATGCCGTCGACGTCGTAGTCGCCGTGCACGCAGATGCGCCTGCCCGCCTCGATCGCGGCGCGGATGCGTTCGAGCGCGAGTTCCATGTCCCCGAGCAGGAACGGGTCGTGGCCGGGAAGCTCGGCGTCCAGGAAGCGGCGGGCCATCTCGGGATCGCCGTAGCCACGGCGCACGAGCACGCTGGCGGTGATCTCGTGCAGTCCGAGCTCGCGGGCGAGCGCAGCCGGTTTCTCGAGGTCGAGAGGCTCGATCGTCCACACACCCGTCACTCGAGTGACGGTACGGACGCCGCCGGACAGCGTATCGTGGGCACGCGCGAAGGACAGTGGGGGTCTGGCTTCAGCCAGACCCCGGTCTTACGTTCGTCTCACGATGCGCCTCGGCGTCGGCGGAACGAGTCCAGCACGATCTTCACCCACAGGAGGACGAGCCCGATCGTCACGCCGACGACGACCATCGCGATCGGCGTCACGTACGCCATCTGTTCCAGCGAGTACTTCGTCACGGCTGCGCCGACGAGCCAGACGACCAGCACTGCAACGGCCATGACGGCCCACAGGCGGCGGTCTTTCACGTCGGGAACCCTAGATACGCTGGCGGCGATGCTTCCGGCGAACTATCGGTCTGGAGAGGACTTCGTGGTCGAGTTCCTCGGGCACCAGTTCGAGTTCAGCGCCGACGACTTCGCGGAGCGGGTCACCGCCGCCGCGGTGCGCCTGGGGCTCGTCGCGTCGAACGACCTCGACGACGACGAGGCCGGCGACCTCGTCGAGCTCGTCGCCGACGGCCGCATCGTGGATCCGCGAAGCGGGCTCGGCATCTACCTCGTTCGGCAGTGGGAGCACGTGTCGCTCGTGAAGGAAGAGTCGCTCGTCTACTGGCTGCGGAAGCTCGTCTTCCGCGGCGCCTGGCTCGACCACCGCGTCAAGCAGGGCCTGTTGGACGTGTCCTGGGAAGACGACACCGGCGACTTCGGCTACGCCGAGCCCCAGGGCGGGCGAACGTTGCTCGAGCTCGCGCCCGTGCCTTCGTGGCGCGAGTTCCAGTACCGCGGATGACTCCGTAGATTCGCGGCAAACGTCGTGTCGGAACCCGACTCCACCCGGATCGCACCGAGTCAGGCCGGGACGCCGACCGGCGAGCTCGGCCCGCACGCGCTCCAGATCCTGTCTGACGTCGCAGGCGCCTGACGCGTTACGAGCGCTGAGCCTCGTCCGATTGGAACCCGAACGGCCGCTCGGGATCCGGTGCCGAGAGCTCGATCGCCCTCACCGCCCCGATCGGCACGATCACGCGCCTCGGCTCCTCGCCCTCCGCGCGATACGGCGTGAACGAGAAGAACCCGAAGCCCGGCTCGGGGGTGGCGGCAGCCACGAGGTGGCGCGACGCATCGGCGAGCTCGATGCGCACCTCGGCCTGATCGAGCGAGTGTTCTTGCACGAACTCGGACACCATCCGCGTGAGGCGCGCGACGAATTCGTCGAGCGGCCCGGCCATCCCCGGCGTCCAGATGTGTGTCGATGTAGTCAAAAGAGCCCGTCGGAAGGTGCGGGGAGGCCGATGTGCTCCCGGCCGAGCTCCGTGATGACACGCCCCCGGGGCGTCCGCTGGAGAAAGCCGAGCTGGAGCAGGAAGGGCTCGTAGACGTCCTCGACGGTGTCCGGCTCCTCTCCGAGCGACACGGCCAACGTCGAGAGGCCCACGGGCCCTCCACCGAACTTGCCGGCGATCGTCGAGAGCAGCTCGCGGTCGGTGCGCTCGAGACCGGCCTCGTCGACCTCGAGCAGCTCGAGTGCCTCGCGTGCGATGTCGAGCGTCACGGCACCCGCGTGGCGCACCTGCGCGACATCACGGATACGCCGCAGGATCCGGTTCGCAACGCGCGGCGTCCCGCGTGCTCTGCTCGCGATCTCCACGGCAGCGGGCTCCTCGATATCGACGTCGAGGATGCGGGAGGAACGCAAGACGATCGAAGCCAGCTCGCCCGCCTCGTAGTAGCCGAGCCGAAACGTCATCCCGAAGCGGTCGCGCAGCGGCGTCGTCAGAAGGCCGGTGCGCGTCGTCGCGCCGACGAGCGTGAACGGCGGGAGGTCGAGCGTAAGCGTGCGGGCGCCCGCTCCCTGGCCGACGATGATGTCCAGCCGAAAGTCCTCGAGCGCCGGGTACAGGATCTCCTCGATCGCCCGGTTGACGCGATGGATCTCGTCGACGAAGAGCACGTCACGGGGCTCGAGCCCCGTGAGGATCGCCGCCATGTCGCCCTTGCGCTCCAGCGCGGGGCCGGCGACGGTCCTGATCCCGACGCCAAGCTCCTCGTGGATGATCGTCGCGAGCGTCGTCTTTCCGAGGCCGGGCGGCCCGACGAGAAGGACGTGGTCCAGCGCGTCGCCCCTACCGCGCGCCGCCTCGAGCGCGATCTCCAGTTGTTCCTTCGTCCGCTCCTGGCCTACGAAGTCGTCGAGCCGCCGCGGACGGAGCGACTGCTCGACCGCTTCGTCGCCCTCCTGAAGGACGGGTGCAAGGAACTGGCTACTCATGCGGCGCTCCGCAAGGCGTCGCGCACGCGCTCTTCGGCAGGCAGGTCGGGATCGGTGCGCGCGAGTGCCTGTTCCGCCTCGACGACCGAGTAGCCGAGCTCGACGAGCGCGTCCCGCGCGACGCCGTGGGCGGACGTCGGTACGGCCGGGAGCGCCTGGAGCGCGGCGACGTCCTCGCTTCCGAGCTTCTCCTCGAGCTCGAGGACGATGCGCTCAGCGGTCTTCTTGCCGATCCCGGGGATGGCCTGGAAACGCGCCGGATCCTTGAGCGCGATAGCCCGTCGCAGGTCTGCCGGCGGAGCGCTCGAGACGACTGCGAGGGCAACCTTCGGCCCGATGCCGCTCACGCCGAGGAGGTGGATGAAAAGCTCGCGCTCCGCTGCGTCGGCGAACCCATAGAGCTGAAGGGCGTCCTCGCGCACGTGCAGGTACGTCTCGATCGTCACCTCCGGGACGTCCGCCGCGCGCCGAAGCGCGCTCGGAGTCGCTGCCACGAGGTACCCGACACCGCCCACATCGAGGATGAGCCCATCCGCCGTGCGTCCGGCAGGCGTGCCGCGCAGGCGCGAGATCACTGCGCCACCTCGAGGAGCGGCGGTGCGAGCGCGTGGCAGATGGCGACGGCGAGGGCATCGGCCTCGTGAGACGAGGGAGGCTCGGTTTGAAGGTTGAGGAGAATCTTCACCATTCGCTGCATCTGTCCCTTCTCGGCCCGCCCGTATCCGCAGACCGCACTCTTGACTCGAGCCGGCGCGTACTCGGCGCAATCAACTCCTGCGGACGCGGCTGCGACGAGCACGGCGCCGCGCGCCTGCCCGACGGAGAGCGCGATGCGGGCGTCTGCACCCACGAAGGACTCCTCGAGCGCGACGGCGTCCGGCTCGTGCTCCGCAATGAGGTCGCGCACGCCCGCGAAGATCGCCAGCAGCCTCGCGTGCGGCGGCTCGCGCGCGGACGTCCGCCAGTGGCCTGAGACCACCGCCCGGAGGCGGCCGTCGCTTCCGTGGACGATCCCGTACCCGCATGCAGCCGTCCCTGGATCGATTCCGAGTACTTTCACGTGCAGAAGGTATTCGGGGCTTCGGATGTAGGCCCCTTCAGCGGAACGGGGACTCCCCCGCGCCGTGACTAGCCGCTAGTGCAGTTCGTCTGCGCCCACGCCGAGATCCGCTCAGATGCCTCGGCAACGCCTTCGTCACCGAACGACTGAAGGGCCGCCTGCAACTGCTGGAGCTGTTCGGCGTTGGGAGTCTCACCCGGCTCGAGACCGATGTTCTCGAGCTCGGCCGCGTACTCGTCGTACGCGTCGGCCAGCACCTGGACGTCGTCCTCGATCTCGTCCGGAACCTTTTCCTCGAGCTCCGCGAACGCCTGCTCGGTCTCGTCCGAGACGCCCTGACCTCCGAAGGCCTGGGCGAAGCTCGAGACTGCGGCGACCAACGCGAGGCAGTCCTCGTTCTCGAAGACGCCCGAGAGGTCGTCGTCCGTCGTCGTCTCGTCCGTGTCGTCGTCGGTCGTCGTCGTCTCGTCGGTCGTCGTGTCGTCCGTGAGCGTGTCGGTGAGCTCTGTCGTGTCGCTCGCCGACTCCTCGTCGTCTCCACCGCAGCCCGCGCTCACCAGCACCAGAGCCGTCAGGGCCACCAGGGCGATCGTCAACCAGCGCACGGGCGCCGACCCTAACAGGAGCTCACGCGAGATGTTCGGAGAAGAAGCCGACGATCGAGTCGTAGCAGCGGACGCGATTCTGGAGCTTCAGCACGTCGTGTCCCTCGTCCTCGAAGACGAGGTAGTCGACGACCTTCCCGCCACCTCGCAGCTGCTCGACGACATCACGCGACTCCTGTTCGACGACCCGCGGATCGTTCTTCCCCTGGATCACGAGCAGCGGGCACGAGATGTTCTCGATGTGCGTCTTCGGTGAGCGTTCGACGAGGAACGCGTGGTCCTCGTCGTTTTCGGGATCACCGAGAACGAGCGCGAAGTACGGCTTCCAGGTCTCGGGGATCCGCTGCATGAAGGTCATGAGGTCGTAAGGGCCGAACATGTCCACGGCGCCGCGCCAGAGATCGGGATGCCGGCCGGCGAGCGTCAATGTCATGTAGCCGCCGTACGAGCGGCCGACGACTCCAGCGCGCGAGACGTCGACGCCGTCGTCCTGAGGCAGGACCTCCGTCATCGCGTGCACGTGGTCGAGCCGGTCGAGCCCTCCCCAGTCCCGGTCGACGCGCTTCGTGTAGTCGAGCCCGTACCCGGTCGAGCCACGCGCGTTCGGGACGAAGACGGCGAAGCCCTCGAGCGTGAGGATCTGGATGAGCGGCATCGAGAACCACGCGAAGTTCGGGCGCTCCTGGCCCTGCGGACCGCCGTGCACGTAGTAGACGAGCGGGCGCGGACCGTCGTAGCCGAGCTCCGGAGACGGGCGGTAGAGCCGCGCCGAGACGCGAAGGCCGTCGTGCGACTCGAACGACGCATCCTCGCCCTCGGAGAGAAGCTCGGAGGCGAGGCCGAGAACCCGCTCTCGCGTCCGCCGGACCGGCTGGTCGGCGTTCGGCTCGAGCAGCCAGAGCTGCGTCGGGTCGGTCGCAGTGCAGAAGGAAAGCGCGAAACCCCCGCTCTCCTTGTCGTAGTGGAGGCCGTGCAGCATCCCGTTCGACAGCTCTCCTTCGACCGACGAGGACCCGCTCGACCGTGAGCTTCCTCGCACCCTCGTCGAAGCGGGTGTCATAGACCCACGAGCACCCGTCGATGTTGTACCGCGCCGCGTAGCGCGAGCCCTCGAGGTGCTGGAGGCCCTCGAGCTCACCCGCGCCCTCGTGCGCGATGCCCTCGATCGACACCGGCTCGATCTCCCCGAAGCCTTCGAACGCGATGTATGCCGGACTGCCGGTGTCCTCGAAGACGGTCGTGGAGACGAGCACGCCGGTACCGCTCGCCGGGGCATGCATCGACCCGAAGCCGGTCAACGGGTAGTCGCGACCCTCTTCCCGCTCGTCGAGCGGTGTCCCGAACAACACCTGGCGATCTCCATTCGCATCGAGCTCGTACAACACGATGTCGCCCATCGTGTAGAGGTCCGCGAGGACCACGCGCGAGTGGTCCGGCGTCCAGCCGGCGACCATCGCCCCGTAGGTGCTCTCGCCGATCGTCTCGGTCGTACGCGTCTCGAGGTCGACGCGGATCGCGTACATCATCGACTCCTCCCGCGACTGGGAGTTGAAGTACGCGGTTGACGTCTCGGGGTCGACGTCGAGGAGGCTCGAGCGGCGCCCGCTGAACGTCTCTTCGGCGAGCGGCTCGGGGAACCCGCCTGCGATCGGTATCACTGCGGGCTCGTAGTTCTCGTCGCCGTCCCGGTCGACCATCACGACGATCTGACCAAGGCGGGGCAGCACGTAGAACGAGTAGCCCTGGATCAGCTCGGGATTCTGGAGCGCCAGCTGCGGCGGGAGGAGCGGCTCCGGCACGCCGCCGGCGGCGTCCATCACGTACAGGCTCAGATGACCCGAGAGGTTCGAGATGAAGTAGACGCGCCCTTCGGCGAGTTGCGGCTCGAGGAAGAGACGAGCGGAGAGCAGCGCCTCGATCCGGTTGGCGGTCAGGCCTGCTCGCGAGTCGATCGTGAGGGAGTCGGTCATGGGGTCAGCGCTTCCTTTCGAAGGTACCGTCGTGATTCGGCGGCGGGAGCCGAATGGGTCTAGGAGGCTACAGCCTCGAGAACGGTCTCAGGTATGTCGAAGTTCGCGTAGACGTCCTGGACGTCGTCCGATTCCTCGAGGCCCTCGACGAGCCGCAGCACCTGGCGAGCCGTCGACTCGTCCGCGATCGCCACCGTGGCCTTCGGGATCATCGCAAGCTCCGCGGATTCGACGGTGAAGCCCGCCGCCTCGACCGCCTCGCGCACCGCACTCAACGCCTCGGGCGGGCTCGAGATCACGAAGCTCGATCCGTCGAGCTCCACGTCCTCCGCCCCGGCGTCTGCCGCTGCGAGCAGCAGCTCCTCTTCGTCGACGTTCTCCGCGCTCGCGAGCACGACGCCTCTGCGCTCGAACTGCCAGGCGACCGCGCCGGTCGTCCCGAGATTGCCGCCGTGCTTCGAGAACGCGTGCCTGCACCTCGGAGGCGGTGCGGTTGCGGTTGTCGGTCAGCGCCTCCACGAGCACCGCCACGCCCTCGGGGCCGTAGCCCTCGTAGACGACCGTGTCGAAGCTCGCACCCTCCGTGTCGGACGCCCGATCCCTTCGCGATCGCGCGCTCGATGTTGTCCTTCGGCATCGAGTACGAGCGTGCCTTCTCGATCGCGTTCTGCAGCGCGAGGTTGGCCGCCGGATCCGGGCCGCCCTCCCGCGCCGCCACGATGATCGCCCGCGAGAGCTTCGAGAAGAGCTTTCCGCGCTTCGCGTCCGCGGCGCCCTTCTTGTGCTTGATCGACGACCACTTGCTATGCCCCGACATGCTGCTCCTCTCGGACCATGACGAGGAACAGCTCGTGCACGCGCGGATCGTCGGTGAGCTCCGGATGGAACGACGAGAGGAGCAAGCCGTCCCTCTCGCACGAGCACCGGCTCGCCGTCGAGCTCTCCGAGCACATCGACGTCTGCACCCGCGTCGCGGATTCGCGGCGCCCGGATGAACACCCCGTGCACCGGTCGTTCCTCCCCCGCGAGCTCGACGTCGGCCTCGAAGCTCCGCACCTGGCGGCCGTACGCATTGCGGTCGACCACGAGATCGGCCAGCCCGAGATGCTCGCGGTCGAGCACGATCATCCCCGCGCAGGTGCCGAAGATCGGTTCCCGGTACTCGCGGATCGCTTCATCGAGGCCATAGATCCGCGCCAGACGCATGATCGTGGTCGACTCGCCGCCGGGGATCACGAGACCGTCGAGGCCGTGGAGCTCCTCCGGGAGCCGTACCTCGACGACTTCCGCGCCGAGTCGGCGCAGCATCTGTGCGTGCTCGCGGAAGGCGCCTTGCAGAGCAAGCACGCCGATCCGCAACGAGCTCCTCACCAGGAGCGCTACCAGCCGCGAACTTCGAGCCGCTCGGCTTCGGGAAGCGTGCTCGCGGAGATGCCGACCATCGGCTGGCCCAGGCCCGCCGACACGTCGGCCAGCACCTTCGCGTCGTCGAAGTGGGTCGTCGCCTCGACGATCGCGCGCGCGCGGCGCGCGACATCGTCGGCCCAGCCGTCTCGATCGTCGAACGGATCGCGCCCGGACTTGAAGATTCCCGACCCGACGAAGACGCCGTCCGCGCCGAGTTGCATGCACAGGGACGCATCCGCGGGCGTCGCGATGCCCCCTGCCGTGAACGTCACGACCGGCAGGCGGCCGTTCTCGGAGACCCACTGGACGAGCTCGAACGGCGCTCGATGCTCCTTCGCCGCCGCGTGCAGCTCGTCGGTCCGAAGCGCCTGCAGGCTCCGAATGGCGCCGAAGACGGCGCGCATGTGCGTGACGGCGTTGACGATGTCGCCGGTACCCGCCTCGCCTTTCGTCCGGATCATCGCGGCGCCTTCCGAGATCCGGCGGAGCGCTTCTCCGAGATTCGTCGCACCGCAGACGAAAGGAACAGTGAACGCCCACTTGTCGACGTGATGCTCGATGTCGGCCGGGGTCAAGACCTCCGACTCGTCGATGTAGTCGATCTCGAGCTCCTGCAGGATCTGCGCCTCCGCGAAGTGCCCAATGCGGCACTTCGCCATCACCGGGATCGAGACTGCCTCCTGGATCTCGCGAATCCGCTGCGGGTCGCTCATCCGGGCCACGCCACCGTCTCGGCGAATGTCCGCCGGAACGCGCTCGAGCGCCATGACGGCGCACGCGCCCGCTTCCTCGGCGATCCGGGCCTGATCGGCGTCGACGACATCCATGATCACGCCGCCCTTGAGCATCTCGGCGAGGCCCGTCTTGACTCTCAGCGTGCCGTACTCGGCCACGAGGTGGAGTGTAGCCGCGCCGCGAGTTTCGGCCGCTTCCACAGGCCTGTGGACGGACGTGAAGGACTTCGCCCAATTTCCGCCCTTCCGCCTGTGGAAAAAGACCTGGAAAAACGGAACGCGCCTTCCGATGTGAAAGAGATACTCCCCTACGGCGCGACTCCTCTCCCCGCAGGCGATGCGCCTGGCCCGAAGTTGCGCCACAGGAGACAAGGGGCCCGCCCACCCGGGCCCCTTTGTCGTACGTGCCGGTCGCTGACCTACCGCAGGTCGCCTCTCGTGCGAAGACAGCCCGGGCTGAGGCACGCCACTGGAATCGTCCGCCACATGGCGACGACGTCTTGTCACGCACCCTCGCACGAGGGATACCCAATTGGGGGGCGACGGTCTACGTTTCTACATGTGTCGAGCATCAGCGTCGTCCTCATCGATCCTGAGTTCGCACCGCGTGATCAAGCGGCCTGGGCGTTCACGGACGGCGACGATGCGAGTGCGGTCGCGGAGTTCCTGAACGAGACGCTGGGCGGCGGTGACACGGTCGCCTGGGTCGAGGTGGTTCCGCTCGCACGCAAGCTGAACCAGCACGTGTTGAACTACCTGGACTGCTGGGCCGAGGTGGCCGACGAGATGCTCCTCGAGGACGACTGAGGACGGCGGTCCGGTTGCGCTCTTCGTGGTGAGGTAGAGGGGAACGGGACAATCGGCTGGCGGTCTTGCCCGTCACAGGCTGCCGCCGGCCGACCTGCTTCTCGCGCATTCAGGAGTGGGCCTGCCTGGACTCGAAGTCGGAGTCAGTCGGACGGTGCACGGGGAACCGGGCGCGCGAAGGGATCGCGGTCATCCCGCGGCGCGACCGCCGCCTCGAAGGCATCCGCTAGGCATCCGGGAGCTCGACCCAGAGCGCCGGCTGCGGTACCGGTGGTTCGCGAGAGGGCCCAACCCCCCATCTGGGGGCCATCGCCTGACTCGGTCGAGGGGTTTGTGCGCTCAGTTCGCAAGGAAATGCGGTCGATGGCGTCTTGCTATTCAGATAGCCGGAATCAGGCGCGACGAACCATTGGCACCTCGCCCCCTCCGGATCCCCCTGCGGCAAGCGGAAGGATGGGCACGATGAGCAAGAAATACGAGATTCACTCAGGACGCCGGGTCATATCGACGCAGTTCTCGGTCAGCCCGCTCCAGGCCGTTGTGGACTACGTGCGCTCGTATGGCGTCAAGGACGACGAGATCAGGCGGCTCGGAGTGGATTGCGTCTCGTGGCGGGGCGCTCAGTTCAAGGCCGTCCTCGTTCATGCGGACTCCCGGGCGAGCTGAGTGGCTGTCGCGGCGAATCGTCTGGTCGGCGAAGCCCCGCTCGCGAGTCCCGAGCTTGCGCTCGTGGACGCGGAGCTGGCGGCTGAGCTTCGGCTCACGCTCGGTCCCGTCGAGGACCGCTGGCTGCGTCCGCCCGCACGTGTCGAGGACGCCTCGGCCGAGAGCGGACAGGATGCTCCCGTTCAGCTGGAATCGGCAGACGATGCTGGATACGCGGAGTCACGCCTAGCCGAGCAGCTGCACGACGACGAGTACATCGTTTCGACGCCCGAGCAGACGCCGGCAGAGGAACTCCGGCCGACCTCTCACGATCCCGTTCTCCCCGCGACCGAGCCCGAAGAAGCCGCCTTCGAGGACTCCCCGCAGCGTCCCCAGGCGAGTTCCGACGAGGCTCCGGCCGAGAGCGAAGACGACGCGCCTGCTCAGTGGGATGTCGCAGACATTCTTCGAGAAACGGAGCCACGCGCCGAGCAGCTGCAGGACGACGAGTACATCGTTTCGACGACCGAGCAGACGCCCGCAGAGGAACTCCGGCCGAGCTCTCACGATCCCGTTCTCCCCGCTCCCGCGCCCGAAGATGCCGCCTTCGAGGACTCCCCGCAGCGTCCCCAGGCGAGTTCCGACGAGGCTCCGGCCGAGAGCGAAGACGACGCCCCTGCTCAGTGGGATGTCGCAGACGTCCTTCGAGAAGCGGAGCCACGCGCCGAGCAGCTGCTCATTGACGAGTACATCGTTGCGGTGCCTGAGGAGACTCCCGTCCAAGAGCAGCGCAGCTCCCACTATCCCGTTCTGCCCGCGCCCGAGCCGGAACGAGAGGCGATCGAGGAGACGGATGCAGCCCTTCGACGAATACGCGAGCGCCTACACGAGTCCAACGAATCACCGGCCCGCAAGAGCAGGCTGCGCCGCGCCTTCACGGTCGCATCGGGAGTTATTACGATGTGCGCTCTCGGCGTGTTTGCGGTTGACGCTGAGCTTCAGGTTGGTCAGCTGCCCAGCTGGTTGCCGTTCTAGAGGTCTGAGAAGAATCGCCGCGTTCGGGACCGACCCGAAGTGCCGCGCCACGATGGTCTCGTTCCGTAGCATCGAAGGGGAGCTTCGTATTCCGACCTGAGGGGGTAGATATGGCTACGAAGCCGATTCCCGAGGGCTACCACAGCGTCACCCCATACCTGGCGGTTGACGACGCGGCCCAGGCGATCGCGTTCTACGAGAGGGCGTTCGGCGCCAAGGAGCGCGGGCGAATGGAGGCGCCGGGCGGCAAGGTCGGCCACGCCGAGCTCGAGATTGGGGACGCTCTCGTGATGCTTGCCGACGCGCTCCCGCAGTTCACGACGAGATCGCCGTCGGAACTGGGCGGAACGAGCGTCAGCCTGTTCATGTACGTCGAGGACGTCGACGCGATGGTGAAGCAGGCGGTCGACGCGGGCGCCACGGTGACGATGGAGGTCGCCGACCAGTTCTGGGGCGACCGCTTCGGAGCGGTCACCGATCCATATGGCCACCTGTGGACGATCGCAACGCGCGTCGAGGACCTCACTCCCGAGGAAGTCGCCGAGCGCGCCAAGGGAGCGATGGCCGCATTGGCGAGCTGAGCGCTAGGGCGACGCCGAGCAGTACCGGCGTCGCGACTACACGAGATCGGCCACGGAGAGAAGGATGTAGAGGACGATGGAGGCAGCGCCGGTTCTGATGGCGGCCAGCGCAAGGCGACGGTCCTCCGGAACGTCAAGCTGCGTCCGCCCGAGGACGATGCCGCCCGTTGCGAGCAAGGCCGGGAGTCCGGTCCAGAACAGCAAGAGGGTGAGCACACCCAGGCCGGAGAGGGCCATGGCGACTTGGGTCGGCCCCGGCGCGTCCAAGCCCAGCGCCGCTGGCACCCCCCATGCGAAGACCGCCAGCGTCACGAGGACTATGAGCGCGAGGATAGGGACGAGCTCTCGGAGGCCGCCGGCTTGTTGAACGAGGACGGCAAGCGCCGAAGGAAGCATCGCCAAGAGTGCTGCAAGTCCGGCAATCTTGGGCAACTCCGACTCCGTCGGCTTCGCTACCAGGGAAGCTCGCAGACCGTTCCCCACCATCGAGTACCTCCTCGTCGTGACGTAACTCGCACAATCGGTTCGAACCGAGCGTTCGCCATGCCTCCAACGAGGGTTCCCTAAGCAAACGGCATGCTGTCGCCCTGGCTAACCGCTGTAGCGCGCCTGAAACGGACCCGGAAGCCACTGACTTCAGCCCCGAGCAGACGCGGCCCGGTACCAGGCGGGCAGCACGACCTGGCCGTCGGGATCAGTGAACGGCCCCAGCGCCGCGCGCATCGCCTCGGCGACCGCCGCTTCGCCGGAGTGACCGATCGCGAGCTGCGTCGGCCCCGCCCCGAGGAACGCGCGCTCGGCCGCCTCCGCGTCGGCGAAGACGATCGGGCATTCGATCTCCTCGTCCTCGTACCGGGTTAGGCCGGTGCTGGCGAGCACGTCCTCGAGCTTGCCGGGTTCCGAGAGCGCGAACATGCCGCTTCCCTTCATCGTCTCGAGCGCCACTGGAGCAAAGAGCGGGAACACAGGTTTGAAGACGGCCGAGATCCCCGATTCGGGCACGCGAGTGGGGATGACGACGACGACGGGGCCGCGCGAGACCCGTCTCGCCTCGCGCAGGGCTCGCACCTTGTCGTCCGCGAACTGGAAGGCGCTGAAGCCCGTCACTAGGTCGAACGAGTCGTCAGCCCATGGCAAAGACTCGATGTCACCGGCTCGGAACTCGCCCTCGGGCACGCGTTCCGCCGCGATCGCGATCAGCTCTGCCGACGCGTCGATCCCCGCGACGCTCGCTCCTCGATCGGATGCCATGCGCGCGAAGCGGCCCGCGCCGCAGCCGCAGTCGAGCACTCGGACGCCGACACCGATCTCCGCGCGGCCGAGCACGTGCTCGTAGACCGGAGTCCCCCAGCCTGCCGGGCCCTCCCACGTCTCCGCCCAGCGGCCGCCTGTGCGCCGAACAGCGGTCCCCACCGACTTGCGCTGCCACCAGCGGTACTCGACATCGCGACGACCTCCTCGCGGCTCGACTCGGTGAGCAATACGTAAACTCCGGCGCCGAAGGCGTACATAACGTATTGCTAGCAGCACGCGCCCTGCGCAGGAGCGCGCGCTTGTCGGCACCCGCGACGAACCCGCGGCCGGTGTCGCGGTTGGGGCGGAGTTGTCGGAGATGACGAGCTGGGTCTCGTGCTCGGCGAGGGCATCTGCGCACGCGGCCAGGATCGAGTCGCGTGTCTTGGGTGTCGCCGAGCCGAGAAACACGACGTCGATGTCGCGGCGCGGATGAGGATCGCCGCCGGCGCACGTGTCCCATGCGGGCACGTGGCCCAGCTGCAGACGCCGGGCGGGGATGCCGAGCTGGTTGAGGGTCATGACGCTCCACGCGGTCCAGATCGAACACCGCCCCGAAGCCGTGGAGCAGCGGCACGTTGTCCGCGAACCACGAGCTGCCCGGCTGCTCGGCGCACACCGCGATCGAGCGGGCCCGCAGCTCCGGATCGGCGAGCGCCTCGGCGCCGCCGAGGTGGGCCAGCTCGTGGGGCGGGAGGACGAGGGGCACGAGCCCGGGGGCCGGCGGAGGGATCTCGCCGACCACCACGACCGCGTCCGTGCCGCCCGCGGTGAGGGCGTCGACGAACGTTGCGCGAGCTCCACGAAGAACGCGTCTGGCCCTCCGCGAGGACTACCGCGACCTGAAGGGTCACCGGCGGTGGATTCGATCGGACAGCCAGCGCACGGGCGCGGTGACCTTCCAGCTCGTCGACGTGAGGAGCTCCTGGACGCGCATGGCGTGCGCGGAGGCGCGTGCGTTCGCGGCGGCGAGCTCGGCGTCGTAGCGAACGAGCTCCGCACGGGTCGCGTCGAGACGCGTGCGAGGTCGGGCACGGAGTCGATCGCCTGCTCGGCCTCGAGCAGGAGGCGCCGGACGTCGCCGATGCGCGCCGCGTTGCGCTCCGGCGCGGCGGTACGGGTGTGGGCCGCCGTCACTCCGTTGACCAGATCGTCGACGCTCGCGGGTAGCGTCGTCGGCCCGGTGTCGGGGCCCAGCAGCGCGGAAGGCCCGCCCACCGCGCCCGTGAGCAGCACCACCGCTTCGACGGTCGCCGGCGTCGTGGCCGCCCAGGTACCTGCCGCGACGGGTGCCTCACCGACGCCGATGCACGACGCGGCTCGCACCAGCTGGTCGAACGAGGTGACGGCCCGTCCCGTGCGCCCGAGCGCGGCGCCGGCGTCAGCCGCCAGCCGGGGCGTGGCGACGACCGCGATGGCGCCGTCTCGGGCGACGAGCTCGTCGGCCGCCTCCACCGTGGTGACGCCGTCGTACGCAGGGGAGAGGACCACGACTGCGCCCGCGAACGAGCCCTGGGCCAGGTCGAGCTCGTCGGGCGCGCCGTGGAGGACCCGCACGCCCGGCGCCACGATTCGGGAAGCGACCTCGACACGCGCCGGACTGCGCTCCACGAGCACGACCGCGCGCCGGCCGTCGGCGGCGAGGGCCGACGCGAGCGCGGCGCCGCCCGCGACGACCAGGCACGGCCCCTCGGGAAGCGCCGCCGCGAGCCACCGCGGCGGTGCTCGGCGGCGAGATCCGCGAGCGCACCGGCGTGGGTCGGCAGCGCGGCGGGGAGCTCGGCAGGCACGGCCCGAGGCTACCGGGGACGTCGAGACGCCGGTACGCCGCGGTCCTGCGCGCGACGTCGGTGCGTCAGGCGATCCCGCGATGGGCGTGCAGCGGAACGTCGTGCTGCTGAAGGTCGGGTTGCGCTTCGATCACGGTGGGGTCGCGGGAACTCGTACGCGCCCCGATCGGTCGAGGCCTCCTGCGGGACCGGTGTGCCGTCGAGGTCGACGCCCGACGCCGTCGGGGCACCGGAGTCGTGTGCCGGCGAGGCGGCGCGGAGATGCAGGTCCGCATCGGACACGAAGCCCGGGTTGGCGACGAGGTCGTGGGTCGCAACCGGAATCGCATCGGCCGCCCAGTACAGGTTGTGATCGCCCCCGAAGTGCCGCTGACGAAGCCCACCTTGCCCTCGGCCCGCACGATGTTGTTGTCCATGACCAGCACGTCGGAGGAGCACGCGGAGCACACGAAGCCCTGGGACCCCCGTCCGCGGAGGTCGATGGTGTTGTTGCTGAACCGGGTGTCGTGCACCGGGCCCTTCGTGTCTTTGCCCCGGGTCACGATGCCCAGCATCTTGGCGCCGGCGCCCGTGATCTGGTTGTAAGAGAACTGGTTGTCGACGGATTCGGGATCGCTCGAGGCCTTGCCGAGCTCGACGAACGTCTCGTTGTCGCGGCGATGTTCCGGAAGATGTGGTTGTGGCTGCCGCCGTAGACCTCGAAGGCCGCACCGTCGTGTCCCGTAGTCGTACGAGAACGCGTCGGAGCCGACGACCACGTTGTCGTGGAACTCGCCCCGATCGCCGTGGATCAGGACGCCGAACGCACCGGAGTCGTCGCGACCCCCGCGGGTCTTCACGCTCATGCGGTTGTTGTCGATGATCAGGTTGTGCTCGACGATGGCGCGTTCGGCGCTCGCGCGGGTCCAGACGCCGGCCACGTTGCGGCGGATGAGGAGGTCCCGCACCACGACGTCGTCGCCCTGGACCTCCACGCCCGCGTACCTGCCCCGCTCGATGATCGGCGGGCGGCCCGCGCCGTAGCCGGAGACCTCGACACGCGAGGCGGAGACGATGAGCGTCCCGGTGAAGACCTGGTCCGCATGGAGGTAGAGGTGCGAGCCGGACGGCACGCTCGACGCCTTCGCCAGCGAACGCCACGCGGCGATCGGCGAGGTGCCCCGGTTGGCGTCAGAGCCGTGGCGGGCGTCGACGTAGTAGGCGACGTAGCGGGGCGGCCGGCCCACGCCGGTCGGCGCGACGAGGAGCATCGCCGCCACCAGCCACGCCGACATCGCGGACGCTCGTGTCGCGTGATCGCGGGCGCGGGCACGTGTTCGCTCCCTGAACAAGTTCCCCCCTGCCAAGACGGCGGGCCGCCCCCCAACCCAGGCCAACGGTACGATCCATCGGCGCGAGGGTCAAGGTCGCCCTGGTCACCCAACCCCGCCTCCGGCGGTAGCCTCGACCCATGCCTTTCAACTCCGCCCCCTTACTCCGCGCTCACGCTCGTCACCTCGCGCAGACGCCGACGATCGCCGACCGGTCCAACGACATCTACAACCGCCTGCTCAAGGAGCGCATCGTGTTCCTCGGCACCGAGGTCAACGACACCATCGCCAACCTCATCTGCGCCCAGCTCCTCTACCTCGAGGGCCAGGACCCCGACAAGGACATCTGCGCTCTACATCAACTCGCCCGGCGGCTCGGTCACCGCCGGCATGGCCATCTACGACACCATGCAGTTCGTCAGGCCCGACGTGGCCACGATCTGCATGGGCCTCGGCCGCCTCGATGGGCCAGTTCCTGCTCGTGCGCCGGCGCGCCGGGCAAGCGCTTCGCCCTGCCCCACGCCCGGATCATGATGCACCAGCCCTCCGGCGGCTCCAGGGCCAGGCCGCCGACATCGCCATCCAGGCCGAGCAGATGGTCTACATCAAGCGGCTCATGGCCGAGCGCATCGCCGCGCACACCGGCCAGACCGTCGAGCAGGTCGAGGCCGACTCCGACCGCGACCGCTGGTTCACCGCCGAAGAGGCCAAGGACTACGGGATCATCGACCCCGTCATCGAGCGCGCCAAGCAGGTCGTCAGCTGAGCCACGGCGGCTGAGCCGGCCCTACTGCCGGACCGACGGGCCGGCGGCGTTGAACTTGCCGCTCTCACAGGAGTTCGGGAAGTTCGGGTTGGTGGTGCTGGCGCCCTGGCCGAACACGCAGTCCTGGGCATGCGGCACGAGCTTGTACAGCTCGCCGTCGTGCAGCACGTCGGGCATCGGGAAGGTCAGCGTGTAGTCGCCGTTGAGCCCGGCCGTCTGCGACGTGGGTGTGATCGCGGGCCCCTCGAGCAACCCGGTGGACGACCGCTTCACGAGGATCGTCTTGTCGGCGTGGGCCACGAGGCACGCGGCCTGGTTGCCGTCGTGGTGGGGTCGTCGGGCTGGATCGTCTTGCAGGGGAAGCGGACGCCGGTGAGCGTGAGCGTCGTTCCCGCGGGGACCGTCGGCCCGCACGCGCCGTTGTTGCAGAGCTTGGCCGGGATGGGCGACTTCATGTTGAAGACGCGGAAGCCGGCGTGAGCGCCGGGCGTGAGCTGCGCGGGGTCGAACTCGGCCACGGTCACCACGCACGTCCACCCGGTGAGGATCTGGCCCTGGGTGGGTGGGCAGGTCGACGTGGCGGTGCCGTTGTTGCAGGTCGGCACGCCGAACGCGGTGAGCACGTCGGGGATCGCGGAGCCCGTGGCGCCGTTGCACGACGTCAGCGTGAGCGGGATGCTGCCGACGAGGTTGCCGCTGCCGTCGAGCGTGAACGTGCCGCTCGACGTCGGGAAGGTCTCGACCGAGCCCAGGCCTCGCCCGTTGGCCCAGTCGCAGCCGTCGAGGAGGTCGCCGTCGCCGCCCTGCCCGGTAGCGGCGACACGCTTCGCGTTGCACAGCAGCACGGTGACGTTCTGGCCCGGCGTGCCACCGAAGGCAGGGGAGTTCACGTCGACGATGCTGGGCGTTGCGCACGCCGGCCCGTAGGGACTGGTGTTGAAGCTGCAGCCGTCCGCCTTGCTGCGAACCAGGCTGACGGTCTTCTCCACCCCACCGCTCTTGACCGAGACGTCGTGGCGTCCGTCGACGGGGTCGGCGGGCGCGGCGGGGTTGCCGTTGTACTGGTGGGCGTTGGCGGGCCCGGCGACGAGGGCCAGGGCGCCGGCTCCCAGCATGGCGACACCGGCCGCGAGCCGGCGAAACGACGATGGCTTCACAACTTCCCTCCTCAGGGCGGTGAGCGACGAGAGCCCCCTCCGAGGAGGGGGTCTCGTGCAATCGTAGGAGCGGGTCGGTCGTTACCGCTTGACCGAGGGACCCGCGGCTTGAACTTGCTGCTCTCGCAGGCTTTCACGAGCCAGAAGCTCGTGCCTCCGTAGCCGGCTGAGCCCTGGTTGAACCCGGAGGCGCACCAGGACAGTCCGGGGCGTGGGGCACGATCTTGTAGACGCCCGGATGCAGCAGGGTCGGGAAGGTGAAGGTGACGACGTAGTCACCGTTGACCCCAGCTGTCTGCGACGTCGGCGATCAGCCGCCCTCGAGCAGGCCGTGCTGTTCGCTTGATCAGGATGGTCTTGTTGCTCCAGGCGGTGGCGCACGAGCCCTGGTTGCCGGTCACGGCCGGATCGTCGGGCTGGAGGACCTTGCACGGGAAACGAACACCGGTCAGCTGTACCGACGTGCCGGGGGATGGTCGCCCCGCAGGCGCCGAAGCTGACAGGAGCCCCCGGTGGGTCACACAGCTTGGTCGGGATCGGCGACTTCATGTTGAAGACCCGGAAGCCGACATGGGTGCCCGGTGTGAGCGCGACCGGGTCGAACTCGGCCACCGTCACGATGCAGGGAAACCCGGTGCTGATCTGCCCCTGGGTGGGCGGGCAGGTGGCCGTCGTGTTCCGCGTTGGTGCAGGTGGTGGGACGCTCAACAGGTGGGGGTCGGGATCCATGATCCGTCGCGTTGCACGACGTCAGGGTCAACGGGATCGCACCGGACGGCGGGACGCCGCCGCTGCCACCGGTGAGGTTGCCGCTGCCGTCGAGGGTGAAGACGCCGCTCGACGCCGGGAAGCCGGGATCGAGCTCAGGCCCCGCCCGTTGGCCGCGTCGCAACCCGTCTGTGGGTCGCCGTTGCCGCCGCTGTCAGTGGCTGCCGCGATCTTGCCGTTGCACAGCAGGACGGTGACACCCTGTCCGGGTGTGCCGGTGTAGGCCGGCGCGTGACGTCGACGATGTTGGCGTGGCACACGCCGGGCCGTACGGCGCGGTGTTGAAGCTGCAGCCGTCGGCCTTGCTGTACGAGGCTGACGGTCTTCTCGACGCCGCCCGACTTGACGCTCACGTCGTGGCGCCCGTTGACGGGGTCGGATGGGGCGGCGGGGTTGCCGTCGAATTGGTGAGCCCCGACCGGCCCCGCGAGGCCGAGGGCCGCAGCCCCCACCGAGCGCGATGCCTCAGCGAGGCGACGATGTCTCGTGAGCTTCACTCGTTTCCCTCCGGCTCGGTGGTCGGTGACGCCGCCGTCATCATTGTGTGAACGATAAGTCCGTGTCAACGCTTCGTGTCCGGCGTGTTGCCGGCTCCTTGTCGGCCCCGCCCCTGGAGGACGAGCCCCCTCCATGAGGAGGGGGCTCTCGTTCAGATTGCTGTTGGCTGTTCGGCTATTGCTTGAAGGTCACACCGGCGGCGTTGAACTTGCCGCTCTCGCAGGACTTCACTATCCAGTTGTTGGGGCTGCGAAGCCGGCGTTGCCCTGGTTGAAGCCCGGTGCAGCACCAGGACAGTCCGGGGCGTGAGGGACGATCTTGTAGAGCTCGCCCGGGTGCAGCAGGGTCGGCATCGTGAAGGTGACGACGTAGTCACCGTTCACGCCCGCCGTCTGGGACGTGGCGTGATCGCCCCGCCTTCGAGCAGACCCGTCGACGAACGCTTCATCAGGATCGTCTTGTTGGTCCGGGCCGTGAGGCACGAGCCCTGGCGACCGGCATGCTGGGGTCGTCCGGCAGGATGACCTTGCAGGGGAACCGCACGCCGGTAGCTTCACCGAGGTACCCGCCGGGATCGTCGGCCCGCACGCCCCGAAGCTGACAGGGGCACCCGGCGGATCGCACAGCTTGGTCGGGATCGGCGACTTCATGCTCGACCGTCGCGGAAGCCGACGTGGGTGCCGGCCGTGAGCGCGACGGGATCGAACTCCGCGACGGCGATGATGCAGGTCCAGCCGTAGGTGATCTGGCCCTGGGTCGGCGGGCAGGTCGTGGTCGTGTTGGAGTTCGTGCAGGCGGGCCCGCCGACTGCCTTCAGCAGGTCAGGGATCGCCGAGCCGGTGGCGCCGTTGCACGACGTCACTGACGTTGATCTTGCCGGACGCGGCAGTTGCGGACCAGGCTGCCGTTGAGCAGGAAGGTGCCGCTCGACGCAGGCTGGCCCGGACCGAGCTCAGCCTCTGGCGTTGGCGATGTCGCACCCGCCGGTCGGGTCGTTGTCGCCACCCTGGTCGGTGCCGGCCGCCCGCTTGGCGTTGCACATGATCATGTGAACGCCAAGCGCGCCGCCCGACGATCAGGGCGGCGACAACGACGCGACCGGGGGCTGCGACATCGCCAACGCCAGAGGCCTGAGCTCGGTACCGGGCTTCCCCGCCTCAAGCGGCACCTTTACGCTCAACGGCAGTGGTGACTTCCCCGGCACGGTCACCGTCACGCTGACGTCGTGCAACGGCGCCACCGGCTCGTTGGTGCCCGACCTGCTGACCCAGTTCGGCGGGCCCGACGCAACAACGGCAACACCTCGACGACCTGCCCGCCGACCCAGGGCCAGATCTCGAACGGCTGGACGTGCATCATCCCCGTCGCCGAGTTCGATCCCATCGCGCTCACCGCTGGCGCCCACGTCGGCTTCCGCACGGTCGAACATGAAGTCGCCGATCCCGGCGAAGCTGTGCAACAACGTGGCTTGCGGGGCGACGATCCCGGCAGGTACCGCTCAGCTGACCGGCGTGCGGTTCCCCTGCAAGGCGATCCGCCCGACGACCCCGGCATTGCCGGCGGCCAGGGCGCGTGCGTCACGGCCTGGACCAACAAGACGACCTCATGAAGCGTTCGTCGACGGGGCTGCTCGAGGGTGGAGCGATCACGCCAACCTCCCAGACGGCCGGCGTGAACGGTGACTACGTGGTCACCTTCACCATGCCGACCCTGCTGCACCCGGGCGAGCTCTACAAGATGGTCCCCCACGCCCCGGACTGTCCTGGTGCTGCACCGGGCTTCAACCAGGGCAACGCCGGCTTCGCACCCCCGAACAACTGGGAAGTGAAGTCCTGCGAGAGCGGCAAGTTCAACGCCGCCGGTTGACCTTCAAGCAATAGCCGAACAGCCCCAGCAGTCTGAACGAGAGCCCCCTCCCATGGAGGGGGCTCTCGTCCTTCCAGGGACGGGGCGACAAGGAGCCGGCAACACGCCGGACACGAAGCGTTGACACGGACTTATCGTTCACACAATGATGACGGCGGCGTACAACCACCGAGCCGGAGGGAAACGAGTGAAGCTCACGAGACATCGTCGCCTCGCTGCAGGCATCGCGCTGGTGGGGGCTGCGGCCCTCGGCCTGACGGAGCCGTCCGGGCTCACCAGTTCGACGGCCACCCCGACGCGCCGTCCGACCCGGTCAACGGGCGCCACGACGTGAGCGTCAAGTCGGGAGGCGTGGAGAAGCCGTCAGCCTGGTACGCAGCAAAGCGGACGGCTGCAGCTTCAACACCGCCCCGTACGGCCCCGCGTGTGCGACGCCGAGCATCGTCGACGTCACCTACGCCGCCTTCAGCGGCACACCCCGGGCAGGGTGTGACATCCTGCTGTGCAACGGCAAGATCGCCGCAGCCATGACAGCGGCGGCGCCGGCGACCCCACCGGGGTTACGACACGGCCAACGGGCGGGGCTGAGCTGGGTCCCGGGCTTCCGGCATCGAGCAGCATGTTACCTCGACGGCAGCGGCGATCTCACGGTGGCAGCGGCGGCGTCCCGCCGCCCGGCAAGATCCCGTTGACCCTGACGTGTGCGACGGCGCCACCGGGTGGTTGACCCCCGAGGTGTCGTCCGCGCTGGCCCCACCAACTGCACGAACACGAAAGGCGGCCACCTGGCCGCCCACCCAGGGGCCAGGTGAGGCCCCCGGGTTCCCGTGCATGTGACGGTGGCCGAGTTGACCCATCGCGCTCACGCCGGGCACCCACGTGGGCTTCCACGTCTTCAACATGAAGTCCCCGAATCCCGACCAAGCTGTGGACCTGCCGGGGGCCAACGTCACTCGGCGCGTGCGGGGCGGCCAGCCCCGCGGGGCACGCGGTAGAGCTGACCGGCGTGCGCTTCCCGTGCAAGGCCATCCAGGCCGAGCCCGGCGGTATCGGCAACCAGGGCTCGTGCGCCGTCGCCCGGACCGACAAGACGATGCTGATCAAGCGGAACAGCACGGGTCTGCTCGAGGGCGCGCGATCACGCCGACGTCGCAGACAGCGGGGGTGAACGGTGACTACGTCGTCAACTTCAACTTGCCCACCTGGCGTTCGGGCGAGCTCTACAAGATCGTCCCCCACGCCCAGGACTGCTCCTGGTGCGCCTCCACCTTCAACCAGGGCTCGGCCGGCTACGGAGGCACGAGCTTCTGGCTAGTGAAGGCCTGCGAGAGCGGCAAGTTCAACGCCGCGGGTCCCTGGGTCAAGCAGTAACAGACCAACCAGCTGCCTACGATTGCACGGGAGGGCCCCTCGGAGGGGGCTCTCGTCGCTCACCGCCCTGAGGAGGAGACGCTGTCGAGCCATCGTCGTTGGGCCGGCTCGCGGCCGGTGTCGCCATGCTGGGAGCCGGCGCCCTGGCCCTCGTCGGCCCGGGCCCGCCGCCGCCCACCAGTACAACGGCAACCCCGCCGCACCCGCCGACCCCGTCGACGGACGCCACGACGTCTCGGTCAAGAGCGGTGGGGTGGAGAAGAAGCCCGTGAGCCTGGTTCACGGGGCCGGAGCAGACAGCTGCAGCTTCAACGCCCGTCCCTACGGGCCGGCGTGCGCGACGCCCAGCATCAGTGCGACGTGAACTCCCCTGCCTTCGGGGTGGGCGCGCCAGGCCAGAAGCGTCGCCGTGCTGCTGTGCAACGCGAAGCGTGTCGCCGCTACCCGGCAGGGCGGCGACACTTTTTGACGGCTCCGACTGGGCCAACGGGCGAGGCCTGGGCTCGGTCGAGACCTTCCGAACATGGAGCGGCACGTTCACCCTCGACGGCAGCGGCAACCTCGTCGGCGGCGTCCCGCTCATTACGTAGTGCAACGGCGCTAATTTTTTGCGATCCCCGACGTGCTCACCGCGTTCGGGGTGCCGACCTGCGACCCAGGCACCGCCACGTCGACCTGCCCGCCCACCCAGGGCCGGGGATTCCTCACCGGGTGGACGTGCGTGGTGACCGTGGCCGAGTTCGACCCGGCGAACTCACCCCGGGCGACCACACCGGCTTCCGGGTATGAACATGAAGTCCCCATCCCGGCCATGATCTGCAACGGCGGTGCTGCGCGGCGCAGGTCCCGCGGGAACGACGCTCCGCTCACCGGCGTTCAGTTCCCGTGCAAGGCCATCGAGCCCGACGACCCGACCGCGGCTGGCAGCCAGACGCATGCCTCATGGCCCACGCGGACAAGACGATCCTGGTGAAGCGGTCTCCACCGGGGCTCGAGAACCCGCGGTCACACCCACGTCCCAGACGGCAGGGATCGACGGCGACTACACCATCACGTTCCCCATGCCGGACGTGACTTCAACGGCGAGCAGTACAAGCTCGTGCCCCACGCCCAGCCGTGCATGTTCAACCAGGGCGCGAGCCCCAACGACCCGAACTTCCCGAACACCTGTGAGAGCGGCAACTTCAACGCAGCCGGATGGTCGTTCAGGATACCGGCAGTAGAGCCCCCTCTGCGGACGTGGCTCAGTTGACGACCTGCTTGGCGCGCTCGATGACGTGGTCGATGATGCCGTAGTCCTTGGCCTGCTCGGCGGTGAACCAGCGGTCGCGCTCGGAGTCGGCCTCGATCTGCTCGACGGTCTGGCCGGTGTGGAAGGCGATGCGCTCGGCCATGAGCCGCTTGATGTAGATCATCTGCTCGGCCTGGATGGCGATGTCGGCTGGCCTGGCCCCGGACGCCGCCGGAGGGCTGGTGCATCATGATCCGGGCGTGCGGCAGGGCGTAGCGCTTGCCCGGGGCGCCGGCGCACAGCAGGAACTGGCCCATCGAGGCGCCGAGGCCCATGCAGATCGTGGCCACGTCGGGCTCGATGAACTGCATCGTGTCGTAGATCGCCATGCCGGCCGTGACCGAGCCGCCGGGCGAGTTGATGTAGAGCCAGATGTCCTTGGTCGTCGTCCTCGGCCCTCGAGGAAGAGCAGCTGGGCGCAGATGAGGTTGGCGATGTCGTCGTTGACCTCGGTGCCGAGGAAGACGATGCGGTCCTTGAGCAGCCGGTTGTAGATGTCGTTGGACCGGTCGGCGATCGTCGGCATCTCCGCGAGGTGAGGCGTTGAGCTCGGAGTAAGAGGCGGTTAAAGGGCGCGGAGTTGAAAGGCATGGGTCAACTCTACCGCCGGAGGCGGGGTTGGGTGACCAGGGCGACCTTGACCCTCGCGACGATGGATCGTCCCGTTGGCCTGGGTTGGGGGGCGGCCCGCCGTCTTGGCAGGGGGAACCCTTCAGGGAGCCAACCTGTACGCCCCGCGACACGCGAGCGAGCGTACGCGATGTCGGCGTGGCTGGTGGCGGCGATGCTCCTCGTTCGCGCCGACCGGCGTGGGCCGGCCACCCGCTACGTCGCCTCCTACGTCGACGCCCGCCACGGCTCTGACGCCAACCGGGGCACTCGCCGATCGCCGCGTGGCCTCGCTCGCGAAGGCGTCGAGCGTGCCGTCCGGCTCGCACCTCTACCTCCACGCGGACCAGGTCTTCACCGGGACGCTCATCGTCTCCGCCGCGCACCTCGAGGTCTCCGGCTACGGCGCGGGCCGCCAGCCGATCATCGAGGGGGGCAGGTACGCGGGCGTGGAGGTCCGGGCGACGACGTCGTGGTGCGGGACCTCCTCATCCGCCGCAACGTGGCCGGCGTCTGGACCCGGGCGAGCGCCGAACGCACCGTCGTCGAGCACAACCTGATCATCGACAACAACCGCATGACAGAAAGACCCGCGGGGGTAGCGACGACTCCGGTTCTTTCGGCTCCCTGATCCACGGCGATGGGGGCGAGTTCCACGACAACGTGGTCGCGGGCTCCGACACGTTCTCGTACGACTACGGGCGCGACGGTGCGGCCTTCGAGGTCTACGGCCCGAGCCAC
>CAVWWI010000020.1:0-40982 GCA_963758605.1 uncultured Actinomycetes bacterium | reverse complement strand
GCGGCTGGCTGGTCTTCGACGACGCGAAGGATTGACGGCCAAGCTCTTGGGTGCGCGAATCTCCTACGGGTTGACGATCCCGTAGAGCAGCAGCGCCGAGAAGTCGATCCAGCCAGGCTCTTGCCGCTCCGGGAAGCGCTCCTTCAGCTTGGTGGCGAACTCTTCGTTCGACTGCGAGTCGCCGTGGATCCGCTGCGCCTCCTCGAGGTAGGCGACGTCGCCGTCGATCGTCGAGGGGTCGGTCGTCTCGCCGTGGCCGACGAGCAGCCGCTTGTACCCTGCTCCTGCCGAATCCCGCGGATCGCCTGCGCCCAGTGCTCGAAGTACGGCGCGACCGTGAACAGGTGGTAGAGGTTCGGGAAGACGAGGTCGAAGACGGCGATCGTCTCGAGCTCCGGGAAGCGGATCACGGCCTGGGCCAGCGACTCGGCTTCGCGGACCTCCTCGACCTCCCAGGTCAGACCGACGATCTCCTGTCGTCCCTCGGGAAGCGCCTGGTCGGGGACGGTCACGGTAGAGGCGATCTTGTCGCCGAAGACGCCCTGGCGGCCGGTGACGATGGCTTCACCGTTCTCGCGGATGTAGTCGATTACCGACTGGAGCGCGTAGACAGGGACGTGGGGAAACCGGGGCTTGAGGATCTCAAAGCCGAACCAGTGGTCGGGTGGATGTGCGAGAGCACGAAGCGCTCGACCGGCTTGCCGAGCTCGTCGATGTAGTCGGCCACCTCGCGCGCGTAGTCGAGGAAGAACTGGCCGTCGATAACGACGAGCGAGTCGGCGTCCTCGATGATGTGCGTGTTGACGAACAGCCCGTCCTGCGGGCTCGTATAGCTGTGGATGTTAGTGGTACCGATCTCCTTGACAGTCACGACCCCCTGGCGCGTGGTGCTGACGGTGCTCATGGTCTCCTCCTTGTGCTGAGTGCCTCGTTTCTACCCTACGCTCCCCGGCGCACTGGTCGAAGCTGCACTCGACCTGTGGCGCCGTCAGGTCGACGAGTCGGCGTTGCGTTACTTCAGGCGGCTTGACTTACCCGATTGCCCGAGCGATCCTGGTCATGGTCGAGATGCAGGTTCACCTCTGCCGGTGCCGTCGAGGTGAGCGACGAGTTGAAGCCGAGCGAAGGGGACTCCATGAGCAACCGCGGCGACCAACTAGTCGGCGGATCTTCCAGCGCATCCGAGATGTCATCGCCGAGTACGACGTCAACTACGACGAGTACCAGATGGCAAAGCAGTGGCTGATCGACGTCGGCGAAGCGGGCGAGTGGCCGCTCGTGCTCGATGCGTTCATCGAGTGGGCTGTCGAGCGGCAGGCGTCCAAAGATCGGCCTGGCTCTGTGGGAACGATCCTCGGCCCTTACTACCTCCCAGGCGCCCCGGTCCTGGAGGCGCCTTACGAGTTGCCGCACCGACCCGACGAGCAGGGGCAGCGCCTTGTCATGACCGGTCGCGTGACGTCGGTCGATGACGAGCCGCTCCCGGGCGCTGTGGTCGACGTCTGGCACGCCGACGCCGAGGGCTTCTACTCGGGGTTCTCGAAGTACCGGAGGGAAACCTGCGTGGCAAGGTGATCACCGACGAAGAGGGCCGTTTCCAGGTGCGAACGTTCCGTCCGGCTCCCTACACGATTCCGCACGCCGGTCCGACCGGGCGCCTGATCGCGGCCTGTGGATGGCATCCGTGGCGCCCGGCCCATCTCCACGTTCAGGTCAGTGCCGACGACCACGAGCTCGTCTCTACGCAGCTCTACATGGCCGACGGCGACTTCATCGACGACGATGTCGCTCACGCCGTCAAGGACGCGCTCATCGTGCACCCGCAGCTGCGCCAGAGTAGCCCCGAGTTGGGTATCGAGACACCACACCTGCGCTTCGACTACGAGTTCCAGCTCGCACCTGTGCGTGCCCCCGCTACCGTGGCCTGAGCATCCTGAGGGGTCTCAAGGCATCCCCCGGCGGGCCGAGCTCCGCTAGTAGATCAGTGCGGCTCGAGTGGGAGACTACGGGCTCGGGATCGGATACGAAGAACGGACGCCCGGGACTTCCGGGAGGAGATCGAGAGCCGCCAAGGCGCGCGCGACCCCTTGGGAGACGCGCACGGCTCGACGCGGCAGACCAGGTCTGGAGATTGGGCAGCTGTTCCACGTGGAGGGGTCGAGCAGTGAGCCGCGCAGCGAGAGCACGATCGCGAGCGTCGCGGTGGCGCAGACGACTCCGATCGCGTCGACGATGATGAGCGGCCGACTCCGGATGCTGAGACCGTAGGCGAGCCAGATCGCGTACCCGCCGGCGTAGACGGCGAAAATCGCGCGGTGCCCGGCGTGATGTTGTATTTCTGCCGGAGCTCACGGCCCTACTGTGTGAGCATCGCCGCGCTGCGTTCCGGCGCGGTCTCGCCCGAGAGCATGACTACGTGTTCACCACCAGCGAGGGGACGGCTTTCAACTACCGCAACCTCGCACAGCGTGGCCTCGCGAAGGCCGCAGATCGCGCGGGCCTCAACGTGGAAGGAAAGCCCACTCTCACCCTCCACGATCTGCGGCACACGTTCGGCTCGCATCTAGTTCGACAAGGCGCAGATGTGGTCACCGTCTCGCGGCAGATGGGCCACGCGCGCCCGAGCATCACCCTCGACGTCTACTCCCACGAGTTCGCTGCGGTTCAACATCAAGCGAGCGTTGCGGCCAAGCTCGATGACGCTTTCGGCGGGATCCTCTCAACCACGGGAGAGTGACTCGGGTTGATCAGGTCGCGGAATCTGACAAAACCTGACAAAACGAGGGCTCGGAGCGATCCGAGCCCTCATCATCAGAGCAGAAATGGCTTGAACAAAGGACGGGAGCGACGGGACTCGAACCCGCGACCTCCGGCGTGACAGGCCGGTCATGGTGGTTCCGGGCTGACCGGGAGTCTGCGGCGATTACCGGCGAGAGCGGGGCGTCCGCCCGCGGCTTGCATTCGTTGTCAGCGACGCAGATAGGCGAGGACGGCCAGCACTCGGCGGTGGTAGTCGGATGTCTCGCCGATCCCGAGCTTCCCGAGGATGTGACGCACGTGCGTCTCGACGGTCTTCGGGCTCAGGAAGAGCTTCTTGCAGATGCCCTCGTTGGAGTGACCCTCGGCCATGAGAGAGAGGACCTCGAGCTCGCGTGCGGTCAGCTCCGCGAGCGGGCTTTCCTCGCGCGGTCGCCCGACCAGTCGGGAGACGATCGTCGGGTCGAGCACGCACTCGCCCTCGTCGATGCGTTGCAGCGCGTCGACGAGCACGGCGACGTCCGAGACGCGTTCCTTGAGGAGATAGCCGGAGCGCTCGGGGTGCTCCTCGAGCAAGCGCATCGCGTACCGGGACTCGACGTAATGCGAGAGCACGAGCACCCCGACCTCGGGATGCGCGCTGCGGATCTCCTGCGCAGCGACGAGACCTTCGTCCGTGTGCGTCGGCGGCATCTTGATGTCGACGATCGCAACGTCCGGCCGCGTCAATTCGACCCGTCGGCATGAGCTCCTCGGCCGTCGCTGCCTTGCCGACGACCTGGAACCCCGCCTCTGACAAGCAGCCGGGCGAGCCCTTCGCGGAGGAGCATCTCGTCGTCGGCGATTACGACCCGCACGGCAGCTCTGCGCGGATTGTGACGTTGCCGTCCATGCGGCGCTCGACGGCGAGTCGGCCGTCGAGGGCGCCAAGGCGATCCTGGAGGGCGACGAGGTCGAGCCCGCTCTCGTCGCGCGCCTCGACGTCGACGAGGAGCGCATCGCCCGAGCGCTTCGCCTCGACCACGACACCACTCCGTGGTCGCACGCGCCGCCTCTACAACGACCGTGTAGGCCGCCGTCTCGACACCGAGGCGCAAACCGCCCTTCGGGCAGGCTGCGGATCCGGACGGAAACTCGCCCGTCCTCGGCGAGCGCTTCGACGGCGGCGGCCAGACCCTCGTCGGCGAGCACCGCAGGGAAGATGCCGTGCGCGAGTTCGCGTAGCTCTGCGATCGCTTCGCGCAATTCCGCGTCGGCCTCGTCGAGGCGAGCAACCACTTCCGAGTCCACACGCGTCTCCAGCTGTGAGCGCGCGAGCCGCAGCGAGAGCGAGAGTCCCACTAGCCGCTGCTGGGCGCCGTCGTGGAGATCACGCTCGAGCCGCTTCCGTTCGGCATCGCCTGCCTCGACGATGCGCGCGCGCGACGCGCGCAGCTCCTCGAGCCGTGCTTGTACCTCGGCCTGTAGTCGCTCGTTCTCGAGCGCGAGACGAGCAGCAGCTGTCACCTCGTCCACGAGTTGTTCGTCGTCGAGGAGCCCGGGCGCGTGCATGAGCACCGCCACGACCCGTCCGTCTCGGACGAGTCTCGTCTGTTCGCGGCGATCGTCCAGCTCGACCGGGCGACCCTGAGCGTCGACGAGTCGGCCGGTCGTGTCCAGCGGGTAGGCGAGGACGAGGTCCGGATCGCCGACCGAGGCGGCGAGAACGTCCCTCAGGCCGCCGGGTGGAGGCGACTGGGCGAGATCGACGACGACCTGCGCAACGGCTGACCGTGCTCTGCGGCTCCGAACCCAGCTCCATGCGACTCCAGCGGCGAGAACGAAGAGAGCCGCGGCCTGCCCAGCCAGAGACGTCGCTCCAGCGTGCCGCTCGCGAGAGCGCCGCGGTCGAGTGAGGACGCGAACCAGGCCGCGACGAGCCCTAGGTAGCTAGCGCCGGCCGCGAAGACGGCTCGTGCCCAGACGGACGCTCGTGCGAGCTTCACGAGCGCAAGCGCCGCTAGCGCGAACGCCCAGGCGACCCCCAGGTAGACGCCGACCCGGTTGAGGTCGGTCCACAGCGCGTCGCGGTCCGAGACGTCAAGCAGGTTGCTCGGACACTGCGTTGCACCCTGCGCCTGCGGGTCGAAGACGAGTGCGGGCAAGACGCCGAGAACGAGCAAGCCGCCCGCGTACGCGACGCCGACGACACCGCGCTCAGTGTGCGAGCCGAGCCGGCCGCTGGGATACGCGAGCACCGCGTGCCCGACGAGCGGAGGGCATGCCGCGTACAGGCACAAGCCGATCGTGAAGGCGAGCGAGGAGCCGATCGCCGGGTTGTTCCACTCGGGCAGGAACCACGCGAAGCCCGCCGCGGCGAGCAGCGGCCCGAAGCGGCTACCCGGCCGCCGCACCCAGAACCCGAGTCCACAGCCGATGAGCGCCCAGCCGGCCGCGAGAAGCGCCACAGCCGCGAAAGTCGATCGGCCAGCAAACCAGTAGCCGGGCTCGTCCCGCGCGACGGCGAGCGAGAAGGTGCCGACGGCAAGTCCCAGAGCCGCGATCCCGAGTGCGAGTGCTCTCCGGCCCATGCCGGAATCGTCCCACGCTGTCGGCCTTCGTCCAATCAGGGCACTCCCTGAGGAAGAACGCGGAAGTCCACGCCTAGCCCCGACGCCCTTCTGGCGACCCCGACCTAGCGTCGGCGGTGACGCGTTTCGACCTAACGGGAGGCAGCTACTGCTCTTCCTGGGCGCCACCGCTGGGCGTCGTCGCGTTCGGGCTAGCGCCCTGTGGTTTCCCGAGTGCGTTTCGTGGCTGTGAAGCAGAACTGCGTGCTCGCGAAGTAGAACTCGTCTCGTTCCATCAGCTCGCGCTGCTCCGCGCCCCATGCTTCGGCTTCCGTCTCGCCTATGCCTTGCCTGCCCGCGACGAACTCGCGATGAACGGCACGAGCGCCGCTCCGTACTTCTCCGGTCACGTCCGCTCGCACGAACGCGTGCGCCTCTACGCGTACGTCCTCGAACCCGGCTGAGCGTAGTGCGAGCCGAGTTCACGGCAACGACGGTCAGCGAGGTGCTCGTCCCAGGCTCGCAGCACGCGCGTGGTCAGAGCCGTGTCTCGCGAGTGAATCGACACGGTCGCCCAGTCCACGTCCCAGACGACTGCACGTCCGCCGGGTCGAAGCGCCCGGTGCAGTTCGGCGAGAGCTGCATCCACGTCTGGACGTACTCGAGAACCTGCACGCAGACCGCGCCGTCGAATGTCTCGCTCCCGACCGGCAGCGCGGTGGCCTCTCCTTCGAGGAGCCGGACGTTGTCGCGGCCGGCGCAGCGGGCGTGCGCAAGCTGAAGCATCGCGGGGCTGCTGTCCACGCCCACTACGGAGCCGGACGAGCCAACGATCTCCGAGAGCTCACGACAGTAGAAGCCGGGCCCGCATCCAACGTCGAGGATTCGGTCACCGATGACTGCCCCGAGTGCCTCGCGAACCAGCTCGCGGCGACGCGCCGCATCGTGGATCTTGTAGAGGGCCTCGATCCGCCTGGCGGCGTCGGCGTCGAATTGCAACTGGCTCATCGTCCCCTCCTCGCCAGCGCGTGCGGCTTCCGAGCAGCCACGTTACGCGATCGCGACGCGCGCTCGTCGACTGACCTTCCACTCGGAGACGCCATCTAGACGTTCATCAAGCGCGAGGACGCGGAGTGATTCGTCGAGGAGTGTGCGCGGCGACGATTCCGAGCTTGCGAGCCACCTGCGGATCGAGGAGCGCGAGCTGGGGCGGGCGCGGCTGAACTGAGCCAAGGTTTGTGGCGGCGCCCCGCCCGCGGGGTGAGGCGCCACGAGGGCTGCGAGCCGCGTTGGACGTAAGCGGTCCGCGCGACCAGCCGAGCGACCAACGATCAGTGTGGGCCCTGACCCACGGACGGCCAACTCCAGGCCCGGCCCCGATGCCGTATCGCGATAGCGCTTCTAGCGTCGCTGACAGTTCAACGACCAAGGAGAACTGTCATGCGCTGCTTGCACGTCATCACTGGCGCCCGCGCTCTCGGGCTGCTTGCCCTGCTCATTGTGCTGGGCGTCGCCGCTACCTCTGCCTGGGCGACGCCGCCTGGCAAGAACGGCCCCATCGTCTTCCGGCGCTACCTCGACACCGGCAGGACCACGGGAGCGCTGTTCAGGATGAACCCCGACGGGACGCAGGTGAAGCAGATCACGCGGCCTCGTCGCGGCGTCATCGATCAGTACGCCGACTGGTCGCCCAACGGCAAGAAGCTCGTGTTCGAACGCAAGGTTCCCTGCACTGCCGGTGGGCCCAAGGACGGCCTGGACAACACCTGCGATCTGCTCTACACGGTGGGACGCGACGGGAAGGCGCTCAAGGCGCTTGTACCGTGCGGCTTCAAGGTCAGCGACCCCTTCCCCGGCACCTGCGTCGGGGCGCGCACGCCCTCGTGGTCGCCAGACGGGTCGAAGATCGCCTTCCGCTATGCGATCGTCGACGACAACTACAGCGACAGCTACAACACCAACATCGGGATCTGGATAGTCGACGCAGACGGCACGGATCGTCGTCAGGTCACGCAGCTGACTCCAGGCAGCTCGTGGGATCGCGAGCCGCAGTGGTCACCCGACGGAACCCAGCTCGCCTTCGTCCGCGACGATCTGAAGCAGAAGGCCGAGGCGGTCTTTATCGTGAATCAGGACGGTTCGGGCCTGTTCCAGCTGACACCGTGGACGCTGAACGCGGGAGCGCGACCTGACTGGTCGCCCGACGGGAAGTGGATCCTCGTCACTGCGCATCCGAAGGACGGATCGGCGAACGCCTACAAGATCCACCCTGATGGCAAGGGCCTTGTGGACCTGACCAAGCAGCGGGCGAATGGGTACCAGCACCTCTCGTCCTCGTGGTCGCCGGACGGTAAGAACATCGTGTCGGCCCGGACTCCGGGAGCGGGCGCTGAGCGCGCGGCGGACATCGTGGTCATGAACGCCGACGGCTCGAACATCCGGCTGGTCACGAAGACGAGCTCTGGGAGAGCTCGGTCGACTGGGGGCCACGGGGTTAGCTCGCCCGAACGGTGCGACAATCGTCGAGCCGATCAGGGAGCGCACCGATGACGAGATCGAGAGTTCAGGTCAGGCCCCGACGCGGGGTAGGCGCGTTCGACCTAGCGTCGGCTGCATCAGCAAAGGAGGCAGCAATGCAGCGCATCAAGTTCATCGTCGTATCGGCCATGGGGCTCGTGCTCCTCGCCGGACTCGACCGGCACAGGTACGGCCAGCCTTCCGTACCAGTCACCCTGGACGATCTTCGTCACCAGCGATCGCGAGGGCAAGGACGCCGACATCTACGGCATGAACGCGAATGGCACCAACGTCCGCACGTTGACGAACAGCCCAAAGTTCGACGGTGGCGGGGTGTTGTCACCCAACGGACGCAAGATCCTCTTCTACAGCCAGCGCTCGCCGTATGGAGACGTCTGGGTGATGAACGCCGACGGGAGCGGGCAGCGGAACCTTTCGCGAAACGCGGCTCACGACGGCGGAGGCTCGTGGTCGCCCGACGGCCGCCGGATCGCCTTCGACACCAACCGTGACGGCAACGGCGAGATCTACGTGATGAACGCCGACGGGAGTGGGCAGCGCATCTCTCGCTTCGAATCCGTCGTCGCAGGAGGACAGCCCCCAGTGGTCTCCGGATGGACGGACGATCGCGTTCCGCACCGATCGCGACGGCAACCCGGAGCTCTACGCCATGAACGCCGACGGAAGCGACCCCAGGAACCTGACGCGAAACGCGGCCTACGACAGTCCCGGCTTGTGGTCGCCGGACGGTCGCACGATCGTCTTCGCGAGCGCCCGCGACACACGTGACCAGGACAACACCGAGCTCTACGTCATGAATGCGGACGGCAGCAAGGTACGGAGGCTTACACGGACGCCAGGTCTCGAGTACCTCCTTGGCTGGTCACCCGACGGCAAGAAGCTCGCCTTCCAGCGATATCCCTCGACGCCTCGATGGGCGTTCTACGTCATGAACGCCGACGGAAGCGGCGTCAGGAAGGTGACGTGGTCTCTTCCTCGCAGGGGGTAGGCGTGCGGCGCAGGGCAAAGGCGGTCGAGGCCGCCCTTGCCTCCGCTGTCGCTGCCGCGCTCGCCATCGCCGCGTCTGCGTGCAGCGGCTCGAGCGAGGACAAGGCAGGCGGCCGGAGCGACGCGGGTGGGGCGCCGGTCGTCCTGACGCTCGAGGAGCACGACGCGAGCTACAGCGGCGCACAGTTCGCGGCGGCGGTGGCCGAGCGATCTGGCGGCTCGATCCGGATCACCGTGAGGCGCGTAGCAGGGGCCGGTCGACTTCGAGCGAGCCATCGTCGACGACGTTCGGCTGGACAAGGCCGACCTCGGCGTCGTCGCGGTTCGCTCCTGGGACACTCTCGGGGTGACGAGCTTCAGCGGGCTACTTGCGCCGTTTCTCGTCGACAGTTTGGAGCTCGAGCGGCGTGTGCTCGAGAGCCCGCTTGCTGCGCGGATGCTCGCCGACGTCGAACGTGCAGGCGTCGTCGGTCTCGCCGTTCTCCCTGGCCCGCTGCGCAGGGCATTCGGGTACCGTCGCGCGCTCGTCGGTCCGGCCGACTATGAGGGAGCGAAGATCGGAGTTCGGCCTGGCCGCGTAGAGGAGCTGACGTTTCGCAGCCTTGGAGCGAACACGCGCGTGTACCTCTCTTTGTGGGGTGCTAGTCGCGAAGGGGCAGCGCTCAACCTGCGGGACATCGCCGGCCCCACAGCGGGCGGACGGTTGCGACAAACGTCGTCTTCTGGCCCCGTGCCGAGACCGTGATCATGAACCGCAAAGCGTTCGCCGCGCTCACGGAAGAGCAGCGAGCGGTCCTCGTGGCCGCCGGGCGCGAAGCGGTCGGTCCCAGGATCGCCGAGATCGACCGAGTCGAGCAAGACGCGCTGCGCTCGATCTGCGATCGCAAGCTTGCCTCGTTGGTAACCGCCTCGCCGAAGCAGATCGCGGAGCTACGTGCAGCCGTGCGCCCCGTCCACGCCGAGCTCGGGCGTGACACCGCCACGCATGAGCTCATTGCGGAGATCAAGCTGTTGAAGGCCGGCGTCGTGGAGGACGCGCCGCTCCGCTGTCCCGAGACGAAGGCCAGCGCCGCGTCCGAGCTCGAGGGCCGCTGGCAGGCGTCGGCCAGTTCTGCTGAGCTGCTCGCGGCTGGAGCGTCGAAGGACGAGGCGACGACCTACGAGGGCTCGGGAACTCTCGAGCTCAGTGACGGCCGCTGGGTGTTCCGCGGGGACCACTCGACGGTCACGGGTACGTACACAACGGAAGGTGACGTAGTCCGGCTCACGATGGAGACCTGCACCGCGAATCCGTGCTCTCCCGGGGCCACCACCGACTACGACTGGAGCGCATACCGCGATAGGCTGGTACGTGCTCCGAAGCGCGTTCCGGGGCGTAACGCCTTGCCCGCGCTCATCGTCCACCCGTGGACGCGCCTCGACTAGCGTCGAGAGGGAGCTCGACGCGGATCTGCGTGCCGCCGCCGGGCGGGCTCTCGAGCGACAGCTGCCCGCCCAGGGCTTCGAGGCGGTCGGCGAGACCTCGAAGCCCGGAGCCCCGACCTGCCATAGCGCCTCCCACGCCGTCGTCCACGATCGTGACGGCAACGCCGCCCGCGTGCCTCGCTGGAGCTCGATCGAGACACGGGCTGCCGCGGCGTGCTTGGCCACGTTGGCGAGCGCCTCGGAGCAGACGAAGAAGAGCGCCGCCTCGGCTGGCTCCTCCAGCCTGTCGACCCTGCCGCTGATCTCGACTGGGACGGGCGACCGCTCGCCGAGCAGTGCGAGCGCGGGCATGAGGCCGCCGTCGGTCAGAGCCGCCGGGTGGACACCCTGCGCGAACTCGCGCAGCTCGCGGCGTGCCTCGTCGAGCTCGGTTCGGAGCGACTCGATCGCGTTCGCATCCGGCCCAGCCTCGGTCCGTACCTCTTCGAGGAGTGCTAGCGACCTTGCCGAGCCGACTCTCCGCGCCGAGTCGGAGCTCCTCGCTCGAGACGCCGCCGCTCCGCGTCCCCGGCCTCGACGATGCGGCGGCGTGACGCCTCGAGCTCGTCCGCGCGGCGCCTGTGCCTCGGCCTGGAGTCGCGCGTTCGCGACGGCGATCCGCGCTGCCGCGGCGACCGAGTCGACGAGCTTGCGGCTCGGCCGAGCAGCCCCTCGTCGTGGACGAGCATCGGCTATGTGCTCGCCGTGGTCCTCGATCGCCGTCGTCGCCTTCCCCGAACCTCGCGCCGGCAGCTCGATCGGGTTGCCGGCGTCGTCGACGTACGTCTCGGTATTCCGGCAGTCGATATCCCACGACGAGCGAAGGGTCGCCGAGCGCGCGAGCGAGCTTGCCGCGAAGGGTCGCGGTCTCCTGGGGCGCGCCGAGGTCGACGACGAGGCCGGTGACGACGGCCTCCGCCCAGCGGGCACGGAGCAGATCGATCGACGAGAAGGATGGCCGCGAGCGGCGATCACGAGGAGTAGACCCAGAGAACCGGTCTGGATTCCAGCCGGTCTAGCCGTCCGACGGCACCGACCGCGAGCACCGCAGCAAACGCAAGGAGCAGCCCCGAGCGGGAGGCGAGCGGCCCTGCGTGCGGGACCCGTCGCGCTGGAGAAACCCGCACAGCGATGCGCCTGCGACCGCACCGCTCAGCGCGAGCGTAAGCGATGTCGTTCCTCGCAAGCGGCTCGATCGCACGCGTCGACGTATGCGACCGACCACGACGGCGCGGGCGAGGCGGGTCGGCAGGCGCCCGGTCGGGTAGGAGAGAAGCAGCTGGACGAGCGGGCCGCGGTGGAGGATAGAGAGCGGGCTCGAAGGCGGTGCCGAGGAACCAGGTGAATCCGGCGAAGGACATGATCGCGCCGACACGGCTCTCCGGCCGTCGTTCCCAGGCGACGCAGCCGCATCCGATCAGGATCCAGCCAACAGTCAGATCGGCGATGGTGAGTCCGAGCTCCCCTCGGTCGTACGACGCCCACTCAGCTGCGAGCCCGGCGGCGATCCCGAGCGAGCAGCAGTGCGAGCCGTGAGCGGCCGCATGAACGTCAGCCGGCGACTGCGGAGAGCGCCTCTCCGGAGAGCTCGCTCTTCGGGATGAAGCTCCAAGCGGGATTCGCGGCCAGCCGGCGTCGGAACGAGGAAACGTCGCGGCTCGAGATGAGGACGATCGCGGAGGGGACGCCGTCGCTTGCGAGCCGCTCCGCCACCGCGAACCCGTCGAGGTCCGGGCAGCTGGACGTCGAGCAACACGATCTCGGGTTGCAGCTCGGCCACCGCCGCAAGCGCCGATGCGCCGTCCGCCGCTTCGCCCACGACGTCGAAGCCACCTGCCTCGAGGAGCGCGCGCGCCGCAGCCCGGAAGCCGGCATGGTCGTCGACGATCAGCACCGTCCGGCCCATCGAGCGAACTGTGGCAGACGCCGGCCGTGCTCACATCGGTGCCCTCCCTGAGCATGCCACCAGCCGGCTTCCCGCCTGAGCGGTTCGACAACGCGGAGGACCTAACTGCGGCTCGTCTGTCGGCGGTTTCGGACCAGCCCGCGCGGAAGCGTCAACGCATCTCGCGCTGCGCCTCGGTGAGCACCTCGCCGAGGATGCGCGTGATCTCGTCGAACTCGGCCTGGCCTGCGACGAGCGGCGGCGAGATCTGGATGACCGGATCGCCGCGGTCGTCCGCTCTGCAGATGAGGCCGGCGTCGAAGAGCGCGTTCGAGAGGTACCCACGCAGGAGGCGCTCGCACTCCTCCTCCGAGAACGTCTCGCGCGAGTCCTTGTCCTTGACCAGCTCGAGCGCGTAGAAGAACCCCGTCCCGCGCAGGTCGCCGACGATCGGGAGGTCGAGGAGTTGCGCGAGCGTGTCCCGGAACGCATCCTCGCTCTCGCGCACGTGCTCGACGATCCCCTCTCTTTTCATGATCTCGATGTTCTTGAGCGCGATCGCGCACATCGTCGGATGGCCGCCGAAGGTGATCCCGTGCGAGAACATCGACGTCTCCGCGAGGAACGGCTCCATCACCCGATCCGTCGCCACCACCGCGCCTATTGCCGCGTACGAGGACGAGAGCCCCTTCGCGCAGGTGACGAGGTCGGGCCGGATGTCGTAGCGCTCGGACCCGAACCAGTAGCCGACGCGACCGAAGGCCGTGATCACCTCGTCTGCGGAGAGCAGGATGTCGTAGCGGTCGCAGAGCTCGCGAACGCCACTGAAGTACCCCGCGGGCGGCGTGAAGGCTCCACCGGCGTTCTGGACCGGCTCCATGTGCACGAGGCACACGGTCTCGGGGCCCATCGACACGATCGTCTGCTCGAGCTCGTCGAGTAGGAAGCGCGTGAACTCCTCCTCGGTCTCCTCGCGCGGGCGGTGGTAGCGGTTCGTGTTCGAGACGTGACGCACCTCTGGGACGAGCGGCTGGAAGGGCTCGCGCAGCGCGGGAATCCCGTTGATCGAGAGCGCGCCGAGCGTCGTTCCGTGGTACGCGACGTGACGGGCGATCGCCTTGTAGCGATGCGGCGGCCCGGTCGCCCCGTCGGGCCGAACCTTGGGCTGGTCGGTGTCCGGCTCGGCCTTGCCTCCGCGGGCGGTGTAGTACTGGCGCGCGAGCTTCCACGCCGACTCGACCGCCTCGGAGCCGCCGGAGCAGAAAAACGCACGGTTCAGGTCTCCCGGCGCGAGCGAGGCCAGCTCCGCCGCCAGCTCGATCGCCTTGGGATGTGCGTACGACCAGTTCGTGTAGAACGGCAGCTCGCGCATCTGCTCGAGCGCGGCCTGCCCCACCTCCTCGCCGAACGAGTAGCCGATGTTCACGGAGAAGAGCCCGGCGAGCGCGTCGAGGTAGCGCTTGCCGTCCGCGTCCTCGAGGTAACACCCGTCGCCGCGCACGATGATCGGGACGTCCGCGCTCGAGTAGCCGCCCATCCGCGTGAAGTGCATCCACAGATGCTCCTTGGCGGCCCTTTGCAGGTCGATCCCCGTGACACTCATGCGGCTCTGGCTCCTCGCTCTCGTCGGGCGGCGCGCATCTGCCAGATGACGTTAGCGAGCGCCAGGCCAGAGTGTCACTCGGCCAGCTTCACCGCGATGTGCTTGACCCTGGTGTACTCCTCCATCGAGTAGAGCGACATGTCCTTCCCGTACCCCGACTCCTTGAAGCCGCCGTGCGGCATCTCGGAGGCGAGCGGGAAGAGATGCTCGTTGACCCACACCGTGCCGAACTCGAGCCTCCCCGCCACCTTGAGCGCACGTCCGACGTTCTCCGAGAAGACCGACGCAGCCAGGCCGTAGCGCACGCCGTTCGCCATCTCGATCGCCTCGTCGTCCGATGCGAACGGTTGCACCGTGACGACCGGGCCGAACACCTCGTCCTGGACGATCTCGGCGTCCTGGCCGACGTCGGTGACGATCGTCGGCTTGACGAAGAACCCGCGGTCGCCGAGCGCCTCGCCGCCGGTGACGATCGTGGCCTTCGCGTCGGCGGCGCGCTCGAGGAACCCGAGCACGCGCTGCTGCTGCTCCGCGGAGATGAGCGGGCCCATGTCGACATCGTCGCCTTCGGCGGGGTCCGCGACCTTCATGGCCTCGACGGTCTTGACCGTCTCCGAGAGGACGTCGTCGTAGATCTTGCTCGAGACGAGGATCCGTGAGGACGCCGTGCAATCCTGACCGGAGTTCCAGTAGCCGCCGATCTTGACCGCTTCCGCGACGGTTGTCGGGTCGGCGTCGTCGAGCACGACCATCGGCGCCTTGCCGCCGAGCTCGAGGTGGACACGCTTGAGGGTGTCCGCCGCATTCTTGGCGATGAGCTTGCCGGTGGCGACGTCGCCCGTGAGCGAGACCAAGCGGATTTCCGGGTGCCGGACGAGCGAGTCCCCGACCGGGATCCCGTCTCCCGTCACGACCTGGAGCACGCCGGGCGGGAGGAACTCCTGTGCGAGCTCGACGAACCGAAGCGTGGTCAGCGGCGTCTGCTCCGCCGGCTTGATGATCTGGACGTTGCCGGCCGCGAGCGCCGGCCCGATCTTCCAGATGGCCATCATCAGCGGGTAGTTCCAGGGCGTGATCCCGGCCACGATCCCCAGCGGCTCGCGACGAAGAAGCGAGGTATAGCCCTCGACGTACTCGGATGCCGACTTCCCTTCGAGGTTGCGAGCTGCCCCCGCGAAGAAGCGGAGGTTGTCCGCGGAGAACGGCATCTCGTCGCCCGCGATCGCGGTCGGCTTGCCGACGTTCTGCGTCTCGAGCGCGGAGAGCTCGTCGGCGTTGTCGTCGATCGCGTCGGCGAGCTTCAACAGCAGCTCCATGCGGTCCTTCGGCGTCTTGAACTGCCACTCCGACCATGCCTTCCTCGCCGCCTCGACCGCCTTCTCGACGTCCTCCGCCGTTCCGCGCGGGACCTCGGCGATCGCCTCGCCGGTCGCGGGGTTCAGGACCTCCATCGTCTCGCCGCTCGACGACTCCACCCACTCGCCGCCGATGAACTGCTTCAGCTGGGTTACCGACACGCTCACAGGAACCTCCGGTGGGAGACGGTTTTCGCAGCTGAGCGTATCGCGATCCGGGCCGCTCCTCGTGCTCGATGTTCACGCACTCGACCGACCCGATCCCCTCGGGGAAGTCGAGCACTTCCGGCTCCAGCTCGCCGCACGGCGTGCTCGAGCTCGACCCGTAGACGCTGTCGATGAGTTCCGTCGTTGTTCGTCGTCTAAGGACCGATGCGATCTAGGATCGACGCATGCCAGTGGTGAGGCTTCGGGCGCCACTCTCGGAGCTCGCGGGAGGGCGGCGCGAGCTCGAGCTCGAGGGAGCCACCGTCGCGGACGTGCTGAAGGCTCTCGAGCGCGAATGTCCCGGCACGCGAGGCTGGATCCTGGACGAGTGCGGCGCGATCCGTGAGCACATCAACGTCTTCGTGAACAAGGAATGCGGGCGGGCGGACACCTCGGTCGCAGCAGGTGACCGACTCCACGTCATTCCGGCGATCTCAGGAGGGTAGGAGGACATGACGCAGCTCTTGGTCGGAACGAAGAAGGGCTTGTTCGTACTGGACGGGGCGCCGGGTGGGCCCTTCGACGTCTCCTCACGCGCGTTCGCGGGCGAGCCCGTCGAGTTCGCCTTCCGTGACCCGCGAACCGGCCGGCACTTCGCGTGCCTCACCTCTGCGTTCTACGGGCCGAAGCTGTTCTACACCGACGATCTCGCGGCGGAATGGCAGCAAGCCGAGGGAATCGAACTTCCCGAGGATGCCGAGAAGGCGATGACGAGGCTCTGGGTCGTCACGCCGGGCGAGGAGGACGGGCTTCTGTACGCGGGTGGCGACCCGGGCGTCCTCTTCGAGAGCCGAGACGGCGGCGAGACCTGGGCGCTCAACAAGGCGTTCTGGGAGCAGCCCACGCGGCCCGACTGGAGCCCTGGGGCAGGCGGCATGTGCATGCACTCGATCGCGACCTGGCCCGGAGACCCGTCGCGCATCGCACTCGCGATCTCGGCGGTGGGGGTCTGGCTTTCGGACGACGGTGGCCAGAGCTGGCGTCACGGCAACAAAGGCCTCTACCCGAGGTACATGCCCGAGGAAGCACGCACGGACACGATCGATCTCTGCGTCCACAACATGCATCGCGCGCCGTCGCAGCCCGAGCGGCTGTTCATGCAATTCCACGGCGGTGTCTACCGGTCCGACGATGCCGGCGAGACCTGGGAGTCGATCGCCGACGGCCTGCCTGTCGGACTTCGGCTTCCCGATGGTGCTCGACCCCGAGGACCCCGACAGCGCGTACGTCATTCCGCTCGTCGCGGACCTGGACCGGACGACGCCTGAGGGGAAGGTGCGGGTCTACGAGACGCGTGATGCCGGGAAGACGTGGATCGAGCGCGGCGACGGCCTTCCGGCCGACGACGCGTACCTGACGATCCTGCGTCAGGCGTTCGGCCGCGAAGGCTCGGGGAAGGGCATGGGCCTCTACTTCGGGGCGACCTCGGGCGACGTGTTCGGCTCGAAGGACGCGGGCGCGACGTGGTTCACGGCCGCGACGAACCTGCCGCCGGTGCACTCAGTGCGCGTCGCATAGCGCTATTCCAACCCGCGGCTGTCGATGTTCTCGACAGCGATCCGCACCGTGACACGGCGCTCGCCCGGCTGACGGAACGGGTATGTGTCGGCGCCGATGTACTTCTTGGCCAGGCGGTCGATGTGGTCGTCGGCGCCCTCGTCGACGAGCGTCGCCGTCCCGCTGACCGAGATCCACCGATACGGTCCTGGGGTCGATGACGGTCAGAGAGACTCGCCCGTCGTCTGCGATGTACGTCGGCTTCGCACGACCGTACGCCGTGTTGAACGACACGCCTTTGTCGTCGACGTCGACCCAGACCACCGTCGCGTGCGGCGATCCGTCCGGGCGCAGATCGGTGATCGTTCCGACGAACGGTTTCTCGAGGAACTCGCGCTGGGCGGCCGTCAGGCGCTTCAAACGATCGCGACCATGCGGTCGATCGCGCCCCTGGCCTTCGCCGCGATCTCGGGATCGACCGTCACGACGTACTTCCAGTCGCGCAGCGAGTCGCGCAGCTTCTCGAGCGTGATCATCTTCATGTAGCGGCAGATCGCCTTCTCGGAGACGGCCTCGAAGCGCTTCTCCGGCGCCTCCTTGTTCAGGCGGTGGATGATCCCGGTCTCGGTCGCGACGAGGAAGCGCTCCTTCGGCGACTTCCGGGCGAAGTTGATCATCCCCTCGGTCGACAGGATGTGCGTCCGGCCGTTGCCGAAGGCCATGCACTGGCTGGCACAGCCGCATTCGGGATGGACGAGCAGCTCGGCATCGGGGGCCTCGTCCTGCCAGCGCTCGATGTCGGCCGGGCGGATGCCCGCGTGCACATGGCACTCGCCCATCCAGATGCGAAGCGTGCGCCCGGTCACCTTCTCGAGCCACAGCCCGAGGTACATGTCCGGGAGGAACAGGATCTCCGTGTCCTCGGGGATCGATTCGATGATCGCCTTCGCGTTCCCCGACGTGCAGCAGTAGTCGCTCTCCGCCTTGACCTCTGCCGTCGTGTTGACGTACGAAACGACGACCGCGCCCGGGTTCTCCGCCTTCCACGTGCGGAGCTGGTCGGCGGTGATCGAGGCGGCCAGCGAGCAGCCGGCGTCGAGGTCGGGGATGAGGACGGTCTTCTCCGGGCAGAGGATCGCGGCAGTCTCGGCCATGAAGTGAACCCCGCAGAAGACGATCGAGTCGGCATCGGTGCGGGCCGCTTCATGCGAGAGCCCGAGTGAGTCCCCGACGAAGTCGGCGACGTCCTGCACCTCCGGCACCTGGTAGTTGTGCGCGAGGATGACTGCGTCGCGCTCGCGCGCGAGCTCGCGGATCTCCTCGTGCATGGTCGTGATCTCGGCAGTCGTCATGTCAGCTCCAGTGAGACGTCGAGTGAACGGGCGGAATGAGTGAGCGCGCCGATCGAGATCTCGTCGATCCCGGTCTCGGCGATCGCGCGGACGTTGTCGAGGGTGATGCCTCCCGAGGCTTCGAGGCGCGCGCGACCTTGCACGAGAGCAACGGCGGAGACGAGCTCGTCTGTTGACATGTTGTCGAGCAGGATCGCGTCGACGTCCGCATCGAGAGCTTCCGTCACCTGAGCGAGCGTGTCGCATTCGACCTCGATCGGAAGCGGGGTAGTGGCACGAATCCGCTCGACCGCGGCTCCGATCGAGCCCGCTGCGAGCAGATGGTTGTCCTTGACCAGCACGGCGTCGTAGAGGCCGAACCGGTGGTTTCGACCGCCTCCGCTCGCAACCGCGTGCTTCTCGAGCAGCCGAAGTCCCGGCGTGGTCTTTCGCGTGTCCAGGATCGCGACGCCGGTGCCTGCGACGGCATCGACATAGCGTTGCGTGACGGTGGCGACGCCCGACAGCCTGCCCAGGAAGTTCAGCGCCGTTCGCTCGCCCGTGAGGATCGCCCGCAGAGCGCCGCTAACGACCGCGACGACCGTCCCGCCCTCGACGCAGGTGCCGTCCTCGAAGAGGCGATCGACCTGCATCTCGGGATCGAGCGCCCGGAACACCGCCTCGACCGCGTCGATCCCGCAGACGACGCCGCGCTCCTTCAGGAGGAGCGCCGCGGTCCCCAGCGCGTGCGCGTCGACGACCGCCTCGGAGGTGACGTCGCCGCTGCCGACGTCTTCGGCGAGGGCGTCCAGGACGACCCGCTCGATGGAGGTGGTCGCTACAGCCATGTTTCCAGCACGGGCTCGTGACCGTTTCGGAGCACGACGTGACGCTCCAGCGACGGATTCTCCACAGGGAAGTCGGCGCGGAAGTGGGACCCGCGGCTCTCCTCACGGACGAGAGCGCTCTCCGCGACGAGCCTCGTGAGAAGGTGCGAAGAGGCCCGCAGCCGCTCGAGCCCGGCGCTGTCGCGGATCAGTCCACAGTCCCGCCAGAGCGCCTCGCGCAGCTCCGCGCTGACCTGTCCGCTCGAGACACGGCCGGGATCAGACCCTGGACGTGGCTCACGAGCGAGCCCGGAGACACGTCCCGAAAGGCGGGGCTCGGTCAGGGCCGCGAGTGCGGCGCGACGGCCGAAGACGAGGCACTCGAGGAGCGAGTTCGAGGCGAGCCGGTTCGCGCCGTGGACGCCGGTCGCGGCACACTCACCCGCGGCGTAGAGACCGGCAACCTCGCTGCGGCCGTCGAGATCGGTCACGATCCCTCCGACCGTGTAGTGAGCCGCGGGCGCGACCGGGATCGGAGTCTCTGCCGGGTCGTAGCCCTTCTCCGCGAGGCTCCCCATCAGGCTCGGGAAGCGTCCGCGGTCGATCTCACGCAGGTCGAGGAGCACCGTCCCACGCGCCGCGATCTCCCGGGCGACGACGTCGCGCGGCGCGAGCTCGTCCGTGAACCGTTCTCCGTACTCGTCGAGGAGGATCGCTCCTTCGCCGCGCAGCGCCTCGGAGAGGAGCAGCGTGGAGTCGACGAGCGTGGTCGGATGGAACTGCACGAACTCGAGGTCGGCGACTGCGGCTCCCGCACGGTAGGCCGCGGCGATGCCGTCGCCGACGGCGCCTGGAGGGTTCGTCGTCCGTCGCCACAGTGCCGCGGCGCCGCCCGAGGCGACCAGAGTGGCGCGCGCACGGATCACGCGGCGGTCGGTCACGACACCGACGCAGCGACCGTCGAGCTGCCAGAGCTCCGTCATTCGCTCGCCTTCGGCGACGGTGATCCTCGGATGCGCGAGCACGCGCTCGACGAGAGCTCCCGCCACCCGGTCGCCGGTCGCGGCGCCGCCCGCATGAACGACGCGTCTCCGGCTGTGGCCCCCCTCGAGTCCGAGGTCGTCGTCGAACTCGACGCCGAGCTCCACGAGATCCCGGATTCGCGCGGGTGCTTCTACCGTCAGCGCGGCGACCGCGGTCGGGCGCGAGAGCCCTCGCCCTGTCCGAACCGTGTCGTCCGCGTGCAGCGCGGTCGTGTCGTCGCCCCCGAGGGCCGCTGCGATGCCGCCCTGGGCCATCGAGCTGGTCGACGAACGGAGCACTCCCTTGGCGAGCACGAGGACGCGTCCTTCGGAGGCCGCGCAGAGAGCTGCGAACAAGCCGGCAACGCCCGCGCCCACGACGACGAGGTCGAACACTTCGGGGCTGCGGGTTTCGTTTCCCTGGCTCATGCTAGTTTTCGCCTCTGAGTCAATAACCTCATGGCCGAGTCTACCAGCCGACAGCCACTCCCCGCCCACGCAGCGCTCGCCGCTGTGTTCCAAGTGCGGGAGGACGAGCTCCAGGTTCTTCTCTGGGAACGGGCTCGCGAGCCGTTCCAAGGCGACTGGTCGCTCCCGGGTGGCTCGCTCGGAGCGGACGAGACGCTCGAGGAGTCGATCCTGCGTCACCTGGCGGCAAAGGTGGACGTGCGCGAGGTCGCGCACCTCGAGCAACTCGGCACCTGGAGTGACCCGCGGCGTCATCCGAGCCACTGGGAGCTCGCGACCGCGTACCTCGGCCTCGTTCCTCTCGGGATCGATCCGCGTGTGCCGGCAGATACTCGCTGGCACGCTGTCGACGCATTACCCCCGACTGCGTTCGACCACGGCGCGATCGTGCTGGCAGGGCGCGAGCGACTGCGCGGCAAGCTCTCGTACTCGAACGTCGGCTTCGCCCTCGCACCCGACACCTTCACGCTCGCCGAGCTCCGAGCCATCTATGCAGCCGCTCTCGGCCACGACATCTCCGCGACGAACCTCAAGCGCGTGCTGCTCAGGCGAGGCGCGATCGAGACCACGGGTGAGCGTAGGGCTCACGGTCCCGCCGGCGGTCGGCCCGCCGAGGTGTTCCGCTTCCGGACGAGCCGCCTCGAGGTCACCGATCCCTTCGCTGTCCTCCGCCCACCCGCTTGAGCAACGCGAGCTCGGCCCAGGAAAGCGTTTGTTTCCGGCGGGTTTCGGGAATCGAGGCTGCGTGATCACGAGGCGGTTTCGCTCAAGATCGAGACGCTCTCAGCCGATCTTGGAGCGCATGCGGCACTTTCGACTCTGGCTCCTCGTGATCGGCATTCTCAGCCTTGCTGCCGAAGCCGTCGGCGCTGCGGCCGTCTTCTGGCGCCGAACGCACGAGCACTAGACAGTTAGACGCAGAAGCCCGGTCACGAGCGCCGCGATGAACATCGCGACGACGATCGGCGCTCCGCGCCAGATCGCGACGATCGCGGCAGCGACCCCGGGAACACGCGCGTCGATGACGATCTCCTCGTCGCCGCCAAGCGTCTGGGTCACGACGAGCGCAGTCAACACATCACCGGAGCGACGAGAGTGCGCGGCTGCTCGAGAACCGGCTTCGAGTTCACGTACCCAGAGCTCCCCGGCGCACTCGAGCACACGCTCGAGAAGTGGCGGGGCCGACGTTCGCCGGCCCCGCGTCGCGTGGTCGCTATTCCTTGGCGATCTGGTGGAGGATCTTGCCCTCGGCGTCGGCCGGCTCGGGGATGCCGAGCAGAAACGCGATGGTCGGGGCGACGTCGATCGCCTGGACGTTCGGGAGCGGCGGATGCTTCTTGATCCCCGTTCCTGCCGCGATGAACGTGCCGTGCATGTTCACATTGTGCGCGAGGTCGACCAGGTCGGGCAGGTACCCGTGCTGGCCGAAGAACTGCGAGAACGCGATCGTCTGCCCCGGCGTCGCGGCATCGGTCTGATATGGCGGCCGAAACACGACCACGACGTCGCCGGACCGGGTCGGATGGAGAGAGTTCGTCTTGTCGACGTTCGCCAGCTCCTCTTTCTTGAAGACCTCCAAGACGACTTGCGCGCCCGGGTTGGCCGGGTCAGTCAGGTCTTCGAACAGCCCGACGATCTGGTCCCGAATCGCCTCGTAGTGCGCAGGCGAAGTGACTTGGGCCGGGTTGATGTAGATCTGCGCAGTCCCGCCCGCATGGCACTCCTTGGCAATCGCATTCGTCGGAGGCTCCGGATTCGACGGAGGCGGAGGACCGAACCACCGGCAGTTGGCGTTCTGGGTCACCGCCGGCGTCCCCTGCAAGCCGGCGTCGGACAGCACCTTCGCGACGTTTACCGCGTACCACTGCGGTGCGAAGCCGTGGTCCGACGACGCGAACACCGTCGCGCCCTCGCCCATGAGGTCACGCGCAAGATCGAGCGTCCCGTCCGCTTCCTCATAGGCCGATCGGACGTACCCCTCGCGGATCGCGACCCGCCCATCCGGGATGTTGTCGTCGGTGACGTCGTCGAAGTACGGATTCGGGTCGCCATCCATGTCCGTGGGCGAGTAGAGCCCCATGAACTGGTGAGAGAACTCGTCCGTGACCGGCGTCCCAACCAGCAGGAGATCCGGCTCGACTCCGAGGTCGCCGAGGATGTGCTCGAGATACGCCCAGTGAGCGTCCTTCCAGAAGAGGCCCTGCTGGACGTACGTGTCCTCGTCGACGATCAGCGCCTCGAGCGGCGCGAAGTCGGCCGCCGTCGAGCTCGGGAAGTTCGCAGCGAGCGTCTCCTCGAACGCGGACGAGCCCGCCGGCCCGAGAGCGTTGTAGGTCGCGTTGACCCGCGCAATCGATGTGAAGTAGAGCCGGAACTTGGACAGATCAGGAGCGATCTCGATCGCCTTGACGTAGAAACCGCCGGTCTTTCCGTCGAAGCCCCCACTCAGCGTGACTTTCACATCCTCCCACTCGCCCGGTGCGAGATTCGCGACCGCGGCGGTGCCGTTCTTCGCAGCAGTCGACGGAACGACGAGCACGTGGTCGTACCCCGCGGCGCTCGCGGCGGTGTCGTAGATGAACAGGTCGAACAGGCGAGTCACATTGTTCGCGGAGGACGTGCTGCGCAACCGGAACTGCGTTTGCTTCGGCGTCCCCTGCGTCGCCGGCACGTTCGTCCAGCCTCCCGCGCCTCCCAGCGGAGCGTCGGTTACCGCCGGGACGTCGTACAGCGGCGTCTGATTGTCGGCCGCGCCGGTTCTCTGGTACGAGACGCCGAATGCATTCGCCCCCGCGGGCTGGCCGGGAAGGTCGTAGTTGACGAGAACCCCCCGAGCAGAGAAGAACGTGCGGAAGTCGACGACCGGCCCTTGCAGTGCCGGGGTGTAGCTCCGCGCTGCCACCCATTCCATCGACACCACGGACTTTCCGGCGCGCTCGGCCGCCTGGGCGATCGTGTCCGCCTGCAGGATCCCGGGCGCCGCGAAGCTGGTCGAGCCAGTGACGAAGTTCTGGGCCTGGTCGAAGAAGGTGTTGTTCGTCGAGCCGTGAGTGCCCGGCCACGTTCCCGTGGCGAGCGTCGCCCAACCCACTCCGGTGTTGGGCGGAAAGCCCTGTAGCAGACCGTTCTTCCCCTTGACTCCGTCCCTCATGAGGGCGGCCATCGTCGGCATGGCGCCCTCAGCCGCATACTTGTCCACGAGATCCGGCCGCATCCCGTCGGCGGCAAAGAGAATCACCTTCTCGGTGAGAGGCGCTTTCGCCTCGCGCGCCGCGATCGCTCCTCCCGTGAGGACGATCGCGGCGAAAACGAGCCCCGCGCAAGCTGCTACGAGCACGCGCGCAGGCGTCAGTCGGCGTGTCATCTATCTCCCCTCCCTGACGTCGAGAACTCCCTCGACTCTAGACGCCGTCGTTTCCGTGTGAGTCGATGACCATCCTTCCATACAGGCCGATGCAGGTCGGCGACAATGGGGTGGTGCCCGACCTCGCGACGCTCGGCTGGGACGACGGTTGGAGCGCCGCGTTCCGTCACTACCGTGCCGACGGCCTCGAGCCTGGCCGCGTCGCCGTTCAGCACCGCGGCGCCTACGACGTGCTCACGGACGAGGGCGAGACCCGCGCGCGCCTGCCGGGCAGGGCAAGACGGAAGGTCGAGTCCGCTGCCGAGCTGCCCGTCGTCGGCGACTGGGTCGCGCTGGAGCCCGGGGAACCCGCCCCGACCATCCGCGCCGTACTCCCGCGCCGGACGCGGTTTTCGCGCCGTGCCGCCCACGACCCTGGGTCCGATGTCGCCCGCGAGCAGGTCGTCGCCGCGAACGTCGACGTCGTCTTCATCGTGGCCGCGGTCACCGATCTCAAAGCACGACTCCTCGAGCGCTACCTCACCCTTGCCTGGGAGAGCGGTGCGCGCCCGGTGCTGCTCGTGACGAAGGCCGATCTGGTACCCGACCCAGATACCGTCACCGCGGACATCGCGGGATTGGGCGTCCCCGTGCACACAGTCTCGGTCCGCACGGGGCTCGGACTCGACGACGTCCGCGCGTACCTCGCTCCAGGAGTCACGACGGCGCTGCTCGGTCCGTCCGGTGTCGGGAAGTCGACGCTCGTAAATACGCTTGCCGGCGAGGATCGACTTGCGACAGGCGAGATCGGCGCCGACGGATCGGGCAGGCATACGACCACGCGGAGAGAGCTGGTCGTCCTCCCAGGCGGCGGTCTCGTCGTGGACAACCCGGGTATGCGCGAGCTTCACCTCTGGGTCGCCGACGAGGGCCTCGAGGAGACGTTCGAGGACATCGCCGCACTCGCAGCCCAGTGCCGATTCTCGGACTGCCGGCACGAGAACGAGCCGGGCTGCGCCGTGCGCGCCGCCCTCGCCGAAGGACGACTTTCGCCCGAGCGCTGGCGAAGCTATCGCGAGCTCCAGAACGAGCTTGCGGAGCTCGACGAGAACCTCGCGCGCCGCGAGCGCTCCCGCGCCGGGCGCAAGCGGCCAGGCGCGGGAGACTCGTAGCGAGCCTACGATGAAGCGACGTTCGCGGCTCCTTTCGTAACCGCCGTCGTAAAGGCCCAGTCGACGGCCGCGTTGTTCGAGTCGCTGCCGTTCGGGATTCGCGACAGCGAGCCTGCGACCGTGTTCGAGTCGGCGACTGTGTCCGCGAGCGCAGTGCCCTCGACGAGGTCGTACGTCTGGCCGTCGATCGTCGCGGCGCGGATCTCGCCTTCGTACGAGAGCGCGTCGAGCAGGGTGCCGGACGCGGTGCCGATCAGGGCGACGCCGTCCGGGGCGCCGTTCTGCGCCTCGATGTCGAGAGCGAGGTAGCCTCCGGCCGCGAGCGAGCCCGTGAGCGAAATGCGGCTGTACTCCGTTCCGTCGCCACCGTTCACGAGAACGAGCGCGGTGCCGTCGAGCACGATCGCGGATCCGGTCGTGTTCGCGATCTCGACGAAGCCGCCGGTGTCGGCGCCGACCTGGTCGTAATCGATCTCGTTGATGACGAGGCCGCCCGACGGAGGCGGCGGGGGCGGCGGGGGCGGAGACCCGCCTTCGCACTGGAGCTCGATCACGTTGTCGGTTCCCGTGGAGATCGCGACCGTGCCCGCGGATCCGTCCTGGCGCTGGCAGGCCGAGCCCACGAGTGCGCTCAGCGAGGCGAGCGGCGGGCCTTGCGGTCCCATCGGTCCCGTCGGTCCCGTCGGTCCCGCCGGCCCCGCAGGGCCGACCGGTCCCGCAGGACCTACGGATCCTGCGGGACCAGCCGGGCCGGCGGGCCCTCTCACGCCGGCCTCGCCTTGTGGCCCAGCTGGGCCTGCGGGACCAGCCGGGCCTGCCGGTCCTGGTGTCCCGTGCTTGTCCCATGTCACCACGCGCTCGCCGGCCCGACACTTCGATGCATCACTGACGACCCGCAGGAACGTCTTCTGGCATGCCGTGATCGTCGCCGCCCCGGACGAGGTCGCCGAGCCCGTGGCAAGTGCAGCGCTAGCGCCGAGCACACCGACGGCGAGCACCCCAACTGCGATCGTGCGTGTACGCACGCATCCTCCCTTCGTCGTTGTCGCAGCCGGTAGTACTCAGCCGGCTCGCCTGGCACCAGATGTCCAAACCCGCCAGGTGCGCGCAAAGACGCATGGCTCTGCGGCGTTGTGGAGTGTTCGACACCGATTCGTGAATAGGGGACGCGAGGGAAGCGGCACATGGGCGAGAATTCGTACGCCATGCCGGCCGAGCCGCTCAGCCCCGAGCTCGCCCTCGTCGACCCCGAGCTCGGCGCTCGTGCCCGATCCATGCTCCCGGAGAGCCTGCCCTTGCCGCGGAGACCGCAGTCCGAGATCGCTGGGCCACCTGACGTTGCGGCGATGCCTGCGGCAGCTCCGCAGGCCGCAGCGACGGCGCGGTATCCCGTCTGGGCACGTATGACCGCCGCGCTCTGGCTGGTCGTCCTCGGGATCCTGATCGGGGGCACCGCCATCCCGCACGCGCAGGACAAGCCACGGGTCGTCCCACCGGCCGAGGACGCGACCATCTGCGAGCCCGCCGAGACTCCACCCGACCCGCGCCCTCGCGACTTGGGCAGCCCTCTCAGGCCCTAGGCGCCAACGGGCCCTCGCTACAATCGGCCATCCCGGGGCTATAGCTCAGTTGGGAGAGCGCCTGGATCGCACCCAGGAGGTCGGCGGTTCGAGTCCGCCTAGCTCCATCGAGAAACCCGCTGGAAACGGCGGGTTTCTTCGTTTTCTTGGCTCGGCTCTGGTCTGGTAGAACGATGAATGTGCAGTAACGATGCAGGTTCCGCGTCACATGGCGGTCGACAAGACACCAGGCCGACGCGACGGGAGCGGGCAGCTGAACCTGTCACAGAACCCGCTCTGGAACGACCATGGGCATGCCTGGTCGCCTGCGCAGTAGAGGTTCCCGTCTAGTTCACGCCGCCCGCCTCTACCTCGCGCTCCTCGATCCGCAGGTGGCTCGCCAGCTCGGGGTCGTCACCGCGCACTTCCTGGGCCTGGCTTACGTGTCCGAACGGCCACCGGAGGCGCGTTCTCGACAGGCCCTAGGCAGGTCTGCCGTCGCCATCTTGTCGATACGGTAATCACCGCCTCAGCCGGTCGTGGCAGACTCGGTCGTGTCGAGCATCCTGGTGAGATGCGGGTACTGAAGCGGGTGCTCTCGCACGAAAGAACGCATCGCCGGCGACCTCGTGAGGATGAACTCCGTCCAGTCGTCCCAGTCGGATCGGATGTCGAGTGCCGGATCCACCGATCCCAACAACGCAACATCTTTGCCCTGGTATAGCCAATGGGCGGACTGGAGCGCGTCACCTATCAGTTCGGTCATCGCGAGAACGCGCGCCCTGGCTGTCGAATCTTCAGGCAACTCCACACCTTCGTAGAAGTACTGGCGAAGCTCTGGGTAATCGATGAAACGGGTGATAACGCGATCCCACAGTTCGTAACCCTGCGCCAAGGCCCGAGCACCAGCCAGCTCGTTGGCGACCAAGAACTGATTAACTGACTGGCTGGTCTGACGTGCAAGGAACAGCACCGACCCCGCCACCGCAGCTGCGGTTACAAGACCAGCGATGAGGGTCGCCAGCTCCAACGCCTCGTAACAATAGGCACGACGATCGGAACAGCGCTAGCCTGGCACAGGCGCCGCGCACGCTGCGCCGCACAATGGCCCCCTCTAGGGGAGGCACCCCCGCTCAGACATCGAGCACGATGGGTCCTCTGACTGGAGCCTGCCGTCTACTACCGTTAGTCGTTCGGCAGTGCCGGAGCCCAATCCGGCGACGAGGTTCCTTCAAGCCCGGCGTTGTAATTCGTCGTGACTCGCACTTCAGTGCCGTCGGCATTCATCAAGCAGATTTCATCGGAGCCCGTAGAGTCGATCCTGCACACAAACACGATCTGTGCTCCGTCGGGTGACCAGGCCGGGGTCGCTCTCATAGTCGGGAGTGGCGAGCAGTACCCGCCTGTCGGTGCCGTCGGCATTCATCACCCACATGGAACTTTCGAGGCCATCGCCGACCGCAAATGCGATCTGCTCGCCTTCGGGCGACCAATCGGGAGCGCCTGCGTTACCGAGGCTTGTCAGCCGCTCAACTTCGCCCCCATCTACGTTCATTAGGTAGATGTCACTGGCGTACTTCGCCGCGGAGTCGCGCCCGCTCGAGAAGGCGATTTTGTTCCCGTCCGGGGACCAGCTCGGTCGCCCGTCGGTACCAGTAGCCGTCAATCGGCGAGTCGCGCTTGCGTCAGCGGCGATCACGAAGATGTTGGTCTTCTCGTGTGCGTTGTCCGAGCGCATGAACGCGATCTCTTTCCCATCGGGCGACCACGTAGGTGCCTCGCTCGTCATGTTGCGCGGCGTCAAGCACCGTTCGGCCGTTCCGTCCGCATTGCGAACGCAGATCTGCGAGCAAAATGGATGTGGATCGCAGAGATCGTATTTTGCGTAGACAACCTGCGTACCGTCGGGGACCATTCCGGGTCGCCGAAGCCATCCGCCTCCGTGAGCGGATGTTGATTGCTTCCATCGGCGTCCATCACGTCGAGTTGGGTCACGATGTCGGGAAACGCCGCATAGACGATCTGCCCTGGCTGGGTGAGCGCCTCTGAACTTCCACCGCATCCCACGAGACTCGCCATGAGCGCGACTGCAAGCAGCGTGTACCTCACTTCGTTCTGATCATTACGTTCGGCCCGGAGGACGGTCAACTGCCGAATCTCGCCCGCGGAGTCCTCATGGGAGCCGACCGTGGACCCGGACGTGATCGACGAGTGGACGCCAAAGATGGGTCCGCGAAGTCGCCGCCGAGCTCAGGAGTTACGTGGCCTAGCAACAAGCTGCGCGGTACGGTGACGCTCTGCGGCTTCCCGACCCGATGCTCTCTCGCCCAGGGTCTCTGCCCACCGGGCAGGGATGGTCCTACGAGCTGAAGTGGGGTGGCTTCCGGGCGCTCGTCTCCACCGAGGACGAGCTGCGTCCGAAGCCGACGCGGATGGAACACGAAACCAAGCCCGATAGCGCCAGTCAGGGCCTTATGCTGCCTGAACTGCACCCAGGAGGTCGGCGGTTCGAGTCCGCCTAGCTCTATCGAGAAACCCGCTGGAAACGGCGGGTTTCTTTGTTTCCCGTGCGGCGTCCTGACAGGGTGTCGCGTGTGAACGTGGTGAGCGCACCGGCGACGGAAGTCGAGCCGCAGGGTCGGCTCGTCCGATACGTGCCGATCTTCGGCTGGATCCGCTCGTACGATCGCCGGTGGCTCGTGCCCGACGCGCTGGCCGGGCTCTCCGTCTGGGCACTCCTCGTGCCGCAGAGCCTCGCGTACGCGACCATCGTGGGCGTTCCGGTCCAGTACGGGCTGTACACGGCCTTCGCCGCCCTTCTCGTCTATCCGCTCTTCGGAACCTCGAAGCAGCTCGTCGTGGGGCCGAGCGCGACCGTAGGAGCAGTCTCGGCGGCCGTCGTTACGCCTCTCGTCGGCGCATCCGCGCTTGGCACGGACACGGCAGCGGAGTACACGGCTGCATTGGCACTGGCGGTCGCTGTCGTCTACCTCGCCCTCGGCCTGCTCCGCATGGGCTGGGTCTCGACCTTCCTCTCGAAGGCGGTCATGTCCGGGTTCGTCCTCGGCTTCGCGATCGGGATCATCATCAACCAGGCGCCCAAGCTCTTCGGCGTTCCGGGCCTCGATGGCTCGTACATGCAGCAGCTCTGGGGGTTGATCGAGGAGCTCCCGGACACGAGCGGAGCGACGCTCGCGGTCGGTGCGGCCTCGCTCGGGCTCCTTCTGCTCATGCGCTACACGACGCCGAAGTTGCCTCGCGCGCTGATCGTCGTGGTGCTGTCGATCGCCGCGGTGAGCGTGTTCGATCTCGCGGACGAAGGCGTCGCCGTGACCGGCGACGTCCCTACCGGGCTCTTCTCGATCGGCCTTCCGGACATCGGCTGGAGCGATGCTGGAGAGCTGCATGATCGGCGCGTTGGCGGTCGTCTTCGTGGGCTACTCCGAGACGTTGGCGGCCGCGAGGAGCATCGCCCGCAAGAGAGGCTACGAGATCGACACGAACCAGGAGCTGACAGCGCAGGGGGTGGCGAATGGCGCGGCGGGTCTCGTGGGCGGCTTCGTCGTCGACGGCAGCCTGTCGAAGACGTCGGTCGCAGACGATGCGGGACAGAAGACGGAAGTGGCGTCCATCATCAACGCGGTCTTCGTCCTCGCCACGCTGCTTTTCCTCGCTGCGTTGTTCGAGGACCTTCCGAGCGCGACGCTCGGCGCGATAGTCATCGACGCGATGATCGGCCTCATCACGTTCGCTCCACTGAGGCGCTATTTCCGGGTGAACCGTGCCGACTTCGCGGTTTTCGCGGGAGCGGGGCTCGGGATCCTTTTCGCCGGAGTCATGGCGGGGATTCTTATCGGCGTAGTCCTGTCGCTGGTCATGCTCATAGCGCGTTCGTCCCGAACGAACGTCAGGCGGTTGCACCGAGACCCGACCACCGGCGCGTACCACGACGTCTCACGCCACGAGGGCTTGGTGCCGATTCCGGGCATCGTCGTCGTGCGTGTAGACGGTCCACTCTTCTTCGCCGACGCCGATCGGTTCCGGTCGGGCGTGCAGGAGCTGATGCTGGAAGAGGAACCGTCGATCGGCATGGTCGTCGACGCAGAAGCCGTCCATCTGACCGACACGGACGGCGCGGATATCCTCATACAGGTGGGAGAGGAGTTCCGAGCGCGCGGCAACGGGCTGGTGCTCGCGCGCGTCCATCCGCCGGTCCTGGAGCTCTGGCGGCGTGCGGGTGTGCTCGACGTAGTCGGCGAGGACGGGGTGTTCGACACCATGCGCGATGCCGTACAGGCGCTTGCCGAGAGAGGCGCGGTTGGCTCCGGCGTGCGACGGGACCCCGAATAAGGAGAAGCACGATGACGAGACTCCGGCAGACAAAACAGTCTCCGAGGCCCGAGGCAGCAGCGGCCGAGGAGGCGCGGACCGCGGAGTCGACGCGGTCTGAGCTGACGACACTCCCGCACTTCACACCTGCGGAGCGGGCGGCCCGAGGCAAAGCCGCTCGGCGGGAGATCCCGCGCTCGTCCCATGGCGCCTGGGAGCCAGGGCCGAACCGGCGCGATCCAGTCGAACTGCTCGAGGAACAGGCGCAGACACGCCTTCCGGAGCTCGTCCCGATCCGCTATGGACGCATGCTCGACTCTCCGTTCGCCTTTTTTCGCGGCGGCGCGTACCTGATGGCTGCGGATCTCGCCGACGGCGCGCGGACGGGTCTGCACGCCCAGCTCTGCGGCGACGCACACCTCTCGAACTTCGGCGTCTTCGCGGCTCCCGACCGGCGGCTCGTCTTCAGCATCAACGACTTCGACGAGACGTTGCCGGGCCCGTTCGAGTGGGACGTCAAGCGGCTGGCGGCGAGCTTCGCGGTTGCGGGTCGAGATCGAGGCTTCGACGGTGCCATCCGTCGTTCGGTGGTGATGGCCACTGTGGGCGAGTACCGGGAAGCGATGGCGCAGTTCGCGAAGATGCGCAACTTCGAGGTCTGGTACGCGCGCCTCGACGTCGCGGGCATCCTCGCGCGCTTCAGCGCGGGCGTCTCGAGCAAAAAGATGAAGCGCTTCCAGACGAACATGGCCAAGATGCGCACGAAGGACAGCACGCGCGCGCTGACGAAGCTGTGTGGGTCCGTCGACGGTGAGCTTCGAATCGTCGGGCACCCCCCGCTCGTCACCCCGATCGAGGACGTCCTGCCCGACGCGGAGCGCGAGCACCTCGAAAACACGGTTCAGCGCATGGTTCGCACGTATCGCCGCTCGTTGCCGCGTGACCGGCAGAAACTGCTGGAAAGCTTCCGGTACGTGCACGCCGCTCGCAAGGTCGGCGGCGTCGGGAGCGTCGGCACGCGGGCCTGGATCCTGCTGATGCTGGGTCGCGACGACGCCGATCCGCTTTTCCTGCAGTTCAAGGAGGCTCAGCCCTCGATACTCGAGCCCTTCCTCGGCGAAAAGCGAGTTCGCGCAACACGGACAGCGTGTGGTCGAAGGGCAGCGGATGATGCAGGCTGCGCCCGACATCATGCTCGGCTGGGAACGCATCGAGACGATCGACGGGGAGACGAAGGACTTCTACATCCGGCAACTCTGGGACGCCAAGGCATCGGCTGACGTCGACCTGATGGATCCGTCGAGCCTCGAGGCGTACGGCGAGGTATGCGGCTGGACGCTCGCGCGGGCGCACGCGCGCTCGGGGGATCGGATCGCGATCGCCGCCTACCTCGGCACGAGTGACACGTTCGACCGCGCGATGGTGTCGTTCGCCGAGGCCTATGCCGACCAGAACGCGCGAGATTACGACGCGCTCCAGGACGCGGTCGCGTCTGGCCGGGTGGCCGCGGAGACAGGCATCTGAGAGCGATTGGTTACGAGTCACCCGGGTGATTCGCTCGGCGACATCGACACGGGGGCGAGAGTTTCGAGTCCGCCTAGATCCATGGCTCAGGTAAGCCAAGAAAGGCCCCACAGGCGGCCTTTCGCGTTCCTGGATCGAAAACTCAGTAAGAACTCAGTGCCACGGTCGCGAACGTCACTACGGCGTCATCGTGATCTCGACGGGAATGCGCATGAGATCACGGTCGAGTGTCATGTGGCAGTCCTGGTAATTGAGCTGCGTGTAGCAGATCCAGCCCGTCTGCCCGGTGACGCCGAAGTTGCGCTCCGGACTCGCGGGGTCGAGGAGCGACGCATACGCCTTCGGATCGGGTTCGCCGCACGTGTGCGTGAAGACGAGCTCGGCGGGATGGAAGGCGCGTGGATCCGTCCAGTTGACGAGATCCGTCGAGGTGGAGAAGAAGAAGGCCCCGTCCGTCGGCGAGAACGCCTTGCTTCCGATGAGCAACCAGCGCCCAAGCTGGGTATTCCACGAGAGGCTCTCCGCGAGGACGTCGAGCACTCGAGGGCAGTCTCGGGACGTCTGGCTTGTGTACGGATTGGCGAATACACCGTTGAAGCTCTGTCCATCCCGGAAGTCTCCCGCTGACTTGACAGCGGGACGGGTATAGAATTCAGCCCCAGATCGCCGGCCCTAGCCCTGCGATCCAGGCGTCCACCCCACCCGATCCCGTGGAGGTCACGCGATGAGCAGCCGACTTCGGCGTTCCCTCGTTCTGACGACCCTGGTGGCCCTCTTGCTCGGGGTATCGGGCGCCGCGGCGCAGATCCCGGGCAACCCGACGAACACCAAGGTCGCCGGTATCGACGTCGACGCGACGACGATCCCGGAGCTCCAGGAGTTGATGGACTCGCGCCGGATGAACGCGGTCCAGCTCACGAACTTCTATCTCCGTCGCATCCGCCAGCTGAATCCGACGCTCAACGCCGTTATCACGGTCAGCCCAACCGCCCTCGCCGACGCGCGCGCGGCCGACGCGGCGCGCCGCGGCGGCGACGACAGCCCGCTGCTCGGCATCCCGATCATCGTCAAGGACAACATCGACACCACCGGCATGCCGACAACGGCCGGCTCGTACGCGCTTGAGGGCAGCACGCCCGACGACGCGTTCATCGTCCAGCAACTCAGGGCGGCCGGCGCGCTCGTGATCGGGAAGGCAAATCTTTCGGAGTGGGCCAACTTCCGGTCCGGGCCGTCGTCGAGCGGTTGGAGCGGGATCGGGGGCCAGACGAACATGGCCTACGTCCTCGATCGCAACGCATGCGGCTCGAGCTCGGGCTCGGGCGTCATCGCCTCGGCCGACCTCGCGGTCGCGGCCGTGGGCACCGAGACCGACGGTTCGGTCGTCTGCCCCTCGGGCGCCAACGCCAACGCCGGCATCAAGCCGACGCTCGGCCTCCTGAGCCGGGCTGGCATCGTCCCGATCTCGGCCGACCAGGACACCGCCGGGCCGATGGCCCGCAATATGACCGACGCCGCAGTGCTCCTGGGAGCGATGACCGGCGTCGATCCCGCCGATCCGGCGACGGCCGCGCAGGTTGGTCACGCGTTCACCGACTACACCCAGTTCCTCGATGCTGACGCGCTCGATGACGCCCGGATCGGAGTCTGGCGCGAGTTCAGCTTCGAGATCGGCGGCGTCGCGGTCGACGCGGACGTATCCGCGATCATGGACGACACCATCGCGGCGCTCGAGGCCGCGGGCGCGGAGATCGTCGACCCGGCCGACATCCCGTTCGGCGACTGGGCCGGTGCCGAGTTCCCGGCGCTGCTGTGCGAATTCAAGACCGACATCGCCACCTACCTGGAGACGTACACAGGCCCCGGCTATCCGAAGACGCTCCAGGACCTGATCGACTTCAACAACGACCATCCCGAGCTCGAGTCCGGAGCGCCGGAATCCAACTGGAACTCGCTGATCTTCGACCTGGCCCAGGAGACGGGCGGCCGCGACGCCGACTGCGCAGCGCAGCGGGCGATCGCGACCCCGGGCGCCCAGGCGGCGATCGACGATCTGATGGCTGCCGAGGATCTCGACGCGATCATCGCGCCGACGAACGGGCCGGCCTGGGTCACCGACCCGGTCAACGGCGACCTCGGCGGCGACTTCTCGACGTTCATCGGATCGTCGGGTCCGCCGGCCGTCGCCGGCTATGCCAACGTCACGGTGCCCGCGGGCTTCGTCGGGCCGCTGCCCGTCGGCGTGTCGTTCATCGGCGGCCGCTGGGACGAGCCGACGCTGATCGGCCTCGCCTACGCGTTCGAGCAGGCGACGCAGGTCCGCGTCCCGCCGCAGTTCATCCCGTCGATCGGCGACGGGCCCTCGGCGGCGCGCCAGCCCTCGTCGCAGGAGAAGCAGAAGGCGTCCATCCCGGGCCGCAACAGCAACTGGAAGACGCCGCTGCGGTAGCTCGTCTCTCGCCGGCCCGCACTCGCCCGGCGGGTACGTGAATGCGGAGCGTACGCCCACCCGCGACGACCACCCTGCTACCACCGTGCTAGCTGACGCGGAGACCCTAGCCGCCGACCTCGATCGTCATTCCTTCGCACGCCGCGGCCGGCGGCACTCCCCCGGTCCCGTCCCACAGCTCGTGAGCCCGCTCGACGAGGACGTCGACGCCGTCGTCGGAGCGGTCGGGGTCGTGGTGGAAGAGAACAAGGCGGCGGACGTCCGCAGCTCGGGCGAATTCGACCGCATGGGCGACGCTCGAATGCCCCCAGCCGACCCGGCTCGGGTACTCGTCCTCGCTGAACTGGCAGTCATGGAAGAGCACGTCGACGCCGTCCGCGAGCGCATGGCCCGAGATCCACTCCGGTGCGAGCGAGGCGAGCTCCACGCCCAGGACCGGCTCGTGATCCGGGATGAACGCGAGCGAGCCGCTCTCGAGCTCGAGGCGGTATCCCACGGTCGTCCCTGGATGCGAGACCGGAAGGGCGAGGACACGAATGCCTTCGATCTCCCAGGCCTCCCCGGGGACGTCGTGGAATCTCACGGTCGCCGGAATGTGCGCGAGGTCGATGGGAAAGAGCGGCGGCGAGAACGCCCTTGCGATGCGGTCTCGCAGCGAGTGGAGCGGCGACGGTGGGCCCCAGATGTGGAGCTCGGTGTCCTCCCGCCAGAGCGGCTCGAAGAAGCGCAGGCCCTCGACGTGGTCGAGGTGGAGGTGAGTCAGCAGGAGATGGATCCGCCTCGCACCGGCCAGGGTTGCGCCGAGCTGCTTGATGCCGGTCCCCGCATCGAGAATCACGGGATCGCAATCCGCCGTCCTGCAAATCTCGACGCACGAGGTATTGCCCCCGTAGCGAACCGTCGCCTCGCCCGGGGTCGGGAGGGAGCCGCGACACCCCCAGACCCTGGCGACGAAGCTCATCAGCCCCGCTCCCCGCGCTCCTGCCAGAAGATGGCGACGATCCCGACCAGCTCGGTGGGCGTCGAGAACAGCGGCAGCGCCGTCACGGAGATGAGCCTGCCGACGCCCGTCAAGGCCGGTGATCCAGAGTCGACCATGCGCCGGGCGGCGCTCGCTGAGGGCGACGCCCGGCGGCATGCGCTCGAGGGGCAACGACGCGCCGTCCAGGTCTTCGACCTGGAACAGCGAGCTCCACTCGTCGGCGGACATGGAACCGGCTTCGGCGAACGTCCGACCGAGGATTTCCTCGGCCGGCTCGTTGTAGTACACGAGCTCGCCGAGCGCGTCGGCGATGAACGTCGCCGTCGCGAGCTGCGACGCGAGCTCGCGAGCGAGGATCAGCGCGATGTGCTTCTGGGGCTGTCGGGCCTCCATCGCGGCCACATTCTGCGTCAAGCCGGTGGCGCGCCGCGAGGTTCGCTTTGCGTAGGCTCGGCGGGCGATGACCGACGCAGTGGCCGACCGACGGAGACGCTTCAGAGAGCTCCATGACCGAGCCGGGCTCTTCGTCATGCCGAACCCCTGGGACGTGGGCTCGGCGCGCGTGCTCGAGTCGTTGGGTTTCGAGGCCCTCGCGACGACGAGTGCCGGATTCGCGTGGGCGATCGGCAAGCTCGACCAGCAGGTGTCCCGCGACGAGCTCGTCGGCCATGTCGCGAGCGTCGCGGCGGCAACCAACCTCCCGCTGAACGTCGACAGCGAACGGTGCTACCCGGACGATCTCGGCGGCATCGCGGAGACGGTGGCCCTCCTCGCCGCCGCGGGAGCGGCGGGGTTCTCGATCGAGGACTACGACCCTGCGAGCGACGGCATCGAGCCCGTCGAGGTCGCTGCCGCGAAGGTGGCCGTCGCGGCGGAAGCTGCACACGGTCTTGCCGAGCCGATGGTGCTCACCGGACGAGCGGAGAACCACATTCGCGGGGTCGACGACCTGGACGACACGATCTCGCGCCTCGTCGCCTATCGCGATGCGGGTGCGGACGTCGTGTACGCGCCCGGGCTCTCCGAGCTCGATCAGATCGCCGCGGTCGTAGAGGCTGTCGGAATCCCGGTCAACGTTCTCGCACTCCGCAGCGGGCCGACGATCGCGGAGCTCGAGTCCGTCGGCGTGCGCAGGGTCTCGACCGGAGGCGCGCTCGCCGGAGCGGCGTACGGAGCGCTCGTCGCGGGCGCTCGCGAGCTGCAAGCCGACGGCACCTCGCGCTACACGGAGACGAACATCTCGCGCGACGCGCTGCTCGCGGCTTTTCGCTGAGCCGTGTCGACGCGCCCACCCGAAGTCGTCCTCGTCCGCCACGGGGAGACCGAGTGGAGCCGCGCGGGAAGGCACACGGGTCGCACCGACGTTCCGCTGACCGAGCAGGGCAGGCGTGATGCCGAGGCGCTTGGAGCCGCGTTGCGGGAGCGGCAGCTTGCACTCGTGCTGACGAGCCCGCTCCAACGCGCAGTAGAGACCTGCCGGCTGGCCGGCCTCGGTGACGTCGCGGTCGCCCGGGACGACCTCAGGGAGTGGGATTACGGCGAGTACGAAGGGTTGAAGACGGTGGACATCCGGCAGGAACGACCAGGCTGGACGGTCTGGCGCGACGACATTCCCGGTGGGGAGACGTTGACGGAGGTCGGCGAGCGGGCGGACCGCGTCACTGCGGACCTGCGGTCGAGCGATGGAGACGTTGCCGTCTTCGCGCACGGCCACCTGCTCCGCATCCTCGCAGCAAGGTGGCTCGGGCTCGAGCCTGCCGCCGGTCGGCTGTTCGCCCTCGACGTGGGCACCATCAGCGTTCTCGGGTACGAGCGCGAGAACGCTGTCCTGCGCTTGTGGAACTGGAAACCGGGCTAGGCATGGAGGTCAGCGAGGCGTTCGGCTTCCTCGCGAACCTCGCGACGAGTGCCCGGGTCGAGACGCTTGAACTCGCTCGTCGTCACCTTCCCGCGGTCGTACCGCCACGTCCCTGCGACGGCGCCGTCGACAAGAAAGGTCCCCACCGAGTGTGGGGTCTTCGTGGAGAACACGCAAGGCCGGTACTCCTCCGGGAGGATCCCGGTCCTTCTCGCGTGCACGAGGAGGACCGCGTCCCACGTGGGGAGGAACCGCACGGGCGCGGGCGTCTCCGGGTCGGGGAGCGGTGCCCGCGGCAGATCGAGCAGCTCCTTTCCTTGCTCGTCCCGGAAGCGCCGAAGCGGATTGCGCTCGAGAACAGGATCGAGCTTCGCGAGCGGCACCTTGCACCAACTCGCGAGATCGTGCTTCGACGCAGGCCCGAAGCCGCCGAGATACCGGCGCGCGAGCAGCTCGATCCCGGCCTCCTCGCTCGCAGCGAGCGGCCCCACCCACTCTTCCGCGAGCGCAAACGTGTGCGCACGGCGCTGCTCCCAGGTCCCCGCGGGCGGGACGCGAACGAGGTCGAGCCAATGCGAGAACCCCCAGATGCTCGCGCGCGGGAAGTCGTTCGCGCGCAGGAACTCCTCGATCTCCGTCCGGCTGCGTTCCGCGCTGCGAAGAAAGGCGCACGCACGCCGTGCGAAGGCGCGCATGTCCACTTCGGGACCGATCTTGTTCACGCGCCTCCACCACTCCTGGCCGGACGTGCGGATCCCCGCGGCGAGGAGCGCGTAGTCGCGCCGCGAGACCAGGTGGATCGTCTCGCGCATCAATGTTCCCTGGATCACGGTGCGCCGCTCGAGCGCCCGCGTGAGATCGTCGCGGCGGAAGCCCTCCAGACATGACCAGAGCCGTATGTAGCCGTTCGGCGCGTATTGGTTCTGGATCCCGCCGATTCGCTCGAGCGCCCGCGGGATCGGCAACCGGGAGCGCTCGAGCAGGAGCTGGCGCGCGAGCAGCGCTCGGTTCAGCTCTCGTTGCGTGAGCGTTCGCTCGGGCAAGAGGCCAATCTAAGGGGTTTATTTCCAGGTCGACTCAGCCGATGAGAGCATCCTCATGGGCCACAACCGTGACCAGTGGAACGAGGATGCGGTTCTCATCGCGTTCCAGCCGTGGGAGATCGACCTCATCGACCGCGGGCTCCTTCGCCTCGCGCAGCTCGCGGACGCGAACCCTCACCGCTACGGGCTCCTGGGGCACGGCGCCAAGCCGGCGCTCGCGATCATCGACAAGATCGACGAGGTGCTCGAGTACCAGGGCTATGGCGGCATCGAAGGCCTCCGCGGCGTCGTCGACGAGCGGCGGGGCGACGGCGTAGACGCCAGCGCGTTCTAGGCTCTACCGAGCCCTGGCAAAACGGTGCACGGCTTCGAGGAGCTCCTTGCTCTTCGCGCCGGCCTCCGCCGGGTCGCCTGACGCGAGCGCACCGGCGACGCAGTGGTTCACGTGGTCGTCGAGGATCCGGAACGCTAGGCTCTCGAGCGCCGTGGTCACGGCCGAGATCTGCGTGAGCACATCGATGCAGTAGCGATCGTCCTCGACCATCTTCTCGATTCCGCGCACCTGCCCCTCGATGCGGTGCAGCCGGCGCGTCAGCGCCTGCTTGTCGGCGACGTAGCCGTGCGTCTTGATGTCAGTCATGCGGCAACTCCTTCGCGAGATGAGTGGAAGCGGCGCAGCCGGAGCGAGTTCGTGACCACGAACACGCTCGAGAACGCCATCGCCCCGGCCGCGACGATGGGGTTGAGAAGCCCCGCCATCGCCAGCGGAATCGCGGCGACGTTGTAGGCGAAGGCCCAGAAGAGGTTGCCCTTGATCGTGCGCAGCGTTCGCCGCGCGAGCGCGATGGCGTCGGCCGCCGCGCGGAGGTCGCCCGAGACGAGCGTGATGTCCGAGGCCTCGATTGCGAGGTCGGTGCCGGTGCCGATGGCGAGCCCGAGGTCGGCCTGCGCGAGAGCCGGTGCGTCGTTGATCCCGTCACCGACCATCGCCACGACCTCGCTCTGCTCCTGCAGCCTCCGGATCTCGGCCACCTTCTCGTCGGGATAGACCTCGGCGAGCACGCGCTCGATGCCGACCTCGGCGGCGACGCGCTCGGCGTTCTCCTGGCTGTCGCCCGTGAGGAGGACGGGAGTCAAGCCGAGCAGCCTCAGGTCGGCGACGGCCTCGGCGCTCGTCGGCTTGACGGAGTCGCGGACGGTAAGCGTTGCTCTCGGCCGCCCGTCCCACGACACCACGATCCCGCCGTCGTCGCGACCCACCTCGACGCGATGCCCGTCGACAACGCCGGAGACACCGACCCCAGGGACGTTCCGGAAGTCGGTCACGGGCGGAAGCTCCCGACCTCGGCCCGGGCCGCCGCCGCGACGGCCTGGCCGATCGGGTGCTCCGACGCAGCCTCGACGGCGCCCGCGAGTGACAGCACTTCCCGGCGCGTCGCACCGTCGAGGAGCGACACGTCCGCGAGCTCCACGTTTCCCTTGGTGACGGTTCCGGTCTTGTCGAGCACGATCGCCGTGATCCTGCGCGTCTGCTCGAGGACTTCGGGGCCCTTGATCAGGATGCCGAGCTGTGCGCCGCGACCCGTGCCGACCATGAGCGCGGTGGGCGTCGCGAGGCCGAGCGCGCACGGGCAGGCGATGATAAGGACCGCAACCGCCGCGGAGAAAGACGCAGTCGCGTCGCCGGTGACGACCAGCCACCCGGCCATCGTGGCGAGTGCGAGCCCGAGGACGATCGGGACGAACACGCTCGAGACCCGGTCGACGAGCCGCTGAATGGGCGCTCTCCCCGGACTGCCCCTCCGCGACGGCCCGGCCGATCTGCGCGAGCGTCGTCTCCTCGCCGACCTTCGTCGCCCGGACAACGAGGCGTCCATAGGTGTTGACGGTCGCGCCCGCGACATCCGACCCTGGTTTCACGTCCACTGGCGTGGGCCCGCGCGGCAGCCTCGATTGGTCGACCGCGGATTCGCCCTCGATGGCGGAGCAGTCCGTTGGAATCTTCTCTCAGCATCGCCCGACCTCGCGTCGCCGGCCCGGCGTTCGATCGCGATGGAGACCTCGGTGCCGTCGCGACGCACGTGAGCATCCTTCGAGCCGAGCTCGAGCAGGGCGCGAATCGCCGCCCCCGAACGCCGCTTCGCGCGCGCTTCGAGGCCGTGCACGACGAGGATCAGCGTGGTGATGACCGCCGCGACCTCGAAGTACGTGTGCGCATCGGAGAGAGCGAGCA
>CAVWWI010000019.1:0-404342 GCA_963758605.1 uncultured Actinomycetes bacterium | reverse complement strand
CAAAACCTCCTAGACGGGGCTGTCGATCGGGGGTTCGTCTTCATCCGCCCTCTTCAAGAGAGCCGCGGCCAGGTCGCGTGCGACAGGAAGCGCTTCTGGAGGTCGCTACCTCGGCCAACGGTCAACGCTGACCAAATCCTTACCCGGCGAAATCCGCTCGACGAGTACCATCCGTACCTCGGGGAAGCAGGACCAGGGGAGAGGAATCGAAGCTTCGGCTCGCTTCGCCGGCAGACGTTCGGTCGACGCTTGCCGAGCTCACGTACGGTCGGGACGTTAGATGGATATGGCATCTAATGGCTCCCTGAGAGTTTTTCTTCTGAGCGTGCTCATGCCCTGAATGAAGCGGTCGCTTTCGGTCCGACACGCTCTTCGCGTCCTTGCTCTAACCGTCGAGTTGCAAGCGGGAGGGCGTCCCTTTAGTCTCGGCACGCTCTCCCGTGATGCCGCACCCACCTTCCTGTGACGATCGCGCTCTGGTTTGCCTTCCACCTGTTCGTCGTGCTGTGGCGTGGGTTGCCGTCCCTCGCCGCCTACTAGACGTCGCCATCATCGCTGGCAGGCGTCCTGCCGGCGGGTGAGGCTAGAGACGACCTCCGCCAACCGTCAAGCGACGGCGACCTTTCGGCCAGGTACCGTCGAGCCACCGCATCGCCGCCTTCTCGTACTTCGGGATCCGCGCTCGGCGTAGAGATGGACGAGCCGAGCGCACCCTCGAGTGGTAGGTTCGGCAGCTCGCGCGAGCTCGCGATCGCCCGCGGTCGCGCGATGACGCTCGCGCTCGCACCAGGTCTGAGGCGACACGGAACAGGTCGCAAGATCGATCGAACAAGCGTTTGCTCTACTCGCAAGACGCGCCATCAGACGGCTGGAGAGGTTGAAGGGCTGGCAGGACCCGCTTTTCCCAGAGCCGCCGCGTCCGGCTTTCCTCGCCTCGTCGCATTCAGCGCGCGCCCGGAGACTGTTGCCAGCCCCGACAGCGCTGGGCGTAAGATAGGTGCCCGTGACACGGACTCCGTGACGCGGCGGGAGCGGATCTCGTTCTTGCTTGAGCACTACTTCGACGTCCTCGCCGACGCGCGCGACCGCGGTTCTGGCGGCGAGCATCTGCCTCGATGTGTGCCGCATGGAACTCCGTGAGCTAACCAGGAGCTCGAGCGGCTGCTGCCGCTCCTCAGCGCCGACGCCCGCCCCCTATACCGTGCCGTCGTCGGCACCTACGTGTACCCGCGCTTCGTGCGCCGCGCCCTCTGCCCAAACTGCGACGTGGTCAAGCCTCCGGCGCTCGTCGGCGAGCTCCACCACCACCCTTACCGCAAGAGCTCGGCCTTCGTCGCGCGCATGGTGCGGGTGCCCATGTACCCGGTCGAGCAGGTCGACGTGGACGGCGCGCTCGTGTGGTTCGACGAGAACTGGCAAGGAGAGCCATACGTGCCCGACGAACTACTACCACTGGTGACGGCTGCATGAACAGCAAGCGCGGGCCAGTCGACCCACGCGAACTGCTGAAGGACGCGACCGCGGCGGAGGCGCAGCTCGCCTTGAGCCTCATCGTCTGGCCGAACCAGGCGCCAGACCCGCGGGTCGTGGACGAGTGGGTACGGCGGCTCGACGCCTACTCCACGCCTAAACCTCTTTGAACTGCACCCATAGCCATGCGGAGCGCTTTTAAGGCGTAGCTCGCAAACCCGCATAACTAGAGGCTTCTCGAACGATCCGGAGCTAACTGCGCAAAACGCCAATCTGCCCTGCGGAGGCAGAGGTCGCATGTTCGAATCATGCCGGGCGCAAAGGGTGGGGGAACCAGGGTTCCCCCACCAGCCCCCTCCTTCGCCGCCACCCACGGCACAGCCGCGCTGAGCCTCCCGGCCGGCAAAGCCGGCCTCCGGCCGCAAGCCACGCGTGACACGGGTTTTCGCGATTGCGCGTAGGAGCGATGACGCGGGCGCCGAAACGCGTGGGGCGATGGCCGTTCCGCAGGGTCTCACGCTGAAGCACCATCGCGACCTCGCCGACCGGGAGGCGCGTCCGATCGTTCGGCAGGTGCTCGTGGCCCTGCTCGCCGTGGTGCTGCTGCTCGGGCTCTTCAACCTGTTCGGCCAGGCGGTGAACGTGAGCTCGGCCGAGAGCTCGGCGGCTCGCTTCGAAGTCTCGGCTCCGACGAAGTTGCGCGGCGGGATCCTCTTCCAGGCGCGCTTCACCATCGAGGCGATCGAGGAGCTCCAAGACGCGACGATCGTGCTCGACTCCGACTGGCTCGAAGACATCACCTTGAACACCGTCGAGCCTGCCCCGCTCGGAGAAGCGAGCAGGGACGGCCGTATCGCGCTCGAGCTCGGCCGTGTTCCTGCCGGCGACGAGCACCGTCTCTACCTCCACTTCCAGGTCAATCCCATCGCGGTCGGAGCGCGCTCGCAAGACGTCGAGCTGTACGACGGTGAAGAACTCCTCCTCTCCGTCGATCGCGACGCCCTCGTCTGGCCCTAGCTCATGGACATCGTCCTCCGCGCCTTCTTCGCGTTCTTCTTCGTCCTCCTCGTGACGCGGATCGTCGGCCGCCGCGAGCTCTCCTCGTTGCAGCCCTTCGACCTGATCCTGCTCGTCATGATCGGAGACCTCGTCCAGCAGGGCGTGACGCAGAACGACTTCTCCGTGACCGGGATCGTGCTCGCGGGGGGCACGATCGCCGTGCTCACGGTCGTCGTCTCCTACGGAAGCTTCAAGCTCCCCTTCCTCCGGCCGGTGCTCGACGGCGAGCCGGTCATCGTCGTGCAGGACGGTGAGCCGATCGAGAGAAACCTGGCGCGGAACAGGATCACGCTCGGCGAGGTCCTGGCCGCGGCCCGGCAGGAGGGAATCGGGTCGCTCGACCGCGTGGAATGGGCCGTCCTCGAGACGAGCGGCCGGATCAGCTTCATCGAGAGGTCGTGAGCTCGGCGACGAGCGGCTCGGTGTCGAAGGGCTCGAAGCCGAGGCGCCCGGCGATCTCTTCGTTCGACGGCCGAGTTCCCTCACGAAAGAGCTCGCGTAGGAAGCTGCCGGTGTCCGGGCTGCACCACCAGTCCTCATCGAGCTCCGCGCGTAGATGCGCTCGCAGCTGAGCGGACCGGAGAGCCGCCCGGAGATAGTCGGCCGAATAGAAGTCCGCGTCCATGTCCGCGAGGTATCGGTCGGAACGGTGAGCGAACCCGGTCGCCTCGGTCAATCTCTCCGCATAGCCGTCGGGTGTTCCGCCGTCCTGGCCGAAGCGCCCCCAGAACTCGAGCTCGAAACGAAGCTTGGCGACCGTTCCGCCGGAACATGAGCACTTCCAGGAAGCGAGCCGCCTCGGCGTTCTCGCGAGCCCGGCCGGCGGATAGACCGAAATGTCGCGCATGCCATGCGGGCTCGCGGATGACGGCCTGAACGGTGTAGGAGTAGATCTCGGTCAGGGCGTTGTCGCGTGAGAGCTTGCGGAAGGCGTACGGGAGCGAAGGGTCGCAGCCCGAGAAGTGGAGAGCGTGACCGGCTTCGTGCAGAAAGCTCCTGGTAGTCCAGCAGACCTCCCTGTGCCCGCGTGATCAGGTACACGACCGAGGGTGGGTCGGCAGGGATCAACGACCGCTCGCGGCGCCTTCTGGGGACGGTCCTCGAGGTCGACGCGGATGTTCGGGTCGGACTCGAGGTCGAGACCGAGGTCCCGCAGCGTCGCCAGGCAGACGTCGGTCGCCCGCTCCTTCGAGTACACGTCCGGCGAGCGCCGAGAAGCGGTAGACGTAGAGTGCGTGATACGACGACGGCACCGGCGGGCGATCAGCGCCCAGGAGCCGGTCGAGCCAGCGCGCGCGCAGTTCGTCGTACGCCTCCGAGACGCGGTCGCTCGCGTCTGCGACGACCGAAGCCAACTCTCGGAGCGAGATGCCCTTCTCCTCCTCGCTGCGCCGAACCGGGTCGGGCTCGCCGGAGAGCTCCGCTCGTAGCCGTTCTCGCTCGCGTTGCATGCTCGTGCCGCTGGCCGTTGAGCGTCCCCGAGGCGTCCATCACGAGCTTTCCGAGCACCTCGCGCTCGGCATACTCCGGAGAGCGTGCTCATGCGAGCCGACGCGGTACGAAGCGGAAGGTCCTCGACCGTCGTACTCGACCTCCAGCGCGAGCTCGGCGTTCTGGAGCTCGTCCTGGAGAGGCGCGATGCGGCGCGGCGATGACGCCCGACTCGCAGGTCTTGCCGCAGGCGGTACAGCCGCTCGCGCTCGTCGGCGGTCGTCTCCGCCTGCCCAGCCTCGCGGAGCACCTCGAGCTGCTCGGGGGTGAAGAGGTCGGCGTAGCGCGCGACGATCGCTGCTTGCTCGGAGGTGCTCTTCACGCCCGACGCGGACGGCGCGCGACTCCTCGGCTCGCTCGAGCAGATAGTCGCGGAGGCGTGCCTCGAACTCGTCCGGGGAGCGACGAAGCGGTCATGCGGAGAGGCTTGCCGCCGGCGGCGCTGACGCTCGCCAGCCGCGCGCTGACGACGCGCTCCGCTGCCTGCGCACTCGGTGCGTGGCCGGTCACCGCGCCGAGGAAGTCCTCGCGCTCGAGCGCGTACAGGACGACGGCGCTGCGCGCGTCGCGGTCGCCGTTCGGGCACGTCGCGGATGAGCGCGATCTCGCCGAAGGAGTCGCCCGGGCCGAGCTCCGACACGACCTCGTCCGTCGACGCTGACTGCGACCTCGCCCTCCGCGACGACGTAGAAGCGGTCGCCCGCGTCGCCCTCGCGGACGATGACTGTGCCCTGCTCGACCCGCAGCGGGACGAGTCGCCCGGCGAGCTGCTCGATCGACGGACCGGAGAGCGGCGTGAAGATCGGTATCGAGCGCAGCAGCGAGAGCTCGGCGCCCGGCACGGCGGCTGCGGCCTCGAGCCGGAGCGAGCGGCGGTCCGAGGATCGACGACGAGAACAGGCAGGAAGGCGCCCGCGACTATCAGCGCGCCGCGGCGCCGAGTCCGTCGATCAGCGGGACGATGACGAGCCCACCCAGGCCGAAGGTCAGGATCCAGAGCATCTGGATCACGCCGAAGACGCGCGCGAGTACCTCGTCCGGCACGGTGCGCTGGATGAGCGTGAAGAACGTCACGTCGAGCACCGAGTTGCCCGACGCCGACGAGCGCCAGCAGCGACGAGCGCGAGCGCGTAGTTCGGCAGAGATCCCGATGAGCGCGAGCGGCACGCCCCAGAGCACGACCCCGACGATGAACGGCGGCGTCAGTCGCGGCAGTCCCGCGAGCGAGAGAGCGGCAAGCGACCCGATCAGGGCGCCGATGCCGAAGGCCGCGTTCAGGAATCCGACCCCGGACTCGCCGATGTCGAGCAGCTCGAGGGCCATGACGACGAGCAGGACCGAGTTCGCCCCGGCGACGAACGTCTGCTGCCGAGAACAGCGTGAGGAGGATGCGCAGCTGCCCGTCGCGGGCGACGGTGCGAAAGCCGGCGAACGCCTCGGAGAGGAAGTGCGCGCGCTCGGCGCCGTCCGCTGGCTCGGCCGCGCCGGGAATCGTCGAGGCGGCCGATGAAGAACGTAGACAGGACGAACGTGGAGGCCGTCATGAAGAAGACGATCCCAGTGCTCGCGGCCGCGAGCAAGAGGCCGGCGAGAGCGGGGCCGACGAAGCGGCCGATGCTCTCGAGCGTGCTCACGACGGCGTTGGCGGCGGTCAGCTCGCCGGGCGTCCGTGCGAGCGAGGGCGTGAGCGCGGCCAGCGCGGGGCGGAAGGGCGTGCCGACGATCATTGCCAGCCCGGCGATCGCGTAGACCGTCGCGGCGGGCAGGTCGAGGAAGACACAGACGCCCGGCGCCCGCCACCAGGCCGGCGCGGATCAGGTTCGAGACGATCATCACCGTCTTGCGCGGATAGCGATCGGCGAGCGAGGCGGTGAAAGGGGCGACCAGCGCGGCCGGGATCGTTCGGATCACGACGAGGAGGCCGACCGCGGCTGCGCCGCCCTCTCCAGTACGCGAAGACGCCGACGGCGACGAGGTACGCCCAGTGACCGAGGATCGACGGGCGCCCACGCGAGCTCGAGCCGGCGGAGGTTCGGCGTTCCGGAAGACGTCTCTGAACGCCGTCGCCGAGTCGCCGCAGCCGTCCTTCGCAGGCCCTCCACGGCGGGGAGCATCTCACGCAGCCTTGCACGATTGAAGTCGGGAGAGGGAAGATTTCCGTCACCCCCACCGTCATGTAGGGCAGAATCGCGCGAGACCGGATCGCGCCCGACAAGGAGGAACCATGCCGGACGAGACAGCGGGACGAGCGTCAGCAAAGAACGAAGAGCCGGACGTCGAGGGTCACTCCGACGACATCACCGACGACATCACCGACGACGCCACGAAGAACGAAGAGCCGGACGACGTCGAGGGCCACTTCGACGACATCACTCGACGACATCACCGACGACATAGTCTAGGCGTCATCCTTCGAAGGCCCGGGCGGGATGTACAGCCGCCCGGGCCTCTTTTTTATGGTCCTGGCCTCAGTGCCCCGAGCCACGAGGGCTCAGCGTGTCGGCGAGCTCGCGTGAGAAGCCGGATGCCCGCCTCGCGCCGCTCGTCCTGAAGCTCCGCGACGCTTGCCGCGAGCCGGACGACGCTCGCGAGCTCGTCGTCACGCCCGTCGAGGAGGCGCTCTGCCTGGCGGGCGCGGAGTAAGAGGTCGACCGCGATCGCGGCCTGATTCGCGAAGAGCCCGAGCAGGTCCATCTCGGCGAGGCTGAAGTCCGACTGCTCAGGGCGGTCCAGCACCTCGAGGACGCCGAGCGCCCGCTCCTCGTGCAAGAGCGGAGCCGCCATGAGGCCGCTCGGGACGTACCCGGTGCCTTCGGCGACGTCGCTCGCGAAGCGGGGGTCCTCGCGGACGTCCTCGATGACGAGCGGGGTGCGCGTGGCGAGCACCCAGCCGGCGATGCCATGCCCCGCCGGGAAGCGCATCCCGAGCAGGTCGCCCTCACCTTCTCCCACGACTGCCTCGAACACGAGCTCCTCCGTCTCCTCGTCGAGGAGCAGGATCGAGGAAGCCCTCGCGCCGAAGATCGAGCGCGCCACCTCGACGATCGCCCCGAGCAGCTCACGGTACGCGTCGCCCGAGCCGACGACTCCGACCGCGACCGCCGCGCGCAGGTCGCTCTCGTTCGTCACTCCCCACCTCCTACGTTCGACGCCGTCAGATAGAGGACGCTCTTCACCTGGAACGGCGTCAGCTCCGGGTGCTTGGACAGGATCAAGGCACAGATGCCCGCGAGGTGTGGCGTCGCGAAGCTGTTTCCCGAGGCGGTGACCGACTTCCCCTCCATCCAGGCGACGCGTACCTTGACTCCGCGTCCGAAGAACTCGACGGGCGGGCTCGGGTTGTAGAAGAACGTGAACGGATCGTCCTCCTCGTGGCTCCCGACCGAGATCACCGACGAGAACCGCCACGGGTAGCTCTCGACCGGCATGTTGTGCGCCGACGCAACCAGCACCCCCCGCTTGAAGTAGGCGCTGTCGGCGAGGTCGTGAAGCGCAGCCGCGAACGGCTTCTTCGTCGTCGACAGGCTCATGTTGATCACGTCGAACTCCTGCTCCACGGCATAGCGAAGCCCGGCGAGGAGGACAGGCCCGCTGCCGGTGAAGCCCTTTCCGAGCACGCGGACGCTCGAGATGCTGCATTCCGGTGCGAGCGCGCGCACGATTCCTGCGCACGCGGTTCCGTGCCCCGCGATGTCCCCCTCGGTGTCATCGGACACGATCGTCTTCTCGTCCTCGTCGAGCTCGACGGTGACGGCGCTCTCGAGGCCGCCGACGTCCGGATGCTCGCTATCGACGCCCGAGTCGAGGATGCAGACGCGCACGCCTTTGCCGGTGGCGCCTCCCCACGCCCACTCGCGGGTCACCTGCTCCGGCCAGCGCGAAGGGAGGGCGATGTCTGCGACGCTCTCCTTCGGCAGGCTCCACGCCTGGAGCTTTCGCGCCGGCTGCTCCGCCGCGTGTGCGCTCGTGCCGTCCACCGGCGCGATGCTAGAGGCTTGGTGCGGGATTGGCGCGCCGCCGGGGACGGTCACGACCAAGCCGGTCGACGCACTCACTCGCCGTGCAGGCTCATGAGCCTGGACGGCGAGGGAGGGTGGCGATCCGGCGCCGTGTCGTGGCCGTCATCCGGCCCCGCCGTGAATCTCGCATCAAGCCTCTCGTTGCGTCGGGAGGTCTAGCTCTGTGAGAGCCGCTGCCGCAGCTCTTCGAGCGCGTGCGGGCCCGGCTCGAAGCCCGCCTGCGTGAGCGCATTCTCGAGATCGGCGATGAGCGCGGCGCGGAACTCGAGATCGGCCTCGGCGCGCGCGACGATCTCGTCCAGCGAGCGTCGGGCCTCGGGGAGCTCCTGCGCGGCGCGCACCCAGCCCTGCGGTGCAGGGCGCAGGATGCGCAGTCGGCTTCCCAGCCACTCCTCGTCGTAGATCCGGCTCATCTACTTCCTAGACCCCGAAGAGGGCTCACTTCTTCCCTCGAGCTCGTCACGCAACTTCACGAGACAGCGGGCGATGCGGCTGGCGATCGTCCCGGCGGGAATGTCGAGCTCGCTCGAGATCGTCTTGTAGCTCTGGTCACGCGCGAAGAATCGATCGAGAATCTCTTGGCATGCCTCCGGTAGCGTGGTCACGGCTTCGCGAACCTCGAACGCCTCCTCGATCTCCGCGAAGTCGCCGGCCCCTTCGTCGGCGACGAGCTCCTCGGCCGGGTGCTCTCTGCCCCGCTTCGCGATCGTGTCGAGGCACAGACGCCGGGTGAGCTGTGCGATCCACGGGCGCAGGGCAGCGTCGTCCCGCAGCGTGTCCAGATGGGTGTAGACGCGGGTGAAGACGTCCTGGAAGACGTCCTCGGCGTCCTCGTCGCCGAGGCGGAAGCCCTTGACGGAGATCGCATAGACGTAGCGCGAGAAGCGCTCGACGAGCATGTTCCACGCGTCGCGATCTCCCGCGCGGCAGCGCTCGACGAGTTGAGCGTCAGTCAGCGCCTCGGGTGAGCTCATCAACACATCTTCACCGGATCGACGCCAACAACCGTTCGGCTGCCTCGGACGCCGCCTGCTCGCTCGCGCGGGCGCGAGCCAGCCGCTCGTCTCCCTCACGCACTCCGAGATTCACCTCGACGAGGTGCGTCGCGGCACGTGCTCCCCCGGCGGCCAGCGCCGCAGCTGCCGCGATGTCGGCGCGGTACGTGCTTTCGCAGAGCTCGCCCGCGTGCGCTGCGAGGGCGGCGGTGTCGGCTCCGAGCTCCGCGATCTGCAGGGGGATCTCGGCGGCACGCTTCAGCTTTCGCTCCAGCGCGTGATCTCGGCGCGCACCATCCGTCGCTGTCCCCGTCACCTGCCGTCCGGAGCGCCGACAACGCTTCCTCCCACGCCTCCGCGTCGACCTGTGCGAGACCTGCCGCTCTGTCCTGGAGAGCGAGGGCTTGCGCCGCAGTGCCGGAGCGCCTCTCCCCACTCCGGAGAGGCGCGTGCGACCATCGCCACCAGCCCGGCGGCGAAGGCCACCGTGAGCGCGGCAGCCGAGCCGCTTCCTGGCGCCTGCCCACGCGCAGCCAGCTTCTCGAGGAAGTCGTCGAGCCGCAGGTCGAGATAGGCGTCGGTGTCCAGGGCAGAACGAGTCTACGACCCAGCGTTCAGGGTTCATAGACTTGCTCGGTGCCTCTGTACTTGACCGAAGCGGATGTCGCCTCGCTTCTTGCGCCGGCCGACGCCGTCGGGGCGATCGAGGAGTGCTTCCAGCGCATGGGACGAGGCGTCGTCGACAACGCTCCGCGGCGGCGCCTCCAGCTCGAGGACGGCTCGCTCGCCGACATGGCCGCCTCCGATCGAGAGCTCGGGCTGGCCGGAGGGAAGCTGTATACGGCGACGCCGGCGGGAGCGAGCTTCGTCGTCTGTCTCTTCGACGCGGCGAAGTCGGAGCTCGTCGCCGTGATCGAGGCCGACCAGCTCGGACGGCTCCGGACGGGCGCAGCCAGCGGCGTGGCCGCTCGCTATCTGGCGCGGAAAGACGCTCGCACACTCGGTGTTCTCGGATGTGGGCACCAGGCCGAGACACAGGTGGCGGGGATCCGCGCTGCGCTCCCGTCGATCGAGCGCGTCGTCGCGTACTGCCGGACACCCGAGCGTCTCGCGTCCTTCTGCGAGCGGACGGGTGCGGAAGCGGGCGAAAGTCACCGCGACGCCGGCGCGCAGGAGGTCGTCGTCACGATCACGAACTCGCGTGATCCCGTGCTCCGCGGGGAATGGCTGGCTCCAGGTGCTCTCGTGATCGCCGCCGGCGCGAACGTCGCCAGCCGGCGGGAGCTCGACAACGCCGTCCTCGAGCGCGCGTCCTTCGTGTGCTGCGATTCGCTGGGGACTGCGCGACTCGAGTCCGGAGACCTGATCGAGCCGGTGCAGGCCGGCGTCCTCGACTGGCTCGAGGTCCACGAGCTGCAGGAGGTCGTGTCGGGCGAGCTTGCGGGTCGTCAGTCGGATGCCGACATCGTGGTCTTCAAGTCGAACGGCCTCGCGGCCTGGGACGTCGCTATCGGCGCGGAGGCGTTGCGGCTCGCGCGGGAGCGTGGAGTGGGAACGGCGCTGTAGGCCCAATGCATGCGTCGGCCCCGAGCCGGGCGTGCTCCGCCCTACGTGGAGGTGCTGACGGAGGCTTTGGCCTCTTCGATCTTCTCGCCCGAGATCGCTCCGACGATCTCGGGACGATCGAGCAAGCGTCGCTGTTGCTCGGGCGTCAGCCGGTTCTGGACGTACTTGTCCTGGAGGATCTCGTCGAGCGCGCGGCCGCGGTCGTGCTCGCGAATCACGTAGCGTGCGACGTGGTCTTCGGCGGAGCTCTTCTGGAACAGAAACGAGAAGAGATTCTTGAATATGGCCACGCGACGCGATTGTATCCCGGTGGATGAGGCGTAGCTCCCGAGAGGGCCGATATGCCGAGCGCGTGCTCGTCGGAGTGGACGATGCCGGCAACGAGGAGCGAATCGCGCTCTGGATCGAGCGCCGGGCGGAGGGAGTCTGGGGTGTCGCACGTGCGGTCAATCCCCAGCTCCGGGACTCCGACGAGACGAGGCCGGAGGACCTGATCTTCGAGGGGTACGAGCTCGAGGACGCGCTTCAGCGCGCGAACGAGGCGCTCGAGGACGACGTCGTGGTGCTCGAGGGCGACGGCCGCGAAGCCGAGGCGAAGCCCTTCACGCGCAAGGAAGTCCTGCCAGTGCTCGAGCGCTGGTTCTTCAATCGCTGACGCCGCCCCTGCGACCTCAGCGAGGCCGTGAGGTTACGGCGTCAGTCGCGGGGCGCGCGGTGCTACCGTCCCGCGCTTCGTGCGGATCCGCGTCGGCCATAGCCCCGATCCCGACGACGCGTTCATGTTCTGGGCGCTCGCGACCGAGCGTGTCGACGCGCGAGGCCACGAGTTCGAGCAGGTCCTCGCCGACATCCAGACGCTGAACCAGTGGGCGCGGGCGGGCCGCCTCGAGGTGACCGCACTCTCGCTCGCGGCGTACCCGTTCGTCCAGGAGGACTACGCGTTGCTGCCGCACGGGGCGAGCATCGGCTCCGGCTACGGGCCGATCGTCGTTGCGCCCGCGCCTCTTTCACACGAAGAGCTCGCGAAGCTCGAGATCGTCGTACCGGGAACGATGACGACGTCGTTCCTCGCGCTGCGGCTCGTGCTCGGCGACTTCCGCTTCCGGGAGCTCCCGTTCGACGAGATCCCCGACGAGGTTGCGTCGGGCCGCGCGGACGCGGGCCTCCTGATCCACGAGGGTCAGCTCACGTTCGAGGACTACGGCGTCGTGAAAGTGCTCGATCTCGGCGAATGGTGGCTCCTCGAGACGGGCCTGCCGCTACCGCTGGGCGTCAACGCGGTACGACGCGACCTCGGGCCTGCAGTGCTCGCCGACGTGTCGAGCGTGTTGCGGCAGGCGATCAAGTGCGGTCTGGACAACCGCGCGGAGGCACTCGAGTACGCGCTCCAGTTCGGTCGCGGGATCGATGCCGCCGTAGCGGACAGGTTCGTGTCCATGTACGTCAACGAGCTGACACAGGACTACGGAGACGAGGGGCGGAAGGCGGTGACCGAGCTCCTTCGTCGGGGCGAGGCGCTCGGGGCGTTCCCGGACGCGGTTCGGATCGACTTCGTGCCGTAAGGGCGCTGCCCGCCTCGCCCTAGACTGCGCGCGTGACACGTGCGGTAATCCTCTCGGCCGTCAGGACGCCGATCGGTCGTTACGGCGGTGCGCTCTCGCACATCCGGCCGGACGACCTCGCGGGGATCGCAATCGCGGCGGCGGTCGAGCGTGCGAGCGTCGATCCCGCGTCGATCGACGACGTCTACTTCGGCTGCGCGAACCAGGCAGGAGAGGACAACCGCAACGTTGCGCGCATGGCCGTGCTGCTCGCCGGGCTCCCGGACTCGGTCGCCGGGCGTCACCGTCAACCGCCTCTGCGCCTCCGGCCTCTCGGCCGTCGTCTCCGCGTCGCACGCGGTGATCGCCGGGGATGTCGAGGTCGCGGTTGCAGGCGGAGTCGAGTCGATGAGCCGAGCGCCGCTCGTCATGGCGAAGCCGGAGAGAGCCTTTCCTCGCGGGAACCAGACGGTTTGGGACACCACGCTGGGGTGGCGCTTCCCGAACCCGCGCCACGAGGAGCTCTTTCCGCTCGAGTCGATGGGCGAGACGGGCGAGAACGTCGCGGAGCGCTGGGGCGTGTCGCGTGAGGATCAGGACGTCGTTCGCTCTTCGCTCGCAGGAGCGCTGGGCAGCGGCGCACGCGGCCGGTCGCTTCGAGGACGAGATCGTCCCGGTCGAAGACGTCGCCGTCGACGAGCATCCACGCCCCGAGACGACCGCGCAGGCGCTGGCGGGGCTGAAGCCCGCTTTCCGGAAGGACGGGACGGTCACCGCCGGAAACGCCTCGGGCCTGAACGACGGCGCCGCCGCGCTCGTGATCGCGAGCGAGGAGAAGGCGAAGGCCTGGGGATCGAGCCCATGGGTGCGTTCGTCGGCTCGGCGGTCGCAGGCGTCGATCCCCGCGTCATGGGTATCGGCCCGGTTCCGGCTGTCCGCAAGCTCCTCGAGCGCGTCGGGATCGAGCCGGGCGAGCTCGATCTCGTCGAGTTGAACGAGGCGTTCGCCTCGCAGAGCCTGGCGGTCATCCGCGACCTCGGCCTGGATCCCGAGAACGTAAACGTCAACGGAGGTGCGATCGCACTCGGCCACCCGCTCGGGATGAGCGGCGCCCGGCTCGTGGTCTCGCTCCTTCACGAGCTCCGCCGGCGTGATGGCCGGTACGGGCTGGCGACGCTCTGCGTCGGCGTCGGCCAGGGCGTGGCCGCGCTTTTCGAACGCTAGGCCGCGGTCTCGGCGAACACGCGCTCGCGCTGCGGTCGCACCCAGACGGTCTGGCCGCGCCAGAAGCCCGATTCGTCGAAGTGATCACGCGTGACCAGCGCCACGATCTCGGCCCCGCTCGAGTCGTGCAGCTCGAGCTTCGCGTCGCGGCCAAGAATCGTGACGCGCACGATCATTGCCTCGATCGATCCTTCCGCGGGCTCGTGCAGAAGCTCGAGGTCGTGCGGGCGGACCAGGACGTCCCCGACGAGGTTCGCATCGCCCACGAACGTCATGACGAACTCGCTCGCAGGCTCGTCGTACAGCTGTCGCGGCGGCCCGACCTGCTCGAGGCGCCCGTGGTTGATGACCGCGATCTCGTCCGAGATCTCCATCGCCTCTTCCTGATCGTGCGTGACGAAGACGGTCGTGACATGGACGACGTCGTGGAGCTGCCGGAGCCACTCGCGGAGCTCGGCCCGGACTCGTGCGTCGAGCGCTCCGAACGGCTCGTCGAGAAGCAGCACCTGAGGCTCGGGGGCGAGCGCCCGGGCCAAGCCCATCCGCTGCCGCTGGCCGCCCGAGAGCTGCGCCGGATAGCGGTGACCGAAGCTCTGCAGCTGGACGAGGTTCAGGAGCTCATCGACGCGCTCCTGGATCTCCGCCTTCGGCCGCTTCCGCACCTTGAGCCCGAAGGCGACGTTGTCGCGCACCGTCATGTGTTTGAACGCCGCGTAGTGCTGGAACACGAAGCCGACGTTGCGCTTCTGCGGCGCGAGCGCCGTCGCGTCGTTTCCCGACAGCAGGATCTCGCCCGCGTCGGGTGACTCGAGACCCGCGATGATCCGCAGCAACGTCGATTTCCCGGAGCCGCTGGGCCCCAACAGCGCCGTCAGAGAGCCGCTCTCGACCTCGAGCGAGACGTCGTCGACGGCGACGAAGTCGCCGAACCGCTTGGAGACGTTGCGCACGTGAATCGACATCTAGGCGGTCTCTTCCCTGGGCCTGATCACGGTCATCGCGACGAGGACGAGGATCGCCATCGTGGCGAGCACGATAGAGATCGCGTAGGCGCCGGCGAGATCGAAGCTCTCGTAGCGCTCCTGCACGCGGAGCGTGGCGGTCTCGGTCTGCCCCTGAAGCCTGCCCGACACGACGGCGACGGCGCCGTACTCGCCGAGGCAGCGTGCGGTGGTGAGGATCACGCCGTAGATGACAGCCCACCGAATGGACGGCAGCGTGATCCGCCAGAACGTCTGCCAACCGCTCGCACCGAGCGTGCGCGCGGCCTGCTCCTGCTCGTCGCCGATCTCCCGAAGCGTCGGGACGACCTCGCGCGCGACGAAGGGGATCGAGACGAATATCGTCGCGATCACCATCGCCGGCAGGGCGAACAGCACCACGATGCCGCGGTCCGCGAGCCAGCTTCCGAACCAGCCCTCCTGCCCGTAGAGCAGGAAGAGCGAGAGCCCGACTACGACGGGCGAGAGGGCGAGCGGCAGGTCGATGAACGCGTTCAGGAGGCCCTTGCCCCGGAACCTCCGGCGCACGATGGCGAGCGCACAGACCACTCCGAAGACCGTGTTCACGGGCACGGCGATGGCGGTGATGATCAGGGTCAGCTTCAGCGCGTTGATCGTCTCTGGCGTCGTGAGCGCGTCCCAGGCGGGAGCGAACCCGTCTTCGAACGTCCTCCAGAAGACGATCGCGAGCGGGCCAACGAGGATCACGGCGAGGTAGAAGAGCGCGACGAGGCGAAGTCCCAGCCGCTGAAAGCTCGGCCTACGCACGGTCGTGCCTCGTCGCGAAATGGCGGATGACGCCGATCGAGAGCAGCGTGAGGAAGGAGATGGCGAGCAAGACGACGGCCGCCGCCGCGGCGCCGGCCGAGTCGCCGCTCTCGATGCGTCCGAAGATGAAGACGGACGAGACCTCGGTGTCGAACGGGATGTTCCCGGTGATGATCACGAGGGCCCCGAACTCGCCGACGGCCTTCGCGAACGCGAGCGCGACGCCGGAGAGGATGCCGGGGAGGATGTTGGGGAAGACGATGCGGCGGAACGTCGTCGCCCGGGAGGCGCCGAGCGAATGCGCCGCCTGCTCGAGCTCGGGATCGAGCTCCTGCAGGACCGGCTGCACCGTGCGGACGACGAACGGCAGCGTCACGAACATCATCGCGAGAACGATCGACGTCCGCGTGAAGGCCACGTCGATGCCGACCGGTGAGGTCGGACCGTAGAGGGCCAGGAGCGTGAGCCCGGCGACGATGGTCGGCAGCGCGAAGGGCAGGTCGATGATCGCGTTGACGACCGACTTCCCGCGAAAGTCGTCGCGGACGAGGACCCAGGCGGTGACGGTGCCGAGTACGGCATTGAGCAGTGACACGACGGCAGACGCCCCGAGCGTCAACTTCAGCGCGGCGACGGCTTCCGGGCTCGTGACCGACTCCCAGAAGCCCTGCGAACCGTCGCGTGTCGACTCCCAGAGCAGGGCAGCGATCGGAAGGCCGACGAAAACGGTCAGGAACGTCGTCACGAAGCCGAGGGACAGGGCCGTGGCAGCCCGGTCCCTCGAGTCGTGCACGCGCCGAGGCGCGACGGCGACGCTAGCCGGTGACGCCACCGACCTGCCGCTCGATCCGGGCCATGATGCTCGAGTTCGGATCGAAGAAGCGCTTCTGCACCTTCTCCCAGCCACCGAGCCCGAGCTGATCGATCGTGAACTGGCCGGGTCGCACAGGGAACGTCTTCCGGTTCTTCTCGAGCACGTTCTTCAGGATCGGGCGATAGCCGTAGTCCGCGAAGACCTGCTGTGCAGTGGGGGTCTTCAGGAAGCGCAGGAACTGGTTCGCCTTCTCCCTGTCCGGGCTGTTCTTCAGGACGGCGATCGGGTTCTCGATCAGGATCGTGGCCTTGGGAATCACGAACGGAAGGTTCAGACCCTGCGTTCGTGCGAAGAGAGCCTCGTTCTCGTAGGCGAGGAGGACATCGCCCTTCCCGCTGTTGAACGTGTTGAGCGACGCGCGGGCGCTCGTGTCCTGGACGACGACGTTCCTGAACAGCCTGAGGAGGTTCGCCTGAGCCTGCTTGTCGGTCTTGCCTGCTTTCCTCCACGCGCCGTACGCAGCCATGACGTTCCAGCGCGCACCGCCCGACGTGAACGGGTTCGGGGTGACGACCTCGACATCCGACCGCAGCAGGTCGTTCCAGCCCTTGATCTTCTTCGGGTTGCCGTCGCGCACCACGAAGACGACCAGGGAGTCCGTGACCATGCCGCTGTACGACTGCTTCTTCCATTTCGCGTCGACGTGACCGGACGCGACCAGCTCGTCCATGTCCGGAGCGAGAGAGAGCGCTGCGATGTCGGCCTTCAAACCCGCCTTGATCGCACGGGTCTGCTCGCCGGAAGCGCCGTACGACTGCGTGAAGTCCACGTCCTTGCCCTCCGCCGTCTTCTGGAAGGCGGGGATCAGCTTCGCGTACGCCTCGCGTGGCGTCGAGTAGGCGACGAGGTTGAGCTCGGTGTCGGCCGCCCGCGCCGACGAGCCGGTGGAGGCGACTCCGACCCCTGCGAGGACTGCTCCGACGATCGCGAGCACCGCGAGCAGAGCGAGGGCACGACGCATGCTGGATCTCCTTTCGGTTCTAGTGGTAGTAAGTTTGTCTAGTTGACAAACTTAGTAAACATGATCAAGTGAATTGACAAGGTAAAGCCCATAACCTCTACTGTCAAACCGGAACTAACGAGGAGGCATCCCGGTGTGGGTATCCCGAAGAACCGACTACGCGACGCGCGCGATATTGGCCCTCGCGATCGAGGGTGGCGGCCCGCTCAAGCTCGAAGCGCTCGCCCGCCGCACGGCGGTTCCCCAGTCGGTGCTCGAGCAGGTGATGCCGACGATGCGGACGGCAGGAATCGTCCGTTCCGAGCGGGGACCGTCGGGTGGTTACCGGCTCAACAAGGATCCCGCCGGAGATCACGCTCGAGCGGATCGTCCGGCTGTTCCAGGGCCCGCTCGCACCGATCAGCTGCGCCACGCGCCACAACCCCGAGCCGTGCCCGATGATGGTCGGCTGCACGCTTCGCGACGTGTGGGAGGAGGTGCGTGACGCCACCATCCGGCTCCTCGGAGGAGTGACGTTCGCGGACCTCGCCTCCGACGCCGGAGGCCCCTGGATCGACCCGGCGCTCATCGCCCCCGTTCCGAACCCCGACACCGCGACCGCCTGACTTACCGAGGTATCGTCTCCGCGATGGCCGTCGCGATCGACCGGGAGTACGGGCTCTTCATCGGCGGCGAGCTCACCGAGCCCGCCTCGGGCGAGATCCGTGAGCTCACCGAGCCGGCGACCGGCGAGTCGCTCGCCCGCGCGGCCATGGCGGGCGAGGCAGATGTCGACCGCGCGGTCGAGGCTGCGCGTGGGGCCCTCGACGGAGACTGGGGCAAGACCCCCGGCACGGAGCGCGCCCGCTTGCTGCACGCGCTCGCGGATGCGATCGTCGTCAATCGCGCCGAGCTCGCCGAGCTCGAGGCGCGGAACGTGGGCAAGGCGATCTCGTCGGTCAAGGCGGAGCTTCACCAGGCGGCCGAGAACTTTCGCTACTACGGCTCCGCCATCGCGACGATCGGAGGGCGGGCGAACCCGATCGGCGGCTCCCTGCTCTTCTACTCGCTCAAAGAGCCGGTCGGCGTCGCGGGTCAGATCGTGCCCTGGAACTACCCGTTGATGATGTCGACGTGGAAGCTCGCTCCGGCGCTCGCAGCCGGATGCTCCGTGGTCCTCAAACCCGACCCGCAGACCCCGCTGACGGCGATTCGCCTGGCCGAGCTCGCCGCTGAGGTCGGCTTCCCAGCAGGGACGATCAACATCGTGACCGGCGACGGCCCGACGACGGGCGCCTATCTGGTCCGCCACCCCGGAGTCGACAAGATCGCCTTCACGGGCTCGACGAAGACCGGCGGCGAGATCATGCGTCTCGCCTCCGAGCCGGTAAAGCGGATCACGCTCGAGCTCGGAGGAAAGAGCCCGAACCTCGTGTTCGCGGACGCGGACCTCACGAGCGCGATCCCCAGCTCAGCGTGGGCGATCTACTACGCAGCGGGCCAGAGCTGCGAGGCGCGCTCTCGGCTGCTCGTCGAGAAGCCGATCTACGACGAGGTCGTCTCCAAGATGGCCGAGCTCGCCGGCTCGATACGCGTCGGCGACCCGCTCGACGCCGAGACCCAGATGGGCTCGCTGATCTCGACCGGGCACCGGGACCGCGTGCACGGCTTCGTCGAGCGGGGGACCGGTGAAGGGGCCGAAGTGGTCGCTGGCGGCGAGGTTCCCGAGGGCGCGGGAGCGTTCTATCCGCCGACCGTCGTCGCCGCGGCGAACGAGCTCGAGATCGCGCAGGAGGAGGTCTTCGGCCCGGTCGTGACCGTCACGCCCTTCGAGGACGAGAAGGACGCGATCCGCCTCGCGAACGACGTGCGCTACGGGCTGATGGCGACCGTCTGGACGGGCGATCCCGCGCGCGGGCACCGCCTCGCGGCGCGCATCAAGTCAGGGACGGTCGGGATCAACATGCCGTACACCGCCTTTCCGGGGATTCCGTTCGGCGGCTACAAGCAGTCCGGCTTCGGCCGTGAGCTCGCACTCGAGTCGCTCGACCTCTACCTGGAGACGAAGAGCGTGGTGGTTTCGACCGGCGCGCGTCCGATCAACCCGTTCGGCCTGTAGATGGGAGTGGGAATGCTCGGCGCGATCGGCTCGACGCCGGTCGCCCGGGTCGAGCATCTCGTCGAGCCCGGCATGGCCGAGATCTGGGTCAAGCTCGAGTCCGCGAACCCGACCGGCTCGTACAAGGATCGGATGGCACTCGCGATGATCGAAGGCGCGGAACGGGACGGGCGGCTGGCGCCGGGGCAGACCGTCGTCGAGTACACCGGTGGGAGCACGGGCTCGTCGCTCGCCTATGTCTGCGGGCTCAAGGGCTACCCGCTCCGGATCGTCACGTCCGACGCGTTCGCGGAGGAGAAGCTGAAGACGATGCGGGCGCTTCGGCGCGGACGTCGAGATCGTGCCCAGTCCGGATGGAATCACGCCCCACCTCATCCCGAGGATGATCGAGCGCTCGAAAGAGATCGTCGACGAGGTCGGCGGCTTCGCCACCGACCAGTTCCGAAACCGCGACATGCTCGACGGCTACACAGCGCTTGCGCGCGAGCTCCACGAGCAGCTGGACGGTCGGCTCGATGCGTTCTGCGCCTATGTCGGGACAGCGGGTTGTTTCGTCGGCGTCACGCGGGAGCTGCGGCGCACGCTTCCCGGGCTCCACCGGGTAGCCATCGAGCCTGCGGAGTCGCCCGTGATCACGGGAGGCGAGCCGGGAACACACCGGATCGAAGGCGGCGGTTCGGGTTTCTGGCCGCCGCTCCTCGAACGCGACGACCTCGATGAGGTACGGACGGTCGCCACGGACGACGCGTTTGCGATGGCACGCCGGGCGGCGAGGGAGGAGGGTCTCTGGTCCGGGCCGTCGACGGGCGCGAACCTCACGGTTGCGCTCGCCCTCGCGCTGGAGCTCGGGCCTGGGAAGCGCATCGCGACGCCGCTCGTCGACTCCGGGCTCAAGTACCTGGGCGGGGATCTCTACTCCTGAGACATGCGTTACCGCTGGGCCGTCCTCGCAGCGGGCACGACGGCGGCAGCCAGCTCTGCCGTGTTCGGGATCGGGCTCCCGTTCATCCTTCCTCAGCTACGCGAGGAGCTCGACCTCTCGCTGAGCGAGATCGGCGTCGTGCTTGCCGCTTCCTGGGTTGGAACGACGCTGACGCTCTTCCCGTGGGGCCTTGCCGCGGACCGGTACGGAGAACGCCTCGTGCTCACCGCGGGCTTGCTCGGGTCCGCGCTCTTTCTCGTGGGGGCGTCGTTCGCGTCGAGCTACGGCGAAATCGTCGTCGCACTGGGCCTCGTCGGCGCCGCCGGTGCGGCCGTCAACTCGGCGAGCGGACGCGCCGTCATGCAGTGGTTCGGTGCGGAGGAGCGCGGCTTCGCACTCGGCGTCCGCCAAACCGCAATCCCACTCGGCGGGTTCATCGGTGCGTTGTCGCTGCCCTCGATCGCCGATGCTGCCGGCACCGATGCCGCGTTTCTCTTCCTGGCCGCCTTGAGCGCGATCGGCGCACTCGTCGGCGCACTCGTCCTGCGTGGCCGTGAGGCTCCGGACGGGATCGTGGCGTCCTCGATTCGCGGCGACGATCGCGGACGGCAGGCTCTGGCGGCTGTCGCTCGGCAGCAGCCTCTTCCTGTACGCCCAGATCGCGGTGCTGGGGTTCGGTGTTCTCTTCCTCGTCGACGAGCACGGATTTCGGGACGGTCGGCAGCGCTGGTGTTCGCCGGCTCTCAGGTGCTGGGTGGCGCGTTCCGGATCGGAGGAGGCCGCTGGTCCGACCGTATCGGGGCGCGCATCGTGCCGCTGCGACTCGTCGGGCTCGGGATCGTCGGCGTGATGACTTTGACCGCCGTTCTCGCAGGAGGCCCGACTTGGCTTCTCGTACCCGTTCTCGTCCTCGCAGGCGGGCTGACGATGGCGTGGAACGGGCTCTCGTTCACAGCGGCCGCGGAGCTCGCCGGAGCGCTGCGGAGCGGTGCAACGATCGGCATCCAACAAACCGTCCTGGCAGCGCTCGGGGTGGCGGGGCCGGTCTTCTTCGCGGCGACCGTGTCGTCGGGATCGTGGTCGTTCGCGTTCGTGGTCGCGGCAGTCATCTCGCTCGTCGGCTGGTGGGTGCTCGGGATCGCTCAGTGAGCGCCGACATACTGCGACGCGATGAGGGTGCTCGAGCGGCTCGACGAGCTGTACGCCATCGGCGGCGGGCCGGGCGCGAACCGACCGCATCCCGGAGCCGGCGAGGACGAGGCGCACGAGCTCGCGGCCGAGTGGATGAGACGAGGCCGGGCTCGACGTCGAAGTCGACTCGAGCGGAAACCTCCTCGGGCACGCCGCGGAGCGGCAGGACGTGTGGGTCGGCTCGCATCTCGACACCGTGCCTCAGGGCGGCCGCTTCGACGGGGCGCTCGGGGTCATCGCGGGCCTCGAGGCCGTCGAGCGAACCGGGCGAGGTACGGTCGTCTCTTTCCGCGGAGAGGAGGTCGGCTGCGTCGGGAGCCGTGCGCGGTGCGCCGGCTCCGGGCCACTTCCGAGTGCATTCGTCGAGCTGCACGTGGAACAGGGTCCGGTGCTCGGCGAACGCCGGTGCTCCGCTCGGCGTCGTCTCGAGCATCGTCGGCTACGCCCAAGGCGAGCTTGTGTTCGACGGCGAGGCCGGGCATGCAGGGACCACGCCGATGAACGTTCGGCGGGACGCGCTCGTGGATGCGGCGGAGGCAATCCTGCGGATCAGGGACGCGGCACGCTCGATCGAGGGTGCCGTGGCGACGGTAGGTCAGATCTCTGTGGAACCGGCCGGTAGCAATGTCATCCCGGCACGGGCCGTGATCTCGGTCGACGCCAGGGCACCCGACGCGGAGAAGCTGGACGACCTCGTGCGCACGATCGGGGTCGTGCCCGACCAGCGCACACCGCCGACGGCCATGGACGAAGTGTTATGCCGAGCGTTGCGAGACGAGATCGAGGCGCGCGGCGTGCCAGTGGTCGAGCTGTCGTCGGGCGCGGGGCACGATGCGGGAATCCTTGCCGCCGCAGGCGTGCCGAGCGCGATGCTGTTCGTCCGCAGCCTGAACGGGGGAATCAGTCATTCGCCCGATGAGCTGTCGTCCGAAGAGGACGTCGCCTTGGGGGTCGAGGTGCTGTCGGCGATCCTCGCGCAGCTGGCTACCTCTCCCTGAACGCGATCTCCTGAGCGCCCTCCCAGAGCAAGCGGCGCCCGAGCTCGCGCAGGTTCTCGCTCCCCTCGACGATCGTCGCGAAGTGGTTTCCGGCGAGCGCGCCGGCCTTGCTTGCGAACGCGACGTAGCCGTAAGCGAGCAAGAGCTCTGTCTCGCTTACGCCGCCCGGGTAGAAGATCAACTCGCCGGGGCTGGGGTAGCTCGTCGCGTTCTCCGGGCCGAGGCCGACGTCGAGGTCTCCCATGGGGATCCACCCGCCCTCACCGGACCAGCGAACGTGGATGATCTTCGAGTCGAGCGGCAGCATCCGCCGGAACGCGGCGACGGTCTTTGGTGCTGCCTCCTCCTCGAGGCGTGCGCTGAACGAGAAGACTCCGGCGGTGATCTCGAGCATGGAGGGACCCTATAGCCGGGCTGTCGAACGATGGTGTCCGACACAGCGGCTCGGCGCACAACGAGCGCCTAGCGTTCCGATGCGATCCAGGCGGCCAGGAGCTCCCGTTCCTCGTCCGTCATCCCCGTCGAGTTCCCCGGCGGCATCGCCTGGGTCTGCACGGCCTGGCGCTCGATGTCCTCGGCGCGGGCGGTGATCTCGGCCTCGGTCTCGAGGCGAACGCCGAGGGGTGCGGACGTGCCCGAGTGGCAGGTCGCGCACCGCTCTTCGATCACGGGTTGCACCTGCGCGAACGGCACGGGCCCGGCTTCCGGCGGAGCGACGTCGTCGGGTTGCAACCAGAACGCGAGCAGCGATGGCCGCGACGGCCGGCGCTCGCGGGATCCACCAGGCCCGCCGACCGACGTGCCAGAGATTGAAGAAGTGCCGGATCCCCGCGGTCAGGACGAAGACGAGGACGAGCACGAACCACGCCTCGTCCGCTCCGAACGTGAACGCGAAGTGTCCGGCGAGCATGGTGAAGAGCACGGGCAGCGTGAGATAGTTGTTGTGCACGGAGCGCCGCTTCGCCTCGAGCAGCGGCGCGGGATCCGGCTCGCGACCCTCTGCCATCGCGCTCACGAGCTTCCGGTGCGCGGGGATGATCACTACGAGTACGTTCGCCGCCATGACCGTTCCGACCATCGCGCCCACCTGCAGGTACGCAGCCCGCGCGGCGAACAGCTCACTCGCACCCCACGCGGCGAGCGCCACCATCGCGACGCCGACGGCAGCAAGCGCGACCTGGCTCCGTTGTCCGACCGTTCGGCAGAGCGCGTCGTAGACGAGCCACGCGAGCCCGAGGCCGCCGACGGAGAGGGCGATCGCGGCCCAGTCCGAGATGTCCGCGACCGTCGGATCGACGAGCCGCACGCCCGCGTCGAAGTAGTAGAGGACGACCATCAGCGCGAAGCCCGAGAGCCAGGTCGTGTACGCCTCCCACTTGAACCAGTGCAGCGGCTCGGGCATCTCGCCCGGCGCGAGGCGGTACTTCTGGGAGTGATAGAGGCCACCGCCGTGCACGCCCCAGAACTCCCCGGCCACGCCCGCCTCGGCGTCGCTCTCGCGCTTCGGAGGCCGCAGTGCCAGATCGAGCCGCACGAAGTAGAAGGACGCGCCGATCCACGCGATCCCCGCGGTCACGTGGAGCATGCGGAGGAGAACGTCGAGGACGTCTCTCAGGTACGGGTCCATCGGTCTCTCGCGATTGCGACGAGCTCTTCGAGGCCGGTGTCGAGCTCCTCCTCGCGCGTCCGGCCGATACGCATGCCGAGCACCTGAAGGATCTCCCGCTTCGGGCGTCCGGCGACGAAGACGACGAACCGGAAGCCGAACTTCTCCTCGTAGACCTGGTTCAGGTACGCGAGCTCGGAGAGGATTGCCGGATCCGAGTCGGAGCCTTGCTCCTCCGCCGAGCGCCGCGTGAGCCGCTTTGCTCCTATCGCCGGGTGCGCGTTCAGCGCTTCGCAGCTTCTCCTCCTCGCTCAGCGTGGATATCACCTCGCGCGCGTGCTCGAGCGGGCCCTCGACCTCGGCCAGACGCTCGACGAGCGGCGTCTCGCCCTCGAAGAGGTCGGCGAGCTGCTCGGCGCTCAGCTGCCGCGGTAGGTCACGCATCCGTACGGCGAGACGAGGAGCGGGAGGTGATGGTGGCCCTCCGCGAGCTCGACCTGGAGCTCCACGCGCGTGAAGAAGGGCGACGGCGGGTGGAAGACGATCGAGTACGTGCCGGGCTCGAGGTCCTCGGCGAGCTCCGACACGCGGCCGTCGGAGTCGGTTACGCCGTCGGCGAGAACCTCGTCCCCGCGCAAGAGCTCGATGCGGACCTCAGCCGCCGGTCGTCCGCTACCGGTGTCGAGGACGTGCGTCGAGACCGAGACGCTCATTGCGCCAATCTTCGCGCCTGCGCCCGCTGCTCGCGCGCGATCTCCGTCTCGTCGGCATGCACGAGCTCGCCTCCGCGTACCACGTCCTCGCCTCCGACGACGAGGCGGTCCACGCGATGCGGCGCCGAGAGGACGAGCCCGGCGACGCGATCCTCGGCGCCGGCGAGCTCGAGCCCGTCGACCGACCAGATCGCGAGATCGGCGCACTTGCCGGGCTCGAGCCTGCCGATGTCGTCGCGGCCGAGAACCTCGGCGCCACCTCGCGTCCCCAGGCGAAGCGCGCCGCGCGCCGTCAGCGCCGCCGGCCCCTCGCGACCGCGGGCGACGAGCAGTGCCTGCTTCACCTCCAGGAACAGGTCGCTGCGCTCGTTCGACGCCGAGCCGTCGACGCCCAGACCGATGCGTACGCCTGCCTCGAGCAAGTCTCGGACCGGCGCGACGCCCGCCCCGAGGCGAAGATTCGATGTGGGACAGTGGGCGACCCCTGTTCCGCTCCCGCGCGAAGTCCGCGACGTCGTCGGGCGAGAGGTGGACGCAGTGCGCGCACCACACGTCCGAGCCGAGCCAGCCGAGGTCGGTCAGGTACTCGACGGGTGTGCAGCCGTAGAGCTCGAGGCAGTACGCGCCCTCTTCCATCGTCTCCGCGAGGTGCGTGTGCAGCGGGACCTCCAACCGCCGAGCGAGCGCAGCCGACTCCTGCATCAGGCGCCTGGTGACGGAGAACGGTGAGCACGGGGCGACCGCGATCTGCACGCGCGCGCCGTGTCCCGGCTCGTGGAGTGCGTCCGACGAGCCGCTCGGTGTCCGCGAGCACGTCGTCGAGCTCCTCCACGAGCTCGTCCGGAGGGAGGCCGCCGTCCGACGCGCCGAGATCCATCGAGCCGCGCGAGGCGACGATGCGAACCCCGAGCTCGCGTGCGGCCTGCACCTCGGCCTCGATCAGCCCTTCCCGGCCGCGCGGGAAGACGTAGTGGTGGTCGAAGACCGTCGTGCAGCCCGAGAGCGCGAGCTCGGCGAGCCCCGTGCGGGCGGCCGCGTACTCCGCCTCGGCGTCGATCCTGGCCCACACCGGGTAGAGCTCGCTGAGCCACGAGAAGAGATCCGCATCCTGCGCCCGGCCGCGCGTGAGCGTCTGGGAGAGGTGATGGTGCGTGTTGACGAGGCCCGGCGTGACGACGGCGCCTCCGAGCTCCTCTCGCACGTCTGCTTCCGGCTCTTCGCCGGCGCCGAGTGCCGCGATCAAGCCGTCCTCGACCAGCAGCCAGCCGTCTGGGTGCTCGGTGCCCGCGTCGTCGCAGGAGACGATCCAGCCGCCCGTGTAGAGCGTCTTCGATCGCCTCGCAGCGGGACGATCTCGAAGCGGTCGACGTCGACGAGCCCGCGGTCCGTGATCTTCAGGTGGGGGATCACCGACAGCGCCAGGAACGACAGCGTGAGGAAGGGGCTTGCGCCGGACCAGCCGAGCGCCCGCGCGGCGTCGTTGCACGCGAGGCTGCGCGAGATCACCTCCTCCAGAGGTGCGTCGGCGAGCAGGCCGGCCACCGGCAGCGGGAGCTCCGCGCGAACCGCTCCTTCCTCGACCGCGACGACACCGCCTCCGAGCTCGGCCAGTCGCGTCACCGCGAACGCCATGTCGTCGTCGGACATGCCGACGACCACGATGTTGTGCGCGTCGTGCGCGACCGTCGACGCGAGCGCGCCGCGGGTCAGCCCCGATCCGTGCACGAAGCCGAGGCCGATCCTGCCGGTGCCGAGATGGCGTTCGATCGACTGCGATCTTCGCCAGGTCGCGATCGGCATCGGCGCTCGCGGACCCGTCGACCACGGCCGGCTCCTGCTCGAGGGACTCCGTCACGATCTGGTCCTCGACGAGTCCCATTGTGCGTGCGCGGCCGTCCTGCCAGAGAATCCGGAAATCGGCGGCGGAGACCGGTTTGATCCGCACCGAGTGCTTGACCCACTCCGGAACCTCGGGCCGCTCGATCTCATCGACCTGTCGGCCCCTCTTGAGCACGACCTCCGGTCGGAACTCGATCAGATCGGGAAGGACGAGGAGATCTGCCTGGTAGCCAGGCGCGATTGCACCGAGATTCCACAACCGATGCCAGACGGCCGGGTTGTACGAGGCGAGAACGAGCGCATCCTCCGGCGCGATTCCGGCCGCCACGGCCTCGCGCACCATCCCGTTGAGGTGTCCGTTCTCGGCGATGTCCTCCGGATCGCGGTCGTCGGTACAGAACGCGATCTGGTTCGTGCCGAGTTCGGCGACGAGCGGGAGGAGCGCGAGCAGGTTCCGCGCCATCGACGCCTCGCGGATCAGAAGCCACATGCCCGCTCGCAGGCGCTCGCGGCCTTCCTCGACGGTCAACGCTTCGTGGTCGGAGCGGATCCCCGCAGCGGCGTACGCGTTTCAGCGCCCGTCCGAGAACGCCCGGTGCATGGCCGTCGACATGTGCGCTCCCCGCGAGCTTCAGCTTGACGAGCTCCGACTCGTCACCGGCGATCACGCCGGGGTAGTTCATCATCTCCGCGAGGCCGAGCACGCGCCGGCGCCGGAGCAGGCTCTCCAGATCGCCGGCCTTGAGCGGGCGGCGCGGCGACTCGAACTCGGAGGCCGGAATCGAGGACGAGGCCATGAAGTAGAAGTCGAGCGGGAGGTTCTCGCACGCGTCGAGCAGCCAGTGGACGCCGTCGGTGCCGAGCACGTTCGCGAGCTCGTGGGGGTCGGCGACGACCGCGACGGTCCCGAGCGGCAGCACCAGGCGGGCGAACTCGTCGGGGAGAAGCTTCGTCGACTCGAGGTGCATGTGCGCGTCGATGAAGCCCGGGACGACCCAGCGGCCTGAGGCGTCGAGCAATCTCGCGACCTTCGTACTCGCCGAGCCCGGCGACGAAGCCGTCGGCGATCGCGATGTCCACCTCGAGCCACTCCTTGGTGAAGACGGACAGCACGCGTCCCCCACGGACGACGAGGTCGGCCGCCTCGTCTCCTCGCGCCACAGCGAGCCGACGGCGGAGGGCCTCCATGCGCGACAGCGTAATACCCTTGGCCCTGTGGAAGTCCTAACTCCGCGCTCGCTCGACGAGGCGCTCCGGCTCAAGGCCGAGCACCCGGAGGCGGTGCCGATCCAGGGCGGGACCGACGTGATGGTCACCGTCAACTTCGACCGGTTGCGCCCCGATCACTTCCTGAACCTGAACGAGGTTCCGGAGCTTCGAGGCTGGTCGCGCGAGAACGGGACGCTCCGGCTCGGCGCGGGCCTGACCTACACAGAGGGGATGCTGGAGCCGGTCGCGAGCACCTTGCCCGCGCTCGCCGAGGCGTCGCGCACGGTCGGCTCACCGCAGATCCGCAACCGCGGGACGGTCGGCGGCAACCTGGGCACCGCCTCGCCTGCCGGAGACGCGCTGCCGCCGCTGCTGATCGAGCACGCAGAGCTCGAGCTGGCGAGCGAGCGCGGAACGCGTCGCGCTGCCGCTCTCCGAGTTCCTCGTCGGCCCGAAGAAGAACGCGCTCGCAGAAGACGAGCTCATCGTCGCCGTCCACGTCGATCCGAGCGGTGGCCGACAGACGTTCATGAAAGTCGGGCCCCGGAACGCGATGGTCATCGCCGTCTGCTCCCTTGCGCTCGTGGCCGATAGGGAGCGGGGCGAGTTACGCGCTGCGTACGGCTCCTCGGGGCCGGTGGTCGCGCTGGTGACGGCGTCACTCGAGGACGCGGACGGTTTCGCTGACCGTGTGGCCGCAGCGGCGAGCCCGATCGACGACGTACGCGGGTCCGCTGCGTACCGCCGGCACGCGCTCCGTGTGCTGACCTCGCGAGCTCTCGAGAGGTGCCTCGCGTGAGACCGTGTGGCTCAGAGCCACGTGGAGGCGTGGCGCCGTGAGGATCTCGCTGACGGTCAACGGCGACCCGCTCGAAACGGACGTCTGGGTCGGGGAGAGCCTGCTCACGACGCTCCGCGACAGGCTCGGGCTTCCCGGCTCCAAGAACGCGTGCGAGCAGGGCGAGTGCGGGTCGTGCTCGGTGCTCTTGAAGGGATCTCTGGTCTGCTCGTGCCTCGTGCTCTCCGCGCAGGCCGAAGGGCATGAAGTCATCACGGTCGAGGGTCTCGCCGAGGATGGAACGCCGAATCGCGTCCAAGCGGCGTTCGCCGAGGCGGGTGCGGTGCAGTGCGGGTTCTGCACGCCGGGGCTCGTCGTCGCGGCTGACGATCTCCTCCGCCGCATCCCCGACCCGAGCGACGACGAGATCCGCGAGGCCCTGTCCGGAAATCTCTGCCGCTGCACCGGGTACCAGAAGATCCTGGACGCGGTGCACCTGGCGGCCGGGCGATGAGCACCACCACGCGGACACGGCTCCGGCGGGGCCACGCCACCGCGGCGAAGCCACGGCAGGATGCGATCCCGAAGGTCGCCGGCGAGTTCGCGTATTCGAGCGATCTCCACGCCGCCGAGATGCTCTGGGGGCACACGGTCCGGAGTCCTCACGCGCACGCTCGCATCGTCGAGATCGACGTATCCCAGGCGGTCGGCATGGCCGGCGTGCACGCCGTGCTGACCCACGACGACGTTCCCGGAAAGAAGCTCTACGGGCTCGAGTTCCCGGATCAGCCGGTACTCGCGATCGACAGGGTGCGCTACTTCGGCGAGGCGGTGGCGGTGGTGGCCGCCGAGGAGCCCGAGCAGGCGCGCCGCGCGGCTGCGGCTGTTCGGGTCGAGTACGAGCCGCTGGAACCGATCGTCGACCCGGAGCGCGCGACCGAGATGGAGCCGCTGCACGTCGACAGCTCGGTCGAGCGTCACGGAGACACCGAGCACCCGAGGCCGAACGTCGTTCGCGCGCTGACGATTCGCCGCGGGGACCCGGACGCCGTTGGCGACGTCGCCGTCTCCGGCTACTACGAGCTGGGGCAGCAGGACCAGGCCTTCCTCGGCCCCGAGTCCGGCATCGCCATTCCGGACGGCGAGGGCGGGGTGGACATCCACGTCGCGACGCAGTGGCTCCATGTCGACCGCGACCAGATCGCTCCGTGTCTTGGCCTCGAGTCGGAGCAGGTCCGGATCCACCTCGCCGGTGTCGGCGGCGCGTTCGGAGGACGCGAGGACCTCTCGATCCAGCTGCACGCGGCGCTGCTCGCGCTCCGGACCGGGCGGCCCGTGAAGATGGTCTACAGCCGCGAGGAGTCGTTCGTCGGCCACATCCATCGTCACCCGGCACGCATCTGGGCGGAGCATCGGGCGACGAGGGCCGGGAAGCTCGTCCTCGTGAAGATGCGGATCCTGCTCGACGGCGGGGCGTATGCGTCGAGCTCGACCGCGGTCATCTCGAACGCGTGCTCGTTCGCTGTCGGGCCGTACGCCGTCGACAACGTCCTGATCGACGGTCTCTGCGTGTACACGAACAACCCACCCTGTGGCGCAATGCGCGGGTTCGGCGCGGTGCAGTCCTGCTTCGCGGCCGAGGCGCAGATGGACAAGCTCGCCGCCGAGCTCGAGATCGACCCTGTCGAGCTGCGGCTCCTGAACGCGCTCGAGCCCGGCGGAGTGCTCCCGACGGGCCAGGTCCTGACGGGATCGCTCCCGACGAAGGACGTGATCCGGCGCGCCGCGGCGCTTCCGGTCCCCGAGCCGGAGGAGCTCCCCCGAGACGCGATCCGGCTTCCCGGCGGCGCGGGCAACACGACGCGAGGCGAAGGCGTGCAACGAGGCGTCGGCTTCGCGGTCGGGTTCAAGAACGTCTGCTACTCGGAAGGGTTCGACGACTACTGCACCGCGCGGGTCGTGGTGGGTGCCGACGGCCGGGCGATCGTCCACTGTGCGTCGGCCGAAGTGGGCCAGGGCGTCTCGGAGGTGATCCTTCAGGTCGCGAAACTCGAGCTCGGCACGGACGACGTGACCCTGGCGACCGCCTCCACGGCAGACGTCGGCTCGGCGGGCTCCTCCTCCGCCTCTCGGATGACATGGATGGCGGCGGGAGCGGTGCAGCTCGCGTGCCAGGCAGCGATGGAGGAGCGCGAGCGGGCCGGTGGAGGCGAAGTGGACGTCGAGCGCGTGTATCGCCATCCGAAGACGTTCCCGCTCGACTCGGAGACGGGCCAGGTGCTCGGCGAGCGCTCCCATGTCGCCTTCGCCGTGGCGGCGATGCGCGTCGTCGTCGAGGTGGACGTCGATCTCGGTCTCACGCGCGTCATCTGGATCGGGACCGCGCAGGACGTGGGTCACGCACTGAACGCGCAGGCGGTCGAGGGCCAGATCGAGGGAGGCACCGCCCAGGGCCTCGGGCTCGCGCTGATGGAGGAGATCCAGACGAAGGACGGCGTCATCCTCGAACCCGAACTTCACCGACTACCTGATCCCCACCTTCCTCGACATGCCGCCCGTCGTCTCCGAGCTCGTCGAGGTGCCGGAGCCCAGCGCCCCGTACGGCGTCAAGGGCGTCGGCGAGCCGCCGACCGTCGTCTCGACGGCGGCGATCGTCGCGGCGCTCCGGGATGCGACCGGCCGCGAACTCACGCGGGTGCCGGTGCGACCCGACGACATCGTCGGGCTCTAGTTCGCGTTCGCCTCCGATACGCGGCGCAGCCGGTCGCAAGCGGCCGGCGTCCGGAAGCGGATGTTCAACTGCAGAACGCGCTCGCGTTCTATCGGTCGGTCGGAGCCACCCGCAACGTCGCGAAGGCGAGGCGCTGCTCGCGGCGACCGCCTAGCGCGAGAGGTCCTCTAGGAGCGCGCCGAGCAGCCGGTAGAAACGCTGCGTCGCCGGGATGCTGAGGCGCTCGCCCGGAGCGTGTGGGCCGATGATCTCGGGGCCGAGCGAGATCATCTGGACGCCTGCGAGCCTGGTCCCGATCACGGCGCACTCGAGGCCGCCGTGGACGATCTCCAGGCTCGGCTCGGCGCCGAACAGGCGCTCGAACGTCGTGCGCGCGGTCGCGAGGAGCGCCGAGTGGAGGTCCGGCCGCCAGGGCGGGTACGAGCGCCTGAGCTCGACCTCCGCGCCGGCGAGGCGCGCGGCCGCCTCGATCGACGAGACGACGTCCTCGAGCGTCAGGGCGTTCGCGCTCCTCGTCATCGACGCGAACGTGACGACGCCGTCGGCGGTGCTCGCGACGTTGAGGCTCGTGCTCGTCTCGACCGTGCCAGGGAGGTTCGGGTTCATGGCGACCACCCCGCTCGGGATCGTTGCCAAGAGGTCGAGCGCACGTGCACTCGTCGCCTCGTCTGCGGCAGGCTCTCGTTCGACGAGCTCGATCGAGAGCTCGAGTCCGTCGTCCGTGCCTGCGAACTGCTCTCGGATCGCGGCGGCCTCGCGTTCGGCGGCCTCGCGAAACGCGTCCTCTGCGCGAACTGCCACGACCGCTCGCGCGTCGCGCGGAAGTGCGTTCCGGCTCACGCCCCCGTCGAGCCGTGCCAGCCGGAGCGGCGTTCGTCGCGAGCACGCGCCCGAGGGCTTTGTTCGCGTTGACCCGGCCCTTCGCGATGTCGCCACCAGAGTGGCCGCCGCGCGCGCCCGAGACCGTCACTTCGAGCATGACGTGGTCGTCCGGCACGGGCTCGAGGGGGAGCCGCAGCCGAGTGAAGGTGTGCGTGCTTCCCGGCGCAGCCGATCGTGATCGCCTCGTCGCTCGTCCCGTCCAGGTTGAGCAGGAGCCGCCCGCTCACGAGTGACGGATCGAGCGCCTTGGCGCCGTCCAGGCCCTGCTCCTCAGAGACCGTGAACAGCAGCTCGAGCGGGCCGTGCGACGATCTTCGGATCGTCGGCGACCGCCATGGCAGCGGCGACGCCGATGCCGTTGTCGGCTCCCAGCGTCGTGCCCTCGGCGACGACCCAATCGCCGTCCACGACGACGTTGATACGTCCGGCACGAGGGTCGTAGGGGCTGTCGGGGTCGCGCTCGCACACCATGTCGAGATGCGCCTGCAGCACGACGGTCGGCGCGCGCTCTCGCCCATGAGTCGCCGGAACGCGCACGACGACGTTGCCCTCGTCGTCCACCGCTGTCTCGAAGCCGCGTCCCGCTGCCCAGCCGAGAACGTGGTCGCGAACCAGAGCTTCCTCCTTCGGCGGTCGCGCGATCCGCGTCAGCTCCGCGAACCGATCCCACACTCCTGCGGGCTCGAGCCCTACGAAGACGCTCATCTCCGCAGGGTCAGTGCCGCACCAACGAAGAGAAGGCCGATTCCGAGCACCCGCGGCCAGGTCACCGCGATGCGCTCCACGCCGAACCAGCCGTTGCGATCGATGACGGTCGCGAGGGTGAACTGCGCTGCGATCAGCACCGCGCTCGTGGCGACGATGCCGATGCGCGGCCCGGCCACGGTGATCGCGAGGATGATGAGCGCGCTCATGACGCCCCCGAGGAGCATCCACTTCGGCGCGCCGAAGGCGTCTCCAACACCGGCCAGCGAGCGCCGCGCGAGCAGCAAGACCGTCAGCGCGACGAACGCTCCGATCAGAGATGCGGTGGCCACCGCCTCGAGGCTTCCCACGCGGTCCCCGAGCCGCCCCTGCACCGCGATCTGCACCGCTCCGCCGAAGCCCGCGGCGAGCGCGAGCGCGGCTGCGACTCCGGTCGAGCTCATGCGCGGACGCTATACGCTCCCCTGCGTCCGCTACGAAGGGAGAGCGCATGGTCCGTGCGATCATCCAGTACGAGTCCGAGCCTGACAGCGATCGCTACCAGCAGCACATCGACGAGTTCGCATCGAGGGTGTCGTGCTCGGCGTTCCGGCACGGAAAAGTCTTCGCCTCGCCCTTCGGCGAGCCGGAGTACCGCTACTACGCCGAGTTCGAATGGGACGACATGGATGCCTTCAAGGCGGGCGCGAACTCCCCAGAGTTCGCCGCTTCCGGCAAAGACGCGACAGAGATGGGCATTCCGTTCACCTGTCACTTCGCCGAAGTCGTGTGACCGAGCCGACCCATCCCCGTCCGCGGGACCCGGCGGAGCTGGGATTCGAGTCGATCGTCTACGAGAAGGCGCCGCCGCGCGCGACGATCAGGCTCAACCGTCCCGATGTCCTGAACGCGTTCGACTTCCGCATGCTGAGGGAAATCGCGCGCGCGTGTGAGGACGCGTCGTGGGACGACGACGTGCGTGCGGTGGTCGTCACCGGCACCGGGCGCGCATTCTGCGTCGGCGCCGACCTCCGTTCCTGGGACGAGGACTACCTCGGGAAGCCCAAGGAGTACTGGAAGTGGTTCGGCGCCTTCAAGGACGCCCACGACCGGATGCGCGAGATCGGCAAGCCGACGGTCGCCCGGATCAACGGGATCGCGGTCGGCGGCGGCAACGAGCTGCAGATGGCCTGCGACCTCGCGGTGATGGTCGACTCGGCGTTCATCCGGCACGTCGGCCTCGAGCACGGCTCGGTGCCCGCGGGCGGCGCTACCCAGTGGCTGCAGCTCATGGTCGGAGACCGGCGGGCGCGGGAGATCGTGTTTCTGTGCGACGAGATTCCGGCTGTGCAAGCAGCCGAGTGGGGGCTCGTGAACCGGGCTGTTCCCGAAGCGGAGCTGGACGCGGCCGTCGACGAGTTGGTCGAGAAGCTCGCAGCGAAGCTTCCGCAGACGACGCGCTACGCGAAGCAGCAGCTCAACGTGTGGCGCGACTTCGCGTGGCACCAGACCGTCGGCCACGCCCGCGACTGGCTCGCGCTCTCGATGCTCGGCGACGAGGCGCAGGATGCGGTGCGCGGATTCGTCGGTCGGAAAGGGAATTGACGTTGGCGAACGAGGTGCTTACCGACCGAGCTGGAGCAGTGCTCACGATCACGCTCAACCGGCCCGAGGTCTTCAACGCGTTCAACCGTGCGCTTCACGGCGCTCTCCGAGGAGCACTCGAGGAAGCAGCCGACCCGGAGGTACGCGCAGTCGTCATCACCGGCGCCGGCCGCGGCTTCTGCTCGGGTCAGGATCTGAAGGAGTTCTCCGAGCTGCCCGGCGGCATCCGCGAGGCGCTCGAGGGGACGTACCACCCGAACATTCGGGCGATCCGCGCGCTCGAAAAGCCGGTCATCGCCGCGATCAACGGCCCCGTCGCCGGTGCGGGGCTCTCGCTCGCGTGTGCGTGCGACGTTCGGATCGCCTCCGACGCGGCGACCTTCGTTCCGGGATTCATCGGGATCGGGCTCATCCCCGACGCCGGCGGGTCGTGGTTCATACACCGGCTGCTCGGATACTCAAGGGCGTTCGAGTGGATGGTCTCGAACCGGCGCCTGGGCGCCGATGAGGCGTGCGCCTTCGGTCTGGTTTCCGAAGTCGTCGCGGCGGACGACTTCCCGCCCCGCGTCGAGGAGCTTGCGTCCTGGTACGCGCAGCTGCCGACACGCGGGGTCGCGATGACCAAGCAGCTCTTCGAGCATGCGTACACGGCAGCGCTCGAGGAGCAGCTCGAGCTCGAGGCGGAACTCCAGCAGGCGGCGACCGCGACCGAAGACTTCGCCGAAGGCGTCCAGGCTTTCCTCGACAAGCGCTCCCCCGACTTCAAGGGCCGCTAGCTCGGGACGGCCGGGGGGCGCCGTGACGCCGATCAGCGCGGTCGATTATCACACCGGCGGCGAGCCCTTCCGGATCGTCACGGGCGGCGTGGAGATGCTGCGCGGCGAGACGATTCTCGATAAGCGCCGCGACGCACTCGAGCGCCTCGATCACGTCCGGCGGCTCCTCGTCTTCGAGCCTCGCGGCCACGCGGACATGTACGGCGGCTTCGTCGTCGAGCCGAAGGACGACGCTGCCGACCTCGGCGTCGTCTTCTTCCACAACGCCGGCTACTCGACCGCGTGCGGACACGGCACCATCGCGCTGGTGACTTGGGCACTGGAGGAAGGCGTCCTCGAGCGCCACGAGGGCGAGAACCGCGTCGTGGTCGACGTGCCCTCGGGAAGGCTCGAGACATGGGCGCAGGTCGAAGCCGGGCGGGTCCGGTCGGTGCGCTTTCGGAACGTTCCCTCGTTCGTGTGGGCGGAAGGCCTCGAGGTCGCCGATCGCGTCGTCGACGTCGCTTTCGGCGGGGCGTTCTACGCATCGCTCGAGGAGAGGGTGGACGCGGCCGAGCTGCCACGGCTGATCGAGCTCGGACGGGAGATCAAGCGCGCGCTCGAGAAGCGTCACGACATCGTCCATCCGCTCGAGCCGGAGCTGCGCGACGTGTACGGCGTGATCTTCTGGCAGGACGAGGCCGAACGCCCGCTGACGCAGCGAAACGTCACCGTCTTCGCCGACGGCGAGGTCGACCGCTCGCCGTGCGGGAGCGGAACGTCCGCGCGCCTCGCCCTCCTAGACCGCGCCGGCCGGCTTCCGCGAGGAGAGGAGCTTCGTCACCTGAGCATCGTCGACTCGGAGTTCCGAGGCAGGGTCGTCGCGGATGCCTCGATCGCGGACTATTCCGCTGTGGTGACCGAGGTCGAGGGCAGCGCGTACCGGACGGGAGAGCACGTCTTCACGCTCGCCGAAGACGATCCGCTCGGCGAGGGGTTCCTCCTTCGCTGAGCTGGCTCGGGGCATGCTTTCGTGCTGCCGCGGGTAGAAAGAGGGGATCGCCACTGCAAGTCAGGCACTCCCGAAGCGGTACACGTCTGCCTCGCTGATCGCCCGCGGGGGGATGGGCGAGGTCTACCGCGCGACGGACTCCGTTCTCCAGCGCAGGGTCGCCGTCAAGCTCCTCTCGGAGCGCTACGCGCGAGACGAGGAGGTTCACGCCCGCTTCCGGCGGGAGGCGCTTTCTGCCGCCCGCCTCTCGGGTACGCCCCATGTGATCACCGTCTTCGATGTGGGTGAATACCGGAAGCAGCCGTACATCGTCATGGAGTACCTCGAGGGTGGCTCGGTTTTCGATCGGCTCCGTGAGGGGCCGGTTTCCCCGGCGCAGGCGCTCGCCTGGCTGGCCCAGACGGGCCAGGCGCTCGACCGCGCGCACACGCAAGGTGTCGTCCACCGTGACGTCAAGCCGGCCAACCTCCTACTCGATCGGGACGGGAGCGTCAATGTCTCCGACTTCGGGATCGCTTCGACCACCGGTCTCGACACGTTGACGCTACCGGGAACGATCCTCGGGACTGCGGGATACCTCTCACCCGAGCAGGCGCGCGGAGAGCCGGCCACACCCGCGAGCGACCGGTACGCGCTCGGCATCGTCGCCTTCGAGCTGCTCACGGGCCGGCGTCCGTTCGAGGGCGACACCGCGGCGACCGAGGCGTTCGCCCACGTCACAGCGCCGGTGCCGAGCGCGGAGAGAATCCATCCAGGGCTCCCGGATGGCATCGACGGCGTTCTCGTCCGCGCGCTCGCGAAGGATCCTGCGGAACGGCCTGACAGCTGCGCAGCACTCGTCGCCGGTCTCGAGGATGCATTCGACCGGGCGTCCGCACCGACCCGGATTGCGCCCGCGCCGGTGCCGGCGGTCGCTTCCCAGACGGCGCAGCCGACCCGGCCGTTGCCTCGCGGTGCCGGGCGCGTGCATCGATCCGGCCCTCGTCTCCGGAAGCTCGCGCCCGTAGCGGTCGGACTTCTCGTCGCAGGTCTTCTCCTCGCAGCGCTTCTCGGGTCGCTTCGCGAATCGGGTCCCAGCGCTCAGCCACCGGCGACGACGATCGAGACGACGAGGCCCGCCACGACCGAGACGACGAGGCCGGCCACGACCGAGACGACCGAGCCTTCGGCGGACACGACCGTCGCAAGCAATCCCGCCGCTCTCAACGACCGCGCGTTCGCCCTCATGCAGGAAGGGGAGTACGGACGCGCCCGTCCGCTCCTCGACCGGGCCGTTGCCGGCCTCGCGGGAACGGGCGCGATCACCGAGGCGTATGCCAGCTACAACCTGGCCTTCACGCGGTTCGCGCTCGGGAGCTGCGACGGAGTCCTTCCGTTACTCGATCGCTCCGAAGACGTTCAGGGAGAGCGGCGAGAGATCGACGCTCTTCGCGAGGATTGGGAGGATCGCTGCGCTGACGGCGAAGCAAACGGCGAACGGGGCAAGGGCAAGGGCCGTGGGAAGGGCGACAAAAACTAACGCTCAGGCAACGGGAGGCCTCGCTCTTACGCGAGCTGCGTGAGGATCTCGTCGTGCTCGGGAAATCGTCCTCTCGCCTGCTTGGAGAAGATCATCTTCCCGTCGGCCAGCACGTCGAACTGCGACTTCGCACCAGGGGTCACCGTTGCTCTGATTTCCGTGTTGGACTCGATCTCGGCCGCGAGACTCGCGGCCCGCGTGTCGTAGCCGCTTCAGGTCGGGCAGTAGAAGATCTCAACCGTCACGCGCGCAGCCTAGCGGCGAGGCGAATCGTCACATCCACTCACAGGGTCTTGAACTGCTCGAACGGCTGCCGGCAGGCGTCGCAGTAGCGGATCGAGCGGCACGGGGTCGGCCCGAAGAGATTCTCGAGACGCGTCGCCGTCGAGCCGCAGTACGGGCAGCGGAACCCGCCGCGCTGGAGCTCGACCAGCGTCAGCTCTCCTGCGGAGCGCGGGGAAGGAGGCGCGAAACCGGCGGCGCGGAGCTTCTCCCGTCCTTCCGGGGTGATCTTGTCCGTCGACCACGAGTCGTCGAGGACGACACGGACTTCCGCTTTGGCCCCGAGCTCGTCCACTTTCGCCTCCATCGCGCGCTGCATCGGCTCGAGCGCAGGACAGCCCATGAACGTCGGCGTGAACTCGATCCGCACGCGTCCGTTCTCGACCTCGACGTCCTTGATCACGCCCAGGTCGACGAGGGAGATCACCGGAATCTCGGGGTCGGGGATCTCCGCCAGCGCCTCCCAGACTTGGTCGGCCGTCACCATTCGGCACCCGGAGCCGAGCGGCGGACCATCGTCATCTCCTCCCACAGCTGGGCGAGCTCGGCCTCGTGGACGCTGCGTGCCACCGGCTCGACGTCGGGAAGCTCTCGCCCCAGACGCTCCTCGGCGCGCCGTCGAAGCTCGGGGCGGAGCTCGTCGTCGAGGACGCCGAGCGCATACGGCCACAGCTCGTCCACTGCCTCGTAGAGCCGCTCGCGGCCCTCGCTGGTGGAACGCAGGCGATCGATCCACATCTCGGCGTGCATGCGGTGGTAGACCTCCTCGCGGTCCATCTTCGCGGCGATGCCCGCGATCTCCGGGTCGTCGGAGGCCTTGAGCGCGGCGAGCCGGATCTCGTCGGCGGTCTCGTACAGCCAGTGGCGTGCGATCGTTCTTGCCCACTCCAGGCGCCGCAGCTGGACGAGTGGCGCGCAGCGGTATTCGTCAGGCCGGCGGTCGAACGCGAGCTCGTCCGCTGTCGTCCCGAGCTCGGCCGCGGCCAGCTCGTAGAGCGCCCGCGCATGGCCGATCTCGTTCTGCGCGATCGACGAGAACGCGACGTCCTCCTCGAGGAAGGGCGCGATCCCGGTCCACTCCGAGTTCCGCCAGCCGAGGAAGAGCTCGTCGTCCGCGATCGCGAGGAGCAGGTCGGTTCGGTCGCTCACTCCGCCTCGCTTCGCGGCGCCGACTCGAGCGTTCCCGCCCTTCTCTCGACCTCGCGCAGCCGTGCCTTGATCGAGTACCCGTCGACGCGGCGGTACTTCATCTCGAACTCGTCCGGGAACTCCTCGATCTCGCTCACGGCGTCTCGCGGGACGAGCCACAGGGCGACCGACTCCTGTCGCCGTCCGTACTGCTCGCGCGCGTAGATCTCGGCGAAACGCTCGTCGGGCGCCGTCACCGTTCCCGCGTGTTGGAGCGGTTGGCCCTTCCGCTCCTGCCTGAAGACCTCGAACACCATCTCGCTCAGGCGGCTTCGGCGAGCACCACCCGCTCGACCCAGGCGACGTCCTCGCGCGAGAGCCTGCGGAAGGCGAGCCGCTCTTCCGAGGCAGGCCCATGTCCGGTGACGACGGCGCGAAGCTTCTCCCAGTCGGGCTCGGTATAGCTCCACACGCCCGTCTCCTCGTTCTTCGCGAGTACCGGGTCGGGGATCTCGAGACCGAGCTCGAGGATCTGCGGGACGTACCCGTCGAGGAACTCCTGGCGCGCGTCCTCGTTCGCCTGGCTCTTGATCCGCCAGACGTACATCGGGTCCTCCTCCGCCGGGATCGGGTTGCCGTGGAAGTGCATCAGCGGCTCCCACCAGCGGTTCACGGCCTCCTGCACGAGCTCGAACTGCTCCGGGGTGCCGGTGACCATCGCCAGGATCACGTCGCGCCCGTGGAGGATGTGGAACGACTCCTCCCAGCAGATCTTCTTCATGATCCGCGCGTACGGCGCGTAGGAGCACTTGAGGAGCGCCTTCTGGGAGACGATCGCGGCGGCGTCTACGAGCCACGCGATCACGCCCACGTCGCCCCAGGTTTTCGTCGGGTAGTGGAAGACGTTGTGGAACTTCGCCTTGCCGGAGACGAGATCGTCGAGGCTCGCGCTCCTAGGCTTCCCCAGGTCCTCGACCACGCGGTAGATCAGCTGCGCATGGCCGACCTCGTCCTGGATCTTCGCGGTCAATGCCAGCTTTCGTTGGAGCGTGGGCGCGCGGAGGATCCAGTCCCGCTCCGGGAGGACGCCCATCAGCTCGGAATTGCCGTGCATCTCGATGAACTTCACGAGCTTCGCGCGGTACTCATCGGGCATCCAGTCGCTCGTCTCGACCTGTCCGCCCGCCTGGACGTACTCGAGAAACTCCTGCGCCCGCCTCTCCACGATTTGGCCTCCTACCGAACGGTCGTTAGCATGGAGTATATGCCCACGAGGAGGGCTCAGCTGACGCGTGAGGCCGCGAAGCTCTTCGCCGAGCGCGGGTTCCACGGCACGTCGATGGGCGATCTCGCAGACGCGCTCGGGGTCCAGAAGGGCTCGCTCTATTCGCTGACGGGCTCGAAGCAGGAGCTTCTGCTGGAGGGGATGCGCGCGGGGGCGCGCGCGTTCCACGCCGCGCTCGACGAGGTTCCGGAACGCGCTCCTGCTCCCGAGCGGGTGCGGCTCGCGCTGCGGGGCCATCTCCGTGTCGTCTCGGAGCAGCTCGACGTCGCCACGGTGTTCACGCGCGAGTGGCGATATCTCGAGGACGCCTACCGCGACGAGATCCGCGCGGAGCGGCGTCGCTACGAGGAGCGTTGGCGAGCGCTCTTCGAGGACGGAGTCGCCTCGGGAGGGCTTCGAACCGACCTCGACCCCGGCGCCGCGACGCTGCTCGTCCTGTCGGCGGCGAACTGGGCGTACACCTGGCTCGAGCCGGGCAGGGACACCGACGAGCTCGCAGACCGCTTCACCGCGATCGTCGTCGACGGCATCCGCGGGTACGCCACGCCCTCCTAGGCCGATGACCGCGCTCTTGATCGCGAACCCGTGGGCGTCGGGGTCGACGAGGACGGGCTCGCCCGTGTGAGAGCCGAGCTCCCCGCGGGGACGGAGCTCCGTCTCACGAGCGCTCCCGGCGACGCCATCGAGATCGCACGTGCGGCCTCCGGCGAGGTCCCGGCGCTGTACGTCTTCGGCGGGGACGGCACGTTCAACGAGGTGTTGAACGGCATCGACGACAGCACCCCACTCGGGTTCATCCCCGGAGGTGGCACGAGCGTGCTGCCGCGGGCTCTCGGGATCCCACGGGGATCCGCGGAGGCGGCCCGCCGGCTCGCCGGATCCGCTCGACCTCGCCAAATCGGCGTCGGACGGGTGAACGGGCGCCGCTTCGGCTTCGCCTCCGGCATCGGCCTCGACGCGGAGATCGTGCGCGCGGTCGACGATCTCGGCCGTCGCTCGGACGGTCGCCGCCCTGGCAACCTCTCGTTCGCGTGGACCGGGCTCAGGACGTTCGCGCGGCACAACTACAGGCTCGCCCCCGCGCTCGAGGTCAAGGGGCACGGGCGCGCTGCGTTCGCAGTGGTCTCCAACGGACCCGCGTACAGCTACGCAGGTCCGTTTGCGCTCCAGCCGGCGCCGGACGCGAGCTTCGAGGGCGGTCTCGACCTGGTCGCTCCGACCGAGGTGCGGTCACGCGACATCCCACGCATCGCCCGCTATGCCCTCGGTTGGGGCGACCGGGAAAATGCACGCGGGCTCGTGTACGTGCACGACTCGGACCGGCTCGAGATCGTGTGCGACCGCCCGCTTCCCCTGCAGGCCGACGGTGAGGATCTCGGCGACGTCGAGCACGCCGTCTTCGAGGCCGAGCGCAACGCGGTGACTGTTCTTGCCTAGTCCGTAAGCGGAACGGTGCTCGCGAAGGCAATGCGTTGCGCCGAGAACGTTCTAAATACACTGAGACGGCGATGAGCCAGGTGCTGCCGGCGGCGGGAGGCTTGCGCCGAGTCATCGGCGACGGCGAGTCGCTCCCCGACGGCGAGGTCGAAGGGCTCGGCCCGGACGACCTGCTGGCGATCTACCGCAACCTCGTCCTGCTCCGGACCTACGACGAGCGCAGCGTCGTCTACCACCGACAGGGCCGAATTGGCACGTACGCGATCTTCTGGAACCACGAGGCGATCCAGGCCGGCTCCGTGTTCGCCCTCGAGGCGCGGGACTGGATCTTCCCCGCGTACCGCGAGTCGGCGATCGGGCTCCTCCGCGGAATGCCGATCTCGACCGTCCTCTCCTGGTGGCGAGGCCATCCGGCGGGGTGGTGGAACCCGCTCGACTTCAACGTCGCGTCGATCTGCGTCCCGATCGCGACCCAGATTCCCCACGCAGTCGGGTTCGCGTGGGGCTCGGCGCTCAAGGGCGAGGATCGCGTCGCTCTCGTTCTGTTCGGGGACGGCGCCACTTCCGAAGGCTCGTTCCACGAGGGCGCGACCTTCGCCGGGGTGATGAAGGCGCCGGTGGTGCTCTTCTGCAGCAACAACCAGTGGGCGATCTCGACCCCGCTCTCCGCGCAGACGGCGGCGCCGACCCTTGCCGACAAGGCGATCGGCTACGGGATACCGGGAGTGCGCGTAGACGGCGGCGACGTCCTCGCCGTGTACGAGGCGACGCGGGAGGCGGTTTCGCGGGCGCGCGCGGGCGAGGGACCGACCTTCATCGAGGCCGTCACCTACCGCGCCGCGCCTCATGCCACTGCGGACGACCCCTCGATCTACATCGACTCCGAGCGCGTCGAAGAAGAGAAGCAGAACGAGTGCGTCGGCCGCTACGAGCGTTACCTCCTTCGGACCGGCGTCCTGACCGAGGAGAGAGCGGCGGAGATCAAGGCCGAGGCGCTCGAGCTCATGCGAGCCGGGATCGCCGAGGCCGAGGCGGAGCCCCCGGCGGATCCAGGTCTCGTCTTCGAGCACGCGTACGCCGACCCGCCTCCCTCGCAGGCGGAAGAGCTCGCGGAGCTGCGCAGGATCCTCGATGCCTGAGCGGTTTCTCGTCGAGGCGGTGAACGACGCGCTCCACGTCGAGATGGAACGCGACTCGACGGTCCTCGTGATGGGCGAGGACGTCGGGCGGCTCGGTGGCGTCTTCAGGGCGACCGCCGGGCTCCAGGACCGTTTCGGCGAGGACCGCTGCATCGACACGCCGCTGGCAGAAGCCGGGATCGTCGGTACGGCGGTCGGGCTGTGCATGGCCGGCTGGCGGCCGGTGTGCGAGATGCAGTACGACGCGTTCAGCTACCCGGGGCTCGACCAGCTCATCAACCACGTCGGCCGCTACCGCTGGAGGACGGGCGGGAAGATGTCCTTCCCGCTCACCATCCGCATGCCGTACGGCGGCGGCGTCCGTGCGCCGGAGCTCCACGACGACTCGCCCGAGACGTACTACGTCCACACGCCCGGTGTGAAGGTCGCGATTCCCGCGACGCCTGCCGATGCGAAGGGCTTGCTGTCGGCCGCGATCCGCGATCCCGACCCGGTCGTGATCCTCGAGCCGAAGCTCCACTACCGCACGTCGAAGGAGGACGTGCCTGAAGGAGAGCATGTCGTGCCCCTCGGGCAGGCGCGGATCGCGCGACAGGGGTCCGACGTGACCCTCGTCGCCTACGGCGCGATGGTGCCCCTCTGCGAGAGGACCGCCGAAGCCCTCGCAGACGAGGTCTCTTGCGAGATCCTCGACCTGCGTTCGCTGAAGCCGCTGGACGAGGACGCATTGCTCGAGTCGGTCGGCAAGACCGGGCGGGCCGTGCTCGTGCAGGAGGCGCCGCGGGTATGCGGCTTCGCGGCGGAGGTGGCCGCCGTTCTCGCCGAGAAGGCGATCTTCGACCTGCGCGGGCCGGTGCTCCGGGTCACGGGCTACGACGTGCCCTACCCGTACTGGCAGATCGAGGATGCCTACATGCCCTCGGTCGAGCGCATCGCAGATGCGGTGCGGCGCGTCCTCGCGGCATAGGTGGGGTGGCGGAGCGGCTGCGCCTGTGGCTCGAGCGAGGCGAGCGCGGGTACCACCTTCGCGACGCTGCGACCGAGGACGCTGTTCGCTGGGACGATCCTCGGATTCGAGTGGTTCCGGTGGCAGGGGTCTCCTACAGGCCCGAGGCGCTCGACGATCCGTCCTTCGATCCCGGGCGTAGGCTGGCGCTCGTGGCGGAGCCGGACAACCCACACGACCGAGATGCAGTCGCGATCTACAACCTGGAGCGGACCCTCCAGCTCGGGTACGTCCCTGCGGCCGTCGCGCCCGAGCTCGAAGGTGACGAGCAGGCGGTTTCGCTCTGGCGCGTGGATGGAGGGCTGCGCGTACTCATTGCGCCTGCGGACGCCTGGATCGGGACTCCTCGCTAGCGTGCTCGATGCGCCCTACCGCATCGTCAGTGAACGCCTCGTCATCCGCTGCTGGGAGCCGACCGATGCTGTGCGCCTGAAGGACGCCATCGACGCGAGCCTCGAGGAGCTTCGACCATGGATGCCCTGGGCGCGGTCGGAGCCGCAACCGTTGTCGGAGAAGGTCGAGCTGCTGCGGAGATTCCGGGGCCAGTTCGATCTGGGTACGGACTTCGTGATGGGGATGTTCGATCGTGACGAGACCGCCGTCGTCGGTGGGACCGGGCTGCACAAGCGACGAGGCGCCCACGCGCTCGAGATCGGGTACTGGGTCCGAAGCAGCCACGTCGGCAGAGGCCTGGCCACGGAGTCGACCGCGTCTCTGACGCGAGTCGCGTTCGAACTCTGCGACGTCGACCGCGTCGAGATTCGCGTCGACCCCGCGAACGAACCGAGCCTCGCAATCCCTCGCAGGCTCGGGTTCGCCGAGGAGGGGATGTTGCGGCGGCGGCTTCCACCCGACGAGTCGGGGGTGCCGCGCGACGTGATCGTCTTCAGCTTGTTTCGGGACGAGTTTGCCTCCTCGCCCGCGTCGGCGGTGCCCGTACAAGCCTTCGACTCGGCCGGCAAGCGCGTGCTGTGAGAGACGTCTGGCTCGTATACCTCGCTCTCGGAGCGCTGCTCCTGGTGGCGGGCGGAGCGCTCGTCGGCGGCTGGGCGCGCGGTCGCCTCGGGACGGCCGCAGTGATCGTGTTCGTCGCTGCTGTCGCGCTCTGGGTGGCGGACTTCGCGGCGATCTCGTCCGGATACCGGGGCGCTGACGGAGTCTTCGCCTGTGGCGAGGCCTGCACCGGCGTGCACTTCTCGACAGCGGTTGGCTTTCTCGCGCCGCCGCTTCTGATCTCGGCCGCCGCCCTCGGGGCGCTGATCGCGCTTCGTCAGCGCCAGCGCGGCCGGGAGCCCGAATAGACGAGAATCGCGCGAAGATGGCGCGCGCGTTCCACCTTCCGGATCTCGGCGAGGGCTTGACGGAGGGCGAAGTCGCCCGCTGGCTCGTCACGGAGGGCCAGGTCGTGGCCGAGGACGAGCCGCTCGTGGAGATCCAGACCGACAAGGCGACGGTCGAGATTCCCTCGCCGTACGCGGGAACCGTCCTGACGATCGTCGTCCCGGAAGGCGAGGTTGCGCCGGTCGGCGCCAGGCTCGTCGTTATCGGCGAGCCGGGCGAGGAGATCGACGAGCCGCCCCCGAAAGCGCCAAGTAGCTCTGAGCCACAAGGCGCCGGGACGGTGTCGCCGCCTCGTCCAGACCGCGCGCAGGCGACGCCGCTCGTGCGGAAGATCGCCACCGAGCTCGGGGTGGAACTGGCCACCGTCTCTGCGACCGGTCCCGGCGGGCGCATCACCGAGGACGACGTGCGCGCGGCTGCCGGTGACAGGGCCGCGGGGCAGGGACGACGCGAGCCGCTTCGGGGCGTCCGCCGCGTGATCGCGGAGCACATGAGCCGTGCGCACTCGGAGATCCCCGCTGTCACATGGGTGGAGGAGTGCGACTTCGAGAACGTCGAGCTGGACAGGCTCCTCGCGACCGTGGTGAAGGCCGTGGCGTCGTCGCTTCCGGACTTTCCCGAGTTGACCGCGCGGCTCGACGCCGACTCGATCGTCTACCTCGACCGGTACGACATCGGGGTGGCCGTTCAGACGGCGCAGGGACTCGTCGTTCCCGTAGTGCGCGGAGCGGACGGGAGCGCGGTGGAGGAGATCGATGCCGAGATCCGCCGACTCGCGGAAGGTGCGCGTGCCGGGACCCTCGATGCGGGCGAGCTTCGGGGGTCGACGTTCACGGTCACGAGCGCCGGGAAGCTCGCCGGTCTCTTCCAGACGCCGATCGTGAATCACCCCGAGGTCGCGATTCTCAGCATCGGGCGAATCGCCGAGAGGCCCGTCGTCCGCGAGGGCGAGGTCGTCGCGCGTCGCACCGGAACCATCGCGGTCACTTTCGATCACCGCGTCGTCGACGGCGCGCGGGCGGCCGAGTTCGGGCTGTTGGTGATCGCGCGACTCGAGAGCGGCGGCTAGGGAATTACAGGCGTCGCGGCGGAGATCGCTCCGCCCGCACCGGCGGCGCTCGTGGCGACCACGAGCACGCGGAGCGTGGAGCGCGAGTCCGTCGTCGCGACGGTGTACGTCGACGCGGTCGCGCCTGCGATGTCGACGCACGCGCCGCCCGAGGCGTCACAGCGCCGCCACTGGTAGGCGAGTGCGGTCGGGGCGGCAGCCCAGCCACCCGCGTCGACGGTGAGCACCGCGCCCACCTGGGCGCTCCCGGCAACCAGCGGCGCGGCCGTTGCCGTCGGCGACCCTGGCGGGCCTGCTACGACCGTTGTGACCGCGGAGCTCGAGGTCACGGAGCCGAGGCGATTCCGGCCGACCACGTCGACGCGCAGCGTCGAGGCGAGATCACCCGCCGTCACCGTGTAGGTCGCTGCCGCTGCTCCCGGGATCCGAGAGCAGCCGGCACCCGCGCTGTCGCAACGCTGCCACTGGTAGTCGAACGCGAGCTGGTCCCCGGTCCAGGTGCCGCGGTTGGCCGAGAGGACCTGGCCCGGCTGGGTGGTTCCCGCAACGGTTGCCTGCGCCTTGAGCGTCGGGACGAGTCCCGCGGTCATGCGAGCGGCACTCACGCGGGTAAAGCGGTCGACGTCGGCGTTGTAGATCCTTCGCATCGGGAAGCTGACATACGTGAGCGCTGCAAGCACTCGGTCGACCCGCAGGACGGTGATGACCATGTTCACCACGAATCCGTCGTCCTTGATGCGCATCGAGACAGACAACGCCCCGTCACCGATGCGCGACGAACGCGGGCGGCCGACGGTCACCGCTCGCTGGGGTAGATCCGCCTCGCGTGCGAGCTCGCGTGCCAGCTGCTGCCGAAAGGACTTGGTGCCGAAGACCACTCGGATGGAATCGAACGACGCGCGGGCGCCGGCCTCCGAACGCTCGACGCTGAGGTCGTCGATCACCGCGAGCACCCCCGAGCGTCCGAGGCGCGCGCCACCTACGGCGAACTCGCGAGCGTAGGCGGCGACGTAGTCCGGATCGCGGTAGTAGCCCTGGTCTTCGACCTCCGAGCCGCGCGGAAGGTCGGTGAGTGCGAGTGCCATCGCGGCGAGATCCGGCGACCCGGCGGGGCGCCCGGCCACGCCGGAGGCGCCGGCAGCCGAAACCACTGCGGCTCCGGCGGCGAGCATGACGAGGAGCGATGCGAGGGGACGGCGCACCTACCTGAGTATCCAAGCATTGCGACCGGACGCAAGGGTCCGGGGCCAGACCCGGCCGCCTGGGTCTGACCCCCCTCGCCGCTCTCCTAATCGTCTCGCTGGTTCTCGTCGTTGATCTGGCCGCGAATCTCCCCACCGGGGAACGTCGCCGAATGGACGTTCGCGTACGCCTTCCCCGCACGCATCGCTGCGACGAGCTCTGCGAACTCACCCGCGAGGATTCCCTGCGCGGTCGGCCCGACCACGTCAGCCGCCTCGATCGAGCCCGTGATCGTTCCCGCTCTCGCTCCTTCGCATGTCGGCGTCCCTGCGGGGCCCGACAAGCGTCCCCGTCGTGCCGCACAGCCACGCAGAGATTCCGCCATTGGTGCTCCGGTGGCCGAAGTGGATGTGAGCCTGCGCGACGTCGCTCCCGAGACCCGAGTACGTGAGCGTGTACTCGATGCTCGTGTCGTTGATCGTCGCCTCGAACGACCCGGTTGCCAATGTCGAGATAGGCCCGCCCGGGGCCCCTTCGAGGTAGCCGCTCATCGTTCCGGCATCCACGTTCTTCTTGCCGCTGTCCGCCGTGGCATACGAGCCGACGGCGAGCACCGCGAAGGCGCCGACGACCAGCGCGCCTAGCTGTTGTGCGCTTGCGCATGGTGAACCTCCCCTCTCGTGGTCCTTCTGACGACTACGGAGGAGGCTTCGGTTCGGATTGCCGCCACTACACTGGACGGCGTGGGCGGCTGGTACACGATCGGCCTCAGTCTCGGCCTGGGCCTCGGCTTCGGGGTGATCCTATCCGGGCTCCTCGGCGTGAACACGGTCGGCGCCTCGGTTGCCGCCGTCGTGGGAGCCGCCGTCGGTGCCGCAGTCGGATATGCGCTCGTCGGTGACGTCGCTGAGGCATTCGCCGGTGGCCTGGCAGGCCTCGTCGGGGCGCTCTCGGCCGCCACGATCGTGCGGGGTGCCATGCGTCGCGGTGCGACGCGTATGGGAGTTGCCGCCTACGTCTCGACCGTCGGGCTGCTCGTTTGCCTGCTCGCCTTCGTCCCGGTCGCCGGATACGTGCTGACCGTCGTAGTGCCTGCGCTCGCAGCCCGCATGCGCGGCCGCCACGCAGCCCGCTACGCCGGCCTTCGGACCCTCGCCAAGTGACGCCGGCGGGCCACGCGCTGCGCCCCGAAACCGACGCGGCAGCAAGCGCGGGCACACATGGTCGAGAAGCAACTCCGTCGTCGCGGCACGTTCGACGAACGCGTGCTCGCCGCGATGGAACGGGTGCCTCGGGAGCGATTCGTCCCCGAGCACGTGCGGCACCTCGCCTACGAGGACGGAGCCCTTCCAATCGGAAACGGGCAGACGATCTCGCAGCCCTTCATCGTCGCCACCATCTGTCAACTCCTCGGGCTCTCGGCGGACGACCGCGTCCTCGACGTCGGCACGGGCTCGGGTTATCAGGCGGCGGTGCTCGCAGAGCTCGCGGCCGAGGTCGTGACGATCGAGCGGGTGCCCGAGCTGGCGAAGGACGCACGAGCTGCCCTGGTCGAGGCCGGGTACGGCAATGTCGAGGTTCGCGTGGGAGACGGGTCACTGGGCGTTCCCGACCGAGCGCCGTTCGACGGGATCGCAGTCGCAGCGGCCGCACCCGCGGTCCCGCATACGCTGTACGAGCAGCTCGTCGAAGGAGGGAGGCTCGTCGTTCCGCGCGGAGGACGTTGGGGTCAACAGCTCGTCGCGGTCGAGCGCACCGAGGAGGGACCCCTCGAGCGCTCGAGCGTCCCGTGTCGTTTCGTGCCGCTCGTCGGCGCCGAAGGGTTTGGGGATTCCTAACCTCATGGGGGGTATGCGAAACCGGAGGCCCGGCTACCGTGTGACGGCTGTGGAGACCTCGCATGCGGACGTGAGGGTCGGATTTTCGCGCGCCCGGGCGCGCGCAGCCCTCGGCCGCCGTGGGAACTGGGAGCAGCTGGTCAAGTTCTGCTTCGTCGGCGTGACGGGGTACATCGTCAATCTGTGGGTGTTCGGGCTGCTCGTGCTCGTAATCGGCCTTCACTACATTCCGGCCGCCGTCTGCTCGTTCCTCGTCGCCGTCACCAACAACTACACGTGGAACCGCCTGTGGACGTTCCGTGACCAGCGCGGTCACGTCGCGTACCAGGGTATGCGCTTCCTGGTGGTCTCCACGCTCGCTCTCGTCGCGAACCTCGGGGTCCTGTACGTCCTCGTGCGAGCCGGGTTGCCGGAGATCGCCTCCCAGGCGATCGCCATCGTGCTCGTCACGCCGATCAACTTCGTCGGCAATAAGCTCTGGTCGTTCGGGCCGACTCGCAGTCGCTGAGACTCCCTAGACGCGCGCTCCTCGGGGCCGTGCTGGCTGTCGGCATCTTCGCTGCCGCTGCTCCTGCCCTCGCGGCGCCGACCCAGGCCACGGCGCTGCTCACCGAAGAGCGGGCGATCGAGCTAGCACTGGCCGATCCCAAGGTCTCGGAGTGGCTCGAGCGCTACCCGCCCGACCCGACTACCTCGGCGACGTTCCGTCCGGAAACGAGGACGTGGCTCGTGAAGGCCTGGTCCGGCGACGCAGGGCAGATCGCGCAGGCGGTCGTGCAGGACACGACAGCCACCGTCAGCGAGGCCTGGACCGGCCCCCAGGTGGCGTGGAAGATGGCACGGGGCCGCGAGGGATCGTTCGGCGGCAAGACGCTTCTGAAGCCGTACGTCTGGCTCGCGTTCTGCCTCGTATTCCTGCTCGGGCTGGCGGACCTGCGCCGACCGCTGTCACTCCGGAACTTCGACCTGCTCGTGCTGCTCTCGTTCTCTGTCTCGCTCGCATTCTTCGACCGTGGGGAGATCTTCCGCGAGCGTCCCACTGGTGTACCCGGTGCTCGGGTACTTCCTCGTGCGGAGCGCATGGGTTGGCATCCGGAAGAGTGAAGAAGCCCTCCGGCCGGTCTGGCCGACCTGGGCGTTCGCCGCCGCGGCGGTGTTCCTCCTCGGCTTCCGCGTCGGGCTCAACGTCGAGACGCCTCGAGGTGTGATCGACGTCGGCTTGGCGGGCGTCGTCGGCGCGAGTCGGATCCTCGACGGCGAGGCGCCGTACGGGAACATGCCGCAGCGAGGAGATCTCGAGCCGTGCGGGCCGAAGGACGCCGACGGCGAGGTTCGCGAGCGCATACAGACGAACGGGCGCTGCGAGGCGGGGATCGAGCGGGGGGACACGTACGGGCCGGTCGCCTATGTCGCGTACCTCCCCGCCGTGCTCGTGTTCGAGTGGAGCGGGAAGTGGGACTCGCTGCCGGCTGCGCATGCCACGTCGATCCTCTTCGACGTCCTGACCATCTTCGGGCTGGTGCTCGTCGGTCTTCGCTTCGGGGGAGTGCGCCTCGCCGCTGTGCTCGCGTTCGCCTGGTCCGCGTATCCGTTCACCGCGTACGTCCTGAACGCCAACACGAACGACACGATCATGCCCGCGCTGCTCGTCTTCGGCTTCTGGCTGGCGTCGTCGGCGTGGGCGCGAGGATCGGCAGTTGCGCTTGCAGGCTGGGCGAAGTTCGGAGGGTTGCTTCTGGCGCCGCTCTGGGCGAGCTACCCGGACGCTCGCTCCGAGGCGCGTGCTCAAGTTCGCCGTCGCGTTCGCGGTTGCAACCGTCGCGTCGTTCGTGATCCTGCTGCTCGACCCCTCGCTCTGGCGCGCGATCCGGACGTTCTGGGACCGCACCGTCGGCTTCCAGGCCGGCCGCGACTCACCGTTCTCGCTCTGGGGTTGGGGCCAGTATCACGCTGAAGGCATCCCCGACCTGGGCTTCGTGCAGCCCGCCCTCGCGGTCCTCGCCGTCGCAATCGCGATCGGCGCCGCGTTCCTACCGCGCGAGAAGGGCCCGATCGAGCTCGCGGCCCTGACCGCGGCTGTACTCGTTGCGTTTCAGCTCTCGCTGACCCACTGGTTCTACCTCTACCTCCCCTGGTTCCTGCCCTTCGTCCTGCTCTGGCTCCTGCTGCCTCGCGAGCCGGATCAGGGGAACGGGATGCGCAGCGGCTCGATCGCCGTGGCCTTGCCCGACTCGGAGTCGCAGTCGATCACGACGCCCTCGACCCGTACGCCGCCCTGAGCCGTCTGGAAGCGGACGGGCAGGCCGGTGCGCATGCGCCGGATCGCGTCCTCCGCTTCGACGCCGATGACGGAGTCGTGCGGGCCGGTCATGCCGGCGTCGGTGATGAAGGCGGTGCCTCGCGCGAGGACGCACGCGTCGGATGTCTGCACATGCGTGTGCGTTCCGACCACTGCCGTGACTCGCCCGTCGAGCCAGCGGGCGAGCGCGACCTTCTCGCTCGTCGCTTCCGCGTGGACGTCGACGAGGACGAGCGGTGTCTCTTTGACGGCCTCGTCGACGAGGTCGTCGATGACCTCGAACATCGAAGTCGCCGGATCGAGGAAGAGCGATCCCAGGACGTTCACCACCGCGAGGCGCGCGCCGTTCGCCGTCGGAACGACGGCCAGTCCCCGCCCGGACACGCGCTTCGACATGTTCGCCGGGCGAACGACTCGATCCGAGTTGTCGAGGTACGGGCCGACTTCTGCGCGCCGGAAGGCGTGGTTTCCGAGAGTGATCGCGTCTGCCCCGGCGGCGAGCACCTGGTCCGCGAGGCGAGGCGTGATCCCGATCCCGTCGGCAGCGTTCTCGCCGTTCACGACGCACACGTCGATCTCCAGGTCTGCGCGCAACGAGGGCAGGAGAGCCTGGAGCGCGGTCCGGCCAGGACCCCCGACGACGTCAGCGATGAAGAGGATGCGCAGGGCGGGGACTCTAGAGTCTGAAACCTAGGGGACGCCGAGCGTTGCCGAGGGGTACACCTGGATCGCGACGTTGTTCCCGCCGTCTGCGGCAAAGCGACCGAGGGACTGGCGCTCGAACCTGCTGATGTCCGCGACGCGTCCCAGCTTCGAGCTCCCGGCGTCCACATTCGCACCCACGGCCAGCCCCGTATCGGGCCGCACGTTCTGGATCGTGACGACGAGTGACGGCGCAGAGGTAGGCCTGAGCTCGATCTCGGCTCCGATCTTGCGGCCCGAGACGAGCTGGTCGCGGATCGCGACGACGGTGCCGTCGACCGGCGAGTAGACGTCCGTCCCGGCGACTGCGCCGACGTCCAGCGTTCGCAGGGTCCCGCTCTCGAGCTGGTACCACGCGAGGCCCGTCCGCGACGAGCCGGTGATCTTGCGCCACAGCCGAGCCACCAACCCCTCGTTCGCCTGCGGGCCGACTGGCTGGAGAACAAGCGCGCCCTCGACCGAGCCGTGGAAGCCCACGGCGGTCACGCCTCCGCGCGCGACCGGCGACTGCACGCGCAGGTTCCCGACGGTCGCCAGCACCTGCGCCTCGGGTGGTGCGGACGTGACCGGCAGCGGGGCAGGCACGGGAGCCCCCGATGAGCTCGGGACAGCGTTGTGGTCGAACGCCGTCAGGAGCAAGGTCGCGACCGCGACGACGCCGATCACCATGGCGAGCGCGAACCGCCGCGCCCGCGCCTGGGCCCGTCGCCGGTTGGCACGTAGCCGCGCCGCATGCCGTGAGCGCGGAGTCGTCATTTCTCCAGGACCGTAGCAAGGCTCATCGTTGCGCAAGACCGAAATCCGCTAGCGCGAATTTCGGTCGCGCGAAGATCCCTGAAGGCGTCCGCTTCGCGGCCGCTGTCGCATCCATCCGTGTGTAGCCCATGGTTGCGGTTGCGCAAGACCGAAATCCGCTAGCGCGAATTTCGGTCGCGCGAGGATCCCTGAAGGCGCCCGCTTTCGCATCTATCCATCATGCGCGTGGGTGTCGATTACGGGCGGTACGATCGCCTTGATGGGTGCCCCTGGCCCGACGATCCAGATTCCGCGATGGATCCAGCTCGTCGGCCTGCCCGTGCTCCTCGTCGTCGCGTTCCTGTTCGCGAGCACGCTCGGGCATGTCCTCTTCCTCTTCCTGACCGCTTCGGTCATCGCGTTCATGCTGAACCCGCTCGTGCGGGACCTGTCGCGGCTCAAGGTGCCGCGTGCGCTCTCCGTGACCATCGTCTACGCGATCTTCGCGGCGACGGTCGCTGCGCTCCTGATCGCGATCGGAGCCGTCGCGTTCGACCAGGCCCGCAATGCGGCCGAGCGGATCGACGAGTACGTCACGAACAAGGACTCCGGAACGGGCCAGACCGAGGCGGAGCGGGACATCGACGGGCTGCAGGCCTGGCTCGACGACCACGGGCTCGAGAGCATCCAGGTCCGCGAGCAGGTGACGGAGTGGATCGACTCGCTCGGCACCGGAGAGATCTCGGGCTACGCGCAGGAGGGGATCGCGTTCGCCCAGGGCGCGGCGATCTCGGTCGTGCTCCTGCTCTTCTCGGCGATCCTGATCGTGGTCATCTCCATCTACATGCTCCTGGACATGCCACGGCTGGAGCGCTCGATCGACACGCGCTTTCCACCCCACGGTGGGCCACCGCTCACGCAGCAGATCGAGTCCGCGCTCTGGGGGTACGTCAAGGGGCAGGCGATCCTCTCGACGGTGATCGGGACGAGCGCGGGGGTCGGGATGTGGATCCTGGGCAAGACCGGACTCGTCGAGGGCGCCGACGAATACGCGCTGCTCTTCGGTCTCTGGACCGCGTTCATCGAGGTGATCCCGTACATCGGCCCCTGGCTCTCGGCCGTCCCGCCGATCATCTACGCGCTGTTCGTGGATCCGGTGGGCACGCTCTGGGTCGCCGCGCTGTTCCTGTTCATCTACCAGGTCGAGGGCCACATCGTGGTCCCGAACGTGATGGCGAGCGCGCTCCGGCTGCATCCGCTGCTCGTCATCTTCGGGTTGCTCGCCGGCGGTGAGCTGTACGGGATCGCAGGCGTGCTGGTCGCGCTGCCCACGATGGCGGGGCTTCGCGCAATCTGGGGGTTCTTCCGACCTCGTGTCAGCCTCGAGCCCTGGGACGAGGGCTCACCCGATGTCCCGGTGGAGGTACAGCTGGAACCACCAGAAGTCGAGCCGCCGCGGGCGGCGAGCCGCTCGGGATAGCTTCCCGGCATGTGGGACACGATCGTCGAGGAGGCCGCTCGTGAGAGCCCGCTCTGGGCGGACGCCCTCCTGCCGGCCGACGAGCGACGCCCTGAGCCCGTCTTCTCGTCGCTCGTCGCTCCGGAGCTCGCACTCGGGGTCGAGACGATCTACGAGGGGTATCTCGTTCACTACGGCCGCTCTCGGTTCTTCGCCCCACCTGATGCGGACACGGCGCTCCTGCTCGGCGACTACCTCTACGCGCAGGGCCTCGTCCACGTCGCGGCGACCGGCAACGTGCAGGCGGTGGACGACCTCGCCGAGCTCATCTCCCTCTGCGCCCAGGCGCGTGCGGACGGACGGGACGGAGACGCGGCTGCCTGGGCCGCGACCGCAGCCGGGCTCGGCGCCACTGCCCTCGACGAGGCCCGCGACGCGATGAGGCTGAACGCGGATCCGAGTGCTCTCGACGACGCTGCGCGTAGGGCCGCGGGCGACCAACCGGTCGAGCGTGCGCTTGTCGCGCACACGGAGTTCGTCGGATAGAGTCGCGCGCGATGAGCAGTCTGTTCGCGCCGCTTCTCGCGGATGCCGCCGAAGAGGGCCTGAACATCATCCTCTCGATGCTCGTCGTCGGCCTCGTCATCCTCGCCGTGATCCTCCTCGGCGACCTGAACGACTGGTTCGCGCGCCGCCGTCACCGCCGCCACGGCTAACGGCTAGGAGCCACGGCGCGGGAACGTAATGCTTCCGTCGTGCGGGGCGATCTCCCGGGCGGCACCGTTGCGGGCCGCGCTCGGCGACGGGCTCGACGACCTATGGGCGGCCGGTGCAAACCTCGACCTCGCGGCTGCCGTCGAGCTGGCACTCGTCTCCCTAGACTGATCGCGCGTGGCCACGGCCCCGAAGGATCTCCGCGATTGGATCACGCTTCTCGAACACGAGGGCGAGCTCCGGCGTATCTCGGCCGAGGCCGACCCCGACCTCGAGATCACCGAGATCGTCGATCGCGTCGTCAAAGCCGGCGGGCCGGCGCTGCTGTTCGAGAGACCGAAGGGGTCGACGCACCCGCTCCTGATCAACCAGTTCGGCACCGAGCGCCGCATGTGCCTCGCGCTCGGCGTCGACAAGCTGGACGACGCCGCCGCGAAGCTCGGCGACGTGCTCGACATGCAGCCGCCCCAAGGGGTCGTCGAGAAGGTCAAGGGCCTGCTCAAGCTGAAGTCGGTCGCGGACTCGCTCCCGAAGACGGTCTCCAAGGGCGCCTGCCAGGAGATCGTCCTCCAGGGCGACGACGTCGACCTCGGCCGGCTGCCGATCCAGCGCTGCTGGCCCGGCGATCCCGCGCCGTTCATCACACTCCCCGCCGTGATCACGAAGGACCCGAAGACCGGTGTCCGCAACGTCGGCATGTACCGCATGCAGGTCGTCGACAAGAGCTCGACCTTCATGCATTGGCAGATGCACAAAGACGGGCGAGCGGACCTGCTCGCCTCCGAGGACGGGAGGATCCCGGTTGCGGTCGCGGTCGGGCTCGACCCGGTGTCCGCGTACGCGGCGAGCGCCCCGCTCCCGCACCACCTGGACGAGCTGATGCTCGCCGGCTTCCTGCGCGGCGACCCGGTCGAGCTCGTGCGCTGCAAGACGATCGACCTCGAGGTGCCCGCGAACGCGGAGATCGTGCTCGAAGGACACGTCTCGAAGGACGACGTCGGGGTCGAGGGCCCTTTCGGCGACCACACGGGCTACTACTCGCACGCGGAGCCGTTTCCGATCTTCCACATCTCGGCGATGACGATGCGGCGCGACGCGATCTATGCGTCGATCGTGGTCGGAAAGCCTCCGGCCGAGGACGCCTGGCTCGGGAAGGCGACCGAGCGCATTTTTCTGCCCGCCGTGAAGATGACCCTGCCCGAGATCGTCGACTACGACCTTCCGGTCGCGGGCGCTTTCCACAACTGCGTGATCGTCTCGATCCGCAAGTCGTTCCCCGGCCACGCTCAGAAGGTGATGCACGCGCTCTGGGGCCTCGGGATGCTCTCGCTCTCGAAGTCGATCGTCGTCGTGGACGAGCACGTCGACGTGCACGACTACGCAGACGTCTTCTTCCGTGTGACCGCGAACGTCGACCCGAAGCGGGACGTCCTCATCTCCGAGGGGCCACTCGATCATCTGGACCACGCGCCGGGTCGGCAGTTCTACGGGGGCAAGCTCGGAGTCGACGCGACGCACAAGCTCCCGGAGGAGGACGCGCGGCCATGGCCGGAGGAGATCGTGATGAGCGACGAGATCCGCGAGCGCGTGACCGCGCGCTGGGCCGAGTACGGCCTCCCGCTCCCCTGACGCGCTCGAAGCCCGATCGGTAAGGTCCCGGACCAGGTCAGCGTTGAGCACGAACGGTCCCGACACCCCTCACGTTCCCGGGCCCAGCCTCTGGCCGATCGGCTTCGCGATCGGGATCGCGTGTCTCCTGCTCGGCCTGGTGCTCAGCTGGCTCGTTGCCGCGATCGGTGCGGTGCTCGCGGTCGTTTTCGGGCTCCTCTGGGCCCGCGACGTGACGCGCGACGTGCGTGGCGACGTGCCGGCGATCGCACCCGAGACCCGCCGGGTCACGGACGGCGCAACCGCCGAGGCGGCCGACGAGCAGCTGCCCGTCTACTCGCGCTCGGTGTTCCTCGAGGCGTCGCTGATCGGCCTCTCCGGTGTCCTGGGCGCAGTCCTGACGCTCCCGGTCCTCGGGTTCATGGTGCTGCCGTCCTTCACGAACGTCGACGAGGACGAGGTCGATCTCGGCCCGCTCGACAACTTCCCCGAGGGCGAGTACGTGATCGCGACCTACCTCTCGAACCCGCAGCAAGGCGAGGTTTCCCGCCGAACCGCATTCGTCCGGAACAACGGGCCGAGTGAAGCGGGAGAGCCGAGCTTCACGATCCTGTACAGCCGCTGTGTCCACCTCGGTTGCCCCGTCCAGCCCAACGGGCCGATCGACGAGAGGGCGATGACGAAGGTGAGGGACGTCGAGCTGCGACCCGTGCTCGCGCAGTCCTTCGGCTGCCCCTGCCACGGCGGCCAGTACAACGCCGAAGGCAACCGCACCGCCGGCCCGCCCGTCCGCTCGCTCGACCGCTACTCGTTCTCGATCCGCAACGGCAACCTGATTCTCGGCGAGCTGTTCGCGGTCGGAAACGTCTCGGGGACCGGCGCGAACGCGACGATCTCCCGGTATCCGTGGTCGACGCCCGGAACGCACGTCGACGGGATCGAGGCCTGGCTCTACCCGATCGTACCGAGTCAGGTGACGGGCTAGATCGTGGCCACCAGGCGAAAGACGAGACGCCAGAACATCGTCGACCTGGCGGTGCTCGCTCCGCTCGACTGGGTCGACGAGCGGACGGCGTTCGTCCGCGGGACGAAGTGGTTCCTCTTCAGGAACGTGCCGCGGGACATCAGCTGGGCGCAGACGCTCGGCTTCGCGACGCTGATCGCGTTCACCACGCAGACGCTCACCGGCGCGATCCTGGCGATGTACTACAAGCCGTCGTCGGAGATCGACGTGACGACCGGCAAGCCGATCGCGTACACGTCGATCGAGCACATCACGAACGACCTCACGCTCGGCTGGCTCGTGCGCGGAATGCACCGCTGGGGGGCGAGCGTCTTCGTGATCCTCCTCTTCATGCACATGGCGCGCGTGTTCCTGTTCGGCGCCTACAAGTACCCGCGCGAGCTGCTCTGGATCACGGGTGCCCTCATCCTCGTCATGGGGATGCTGATGGGCTTCACCGGCTACCTGCTGCCCTGGGACCAGACGGCGTACTGGGCAACCGTGGTCGGCATCAACCTGAACGGCACGGCGCCCTTCGCCGGTCCCTGGCTCGCGCAGTTCCTGGCGGGCGGCCCGGAGATCGGCTCCGACACGCTCGCGAAGTGGTACGCGCTCCACATGCTGCTCATTCCGGGCGCGCTGATCGCGCTGATCGTCATCCACCTGTATCTCGTGGCGCGGCTCGGGATCACGTCGCCGCCCTGGTCGAAGGAAGGCGCTGGACGAGCGCGGGCGGCGCGGAAGCCGACCGGAGCCCGCGCGGGCCTCGTTCGGCCCGGGAGCGGGGGCAAGTAATGGCCAGGAGCCTCGGCGAGCAGAACCGCGAGTGGTACGCGCGCTACAAGGACGACGTCAAGAAGGAGGGGAAGGCCTTCTTCCCGCGGGCGATGCTGCACGACACGGTCATGGGGATCGTCGTCCTGCTCGTGATCACCGGCCTCGCGATCATCTGGTACTACGGCGCCGGCGACACCCCCGAGGGCGAGGGTCTCGAGCCCGGGGTTCTCGGCCCGTTGTACGCGGAGCCGGCCGAGCCTGGGACGACGGACTTCGTCCCCCGCCCTGATTGGTACTTCTACTTCCTCTTCTACCTCCTCCGGATCTTCGAGTGGCCGGAGACCGTGGTCATCGCGACCGTCGGCATCCCGACGATCCTGCTCGTGCTGCTGCTCGGGCTCCCGTTCTACGACCGCCGGCGCGAGCGCCGCCCGTCGCGCCGCCCGGTCGCGATGGTGGCGGCGGTGCTAACGATCCTGTCGATGGGCGTTCTCACGTACAAGGGCGCGACGGCGACGGAGGCCCTCGGGACCGAGCTGGTCGCGCTCGTGCCCGAGTGGACTGTCGAGCAGGGCTTCGTGGGGAACGAGGAAGCCGAGGCCGGCGCGACCCTCTTCGCCCAGACCGGGTGCCTCCAATGCCACACGTACCTGGGAAGTGGAGCCGGAAATCTGGGGGCACCCAACCTGTCCGCAATCGGGCTGACCAACGATGCCGCCTACTTCGTGCAGTACCTCTCGAACCCCGCTCGGTTCGGAAACACCGTGATGGGCTCGTACGCGTATCTCGGTGAGGAGAACCTGGCGGCGCTCGGAGCCTTCCTCGAGGCGTCGAAGGGCGGAGAGTCGGAGTCGGAATCCCCGTAGTGGCGAGGCTTGCCTCGCCTTCGCTCGATCGCACCCCGGATACGCTTGACGCGTGCGCGTCTTCCTCGGCGTGACCGGCGCCTCCGGCGCACCGTACGCCGAGCGCCTGCTGCGCGCTCTCGCCGCCGCCGACTGTGAGATCGGCCTCTCGGCGTCGCGCTCGGGGATCGAGGTCATCGCCACCGAGCTCTACCGCGATCCGTCGCTCGCGCGCGAGGAGGTCCTCGAGCGCTTCGTCGGTGACGCCGCGAACGTCACCGTCTATTCGGAGACGGATTTCCGCAGCCCGTACGCCAGCGGTTCGGCGAAGGTCGACGCGTACGTCATCTGTCCGTGCTCCATGGCGACCATCGGGACGCTCGCTTCGGGGGCGATGCAGAACCTCATCCACCGCGCCGCCTCCGTTGCGCTCAAAGAACGACGGAAGCTCGTGCTCGTCCCGCGTGAGACTCCGCTCTCCTCGATCCACCTGCGCGGCCTCGCGACGCTGAACGACGCCGGCGCGGTTGTCCTCTTCGCTGCGCCGGGCTTCTATCACGCTCCGGAGACGATCGAAGACCTCGTCGACTTCCTCGTCGCGCGGTGTCTCGACCAGCTCGGCATCGACAACGTGCTCGCGAAGCGTTGGGGCCAGTCATGACGCACGAGGCGGGACGCCTGCCCGCCGACGAGGTCCGGGGGATGTTCGACCGGATCGCCCCGGTCTACGACGTGATGAACCGGTTGATGACCGCGGGGCTCGACGGGCGCTGGCGGCGCTTGGCCGTTCGCGAAGTCGTTTGGCCGGGGGATCGCGTGCTGGACGCGTGCTGCGGCACCGGCGACCTCGCGATCGAGGCGGAGCGGCGCGGAGCGAAGGTCGTCGGGCTCGACTTCTCCGAGCGGATGCTCGAGCGGGCGCGCCGCAAGTCGGGGACGATCGAGTGGGTTCGGGGCGACGCGCTCGCGCTGCCTTTCGGCGACGGCGAGTTCGACGCGGTAACCGTCGGATTCGGGGTCCGCAACCTCGACGATCTCCAGGGAGGCCTGCGGGAGCTCAATCGCGTCCTCCGTCCGGGAGGGAAGATCGCCGTGCTCGAGATCACGCGGCCGCGCGGTCTCTTGCGCCCGTTCTTCCGCCTCTGGTTCGACGTGCTCGTCCCGCTCGCGGGCAAGGTGCTTCCGGGCGGGAAGGCGTACACCTACCTCCCTGCCAGCGTCCGCCGGTTCCCTGGGCCCGAGGACCTCTCGTCGCTCTTCGAGGCGGCCGGCTTCCGCGAGGTCGGCTACCGCCTGCTCGGCGGTGGCAGCGTCGCGCTGCACACGGCGGTGCGGCCCGAATGAGCGCCCAGGCCGTCCTCCAGGAAGCGAGGCCGTTCCTGGACGAGCTCGAGCAGCGCCTCGAGGTCGCGGTCGAGCGCTACCCGGGCCTCGTCGCCGCCGTGGGTCGCACCGCGGTCGCCTCGGGGGGAAAGCGTCTGCGGCCGCTCCTCGTCCATCTGACGGCGCCTGAGCGGGAGCACGCGCTCCGCTGTGGCGTCGCCGTCGAGCTCGCCCACGTCGCGACGCTCGTGCACGACGACCTGATCGACGGCGCGGAGCTCCGGCGGGGCCGGCCGGCGGCCTGGCACGAGCACGGCGAGATCGCGGCGAAAGCAGGCGGCGACTACCTCTTCTCGCGCGCGTTCGCCGAACTCGCTTCCGCCGGCGATCTGGAGGGCGTCGACATCCTTGCCCGCGCCTGCCTCGCGATCGCGCGGGGCGAGGCGATGCAGCACCAGCAGGCGCATGATGCGGATACGTCAGTCGACGCGTACATCGACAGGATCACCCTGAAGACGGGGAAGCTCTTCGAGGCTTCCTGCGTGCTCGGCTCGCGAGACGAGCGACTCGGGTCGTTCGGGCTCGCGCTCGGAGTCGCGTTCCAGATTGCGGACGACATCCTCGACTGCGTCGGCGACACGATCGAAACGGGAAAGATTCCCGGCGCGGACCTGCGAGAGGGAGTGCCGACTCTGCCGCTCCTCCTCGCTGCACGTGAGGACGACGTCGTGCGCCGCGCGCTCGAAGGAGGCCTGCTCGAGGGCGCGCTCGTCCGCGTCGCCGCCACGAGTGCGCTCGATCGCTCCAGGACGATGGCCCTGGACTACGCTAGGAAGGCGAGGGGGTTCCTGCAGGACGAGCCCGACCTGGAGGCACTCACGCACATCGTCATCGACCGGGACCGCTAGGAGTCGCATGGCCGTCGTCGAGCTGAGGACCCTGGAGCCGATCCGCGAGAAGATCGAGGCGGGAGAGCGGCTCGGGTTCGAGGACGGTGTGGCGCTCCTCGAGTCGGACGACCTGCTCGCGCTCGGCGAGCTTGCCGACCTCGCGAGGCGCCGGCGGGGCGGGACGGACGAGGTCTACTTCGTTCAGAACCTGTACGTGAACCAGACCAACGTCTGCCGAGTCAAGTGCAAGTTCTGTGCCTTCGCGGCGACACAGAAGCAGCCTCAGGCGTACACGATCACCGCGGACGAGCTCGTCGAGGACGTGCTCCGCCAGCGCGAGATCACCGGGTTCACCGAGATCCACATGGTCAACGGTGAGAACCCGCACGTGGACTTCGACTTCTACCGGGGCACGATCGCGGCGCTTCACGAGGCGCTCCCGGACGTGCATCTCAAGTGCTACACGGCATCGGAGATCCACCACATGACGACACTCTCCGGGCTCACGCACGAGGAGGTTCTCCGGGAGCTCAAGGACGCCGGCCTCGGCTCTCTTCCCGGTGGCGGCGCAGAGGTCTTCGCGGATCGGGTGCGTCGGCTGGTCGCGCCAGGGAAGGAGCACCCGGATATCTGGTTCCACGTGCACGACACTGCCCACGAGCTCGGCATTCCGACCCACTGCACCCTGCTGTACGGGCATGTGGAGACGTACGAGGAGCGGATCGACCACCTGCTCCGCCTTCGCGACCAGCAGGACAAGACGGGCGGCTTCCTTGCGTTCATCCCGCTCGCGTTCCATCCCGAGAACACGGTCTTCGAGCGGCGAGGGTGGCGGCACACGACGGGCTCGGACGATCTGAAGATGCTCGCGCTCTCGCGCCTGATGCTCGACAACGTCCCGAACATCAAGGCCTACTGGATCATGATGGGCATGCCGCTCGCGGCGGTCGCGCTCCACTTCGGGGCGAACGACGTGCAGGGGACGGTGGTCCGCGAGGAGATCTTCCACGCGGCGGGCGCGCGCACTGAGACGGAGCAGAAGGTCGACGAGCTCGTGCGCTTCGTGCAGGAGGCGGGGCGCGTCCCGGTACAGCGGGACACGCTCTACCGGGAGCTTCGCCGATGGTGAGCGTCCGCGAGCGTCGGCCCCTTCTCGTGTGGGTCGTGTACGCGCTCGGGGTCGTCGCTGCTCTCGTGCTGGTCGCATCCGCGCTGTTCGCCGCGGGCGGGTACTTCGGCTCGGACGACACCGTGATCGACGTCTCGCCGCGCGCCGTCATCGTCTGGGGAGGGCTGGTCGCCCTCGCCGCGGCCACGTGGCTCTGGCGCCGGCGTGAGGGCCGTCGGTGATCAGGCTCGGGCGCATCTCGTACGTCAACATGGCGCCGCTCTTTCATGGGCTCGAGGCGGACGTCGAAGAAATCGTCGGCGTCCCGACCGAGCTGACCAGGATGTTGCTCGACGGCGAGATCGACATCGCCCCGATCCCGTCCATCGAGTACGCGCGCAATTCCGACCGCTTGCGGATCCTGCCCCGGCTCTGCGTCTCGTCGGAGGGCGCGATCGACTCCATCCAGCTGGTCACGAGGCTGCCGTTCGGCCAGGTTCGCTCGGTGGCCGTCACACCGGAGAGCGCCACCTCGGTCGTGCTCGTCCGCATCCTGCTTCCGAAGGCGGAGATCGTCCCGCTCGGCATCGATGCCGACGCCACGCTCCTGATCGGGGATGCCGCGCTCAGGAGCGCGTTCGAGGATCCGACGCCACACTTCGACCTCGGGCGACTCTGGCTCGAGCGGACCGGACTGCCGATGGTGTTCGCGGTCTGGGCGGCGTCGGAGCCTCTCGTGGACGGTCTGATCGACCTCGAGCACTCCCTGGTGGCCTCCGTACGGCTGGCCCGCAGCGAGCCGGAGCGCCTTGCCCAGCTGGCGAGCGAGTCCTACGGCTATCCGGCCGGATTCCTCGCGCGCTACTTCGAGAAGCTCCGGTACAGCTTCGGGCCTCGCGAGCGAGCAGGTCTCTACACGTTCCTCGAGATGGCCCGCGACGCCGGCGAGCTTCCGCACGTCCCCGAGCTCCGCTTCGTTCGCGAGGAGGTTCCGGCGTGACCGCTACGACGACGCCTGGCGACACAGTGTCACGTAGGGTCGATTCTCGAGAAGGCGCTCGACGGAGAGCGGCTTTCGGACGAGGACGCAATCACGCTGCTGCGTTCTCGCGACCTCGTCGCCGTCGGCCGCGTCGCCAACGAGATCCGCAACCGCCTCACGGACCCGACACGCGTCACGTTCATCGTCGACCGGAATCTGAACTACACCAACGTGTGCGTCACGGACTGCGACTTCTGCGCCTTCTACCGGCGCCCGGGCGACCAGCGGGAGTCGTACCTCCTGCCCAAGCCCGTCATCTACAAGAAGATCGAGGAGACGCTCGCGATCGGCGGCACCGGCGTCCTCATGCAGGGCGGGCATCACCCCGACCTCGGAATCGACTACTACGAGGATCTCTTCCGGTCGATCAAGGCGCGGTACAAGGTCCATCTGCACGCGCTGTCACCGCCCGAGGTGCAGCACATCGCGCGGCGCTCCAAGCTCACCGTCCCCGAGACGCTCGCGCGCCTGCGCGACGCGGGCCTGGACTCGCTTCCGGGCGGAGGCGCCGAGGTCCTCGTGGATCGCGTGCGCGCGATCATCGCGCCCAAGAAGACGAAGTCGGACGAGTGGCTCGACGTCATGCGCCAGGCGCACCGGCTCGGCATGTCGACGACCGCGACGATGATGTACGGCCACGTCGAGACGCTCGAGGAGCGCGTCGAGCACATGCGCCGCATCCGCGAGCTCCAGGACGAGACACGCGGCTTTCGCGCGTTCATCTCCTGGACGTTCCAGCGGGACGGCAACCGCTTGGACGACGTCGTCAGCGAGGAGACGCGTCCGACGTCCTTCGACTATCTGCTCACGCAGGCGGTCTCCCGGATCTACCTGGACAACGTGCCGCACATCCAGTCCTCCTGGGTGACGCAGGGATTGAAGATCGGGCAGGTGGCGCTCGGCTTCGGTGCGGACGACATGGGGTCGGTGATGATCGAGGAAAACGTCGTCTCGGCCGCCGGAACCACGTATCGCACCACGACCGACGAGCTCGTCCACCTGATCCGCTCGCTCGGGAAGATCCCGGTGCAGCGCGACACGCTGTACCGTGACGTTCGCGTCTTCTAGTGGCGCTGATCGAGAAGCCGCGCAGCGGCCGCAAGCGGCCGCCTTCAGGGGTTTGCGCGACCGGAATCCGCGTGCGCGGATTCCGGTCTTGCGCCAGCAAATCTAGTGGAGACCGACCACACGCTGGTCGAGCGGCGACTGCTCGACGAGGCTCTGACACCGGGGGTCGTCGCGCTCGACGCGGGCTGCGGCCGAACGACTCGCCTGCGCGACTACCGGGACCGGATCGTCCGCCTGGTCGGCGTGGATGCCGACGAGGAGGCCGGGCGTGCGAACCCGTACCTCGACGAGTTTCTCCCTGCCGACCTCGACGACCTGCTGCCCTTCGCCGACGGAACTTTCGGTCTCGTGTACGCGAACTTCGTCGTCGAGCATCTCGCGCGTCCCGAGCGTGCATTCTCCGAGTGGCGTCGAGTGCTCCGACCCGGTGGGTCGCTCGTCCTCTTGACGAGCAACCGGGCGAGCCCCTTGATGGCCGCCGCCGACCGCCTCCCGCAGCGCCTGCGCCTTTCGATCAAGCGGCGCGGGGCGGGAGCCGTCGAGCGCGATGTCTATCCGACGCGGTATCTGGCGAACACCCCTACGCGGCTTGCCGAGGTTGCCACGCAGACGGGGTTCGAGGCCGTCGCAGTCGAGTACGTCGGCACGCTGCACCGCTACGGCGCCCGCATCCCTGGTGCTGCGCCCGTCCTCACGGCGATCGAACGCCTTCTTCCGGCCGAGCGCCGCTCGACGATCGTCGCCTCGTACCGCTAGGGCGGGCGCTGTTCGGATGATGTAAGAGCCTGCAAATCGCGTGTTTGAGTTCGGGTAGCCTCGACGGCGCCGTGACTCGCCTCCTGGTCTTGTCCGGGCTCGCCGCCCTCGCAGCCGCTCTCGTCGCCGCTCCCGCGCAGGCGCAGGCCACGCAGCTCTTCCCGGGGACGACCTACGAGCGGGGAATCCAGTTCACGCCGCACGGGCCCGTCGCGATCCATGTCGTGCGGGGTCCGCGGCCCGTCGGTCTCTATCGCCTCCGCCCGGTGCTCTCGAACGAGTCCGTCCTCCGCCGGGAGACGGTCTCCGCGATGCAGAAGCGGGTCTCGAGCCAGGGGACGGTGGTCGGCGTCAACGGCGACCTCTTCAGGTGGGCCGACGGGAAGCCGAGCGGGATCCTCCTTCGCGACGGTGTGCTCGTCAGCCCGCCCTACGGACAGCGTTCGAGCGTGGGGATCTCGCTCGACGGCACGCTCGACGTCCGGCGGGTCAAGTTCTTCGGCACGTGGCGCGGAAGCGGGCAGCGGCGTGCGCTGAACGAGCTCAACAAAGAGCCCGGAAAGAACGGGATCGCGCTCTTCACTGCCGACTACGGCGCTCCGACGCCTCGGCTCTCCGGATCGGTGGCAGTGACGCTCGCCGGCTTTCCGGCGTCGACACCGAACACGGACATCACGGCGACGGTCGCAGGGGTCTCGCAGAACGGCTCGGTGGGGATCGCGTCTGGAACGGCCGTTCTCGTCGCTCGGGGAGTTGCCGCCGCGAAGCTGCAAGCCGAGGCGCAGATCGGCGCGACCATGACCCTGCGGCTCATTCTCCAGCCGGGGTGGGACACGGTCGGCGACGCGATCGGCGGTGGGCCGGTGCTCGTTCGCAGCGGCAGGCCCGTGTACCGCGCGAACGAAGCGTTCGAGACGTCGCTCCTCGCGCCGAGGCATCCGCGGACGGCGGTCGGGCAGACCGCGGACGGGCGCATCCTGCTCGTCGCGGTCGACGGCAGGCAGTCCGGCTACTCGGTGGGGATGACGACCTTCGAGATGGCGCAGACGCTCGTTCGTCTCGGCGCCGTGCGCGGCATGCAGCTGGACGGAGGCGGCTCGACCACGCTCGCGTTCGACGGGACGATCCTCAATCGCCCATCGGACCGGACGGGGGAGCGCCCGATCTCGACCGCGCTGATGCTCTTCTACTACGGGATCTACGCGCCCCCACCGCTCGTTCCGGTCGTCTCGCCCAATGGTGACGGGGTGGCGGAGGAGCAGGCGCTCTCGTTCAAGCTCGTTCGGCCGTCGACCGTATCGCTCACGTTGACGTCTCCCGACGGAACCGTCGCGTTCTCCGAGACGGCAGCACGCGAGCCGGGAACCTACGAGGTTCCCTTCCCGCCGGTTCCACCTCCTCCGCCCCCGCTCGATCCCAACCTGCCGCCACCGCCGCTGCCTCCTGAGCCGGCACCGGAGCCGCTGCCTCCGGCCGAAGGGCGATGGGCGCTCAGAATGAGCTCCACCGACGACCAGGGGCTCACCTCCTCGGCACTCCGCCGCTTCAGCGTGAACTCGACGCTCGGCTTCCTCCAGCTCGAGCCGGCGCGGCTGGCTCTTCCCCCGCGCGGCGCGACGGAGACCATCAGTTGGACGCAGGCCCGTGCGGGACGCGTCAAGGTCGCGGTGGAGACGCCCGAGGGCGTTCTCATTCGGATAGCGGCGCTCCGGCGCTTCGAGCCGGGCGAGCAGGCGGTGACCTGGAACGGGCGACAGGCAAGTGGGAAGCTCGCTGCGGGTGGGCGCTACCTCGTGCGCCTCACCGGGACGAACGAGCTCGGGAGCGTCACCCTCGAGCAGCCGCTCGTCGTCCGGCGGATCGCGGGCAAGAAGTGAGCCGCTTCTGGGCTCTGGCTGAGGCCAGAACCCAGGACTCATCTCGCCGCGTCTCTACACTCCCGCGGTGCTCGTCGCCTCGATCTTGAGCGAGATCACGGAGGCGATCACCTCCACCATCGGCGACTACGGCCTCTACGCCGTCTTCTTGCTCATGCTCATCGACGCCGTGCTGCCGGCCGCGAGCGAGGTCGTCATGGTGTACGGCGGCGCCGTCGCTGCCGGCGCCTTCGCGGATCAAGAGGTCGTGCTCTTCGGGCACACGTTCGAGGAAGGCTTCCCTGCGTACGTCGCGATCGCGCTCGCGGGGACGATCGGGTACACGATCGGCGCAGCGGGAGGCTGGGCGATCGGGCTGTACGGAGGGCGGCCGTACCTCGAGCGCCACGGGCGCTGGCTCCATCTGGACAAGAATCGGCTCGATCGTGCCGAGCGCTGGTTCGAACGCTGGGAGGATTGGGCGGTCTTCCTGGGTCGCCTGACGCCTGTCGTCCGCTCCTTCGTCTCCATTCCCGCCGGCGTGATGGAGACGCCGTTCGTGCGCTACATCCTGCTGACGCTCGCGGGATCCGCGATCTGGTGCTTCGCGTTCGCCGGGGCGGGCTGGGCAGCCGGGGAGAGCTGGGAGGACTTCCACCACGCGTTCCGGTATCTCGAGTACTTCGTCGCAGCGGGAATCGCGGCCGTCGTCGCATGGCTCGTGCTCCGGTACGTGCGCAGGCGCAGACGCCTGGCCGAGGATCCCACTCGCAGCTGACGAATACCTCGGAGCTACACTCGCCCGCGTGACCGAGCAGATCCCTCTCATCGACGTCAAAGGCGCAATACGCGCCCCTGATCCCGCTGCTCAAGGAAGCGATCGACGGCGTGCTCGAGGGCGGTCAGTTCGTGTTCGGCCCGAACGTCGCCGCCTTCGAGGAGGAGGCCGCGCGCTATCTCGGCGTCCGCGAGACGATCGGCGTCGGGAACGGCACGGACGCGCTCGTCCTCGTCCTGAACGCGCTCGAGATCGGCGCGGGAGACGAGGTCATCTGCCCGGCCTTCACGTTCTACGCGACCGCCGAGGCGATCGCGCGCGCCGGCGCGACGCCGGTCTTCGCGGACATCGATCCGCAGACCTTGAATCTCGACCCCGAGCGTGTCGCCGAGCGCATCACTACGAACACGAAAGCGATCATGCCGGTGCACCTCTTCGGGAGGCCCGCGCCGCTCGCCGAGCTCGCCTCGCTCGGCCCACCGCTGATCGAGGATGCGGCTCAGGCGTTCGGCTCGCCCGAGATCGCGGGAGTGGGTGTGGCGTCGACGTTCAGCTTCTACCCCACCAAGAACCTCTTCGGCCTCGGGGACGGCGGCCTCGTCGCGGTGAACGACGGCGAGCTCGCCGAGCGGATCCGCATGCTCCGCTTCCACGGGTCCAAGGCGAAGCGCGTCTTCGAGTACATCGGGACGAACTCGAGGCTGGACGAGATCCAGGCGGCTGCGCTGCGGATCTTCCTCCGCGAGCTCGACGGCTGGACAGCACTTCGCCGCGAGGCGGCCGAGCGCTACCGCACCCTCGGCCTCGGCGAGCTCTGTGAGGTTCCCGAGGACGAGCCCGGGCACGTCTACCACCTGTTCGTCTCTCGCTCGCGGCAGCGGAACGAGGTCCGCGCAGCACTCACGGAGGCCGGGATCGGGAGCGCCGACTACTACGAGCCTCCGCTCCATCTCCAGCCTGCGCTCCGCTATCTCGGGTACTCCGAGGGCGACCTTCCCGAGACCGAGCGCGCGGCCAGGGAGAACTTCTCCGTGCCGTTGTGGGCGGGGATCACCGCGGAGCAGCAGGAGCGGGTCGTCGACACCGTGCGCGCGGCGCTCGGCGTGCCCGCGTAGGTCATCCTGTAGCGATGCGTTCCCCCGTCAACCGGCACAGGCTCTGGCAGGTCGGCGTCGACGCCTTGCTGGTCGTCGCGGCCTGGACGCTCGCCTGGTACGTCCGCTTCGACGGCGACACAGGCCCCGTCTACTACGACCGCTACCTCGACTGGGACGTCTTCGCTCTCATTCTCGCGATCAAGCTGCCGGTGTTCTTCGCGTTCGGCTTCTACAACCGCTGGTGGCGCTACGTCTCGACGCAGGACATGTGGGGGGTGGTACGAGGCGTCGCGGCGGCGTCCATCGCCGCGTTCCTCGTCTTCACACTGCTCGACTTCCACCCCGCCAGCGTCCCGCGCGGCATCTGGATCGTCGACCTCCTCATCCTGCTCGCCCTCGTCGCAGGCGCTCGCCTGCTCGCTCGCACGCTGATCGAGCGTCCGTCGGCCGGCACTCTGGTCGCTCGAGGGAAAGAGGTCATGATCGTCGGCGCCGGCGACGCCTCGCAGCTGATCCTGCGCGAGATGCTGAAGAACCCGGCGCTCGGCTACACGCCGATCGGTCTCGTGGACGACGACCCGCGCAAGAAGAACCTCCGCCTTCACGGCATCCGCGTCCTGGGAACGACGAGCGAGCTCGCGCAGCTGCTCCGCGACCGCCGCCCGGACGAGCTTGTCATCGCCATCCCGTCGGCATCGGGAGAGATCCGCGAGCGCATCGTCGAGATCGCTCGCGCGGAGAACGTACCGGTGAACACGCTCCCGGGCCTCCCCGAGCTGATCACCGGCGACTTCAACCTGGCCGGGCAGATCCGCCCGGTGCAGGTCGAGGACTTGCTCGGCCGCGAGCCTGTCAACGTGGACATCAACTCCATCGCGGGTTATCTCACGGGCGAGGTGGTTCTCGTCACGGGCGCAGGAGGCTCGATCGGCTCCGAGCTCTGCCGCCAGATCGCCCGGATCGGCCCGACGCGCCTCGTCCTCGTCGACAACGCCGAGCCCGGCCTCTTCGAAATCGAGCGTGAGCTCGTTGACGAGCGTGGGTTCCACGCGACTGCGGCGGTGCTCGCCGACGCGGGCAACGCGACCAAGATGCGTCAGGTCTTCGAGAAGTACGGGCCCGCCGTCGTCTTTCACGCGGCTGCGTACAAGCACGTGGCGCTCGTCGAGGCGAACCCGGTCGAGGCCGTCCGCAACAACACGCTCATGACCCGCACAGTGGCGGACATCGCGGTCGAGTTCGGGGCGAAGCGGTTCGTCCTCGTCTCGACTGACAAGGCCGTGAACCCGCGAGGCGTGATGGGCCAGACGAAGGCGCTCTGCGAGTGGATCGTCGAAGCCTGGGGGCACCAGGCGGACACGTCCACGCGCTTCTGCGGAGTGCGCTTCGGGAACGTGCTCGGATCGTCGGGCAGCCTGATCCCGATCTTCCGCAAGCAGATCGCGCGCGGAGGTCCCGTCACCGTCACGCATCCGGAGATGACCCGCTACTTCATGACGATCCCGGAGGCCGTCCAGCTCGTCATTCAGGCGGGCGCGATCGGCGGCCGCGGCCAGGTCTACGTGCTCGACATGGGCGAGCCGGTGAAGATCGTCGATCTCGCGGACACGATGATCCGCCTCTCGGGCAAGGAGCCGGTGACCGACATCGAGGTCGAGTTCGTGGGGGCGCGGCCTGGGGAGAAGCTCCACGAGGAGCTCTGGTCGAAGGACGAGACCGTGACCCCGTCGAGCCACGAGGCGATCCTGCTCGTCACCCGGCCGCCGATCGACGCCTCCTGGCTCGAGGAGGAGTTGGACGCCCTCGCCCACCTCGTGCAGGACGGGGAGACGCTCGAGCTCGTCGGCCGGCTGAACATGCTCGTCGGCGCGCCTCGCCGCGCATTCGTCTCCGGAGACGGAGCGGGCGCCGTGGAGACGGCGCCCGCATCCGAGGTGTCCTAGCCCGGAGCTACCAGTCCGGATCGAGGAAAATCAGCGCTAGCTGGCCTCCCTCGCGTTTGAACGTGTAGTCCTTGCCAGCCGGGAGCAGGGCGTCGGGGCCGTCCGCCTTGGCGATCCAGAGCGAGTGCGCCTGGATGGTCAGGAGATACGCACCGGGCCCGAATACCGACGACACGTCGACGATGCCGCTCGACTCCCAGCTGCCGAGGTTCGCGGCCGCCGCCGCGTCGACGTCGTACCCGACTCGCTCGTCGAGGGTCTGATCCACCTCCGCGGCGGTGACCCGTGCCGACGGAGCATCCGGATTCGGCGCGTCCAGGTCGACGCGCCAAAGCCGCGCCGGCGTCTCGTTCGGCCCTCTCGGGAGCGCGTATTGATTGTTAGAGCTCGGATCCTCCGTGATGAACAGACTCCCGTTTGGCGTCGTCTCGATGTTGTCCGGCTGGTGGATCTCGTTGAATGCTCCGGCGAGATCCTCCCGAGCCGTCAGGTGGTCGTCACCCTCGACGAGGATGGACAGGGACTCGACGACGGTCGGATCGTCCTCGTTGAGGACCATCTTCCAAATACGACCGTTCGTCGAGAGGCCCTTTTGCGGCTGAACGTTGCCTGCGGGAGCGAGCGCAGCCCGTCCCGAGTCGGCCAGGTACACGATATTGCGGTCGTTCCGGTCATAGGCGATGTCTTCGAGGCGGACGAACCTGAAAACGTTCTCGCCGTACTGGTTGTTCTCCGCATTCCCCCACTGGTCGAGGACCCACTGCGGACCGTCGGGAGGTGGCCCCGTCACGGCTGGCGGCGGCAGCATGCCCGGGAAGTCCGTCGACAGAAGCTCCTCGCCGGTGGCGTCCTTGCCCGTCGCGACGTTCTTCGGCACCTTCGACGAATTTGCCGGTGATCGAGACGGGAGCTGCGGTGGGGTCGAAGTCGTAATAGTCGTCGTAACCGGCCGTTGTCGAGACGAAGGCCCAAAGGTCGCCCTCGTCGTTCCACAACGCGTCCGTGTCGGGCGCGATGTAGCTGTAGAGCTGTGACCATGCCGTCTTGTACGGCGCCGCCAAAGGCGTCGTGAAGAACGTGTCGTCCCCGGAGAGAACAACGAGGTCGTCGTAGCCCGGGATTGCGACGTCGTTCTCGTGGTTGTGGCGGCCCATGCCGTAGATCGTCTTGCGCTTCCCGTTTTGCGCGTCAAGTGCGACGACGGCTCCGGTCTGCTCCGCGCCGGGGGTACCCGGCGGAATGAACGTGGGACCCGGCCAAGAGGTCCCTGAGCGGAACACCCAGTCCTGGGCCTCCTCGTTCGCGAAGTAGATCGGACGATCGAACCCTTCGGCTTCCGTCGCGAGATAGCTGGAGCAGAAGCGATGGTAGTTCTCGTCGCTCGTAATCAGATACTTCGCGGACAGGAGTTTGCCGGTGTTCTGGTTGAGGGAAAGCTGGCTGACCTGCGCGTTCTCGAAGTCGTTCTGGTTCGCCTCGGTCGGCGGCGTGCCGCCGAACGGCGGGTTGAAGGGGAACGGCACGGTCGATGTCTCGTGGTTGACCATGACGTCCACCCGTCCCTCGCCCCGGGGGCGGATCGCAATTCCGTCCGGGATGGAGCCGAACTCGAATTCCCGAACCGTCTCGCCGGTCGAGATGATGGCCCGTGTTTCCTGCGCCGGATCGAGGACATTGATCATGGGCGGCACGGGTGCAGGCGCTTGCGCCTGTCCGGCGGCGACGATCACCGCAAACGTGACCACGAGCGCGCCCGTGGTCAGGATGAATCCAGATCGTTTCATCTCCCCTCCCAAAGAGTGGTTGCGGCTGGACCTAAGCAGATCGAGCGCGCGTCACCAAGTGACACAGTGTCACAAGGCGGTGAGCATGAGGTCGAGTAGCAGCGCCGGATCGCGCTCCTGCCGCTGCTTCGACGCGCCCCGTTTCCGGAGCGGAACGTCAGCTGCGGATGTGAGGACTCGCAACCTGTTGTCATGTACGAGCAACTCGTCTACCGCGCCGAGCCGTCCCGCAAACGTCGTGTACGCGGGAACGCCGAGGGCGACCGCTTCCCGATTCATCGTCCCGCCCGCCGAGACGACGAGATCAGCGAGCGCAACGAGGCTCCGCGCGTCGATCGCCGACTCGGGGAGCACGAGCGACGGCAGGCCAAGTGCGACGATCGCCGTTCGCTGCTCGGACGTTCGTGGGAGGACGACCGCCTGCACGGCGGGATCCGACCCCAGCCGTCGTAGGACATCGGCAAACAGCGGATTGTCGTGCCGGTGGTAGAGGGATACGTCGGGCGGTGGACGCAGCGCCACGAGGACCCGATCCGGCTCGACGCCGATCTCGTCGAGCATCGACGCGCTCGGCTCGAACCCCGCGAGGTAGTACTCCTCCTTCAGCCCTGCGTAGCGGCGCACCTTTCTCGGGGATGCCCCGAGCCGGTCGAGCTGCGACTGCGGGATGGCCTCCGGCACCACCACGCGCGTGGCAGCGCGGCACCCGAGCCCGTGCTGAACGCGGGCGAACTCGTAGTCGAACGCGTACGCCGACGGAATCCCGAGCGTGCGGGCAGCCAGCGGGAGCTCGTGCGACGCGTGCGAGAGCGCGAGGTCGAAGCCTCGTGGCTTGGCCCAGCCCCGGAGTGCCGGAAGCCGCGCGGCCATCGCACGTGCCTTTCCCCACGCCCCCGCGCCGCCGTGGGGCGGTCCGATCACCTCGTGCCGGATGCCATGGAGTCGCAAGAGCTCGACGGTCTGTGCGTATGCGCGCGTCGTTACTTCCACGGTGTGCCCGCGCGACTCGAGCAAGGCGATGAGCGGACGGAAGAACGGCACCTGGGGCGAGTTCGAGACGTCGATCCAGACGCGCACCGCGAGACCGTATCCTGTCTGCATCCAGCAGACAATTGTGACTACTTGAAGTAGACGAAAGGTTCGCGTTCGTGCAGACTCAAGGCATGCCGCCGATCGAAGCCAATCCGTTTCGCATCGCGGGCGAGCTCCTGGCCGAGGAGATGATCGACCGCGAGGAGGCCGCGGCGCGCCTCCTCTCGCTCGCGGCCGGAGGGCACTCCTCTCGGCTCGTCGCTCCGCGGCGGTACGGCAAGACCAGCCTGCTCCGGCAGGGTTCTCGCGCACGCATCGGGCGACGGCTGGGCGACGGCACTCGTCGACCTCGAAGGCGTGCTGTCCCTGTCGAGCGTCGTCGTGCGGATCGAGCGCGCGTACGACCGCGAGCTGAAGGGCGCGCTCCGGCGCACCGTCGACTCGCTGTTTCGCGCCTGGCAGGTCGGGCTGTCGCTCGGCGCCGGCGGGTTCACGGCGACACTTCAGTCGAACCCGAAGGTGGACGTCGAGAGCGTGCTTCTGCGCCTGCTCGACTTGCCGGCGAAGCTCCACGAGCGAACCGGGTCTCGCAGCCTCGTCGCGTTCGACGAGTTCCAGGATCTCCTCCGCGTCGACGGCGCGGACGGGATCCTGCGGAGCGTCCTCCAGCACCAGACGTCGGTCGCGTCGTACGCGTTCTCGGGCTCGGCGCCGACGCTGATGGAGCGGCTGTTCGAGGATCCGTCACGCCCGCTGCTCGAGCACGCGGTGTCGGTCGAGCTCACCCCTCTGCGGCCCGAGCCGACCGCGATGTACCTCGAGGAGCGCTTTCGCCGGACCGAGCGCGAGATCGGCAACGCGCTCGACCCGCTGCTGGCGTTCACGCGCGGGCATCCGCAGCGGACGATGCTCGTCGCGCACCACCTGTGGGAGCTCGTCCCACGCGGTTCGATCGCCGACGAAGCTGCGTTCGTCGATGCGCGGGCGCGCGCGCTCGAACATGCGGAGATCGCGCTGCGAGCTCGCTGGGAATCGCTCGCGGTGAACGAGCAGCGCGTGTCGCTGGCACTCGCGACGCGGGCGCAGAGCCTCTACGCCGAGGACACGCTGCGGGTGCTCGGGCTCAAGAAGGGCAGCGTCGACCGTGCCCTGGCCGGACTGGTCGGGAAGGCGGAGGCGCGCCGAACGGCGTCCGGACCGGAGCTGACCGATCCGCTGCTCGAGCACTGGCTCGCTGAACGCGGCTTGTTCTGAGTCACTCGGATAAGCTTTCCTTATGGACACGCGTCAGCTCGCGGCATTCTGTGCGGTAGTCGAGCGGCGGAGCTTCTCGCAGGCAGCGGAGCGCCTCGGCGTGACCCAGCCTGCGGTGTCGCTGCAGATACGAGCTCTCGAGAAGCGGCTCGGAACGCAGCTGCTCGACCGCTCGGGCAGACGGGTGGAGCCGACCGAGGCCGGGCGACGGCTCTATCGAGGCGCTCAGCGGATGCTGGCGCTCGAGGAGCAGCTCGTCTCGGACGTTGCGGCCACGTCGGAAGGAGAGCTCGCCGGCGATCTCCTCTTGGGGGCGTCCACCGGGCCGGCGGCGATCGTCGTTCCGGTACTCCTCGGCGAGTTCCATCGTGAACATCCGGACGTGCGCGTCTTCCTCAGCGTCTCGGACACGCACACGATCGTCGAGCGTGTCGCCGCCCGCGAGCTCGAGCTCGGCATCGTCGGCGCCTCGCGGCGGCATCGGGGTGTGCGGTTCGAGCCATTCTTCTCCGACCAGGTCATTCTCGTGTGCCCTCCTGGGCACCGCTTCGCGGGACGAAGCGTGACGCTCGACGAGCTTCGTGAGGAGACCGTGATCCTGATGCAGGAGGGCGCCGGCGTTCGGCAGATCGTCGAGGACGCGCTCAGGAAGCGCGGCGTGCGGCTCCGCGATCTAGATGTGCGGCTCGAGCTCGGGCTCCAGGAGTCGGTGCGGCGCGCCGTCGAGGCGGGATTCGGCGTGACCTTCATCTCGCGCACCGCCGTCGAGCCCGAGCTGGCGGATGGCCGTCTCGCCGAGGCGCGTGTCGAGGGACTCGACGCGACCCGGGAGATCTCGCTCGCCTCCTCGGCTGGGCGAGCTCGCACGCGAGTCGCGGACGCGTTCGTGGAGTTCGCGCTCGAGCGCGTCACGAGTTGACGCGCAGCGGTTTCGGACGGACGATGTAGAGGTGCTCGTCGAATACGCAAGCCTGGTCGCAGCGATGGCAGTGCTCACCGCGTCGCTGACCGGAGCGTTCGGCCAGAAGCTGGCGGTGCTGCCGACGTCGAGCGGAGCGGCGATCTCGTCGCTGAATGCGGCCGCGGGGGCACAGAAGGTTCCCGCCGGCGGAGCGCGGACGGCCTACAAGCGCGCGCCGTATTCGAAGCCCGTTCTCAAGTACCTCTATGCCGTCGGCTGGATCGGGGGCAAGAAGAGCCCGCTCTCCTGCTTGTTCGCTCGTACGCAGCCGAACGAGACCCAGCAGGAAGCGCTCGGCGAGATCCGCCGGAACGGGAAGCTCGTCAAGCAGCTCCGCCGCGTCCACGTACCGCAGAAGCAAGCCGCCTCGGTCGTGGTCGAGGGCATCGCCTCCGCGTGTAGCTGAAATCCGCTAGGCCGCTTCGGGGGTCGGCTGGCGCCGGCCGCCCAGCACCCGGCGCAGGCTGACCACGCCGAGCACGTTCGACCCGTCGACCACCGGCAGGTGCCGGAAGCCGTTGTCGAGCATCACCTGCGCTGCGTCCTCGAAGGTCATGTCCGGCTCGGCGGTCATCGGATCGGCCGTCATCCACTGACGGACGCGCGCATCGCTCGTGTGGACGCGAGCGGCCATCGCTCGCAGCATGTCGCGCTCGGTCAGGATCCCGATCAGCCGGCCGAAGTCCTTGACGACGACCGCGCCCGTGTTCTGGCTCGTCATCCGCTCCGCGACCTCTCCGAGCGTGTCCTCCGGAGCCACGGTGATGAAGTTCGGCGAGACGATCTCGGCCAGGGTGCCCATCGCGCGAGTCTATCTCGCACCGAAGTCAGCTGTCGCCGAATAACGGTTGATAATGACAGGGATAAGCTGATCGGGTAGCATTCCGGTCGTGCGAACCGGCGCCTCCTTCGACGTGCTCGTGATCGGCAGTGGGGCGTCGGGTCTTGCGGCCGCCGTTTCCGCCGAGCGCGCGGGTGCCCGCGTCGGGCTCGCGACCAAGACGACGTTGCAGGCGTGCAACTCGGCGAAGGCGCAGGGCGGGATCCAGGCGGCGTTCGGCGACGACGACTCGCCCGAGATCCACGCCGAAGACGTCATGCGGAGCTCGCACGACACTGCCGATCCCGAGCTCGTTCGCGTGCTGACCTCGGAGGCGCCCTCCGCGATCCACTGGCTCGAGGAGGCCGGTGTCGAGTTCACGCGCTCGAACGGGGGGTACCGGCTGGCGCGCTGCGGAGGGGCCACGCGACACCGTCTTCTCCAGGTCGGCGACCGGACGGGGCACGCGATCACGAAAGCGCTGCGCGATACCTTCGAAGCCAGCTCAGGCGTAGAGCTTCCCCACCACGAGCTCACCGAGCTGCGTTCCGGCGACCACGGTTGGACGGCCAGTTTCAAGCGCAAGGACGGCGCTGTGGAACTCGAGGCGAACACGGTCGTGCTCGCCGCCGGCGGCCGTTGCTTCCAGGAAGCCGAAGTGCGCGGGGAGCTCTCCACGAATCATCCGAACGCCACCGGCGAAGTGACGCGAATCGCGCTCGACGCAGGAGCGCAGGCGCGTGACCTCGACGCATTGCAGTACCACCCGAACGGCGGCGCCTGGCCGGACACGATGCAGGGCTACTCGATCCCCGAGACGACCCGCGCGTACGGCGCGGTTCTCCTGAACGCCGACGGCGAGGAGTTCACCGACTCGCTCGGCGCGCGCGATGCCGTTTCGCAGGCCATTTTCGACGAGGTGGAGAAAGGGAAGGGCGTCTCGACGCCGGACGGCCGTCCCGCCGTGTGGCTCGACACGACGCGGATCTCCGCGGAGGACGCGGAGATCTCGCTCCCGTACATGCTCCGGCGCTATCGCGCCGCCGGCATCGATCCGCTCGCCGAGAAGATCCTGACCTACCCGGTTCTCCACTACCAGAACGGCGGTCTCGTGATCGACGAGCACGCCGAGACGACGCTCGAAGGCGTCTTCGCGTGCGGCGAGATCGCGGGCGGGACGCACGGAAGGAATCGCATGATGGGGAACAGCCTGTTGGAGTGCACGGTGTTCGGACAGCGCGCGGGCAAGGCCGCGGCGGCGATGGCACGCTCGTGAGCGTCGCGACGACGACCGATCTCGCGGGAGCTGTCGGTGACGCTGCCGCGCATCTCTACGTCTGGGCGCTGAAGGACATCCCGCAGGACCTCCGCGACGCGCTCGCGGACGCCGCCGGCAGGGAGACGTCCGTGACAGGTCAGCGCGTGCTCCAGACGATCCTGCGCAACATCAACGTCGCCGAGGACGAGAAGAACCTCGTCTGCCAGGACACGGGCATCGCCGTCTACTACTGCCGCGTCGGCGAGCATTTTCCGCTGCACCCGGCAAAGATTTACGCGTCCCTCAAGGAGGGCACCGAGCGGGCAACGATCGAGCATCCGCTGCGGTCCAACACCGTCCACACGCTGACGCGCGAGAACACGGGCCAGAACATCGGCTACCGCGTGCCCATCGTCCACTGGGACTTCGTCCCCGACTGGGACGGGCTGGACGTGAAGTGCGTCCCCAAGGGCTCCGGCTCCGAGAACATGAGCTTCCTCAAGATGTGCGTCCCCGCTGACGGCGTCACGGGGATCAAGAAGTTCGTCCTCGAGTCGATCGTCGGCGCGGGTGGGAAGCCGTGTCCGCCGGGGATCGTCGGCGTCGGCGTCGGAGGCTCCGCCGACTACGCGATGCACCTCGCGAAGGAGGCGATCGCGCGGCCGGTCGGTACGCGCAACGAGGATCCCGTCGTCGCCGAGCTCGAGGACGACCTGTACCAGCTCCTGAACGAGACCGGCGTCGGCCCGATGGGGCTCGGCGGCGACGTGACCGTGCTCTCAGTGCACGTGGAGCACGCCGACACGCACATGACGCTGAACCCGGTCGCCGTCAACTACCAGTGCTGGGCAGCGCGCCGCGCATCGGCACACATCGGCCCTGACGGATCGATCACGTACGAGAGAGACGCGTGATGGCGACGCACGAGGTCACGTTCCCCGTCACCGATCCCGCCGAGATCCTGAAGCTCCGCGCGGGGGACGAGGTGATCGTCCAGGGGCACATCATCGGGATCCGCGACCGGACGCAGATCCGGATCTTCGACCAGGGGATCGAGCCACCAATGGATCTCTCGGGCGCGTTTCTCCTGCACACCGCGCCTGGCGTGCGCAAGCTCGGCCCCGGCCGGTACGAGAAGATCTGCATCGGGACGACGACGAGCGCGCGCATGGTGCGCTTCACGGAGCCGCTCGGCGAGCAGTACGGCGTGCGCGCGATCTGTGGCAAGGGCGGGTTCCCCGACGAGGCCATCGAGCCGATGCAGCGCTTGGGGATGGTCTACTTCGCGATCGTCGGCGGGGCCGCGGCGCTCGAGACGACCCAGATCGAAGAGATCGAGGAGGTCGCCTGGGAGGAGCTCATGCCCGAGTGCCTCTGGAAGTTCCGGGTGAAGGACTTCGGACCCCTCACTGTCGGCATCGACGCACACGGCGGCTCGCTCTACCGCGACGTGCAGGAGCGCGCCCTGAAGAAGCTGGAGGACATCTATGCACGACTATGACGGCAACTCGTTCCTCGACATTCCCACGCGCGAGGGGAAACCCCGCGAGCGTGGCCTGACGCACGTCATGGACAAGGGCCTCAATTTGCGGGAGATCGAGGGGCTCTTCGACACCGCGGGCGAGTACGTCGACATCGTCAAGCTCGGCTGGGGAACGAGCTACGTCACGAACAACCTCGAGAAGAAGATCGCGCTCTACCGCTCGTTCTCGACCCCGGTCGTCTGCGGCGGGACGCTCTTCGAAGCGGTTTACGGCCAGGACAAGATGGACGACTTCAAGCGCTGGCTCGAGCACTACCGCTTCTCCCACGTCGAGATCTCGGACGGGACACTCGACATCCCACGGGAGCAGAAGCTCGAACTCATCGCCGACTTCGCCCGCGACTTCGTCGTCCTCTCCGAGGTCGGCTCGAAGGACTCCGAGGTCAACATCGCGCCGTACCTCTGGGTGCAGTGGATGCGGGAGGAGCTCGAAGCAGGCGCGTGGAAGGTGATCGCCGAAGGCCGCGAGGCGGGAACCGCCGGCATCTACCGTCCGACGGGTGAGCTCCGCACCGGCCTCGTCGACGAGATCGAGCACTCGATCAGCTTCCACGACCTGATCTGGGAGACGCCGACGAAGAGCTCGCAAGCCTGGTTCGTGCGCCACTTCGGTCCCGAGGTCAACCTCGGCAACATCCCGCCGGACGAGGTCATCGCGCTCGAGACGCTCCGCCTCGGGCTGCGCGCCGACACGCTGAAGGAGGTGCTCCTTGGCAATACAGCCACTGCCAAGCCAGCCGCCCCGGCTTCCTGACCTCGACTTCGAGGCGATGACGGCCGAGGGGGTCATCGCGTGGGCGCACCGGCACTTCTGGCCCCGCGTCTGCCTCACGTGCTCCTGGCAGAAGCAGTCCTCGGTGCTCGTCCACATGGTCGCGGAGATGGGCCTCCGGATGGACACAGTCGAGCTCGACACGCACCTGTTCTTCCGCGAGTCCTACGAGACGCGCGACCAGCTCGTCGATCGCTACCAGCTGAAGCTGATCCAGCCCGAGATCCCCACGATCGCAGAGCAGCACCGCGCGGAGGGGCCGAACCTGTGGGAGCGCGATCCCGACCGTTGCTGCCACATCCGCAAGGTAGAGCCGCTCGTGAACGCGCTCGAGCCCTACGACGCATGGATCTCCGGGATCCGCCGCGACCAGTCCCCGAGCCGGGCCGAGACGCCGAAGGTGCAGTGGTCGGAGCGCTATCAGGTGTTCAAGATCCACCCGCTCGCCGACTGGGACGAGCAGCGCATCTGGTCGTACATCGACGTCAACGACATTCCTTCGAACCCGCTCCACGACGCGGGCTACCGTTCGATCGGCTGCATCCCTTGCACGCGGCCGACGCGCCCCGACGAGGAGGAGCGTGCGGGCCGCTGGGCCGGCTCGGACAAGCTGGAGTGCGGAATTCACGAAAACGCGAGATTGGAAAGGACGGCATGAGTCAGCACATCTACGCGCACGAGCACCCCGAGTCGGAGACCGATCGCGGCGGTGGCTTCACCCTCTGGTTCACGGGTCTTTCGGGCTCCGGCAAGACCACGATCGCGCATCACGTCGGTCCCGAGATGGACCGCCGTGGGCTCGTGGTCGAGTACCTCGACGGGGACACCGTGCGCACGCACCTCTCGAAGGGCCTCGGCTTCTCGAAGGAGGATCGCGACGCCCACGTCGAGCGCCTCGGGTGGGTCGCGTCGCGCATCACACGGCACGGCGGCGCCGTCATCGTCGCCGCGATCTCCCCATACGAGCAGGCGCGCGCGAATGCCCGCGCCCTGGTCGAGGAACACGGCCCGTTCGTGGAGATCCACGTCGAGACGTCGGTCGAAGAGTGCGCCCGCAGAGACGTGAACGGGCTCTACGCCAAGGCGTATGCAGGAGAGATCAGGGGCTTCACCGGCGTCGACGACCCGTACGAGGCACCGTCGGCTCCCGAGATCGTCGTCGACACCGAAGGCATCGAGCCCGAGGAGTCCGCCGCCTTCGTCATCGCGAAGCTCGAGGAGCTCGGGCTCGTGCCCGCCAAGGTGACCGCGTGAGCTGTCGCCGCGACGGATCGTCTGATCCGCCCGCACGGCGGCTCGCTCGTCGACCGGACCGGCGACCGGCCGGACGATCTCGACGCTGCTCGAGGCCGTGTCGCTCACGTCTCGCGAGCTCTCGGACCTCGACATGCTTGCCTCAGGGAGCCTCTCGCCGCTCGAGGGGTTCATGGGCCAGGCCGACTACGACCGCGTCGTGGAGGAGATGCATCTCGTCAACGACCTTCCCTGGGCGCTTCCGGTCTGCCTCGCCGTCGACGCCGCACCGAGCGGCGAGCGCGTCGTGCTGGCGGACGAGGCCGGGTCTCCGGTGGCCGTGCTCGAGGTGGAGGAGGTCTTCGGCTACGACAAGGAGCGGGAGGCCGAGAACTGTTTCCGGACGACCGACGACGCGCATCCCGGAGTCGCGCGCCTCTACGCACAGAAGCCGCTCTATCTCGCGGGGCGCGTGACCGTCTTCGAGCGCGCGCGCCCGGAGTTCCCCGAGCTCGCCCGCGATCCCGCCGAGACGCGACGAATCTTCGCCGAGCGCGGCTGGAAGCGGGTCGTCGGCTTCCAGACGCGGAACCCGATTCACCGCGCGCACGAGTACCTGACGAAGGTCGCGCTCGAGACCGTGGACGGTCTCCTCGTGCATCCGCTCGTCGGCGATACGAAGTCGGACGACGTTCCCGTGGAGGTGCGCGTCGAGTGTTACAACGCGCTGCTCGACGGCTACTACCCAGAAGACCGTGTGCTGCTGTCGGCATTCCCGGCGGCGATGCGCTACGCGGGGCCGCGGGAAGCCGTCTGGCATGCGATCTGCCGCAAGAACTACGGTTGCTCGCACTTCATCGTCGGCCGCGACCATGCCGGCGTTGGCGACTACTACGGCACGTACGACGCCCAGCTCATCTTCGACGACTTTTCCCCGCACGAGCTCGACATCGAGCCGATGTTCTTCGAGCACACGTTCTGGTGCAACGTCTGCGGCTCGATGGCGAGCACGAAGTCGTGCCCGCACGGAGCCGAGGACCGCGTCTTCCTGTCGGGGACGAAAGTCCGGGAGATGCTCAGTGAGGGAGACGTGCCGCCGGTCGAGTTCACGCGGCCGGAGGTCGCGCAGGTCCTCATCGAGGCCTACCGCCAGACGTAACCCGCGGTGGACTGGAAATACACCGTCCTCGGTCTCCTGACGGGGCTTCTCGTCGGGATGACCGGGATGGGCGGGGGCTCGCTCATGACGCCGCTCCTCGTCTTTCTCTTCGGCGTGCCGCCGACGACGGCGATCGGGACCGACATCGCGCACGGCGCCGCATTCAAGACGGTGAGCGCTGTGCAGCACCGGCGCATGGGGAACGTCCGTGCCCGGCTCGCTGGGTGGATGCTCATCGGCTCCGCGCCCCTGTCGCTCGTAGGGGTTTGGTCGGCGGTCCAGATCACGAACCGCTATGGCGACGACGTCGAGTCGGTCATGGGCCAGGTGCTCGGCGCGGCGCTTCTCTTCGGCGCGATCGGGCTCGTTGCGAAGAGCCTCGTCCACTCGCAGACGCTCGAGAACGACGGTTGGGAGCTGACGAACCGTGACCGTGTGGCAGCGGTGCTCATCGGCGCGCTCGGCGGGTTCATCGTCGGCCTCACGTCGGTCGGATCGGGCGTCTTCTTCGGGCTCACGCTCCTCATCCTCTTCCCGCTCCGCGCGCACAAGGTCGTCGGGACGGACATCTTTCACGCCGCGGCGCTGCTCTACGTGGCCGGCATGGGCCACTGGATCGCAGGGAACGTCGACTTCGCGCTGCTCGGCTGGCTTCTGCTGGGGTCGATACCCGGCGTCCTGATCGGCGGCCGGCTCAGCATCAGGATCCCCGAGCCTGCGCTCCGCCTCGTGCTCGCGGGCATTCTCGGGCTCGCGGGGATCAAGCTGCTCGATGTCCCGGGTGCGGGCATCATCGTGGTGGTCGCAGTTTCGGCGAGCGCCGTCGCCCTGCTCGGTTGGCTCGGCAGGCACACCTGGATTCGTGTGCAGCGCGGCCGGAACGACGCCCAGCGGCCAGCCGCGTCGGCGTGACCTGACCGCCGGTAGCATCGCCCGGCGATGCGAACGGTCTGGGTGAGTTTCGACACGATCGGCCGCGACTGTCTCGAGGCGGCCGCGGAGGTGGGAGTCGAAGTCGTCGGGGTCGTCACCCTTCCGGGGCCGATCGACCCGAACCGCTCGGGGCAATGTGCGTTCGACGAGGTCGCCGGACGCCTCGGCGCGACGCTCGTCGAGACGGCTGACGTCAATACGGTCGAGACGCTCGAGGTGATCGACGAGCTCGATCCGGAGCTGATCTTCGTCGTCGGCTGGTCCCAGATCGTCCGCGAGCCGTTCCTCGCGCTCGCGGGCGAAGGCGTGTTCGGAATGCATCCGACCCTGCTGCCCCGCCACCGCGGCAGGGCGGCGATTCCGTGGGCCATCCTCTCGGGGCTGGCGCGGACCGGGGTGACGCTCTTCGAGATCGTCGACGCCACCGCCGACTCCGGCGCGATCGTCGGCCAGGTCGTCGTCGAGATCGACGCCGACGACACGGCCGAGACGCTGTTCCGGCGCATCTCGGTTGCACACGTGGAGCTGATCCGCGAGTACGTGCCACAGCTTCTCGCGCGGAGCGGGCCGCGCCTGCCGCAGGATCCCTCCCGTGCGAGCTCGTGGCCGAAACGGACACCTCCCGACGGAATCATCGACTGGGAGACGCGTGCGCCGTACCTGTACGACTGGGTTCGAGCGCAGACGCGCCCGTATCCGGGAGCGTTCACGTTCCTCGGGGGCGAGAAGGTCGTCGTCTGGCGGGCGCGACCCGTGGACGACGTGGACGCGGTTGCGCCTGCGGGCACGATCGTCGCAGCGAGGCCGGAGGGGCCGGTGGTCGCCTGCGGCGAGGGCGCACTCCTGCTCGAAGAGGTCGAGACGCGAGCAGACGAGCTGGCCGTAGGAGCGAGGCTCGGATGACGCGGGTCCTCGTCATCGCCGCCCACCCCGACGACGAGGTGCTGGGCATGGGCGGGACGATCGCGGTGCACACAGGGAGAGGTGACGACGTCCGGGTGCTGGTCGTGACGGACGGGAGCTCCACCCAGTACCCGGGCGACGCGGAGACCCGGTCGCGGAAGGAGCAGGAAGCGGTGAAGGCCGCCAAGGAGCTCGGGGTGGGGGACTACGTGCACCTCGACCTTCCGGACATGCGGCTGGACACGCTCGAGCACGTCGCGGTCAACGAGATCGTCGAGGAGCACGTCCGCGACCATGCGCCGGAGGTCGTCTACACGGTTCACCCGGACGTCAACCGGGACCACCAGGTGCTCTTCGACTCGGTCGCGGTCGCGACGCGCCCGACCCCCGGTCATCCCGTGCGACGCCTTCTCACCTACGCGCCCACGTCGAGCACGGAGTGGACACCCGCGGCGGTCAACTGGTTCCAGCCCAACTGGTTCGTCGACGTCACGGGGACGCTCGAGCGGAAGCTCGCGGCCTTCGCCCACTACGAGACCGAGCGTCGCGAGTATCCGCACCCGCGCAGCGAGCGTGCGATCCGCGCCGCTGCCGAATACCACGGCACGACTTGCGGGGTCGAGCTCGCGGAGCCGTTTGTGTTGGTCCGAAGTCTCGAAGCCACTAGTGCGCAGCCCCGAAATCCGCTAGCGCGGATTCCGAAGCGCGCGGGGCAACCCTAAAGGCGTCCGCTTCGCGGCCGCTGCGCCTGTGGCTGTCCGTCACTGAGTAAGTTCCGGCTGTGTCGAGGTGGCCCCAGACGCTGATCGTCCTCGCCCTGCTCGGCGCGACTGCCGCGGCCTTTGCCGTGACCGAACGGCTCAAGCTCGAGCGGAGCCCGATCACCGGGACGAAGGTCGACCGCGTCTTCTCGCCGGTCTGCGAGTGCGCGAGGGACGTCGCGGTGATCTCGTTCGTCCTGCGGAGGGCGGGCACGGTGACCGTCGACATGCTGGACGGCGACGGGAGGCGCGTGCGCAGGCTCGTGCAGGAGCGCGAGGAGCAACGTGGCCGCCTCTCCTACACTTGGGACGGCCGCGACGACCTGGAACGCATCGTCGAGGAAGGGATCTACCGACCTCGTGTCGAGCTCGAGGAGCACGGCCGCACGATCGTGCTTCCCAACCCCATTCGCGTCGACACGACCGCGCCGCGTATCCGGTTCCTTCGCGCCCGCCCGCGGGTGTTCTCCCCGGACGGGGACGGGCGCCGCGACCGCCTCACCGCGCGTTACGAGACCAACGAGGCAGCGCGCGCGATGATGCTCGTCGACGGCAGGCGGCGCGTGCTCTCGAAGTTCCGGTCGACCGAGGGCCAGCTCGTCTGGTTCGGACGCGTGAACGGGAAGCCGGTGCCGCCGGGCACGTACGAGATCCGGCTACGCGCCTTCGACCGCGCCGGGAATCGATCGAGCTCGAGACGCGTCATCCCTGTGGTCGTCCGCTACATCGAGCTCACGCGTGAGCGGATCGAGGTGAGCAGCGGACAGCGGTTCTCGGTCGGAGTCCTGACCGACGCCGTCTCCTACCGGTGGCTCTTCGCGGGCGACCGCGGCACCGGTCGTCGGAGAGTTCTCGTGCTGAGGGCGCCCGAGACTCCGGGGACGTACACCGTTTTCGTGTCGCTCGGCGGGCGATTCGCGGACAGCGCGGAAGTCGTCGTCACCGAACCGACCGAATGACGCCGCCACCGCTCTTCGTCCTCGGGGTCTCGAGATCGGGCACGACGTTGCTCCGGGTGGTTCTCGACCGCTCGCCCGGAATCGCGATCCCGGACGAGTCGTTCTTCATCCCGCTTCTCGCCCGGCGGCATCGCGGGAGCGTGGATCGTGCGCGGTTCGTCGACGACCTGCGGCGGCTGCCGACGCTCCGCGCGTGGGGTCTCTCGGCCGAGGACATCGCTCCGCACTTGCCGCCGGACCCGCACGCGGGCGAGGCGATCGCCGCGATCTTCGAGGCCTACGCGGCGAAAGAGCGGAAGCTGCGCTGGGGAGACAAGACGCCGATGTACATGCGCCACCTGCCACTGCTCGAGCGTCTCTTCCCTGCCGCGCAGTACGTCCACCTGATCCGCGACGGGCGTGATGCGGCGCTCTCGTTCCTGCGCATGCCCGCGGGGACGTTCACCCGGACCTGGGCTCACCCGGACACCGCGGCGGAGTTCGCCTGCCTCTGGCGCAGCGAGGTCTCCGAGGCACGGGAGCTGGGGAAGCGACTGGGGCCGACGCGCTATCTCGAGGTGCGCTACGAGGATCTGATCGCGGGCGCGGAAGTCGTCGTGGAGGGCATCTGCGACTTCGCGGGGCTTCCGTACGAGCCCGCGATGCTCGACTACGCAGGTGCCGTCGACGTGTCACAGAAGCCCCACCAGCAGCGCCTTCTTCAGCCGCTGACGCCGGGAGCCCGCGACTGGCGGACGCAAATGGAAGCCGACGACGTCCGCGCCTTCGAGTCGATTGCGGGCGAGCTGCTCGCCGATCTCGGCTACGAGGTCGCCCAACCTCCACCGCGGTCAGACCGGCGCGCCGCGTTGGCCCGCGCCCGCTACCGCGTGACCTCGAGCGCCTGGAACGCGGCAGTCTCGGCGACCCAGCGCTCGCCGCTCTGGCGCCGGCGCCATCCGCCGGTCACGACGCCCGCTCGACGTCTCGCCCGTGGAAGGCCATGAGCCGTCCGTTCAGCGAGAAGAAGTAGGTCCTCTCGGTCGCGATCCCGGGCGAGTACTTGCCGAGTGGTAGGCGCCAGACGATCTTCCCGTCGGACGCGCGCACGGCGTAAGTCCGCTTCTCGAGCGTCGAGAAGAACACGTTCTCGCCGATCACGACCGGAGCTCCGAGGATCCTGCCGCCGACCCACGTGCTCCAGAGCTCGTCACCGGTGGTCGCCCGAAGCGCCCGGATACGCCCGTCGAACCCGCCGACGAACACTCGCTCTCCGGAGACCGCCGGCGTCGTGTAGCCGAGCCCGCCCACGCGTCCTGTCCACGCGACACTCCCGGTCGCTGCATCGAGGGCGACGACCTTGCCGGACCGTGCCACCGAGTAGACGCGTTCCCCGTCCGACGACGCGCTGGCGTAGAAGCTCTCGTAGCGGAACGTGTCACGCCTGACGTACGTCGTCCACAGCTCTTCGCCGGTCTTGGAATCCAGGCAGACGAAGGAGCCGGCGTAGGTGGTGACGCAGACCCGACCGCCGAAAACCGATGGGCTCGCGTTGATCCGACCGCCGGTCCGGTAGGCCCAGCGAACGCTCCCCGTCTCGGCGCGAACGGCGAAGAGGCGCCCGTCGTGCGACCCGAAGTAGACGAGGCCGTCGACGGCGACCGGGGAAGACTCCACCTTGCCGGCGGTCCGCACCTGCCACAGCACGTTCCCCTTCCGGCGATCGAGCGCGGTGACGGTCCCGTCCTGGGAGCTCACGATGACGCGAGGCCCGTCGATCGCCGGGCTCGACGGGAGCGTTCCGCCCACCCGTCGGCGCCACTGCACCTTGCCGCTGTCCGCGTCGATCGCGTAGGTCGCTCCCTCGAAGGTGTTGACGTAGAGATCCCCCTCGCAGTACGTCGGCGGGAACTCGATGTAGCTGCGGAGCGCCCGGGACCAGAGCGGCTTCCGCTTCGGGAGCCCGAGCGGTGCGTCCGGGCGGGCAAGCGATCTCCTCGGATCTGCCCCGAAGGTTCGCCAGCACCGTTGGTCGGCGGTCGGCTCGGGTGGTGGCGGAGGAGGCTCGGGAGCGGTTGTAGTCGTGGACGTCGAGACGGTGATGTCGTCGAGGTCCGTGTCGAGGGCCCCACCCGGTGGAGTGTGGGTGAGCCCGATCGCAATCAGCAGGCCCCCCAGGGTCATCACGACCAGGGAGAGCACGAGGATGATCCACTTGAGGGCTCTGGGCATGCGAAGAAGGCCGGGTCGCTCCCGGCGCTGATCAGTGTGCCAGCAGCCGCGGAGCCTCCCGCCCAGCGGCGAGTCCCGCTGCGACGAGGGCGAGAACGCCCCACGTCAGGGGATCTTCGAAGAACCCCGCGTAGAGAAGCGAGTGGACGACGAGCACGAGAAGGACGGCGGCGAGCCCTACTCCGAAGACTCGATCGTGCTTGGTGAGGATCCACAGCCCCCAGGCGGCCGCCACGAGCACCCAGACGTAGAGCGCGAAACCGAGTGCGCCGAGCTCTGCGAGGACCGTGAGGGGCGTCGTGTGGGACGCGTTCCGGCTGGGTGAGCCCTTGCCCGACTCCTCCGCGCTCGCGCGAGGCTGGCCACCCACCCCGACGCCGCCGAGCGGCCGGGCCTCGAAGGCATCGAGAGTCACGTTGACGAGCCGCGAGCGGCCGCTCGTCACGTCCCTGGCGGAACGCCCGTTCACGGCGTCGGCAGCCACCGCAGCAGCCGCCAGCGTGGCGACGAGCGCGCAGGCGACGAGCACGATCCGCAGGCGTCGTCCTATCCCGACGACGGCGACCGCGAACGTGACCACGAAGAGCGCCACGAAGCTCGACTGGGAGTACGAGTAGAAGAGCCCCCAGAAGAGGAACGCCGCTGCGGCTGCGGCTGCGACCCATTCGACCGTCCGCCCCCGGCGCAGCAGGATCACGACCAGCAGCACCACGATCGGCACGATCAGGTAGCGGCCGTACAGGCTCGGGTCCTTGAAGAGGGAGGTGACGCGGAAGAAGGTCGTATACGCGTTCGCGACCGCGACGTCGCGCGCGAAGAAGAGCGTCCTCGTTTGCGCCTGCCAGATCCCGATCGCGGCGAAGAGCGCCCCGAGCGAGACCAGAGTGACCACGAGCGCGCGCGGAAGCCAGGCCGCGAGCGGCGCACGCGCGACCACTGCGAAGCCGGCCGTGAACGGGAAGACGAAGAACGCGAGCGCGATCGCCCCGGCGCGCTCGTCCCAGGTCCACAGGTATGACGTCGCGGAGAACGCGACGAGCGCGGCGAGCGGGAGCGCGAGCAGGAACGGCGGAGGCGTGGGTCGATCACCGCGAAGCATCCGGTACGCCAGCGCAAGCGCCGACGCGGCCAGCACGAGGTACAGGGGAAGGAGCAGGAACGCCTCCTCCTCGCCCAGCTCGACCGGGAGGCGAAACGGCGCGACGGCGAGGAGCGCGACGGGAACGATCGCGGGATAGCGCAGGAAGGGAACTGCTCCGAGGACGACGGCGACCGTCCCGACGCCGACGAGCACGATGCCCTCACGCTCCGTGAGCAAGAGCTCGAGGTCGTCGTCCCCAACCAGGAAGCGCGCGAGGCCGGCGGTGCCGACGCCCAGAAGCGCCAATCCGACGACGGGCAGGAAGCGGTCGCGAGGGAGCAACACCAGCACCGTGCCGAGCGCGCCGACGAGGGCGGCAATCTGGGCGGCATCCACCGCGCCAACTTAACCCTTGCTATTGAATAGCGCGGTGATCGAGGGGTTCAAGCGCGCGCTCGTCCTCGCGCCGCACACCGACGACGGCGAGCTCGGCTGCGGCGGGACGATGGCCCGGCTCGTGGACGCGGGCTGCGAGGTGCGCTACGTGGCGTTCTCGATCGCGACACGCTCGCTCCCACCCGGGTTCGAGCCCGACACGCTTGCCCGCGAGGTTCGCGAGGCGACGGCCGAGCTCGGCATCTCCGAGGAGTCACTGACCGTTCACGACTTCGACGTCCGCACCTTCCCGGAGCGCCGCCAGGACATCCTCGAGCTCCTCGTCGCGCTCTGGGACGAGTGGAAGCCGGAGGTCGTCTTCATGCCCTCGCATCACGACGTCCACCAGGACCACCAGACGATCGCCCGGGAGGGCCTGCGCGCCTTCAAACGGACGACCATCCTCGGCTACGAGGTTCCCTGGAACAACTTCGACTTCTCCTACGGCGCGTACGTCGCCCTCGAGAAGAGACACATCGAGCGTAAGGTCGCCGCGCTCGCCCGCTACGCGTCTCAGCAGCATCGGCGCTACGCCGACCCCGAGTACGTCTGGAACCTCGCGCGCGTCCACGGCGTCAACGTGAACCGCGAGTACGCCGAGTGCTTCCAGGTCTACCGGATCGTCGCCTAGACCTCGGCGACTCCCCGTTCCTGATTCGCCGCGTGCCGGCGGCTTCAGCCGGCCTCCTCGTCGGGGTGGCGGCTAGCGCGCGAGACGCAGTCGCGCGCCGATGGCCCTGCGTTCCGCGGGAAGGTAGAAGGCGAACGGCACGAGCGCGAGCGGATACGCGATCGCCAGCAGGAACGCCACGGTGAAGCCGGCATCGATCAGCTTGCCCGCCACGACGAGCGCCACTCCCACGATCGCTGCGGTGAGGACTCGTCGCCACTGGTAGGGCACCGGGTAGATGCGCTGCGCCCACCAGGACATGCCTGCGAACATCGTCGCGTAGGCCGCCACAGTGGCGACGGCCGCGCCCATCATCCCGTAGGGCGGGATCAGGATCAGGTTCAGCGCGACGTTCACCGCGGCGGCGGCTCCCGTCACCACCCAGTTGAACTGCGTTCGCCGCGCGCGGCCGACGCCGATCGCGACGACGATGTACCCGCCGAAAGCGACGGCCGCGAACGCGAGCGGCCCGACGACGCGGGACGACTCCGCAAACGCCGGGGCGGCGATCCAGTCGACGATCCACGGCGAGAGGAGCGCGAGGCCGGCGGCGACCCAGGTGGTGAGGAGGACGAGGTATGTCAGCACGAACGCGTAGGTCCGGCGCGCCTCGGTTTCGTCCTCGATCGAGTAGGCGAACGCGGGCCAGGCGAGCCGGAACGCGGTGAGCAGGAGCACCATCGCCGAGGCGATGCGCACGCCGACCGAATAGAGGCCGACCTCGGTCGTGTCCGCGAGCCGAACGAGGAAGAGCCGGTCGCTGAAGTTCGTGATCCAGAGAAAGAGTGCTGTCGGGATCAGCGGCACTCCGAAGCGGTTCATCTCCCGCAGCAGGCTGCGGTCGAACTGGAGCCCGAGTTGCTCGCGGCGGTATCCGACCAGCGCCACGTACACGAGCAGCGTGCCTGTGAAGTTGCCGACGATGACGCCGATCGGGCCCTGGTCGAGCGCGACGACGAGGAGCAGAGTGACGCCGATCGTGAGGAGGATGTTCGCCAGGCTGGCCGAGACGAATGCCGTGGATCTCTCCTCGACGCGGAAGAGCGACGTCAGCTGCTCGTAGTTCATTCCCGCCCAGAGGCCGACGAATGCCGCCATGACGAGCTCGGAGTCGTCGGACGAGCCGAAGAGGAGGTCTGCGATGGCGCCCGACAGCAGGAGCCCGGCGAGGAGGCCCGCGGTCGCCATCGCCATCGTGAACCAGAAGGACGTACGGAGCACGAGGCGCCGGTGCTCGGGCTCCGCGGAGTCGAAGTAGAAGCGGAAGAACGCGGCGTGGATCCCCATACGGAGCACGATCCCGGCGACGGTCGTAAGCGCGATGAGGGTCTCGACCTTGCCGTAGTCCGAAGGCGAGAGGTAACGCGTGTACAGGGGAAGAAGGAGGACGGCGAGGATCCGCGAGACGAGCCCGCCGAGGCCGTAGATCGCCGAGTGTTTCCCGAGCCGCCTGAGCTCGTCTCCGAGCGCCATCAGAGACGAGCGTAGAGCGCGAGCAGGCGGTCGGCGACGCGTTCGAGGTCGTGTACCTGCTCGACATACGTGCGGGATGCCTCGCCGATCCGGCGGCGCTCCACTGCGTCCGCGACGAGTGGCTCGAGCCGCGAGCGGAGGTCGTCTTTCGTCGCGCTCACGATCGGGACGGGTCGCCCGAACGCTTTCTCGCTTCTCTGGACGGCTTCGTCGTGCAGGAACGTGACCACGGGCTTTCCGAGCGCCATGCACTCGATCGCGAAGAGCCCGTACCAGCCGGCGTTCAGCTGGTCGACGACGATGTCGGCCTCGCGGTAGCGCTCGAACGCCTCGTCGTGGCGCAGGCCCTCGACGAGGACGAGGTCGGCGTCCAGGCCCTCGCAGGCGGCGACGACGTGCTCGGTTCCCTTTCGGCGGCGAGACGAGGGCGCATGGAGGATGACGGGCCGCTTGGAGTCGGCGGACGGGTACGTGGGCTCGATCGACGCGACGTCGATCCCGGGTGGGATCACCTCCGCCTCGGGAACCCAGCGAATCGCGTCGTACGAGCCGACGAGCTGCGCTCCAGCCTTCTTCCCGAAGGCGAGCTCCGCCGGGGACTTCCCACGGATGTCGGAACCGAGGTAGTGCAGCACCGACTTCTTGCGCAATGCGCGGAGGATCGGAAACTGCACCGAGCGCGGGACGAGCGTGAGGCCGAAGTAGAAGTGAAAGACGTCGGTTCTCGGGAGGAGCCCGAGCAGCGCTCGCCACTGGGTGAGCTGGCGGCGAACCAAGCCGCCGCGCCGCTCGAGCGACCGATCCGCCTCCGGGTGGAGCGGGTAACGGTTGAAGACGACGAGCTGCGCGTCGACCCCCCGACGCCGGAGCGTCTGGACGTTCGCCCACGGAACGCCGGCGGTGTTCACGGGGCAGTGGACGACTCGCAGTGGAGACGTCACGCGAGGTCGATGTCGTCGTCTGCCAGCTGGGCGAGGCGGCGCGTGCTGTCTGCTTCGACCATCGCCCGCATCGTCTGGCCCATCGTCGCTCCGGGATAGACCCAGATCGCGGGGTGGACGAGGATCTGGAGCCACGGGAACGCACTCGCGCGAAGCTCTTCGTGCGGGCAGCCGGCTCGCCAGTGTTGATTCGAGTCCGATCGGTACGTCCCCGGCGAGAAGTAGCGCGCTCCGTACACGTTGATCGCATCGGGGATCTCCTCGGACATGAGCTCGCGGGTCGGGTTGTGCCACGAGACCACGGGATCGAACCGCTCGTCGAGGACGGCGTTTGGATACACAGCGTGCAGCCCGACCGCATGGTCGAGCTGGCGCAGCCGCGCGATCGCCACGGCGCCTTCGGGCGAGGCGAGGTTGTAGAAGACCGACTCGGTCATGAGCAGGTACGTGGCCCGCACCCCGAGCTCCGCCTCGAGCTCGGCCATCGCGAGCGCCGCCTCGAGCGAGAGGTCGATGTCGTGACGTAGGAAGAGGTCGCCGGCTTCCGGCCCCTCGCCGAAGCGCGCGAAGCGATAGCCGCCGGCGCGCGCTGCTTCCAGGATCTCTCGGTAGTGCGCGAGGTCGAACGAGCAGCTCATCGGTGGGCCAGCACCCAGTGGAAGGCAACCTCGCCCTCGGGCTCGAGCATCGGCACGAGCTCGTCGAGGTCGAGCTCGAATCCGGCCTCCGACAGCAGTCGGCGCGTCGTCTCCGGCGGGAAGCTCGAGAAGAACATCGTCGTTCCGAGCCAGTCGCCGGTCCATGCCTCCGTGTCGCTCGTGCCGAACGACGCGAGCAGGAGCCCACCCGGCACGAGCCATGTATGGATGCGCGCGAAGAGACCGACCAGGAGATCGCGAGGCACGTGGTTGAAGGAGTAGAAGGCTGCGACGGCGTCGAACTGCCCAGGCTCCAGCTCGAGCGCGGTGAAGTCGGCCTGGATGAAGTCCGCGGTGGGGACATTCATGCGAGCGCGAGCGATCTGCTCCCCGGAGATGTCGACCCCGGTGACGCGAAACCGTTCGGCGAGGAGCTTCGTGTCAGGGACTCCAGCGCCGCAGCCGAGCTCGAGGATGCGCGCTCCGTCGTTCAGCCGCGAGGTGAACGCTTCCGCCCACGCTCGCCTCGGATCGTCGACGATCCGGTCACGCCACTCGAGGAAGCTGTCGCTGATCGAGTCGTACCCGCGCTCGACGACTCGCGTTCTCGGATCGCTCACGCGGCGACCTCGACGGTCAGGAGCGCCGCGGCATCGTCCGCGCGCCGGACGGCTGTGTCGGAGGTGTCTCCGACCGCGATGACGTAGCCTCGCCGGTCACCGTCGCGTCGCACCGGCCGAATCGTCTCGCCCACCTCGAGGTAGGTGTCCGCCTGGACGACGCCCTCGGCGGCGAGTACCGGGTCGAGGCTGCCGATCGAAACGACTCGGCCGGTGGGCAGAGGCCCGGGAGCGGCGGTGAAGAACCGGATCGCGAGCGGCTGCGAGAAGCGCGGGAGCGCGAGCTCGTCCTCGACGTCCTTGCCGAGCGCCTGGCGGAGCGCGATCTCGACGAGGTCGACGCCGACCGCGTGGCGCACGAGATCTGCCATCTGACCGCCCGGTATGCGCGCCGCGACCTCGACGACCACGACCCGGCCGTCCGGTGCCGCGATGAGCTGGGGGAACGCGATCCCGTCCTGGAGCCCGAGCGCGCGCACCGACTCGACCGCGATCCGCTCTGCCCGCTCCAGCTGGTCGGCCGGGATCGAGGGAGGGTAGACATGCATCCAGCCGACGCCGAAGCCGATTCCCGGCGGGCGCAGCCGGTCCGAGAGCGTGAGCAGCGCGGGCTCGCCACCGCGCGCGATCACGATTCCGTTCATCTCGACTCCCTCGACGAACGCCTCCACCATCGCCTCGTGTGTCGGCGACTCCGCCAGCGCTTCCTCGAGGTCGCGCCGGACGTCCGCTGCGCTATCCACCCGGAAGACCGCTCGCTGGCCGCCGGAGTCGACGGGTTTCAGGACCGCCGGAGTCCCAGACGTCTGCAGCGCGGCCGCGATGTCGTCGCCCGAGCGGATCGACGCGAAGGGCGGTTGCGGGACACCGGCCTCGGCGAGTGCGTCGCGCATCGCGAGCTTGTGCGTCATCCGGTATGCGGTGTCGGTTCCGATTCCTGGCAGCCCGAGCGTCTCCGCCACGGCAGCCACGACCGGCACCGCGCGGTCGGCCGAGACCGTCAGGACGCCGTCCACAGCGTTCCGACGGCCAACCTCGGTCACCGCCGCGACGTCGGTGAAGTCGACGACGGCGGAGATATCCGCCGCCGCGAGGCCCGCGGCCTCGACGTTCCGGTCGACCGCGACGACGTGCAATCCCCTCCGCCGTGCGTGCTCGATCGCACGGCGCTGGTGGCGCCCGGCGCCGACGAAGAGGACCGACTTCACGGGCGCCGATGCTAACTACGCCAAGTTACAACTTGTAACTTGGCTCACCCGATGTCGCGTAGGGAGTCGCTAGGACGTCGGCAGAAGCCACGGGGAGAACCGGTTCCAGCGCTCGATGTGGCAGCCGTTTGAGAGGTTGAACGTTGCCCACACAGGTCGCCCCGCGACGACGCCTACGACCCGCGCGGTGTCCGGGCCTCCGTAGATCTCGGTGCAGACCGCGCTGCGCGGAACCGGCGCGAACAGCTTCCTGCCCCCGGCGGCGAGTTTGCGGCATGCGACGGCGGGCTGTGCGAGGGTTCCGCGTGCGGGCTCGCAGCGCAGCGTCCACGTTTTCCCAGCTTGCGACATCTCGCCGGTCGACCAGTAGGTGATCTTCAGGGACGTCGCCGCCGACGGCGCCGCGGACGAGGCTACGGCGAGAACGAGCACAGCAGCAACCAGCACTGCTGATGCGATTCCGCGCATGCGCTCAAGGTACCTGCCCTCCTCGCCTAAACTCGCCCGCGTGCCTCTGAGCGGCAAGCGAATCGTCATCACGGGCGGAGCCGGCTTCATCGGCACGACTCTCGCGCGTCGGCTCGTCGATACGAACGAGATCGTGGCCGTCGACAACCTGCACCGAGACACTCTCGGCGGCACGACCCTGGCCGAGCACCCGAACTTCCAGTTCGTGCAGGGCGACGTCCTCGACGCGGAGAGACTTCACGAGCTCGTCGCCGGCGCAACCCACGTCGTCCACTGCGCAGGCATCGCGGGCGTCGACACCGTCCTCGAGAGCCCGGTCCGCACGATGCGGGTGAATGTGATCGGCACGTACAACGTGCTCGAGGCCGCGCTCTCGGCGAGAGACACGATCGAGCGCTTGGTGGACTTCTCGACGAGCGAGGTGTTCGGACAGCACGCGTTCAACGTGCAGGAGGCGCACGTCACGACGATCGGCTCCGTCGGCGAGGCGCGCTGGACCTACGCGGTCTCGAAGCTCGCCGGCGAGCACATGGCGCACGCGTACCACGCCGAGTTCGAGCTTCCGACGACGTCGGTCCGCCCGTTCAACGTCTACGGGCCGGGGCAGATCGGCGGCGGGGCAATACGCGCGTTCATCGAGGCAGCTCTTGCCGGGCGCGACCTCACCATTCACGGAGACGGGTCTCAGATTCGCGCGTGGTGCTACGTCGACGACATGGTCGAGGGCGCGCTGCTGGCGCTCGAGCTTCCGAATGCCGTTGGCGAGAGCTTCAACATCGGGAACGCGCGCTCTGCGGTCACGATCCACGATCTCGCCCAGCGGATCAAGCGGCTCACCGGCTGCCCGGGAGAGATCACCTTCCAGCCGCTCCACTACATGGATGTCGAGCTGCGCATCCCGAACATCGAGAAAGCTCGAACGCTGCTCGGCTTCGAGGCTCAGGTCGATCTCGACGAAGGGCTCGAGCGGACGATCGCCTGGTACCGGGAGAAGCTCGGGGTCTCCGCCCCGTGACCGAGCCGATCCGGCTGGCGCGGCCGGATGTCGGCGAGGCCGAGCTGGCGGCCGTCCGGGAGGTCGTCGAAGGCGGTCAGCTGACGATGGGGGTGAAGGTCGGCGAGCTGGAGGCCGCGCTCGCGGAAGCCGTGGGCACCGCTCACGCGGCTGTCGTCTCGTCCGGCACCGCAGCGCTCCATCTCGCGCTCCTTGCCCTGGAGATCGGCCCGGGCGACGAAGTGATCGTTCCTGCGTACACCTTCCCTGCGACCGCCAACGTCGTCGAGCTCTGCGGTGCGCGAGCGGTGCTCGTCGACGTCGATCCGGAGACGTTCCTCGTCGACCCCGCGGCTGTCGCAGCCGCCGTGACCCCGCGCACGCGCGTGGTCATGGCCGTCCACCTGTTCGGACGACCGGTCGAGTGGGAGGCGCTGCAGACGGCGGTGCCACAAGAGGTCGTGCTGGTCGAAGACGCGGCGGGTGCGCTCGGGGCCCGGTACCGAGGAACCGCGTGCGGCGCGCTCGGTGTCGCGGCGTGCCTCTCCTTCCATCCTCGCAAGATCGTGACCACCGGTGAGGGCGGCGCCGTGACGACTGACGAGGCGGGGGTGGACGCGGCCGTGCGGCGGCTACGGCACCACGGCTGGGCCTCGCTCGGAGACATGCCGTCACCGGGCTTCAACTACCGGCTTCCCGATCTCCTGTGCGCGATCGGGGTCCCGCAGGTCGCGCGGCTCGAGGAGCTGCTCTCGGCTCGGGAGCGCGTGGCGGGCTGGTACACGGAGCGGCTCGAGTCGCTCGTGCTCACGCCGAGGCGCAGCCGAAGGAGACCGGCACGGCTGGCAGGCGTACGTCGTCCAGCTCGACCGACGCGATGAGGCGCTCGCAGGGTTGAAGGCCGCGGGGATCGAGGCCCAGATCGGAACCTGGGGGCTCCATCGGCTCGCCCCGTTCCGCTCGCAAGGGCCGTTTCCGGGAGCCGATCGTGCCTTCGAGCGGGCGCTCGCGCTGCCCTTCGCGACGACGACGACCGAGGACGAGGTCGAACGGGTCGTGTCGGCCCTCGCGCGACTACGCGTAATGAGGCGTGCGGCGATGGGCTCGACTCGACGCCGACTTGACAAGAGGACACTTGTGAGTGAATAATCACTTCCTACGATGGTGAAGACGCTCAGACAGACGGCGGAGCAGCGGCGCGAGGCCGTTCTCGACGCAGCGAAGATCGAGTTCGCCCGGCACGGGCTACACGGAGCGTCCACCGACGCGATCGCGCGTCGCGCCGGCATCTCGCAGCCGTACCTGTTCAGGCTCTTCGGCACGAAGAAGGAGCTCTTCCTCGCGCTGAACGAGGCGTGTTTCGCAGAGACGCTGCAGGTCTTTCGGGAGGCCGCGTCCGGGAAGTCGGGCGACGAGGCGCTGCGAGCGATCGGAGACGCCTACAGAGGCCTGATCGAGAGTGACCGCACGATGCTGCAGGGCCAGCTCCAGTCGTACGCTGCCTCCGTCGAAGACGTGGAGGTTCGCGAGAGCACGGCTCGCGGGTACGGGCGGCTCGTCGACTACGTCGAGACGGTCTCGGGCGCAGACCGCCAGACGATCTCCGCGTTCTTCGCCACCGGCATGCTGTTGAACGTCCTCGCTGCGATGCAGTACTCGATCGGCGACGACCCGCGCGAGTCCTGGGTCGCGCGCCTGGCGGACGGCTGCAAGGGAACGGAGTAGCCGTCTCTTTTTTTGGGTTAGTTATGAGTGATCAATCACTACACCAGTATCGGAACCACATGAGAGGAGGAGGCCAGCGATGAAAGCCGGCACCCGCACCATCTGGACGTTCGCGATCACCTCGATCGCCCTCTTCATGGTCGTGCTCGACAACCTCGTCGTCTCGACCGCAATCCCCGTGATCCGCGTCGATCTCGGCGCGTCGCTCGAGGAGCTCGAGTGGACGGTGAACGCCTACACGCTGACGTTCGCGGTCTTCCTGCTCACGGGTGCGGCGCTCGGGGACCGCTTCGGGCGGAAGCGCATGTTCATCGTCGGCGTCGGGATCTTCACCGCCGCCTCCGCCGCCGCGGCGCTTGCACCTTCGGCCGACTGGCTGATCGCCGCCCGCTCGCTGCAGGGCTTCGGCGCCGCGATCGTCACGCCTCTGACGCTGACGCTTTTGAGCGCCGCCGTCTCGCGTGAGCGGCGAGGAGCTGCGCTCGGCGCGTGGTCAGGCATCGCCGGGCTCGCAGTCGCGATGGGCCCGCTCGTCGGCGGCGCAGTCGTCGACGGCATCTCGTGGCAGTGGATCTTCTGGCTCAACGTGCCGGTCGGGCTCGTTCTCTTGCCCTTGGCCACGCAGCTCAGCGAATCGAGGGGCCCGGACCGCGCCCTCGACCTCCCTGGCCTCGCGCTCGCGAGCGGAGGGATGCTCGGCGTGGTGTGGGGGCTCATCCACGGCAACGGAGACGGCTGGACGAGCCCTGGGATCCTCGGCGCACTCATCGGAGGAGCCGTGCTGATCGCGGCGTTCGTCGTCTGGGAGCTCCGCACGCCGCGGCCGATGCTGCCGATGTCGTTCTTCCGCAACCGGGGGTTCGCGGCGGCGAACGCTGCATCGCTCCTCATGTACTTCGGGATGTTCGGCTCGATCTTCCTGCTCACGCAGTTCTTCCAGACCGCACAGGGGTACTCGCCGCTCGAGTCCGGGCTTCGAGTCCTCCCCTGGACGATCATGCCGATGTTCGTCGCACCGATCGCCGGGGCGCTCTCCGACCGGATCGGCGGGCGGCCGCTGATGGCGCTGGGGCTGGCGCTGCAGGCGATCGGGCTCGGCTGGATCGCCGTCGTGTCCACTGCGACCGTCGGCTACTCGTCCCTCGTCGGCCCGTTCATCCTGTCCGGAATCGGGATGGGAATGTTCTTCGCGCCGGTCGCGAATGTCGTCCTCTCGGCCGTTCGCCCGGAGCAAGAGGGCAAGGCGTCCGGAGCCAACAACGCGATTCGGGAGGTGGGAGGCGTGCTCGGCGTCGCCGTGCTTGCGTCGGTCTTCGCGCGCAACGGCGGCTACGAGTCTCCGGCGACCTTCAACGACGGCCTGGTGCCGGCGCTCTGGCTGGGAGCCGTCGTCGTCGGAGTTGGCTCCCTGCTCGCGCTCCTGATCCCGCGCAAGCGGCGGCGGGCCGAGGCCGAGGTCGGCCGCGAGGCGGAGCGCCTCGTTCCGCGCGCGGAGGCCGCCTGACGCTCTGGAGGTCGAGCCCGAAGGAGCGCCGACTTCGCAACGATTCATCTCGAGGGACATGGCCAGGTGTCACACACTTGGCCCTGTCCCTCGCGGACGTTGGCTGGCCGGCGCAGCCGAGCTCCACGGACGCTGGTACCGTCGCCGCGTGGCGAGAGAGGACGCTCCCCGCTACGCGCCTCCCGACGCGCTGACGACTCCGCGCTACGCGGGCGTCAAGACGTTCGGGCGCTGCCCGCTCGTCGAGAGCCCCGAGGACGTAGACGTCGCCGTTCTCGGAATCCCCTTCGACACGGGGACCACGAATCGCGCCGGCGCGCGGTTCGGACCCGAGGCGATTCGATCCGCCTCGATCGCCCTTCGACCGTACAACCCTGCGCAGGACGCGCAGGTCTTCGGACGAGTGTCCGTGGCCGATCTCGGCGATGTCACGGTGACGCCGGGGAACGGCGAACGGACGGCGGCGCAGATCGCGGAGCACCTCGAGCCGATCGTCCGGACCGGCGCGAGGACGCTCTGCCTCGGCGGTGACCACTCCGTCGTCCTCGGCGAGCTCCGCGCACACGCGGCGGTGCACGGTCCGCTGGGCCTCGTCCTGCTCGACGCGCACGCGGACGTCTGGGACGTGTACGTCGGAGAGCGCTACTACCACGGGTCGCCCTTCCGCCGAGCGGTGGAAGAGGGCCTGATCGATCCGGGACGCTCGCTCCTCGCCGGCATGCGGGGCTCGCTGTACGGCCCCGAGGACGCCTCGATGCCGACCGACCTCGGTTTCGAGGTCATCGCGTGCGACGAGCTCGTCGCACTCGGTCCCGAGGAATACTCGGCGCGCGTGCGGAAGCGGGTCGGCGAAGGACCGCTCTTCCTGTCGTTCGACATCGATGTGCTCGACCCCGCGTTCGCGCCGGGTACCGGAACGCCCGAGGCGGGCGGTCTCTCGACTCGAGAGGCGCTCGGCTTCCTGCGCGCGCTTCGCGGTCAGCGCTTCTCGGGCTACGACGTCGTCGAGGTGAGCCCTCCATACGACGGGCCCGGCCAGGCGACGGCCGTCGCGGCTGCGAACGTCGCGTATGAGCTCCTCACCCTGGACTCGCTCGCGACAAGCGCTCGGCCGTGACCCGCACCCTGCGGGTCGCGGGGACACTCGTCCTGACCGCGCTCGCGGTTGCGTACCTGATCTGGAAGATCGACCTCGGGACGACACTCGACGTCCTGGAGAAGACGGATCCCTGGTGGTTCGCATCCTCGGTGGCGATCATGGTGCTCACGGTTCCGGTCCTTGCCGCCCGCTGGGGATGGCTCCTCCGAGCACAGGGAATCGAGGAGAGCCTCGGCTGGCGTACCCGCGCCTACTTCGTCGCCTACACCGCCGGCCAGGTGCTGCCGACCTCGCTCGGAGGAGACGCTGTGCGGATCGTCGAGACCGCCCGCCGACACGGTGGGCGGACCGCCGTCGCCACCGGAACCGTCGTGCTCGAACGCGGGCTCGGCGGGGCCGCGACGGTTCTCCTCGGCGCCGTCGCGTTCGTGCTCTCGATCGGGCGTTTCGACGTGAGCGCCTACTTCTGGCTCGAGGGGATCTTCGTCTTCGGCACGATCGTGCTCGCGTTTCTCTTCTTCGCTCGCTCCGCGCGCCCGCTCCTGCGCCGCGTGGAGCCGCTCCTCGAGCGCGTTCGTCTCGACCGCGTCCTCCGCGCCTTCTACGAGAGCGTCCATCACTATCGCGGGCGACCGCGCCTCTTGCTCGGCGTCTTCGCCGCGACCTTCGCCGTACAGGCCGTCCGGGTCCTTGCGATCTGGGCCGCAGCGAAGGCGGTCGGAATCGAGCTCGAGGTGCTCGTCTACTACGTCATGGGCCCCCTGCTCTTCCTCGTGTTGCTCGTCCCGTTCACGCTGAACGGGATCGCGGTACGGGAGGCGTTCTTCGTCAGCTTCCTCGGCAGCCTCGGCGTCGGAGCGGAGCAGGCGTTCGCAGCCGGGTTCCTGTTCTTCCTCGTGACTGCTGATCATGGCGTTGCCCGGCGCCGCGATCCTGCTCTGGGAAGGGCTCCGCGGCGAGACGCGCCCACGGGTCGAGCATGGTTGACGTCTCGGTTGTCGTCGTCACGTACGACGCGCTGCCATGGATCGAGCGCTGCCTCGAGAGCGTGGGCGTCGTACCGACGGTCGTCGTCGACAACGGCTCGAGCGACGGGACCGTGGCCTTCGTGCGCGAACGCTTCCCCGACGTCCGCGTGATCGAGTCCGAGAACCTGGGGCTCGCCGCGGGCTGGAACACCGGGATTCGGGACACCGAGAGCCGTTACGTGCTCCTGCTGAACGCGGACGCCTGGCTCGTCGGCGACGCGCTTCGTCGGATCGTCGAGTTCGCGGACGCGCGCCCGAACGCGGCCTTCGTCGGGCCGAGACTTTCGAACCCGGATGGGACTCTGCAGCGTTCGGTTCGGGGGTTTCCCACGCTCTGGAGGCTCGCGACCGAGTACTTCTTCCTGCGCAAGCTCGCTCCCCGAAGCCGGACGTTGAACGCCTTCTACGCGGGTGGTTTCGACCACGACGAGACGTGCGAGGTCGAGAGCATGATGGGCGCCTGCATGCTGGTCCGGCGCGAAGCGATCGACCAGGTCGGCTTCGCCGACGAGCGCTTCTTCCTCTTCAGCGAGGAGACGGACTGGCAGTACCGTCTCCGTGAGGCCGGCTGGAAGGTCGTCTTCTTCCCCGGGGCCGAGTGCGTGCACGTCCGCGGCGGGTCGCACGCTGGCCGCCTCTATCGGGAGAACCTGCGCGGGCACCTCCGTTTCTTCGCGAAGCATCGAGGGCCGCGCGAGGCCGAGCGCGCGCGTCGACTGCTGTTGGTGGCGATGCGGCTGCGAGGCGCGATCTTCCGTGGCGAGCGCGGGCGTGGATATCGCGACCTCGCGACCTGGCTCGCCTCCGGGAGCGTCCCACAGCTTCTGGAATGACGAACATCGAGCTCTACTTCCGGCTTCTCTTCGCGACGGCCGTCGTCCTCGCGCCGGGGTGGGCGCTGGCTCGCGCTCTCGGCGTGTCGAGCATCGCGGCCACCCTGGCCTGGTCGCTGACGCTGATCTTCGCGGCACTCGGGGTGACGTTCGCGCTCGGCTCGTCCATCACGCTGACGATCGCCTTGCTCGCCGTCGCGGGCGCCGCTGCTGTGGCCGCGATCTTCGTGCGCGAGAGACCCGCGCGCGAGTCGATCCCGTGGCGCTGGGCCGCCGCCGGCGCCGGCGCGGCACTCGGAATCCTTCTCTGGCGAGTCGCGGGAACGGTCCAGGGCGACGGCCTGTTCCATCTCGCGCGGACCCGGAAGCTCCTCGAGCTCGACGAGCTCTCGCTGAAGGCGGTGGGCGAGTTTGCGGACGCGAGCCTGCATCCCGGCTACGCCTTCCCGCTCTGGCACGGCTTCCTCGCGCTGATCGCTCGGATCTCGGGAACCGACCCGGAGCAGGTTGTCCTCCACCTCCCGTCGGTGCTCGCAATCGTCGCGGTGGTCGTCGCGTACGAGGCCGGCTGGGCGCTGTTCCGCGCAGCCTGGGCGGCAGGCGCCGTCGCCGGCGCGCAGGCGGCGATGATCTGCTTTGCGCCCGGGTCCGGCGGCGCGTATGCATTTCTTGCCCTGCCGGCCACGTCGTCGCGACAGCTCCTGGTGCCGGCTGCACTCGCACTGGCGTTGAGCGCGCTGCACGCTCCGACGCGCGGACTCTTCGCCTCGACTGCCGCTGCCGGCCTGGTGCTCGCCGTGGTCCATCCGACGTATGCGATCTTCCTGTGGATCCCGTTCGTCGGGTTCCTGCTCGTTCGAGCGCTCTGGACGAGACAGGATCTGCGGCCCGGGAGCGTCGTGCTGGCGTCGCTTGCCGTGCCCGCAGCGTTCTTCCTGATCTGGTTGCTCCCGATCGTCGCCGACACCCAGTCGGTCTCTCCCGACCGGGACGAGGTCGAGCGCGCGTTCGAGCAGTACCCGGGGCAGCTCGACATCCGCTCGGAGACGAGCTACAGCCTCGCTCCCGAGGTCTTCACGAGAAGCGGGCCGGTCGCGGTCGCGGCGCTCCTGCTCATTCCGCTGGCCGCGTTCGCCGCGCGCCGCCGCTGGGCCGCGTTCGTCGTCGGGGGGTCGCTCGCGGTATTCACGTTCATGCTCGTCCCGCTGCTCTTCACGCTCCTCTCCGATCTCGTCTCGATCTCGCAGGCACGGCGCGCGGCGGGCTTCCTCCCGTTTGCGTTCGCCTTCGCCGGTGGTCTCGCCGTCCTTTCCCGCGTGCTGTGGCCCTGGCTGCCGCCGGTTGCGCTCGTCGCTGGCGCAGTCCTGCAGTACTTCTACCCCGGTGACTTCGACTACGCCTTCGACGATCCCGGCCCCGCGTGGGTGGTGTGGTTCGCGGTGGTCGGCTGCGCGGCTGCGCTCGTCGTCGGCTTCGTGCGTCGAAGCCGGCCTCCCGTCGAGGACACGGCAGGGCTCGCCGCCGCGCTCTTCCTGCTCCCCGTCGTCGCGGTCGGCCTGGCCAAGTGGAGCCCGATCGCGACGCCACCCCTCTCGCTCCTCTCGCCGGGGCTCGTCGAATACGTGCGGGAGAACGTGCCGGAAGGATCGGTCGTGTACTCGGATCAGGAGACGAGCTATCGGATCGCCGCAGCTGCGCCCGTCTACGTCGCGGTCGCGCCGCCCGGCCATGTCGCCGACACGATGGTGAACCGGCCGCGCGAGCGCGCGCGCGACGCTCGTGAGTTCCTCCGGACCGGCGACCTGGCCATTCCGGCGAGATACGGCGCCGAGTACCTGGTCGTCGACAGGGCGCGGGCGCGTGGGCGACGCGATTTCGACCTCCAGGAGCTCTACCGGGACGTTCGCTTCGTCCTCTACCGGCTGCGGCCGACGCCGTAACCTCCGCCGCCCGGCGTCTCGATCCGCAGGAGGTCTCCGGGATGGACGTCCAGCGTTGCGAAGCCCGGCAGCTCCTCGCCGTTCAGGAGGTTGCGGCCCAGGAGGCCATCGCCCCCGCCGGCTGCGCCGTGCGGCGCGAGGCTCCGGCGCTGGGTCAAGAGGGAGAGGCGGCAGCGCTCGAGGACGCGGAGCTCGCGCACGACTCCGTCCCCTCCGCAGTGGTCGCCCGAGCCGCCCGAGCCGCGGCGCAGCTCGTAGCGCTCGACGCGGAGCGGGTACGAGAGCTCGAGCGCCTCGACCGGGGTGTTGAGGGTGTTCGACATCGCAACGTGCACCGCCGACGGGCCGGGAGCGTCAGGGCAGGCACCCTGTCCGCCGGCGATCGTCTCGTAGTAGGTGAAGCGGTCGTTGCCCAGGACGACGTTGTTCATCGTGCCTTGACCCTGTGCGGGAACCGGCACCGCCTGCGAGAGCGCGGCGAAGACGACGTCGACGATCCGGCTCGACGTCTCGGTGTTGCCCGCAGCCACGGCTGCCGGCGAGCGGGCATGCACGAGACAGCCCTCGGGCGCGAGGACGGTGACCGGGGCGAACGCCCCGCCCGAGGCCGGAAGATCGGGCGCGGCAAGGCAGCGCACGACGTAGAAGCAGGCGGAGCGCGTGACCGCGAGCGGGCAGTTGAGGTTCCCTGGATGCTGGGGCGCGGTTCCTGCGAAGTCGATCTCGATCGAGTCTCCGGAGATCGTCGCCGCAACCCGGATCTCGAGGAGCCCTTTCGGCGTCTCGAGCGCGTCGGCTCCCTCGTAGCGTCCGTCCGGCAGCTTGCGCAGCTCCGCGCGAACGACGCGCTCCGAGTAGGCGAGGAGCTCGTCCATCGCGGCTGCGACGCGCCCGCGCCCTCGCCGGGAGCAAAGCTCGTCGATTCGCCGGTCCGCGAGCGTGTGCGCCGCGAGCTGCGCGCGAAGGTCACCCCGCCGTTCGTCCGGATTGCGCATCCGGCGGACGAGATCCTCGAGCGCCGGAGGGTCGAGGCGGGTCGGCGGGATCACGACCCCTTCCTCCGCGAGCGTCGTCGACCCGGCCGGAAGGCTCCCCGGCTCCGTGCCCCCCACGTCGGCGTGGTGCGCGCGTGTCACCGCGTACCCGAGCGACGTACGAGTGACGACCGTGAGGTCGGGGAGATGCGTCCCGCCCGCGTACGGGTCGTTCAGGATCCACGGCTCGCCCGGCTCGGGATCGTGCGCGCGGACGGCGGCGACCGCCTCGGGCATGGCGCCGAGGTGGACGGGGATGTGCTCCGCCTGCGTGACCATGTTGCCCGCCTCGTCGAAGAGCGCGGTCGAGCAGTCGCGACGCTCCTTGATGTTCGCCGAGAACGCCGAGCGGACGAGGACCGCGCCCATCTCCTCAGCGATCGCGCGCAGGCCGCTGCCGATCACCTGGAGCTCGATGTCCATCACGCCGTCCTCCGGAGCACGAGCGTTCCGTGCGGATCGGACTCGCCGGCCCAACCGTCCGGAACCCAGGCCGTCGCGCCCGGGAGCTCGAGCACGCGAGGCCCCCGGACCGCAAGCCCGGGACCGGTGACTTCCATCGGAGGCGCCGGTCTGGTCTCGGCGGTTCGGACGGCCACGAGCTCGAGCGCGCGCTCGGGATCCGCATAGCCGTAGCGCTCCTCGTGCGCCTCGTGGAACCGCTCGGCGAGGCCGGCGCCCAGCGGAACCGTGAGCTCGAACGACTGACCCGCGTAGCGCAGATCCGCCTCGCCGCCGGACGGCAGCTCTCCGGCTTCGGCTAGCGGCACGACGTACGAGCGCACCTCGTCCCGGCGCTCGTCGGCAGCCACGAGCCCGAGCGCCGAGAGGACTCCCGCCGCTGCCGGGACGAGAACCGTCTCCATCTCGAGCTCGTCCGCGAGCGCGCAGGCGTGGAGTGGCCCTGCGCCGCCGAACGCGATCAGGACGAAGTCCCGCGGGTCGAGGCCTTGCTCGACGGAGACGACGCGGAGCGCGCGCACCATCTCCGCGTTCACGACGTCGATGACGGCCTCCGGGTCGAGCTTGCCGAGCGCGGTGCGAGCGACGCTCGCATCGAGCTCGATGCCTCCGGGGAGCCAAGGCGGCAGCCGGCCGAGCAGGAGGTTCGCGTCGGTCACCGTCGGCCTCTCTCCGCCACGTCCGTAACAGGCAGGTCCGGGGTCGGACCCCGCGCTCTCGGGGCCGACTCGGAGAGCTCCTCCCGAGTCCTGCCAGACGATCGAGCCTCCGCCTGCACCGACCGTGTGCACCGCGAGCGTCGGGAGTCGGACCGGGAAGCCGGCGACGGACCGCTCGTGCTCGCGGCGTGCCTCGCCGTCCGTGATCGCGCAGACGTCCGTCGACGTGCCGCCCATGTCGAACGTGAGCGCGTTTGCGAACCCCGCGAGCTCGGCGATCCGCGCGGCCCCGACGACCCCTGCCGCCGGGCCCGAGAGCAGCGCGAAGGCCGCATGCTCGGCGGCTTCATCGAGCGTGGCCAGGCCTCCGGAGGAGCGCATGACCAACGGGGCGACCAGGTTCGCGCTCGCGCAGGCCACAGCGAGGGCGCCGAGGTATCTCTCAAGCACGGGCCCGAGGTACGCGTCGACCACCGTCGTCGAGGCACGCTCGTACTCGCGGAACTCCGGTGCGACCTCGTGGGAGGCGACCACGTGTGCGCCGGGATAGCGGCGTCGAAGCTCCTCTGCGATCGCGATCTCGTGCCTCGAGTCCCGGAACGCGAAGAGCAGGCAGACGGCGATTGCCTCCGCGTCGAGCTCCGGAAGCGTCTCCAGGTCGAGCGGCTCGAGCTCGCCGTCCCGCCCGATGCGACCTCGAACGCCGACACAGCGCTCCAACGGGACGAGTGGCTCGGGATGTTCTGCGCAGGGCCGGTAGAGGTGCGCGCGCGTCTGGCGCCGGAGGTGAAGCAGGTGCGCGAAGCCCTCCGTCGTGACGAATGCAGTCCGGGCGCCGCGGCGCTCGAGGAGCGCGTTCGTCGCGATCGTGGTGCCGTGCGTGAAGCGGTCGACCTCGTCGGCGCCCACCGCCGCCGCAGCCTCGAGCACCGACTCCTCCTGGCGCGCGCGCGTCGGCACTTTGACGGTCCGGACCTCACCGTCCGAGACCACCACGGCGTCGGTGAAGGTCCCGCCCACGTCGATTCCCAACGCATGCATCGGCGCATTCTCTGCGACCGGCCGCAGTAGAGTCCCGTCTGTGGACCGCCTCGTCTGCCTCGGCCTCAGCCATCGGACCGCGCCTGTCGAGCTCCGCGAGCGCGTCGGCGCGCTGGGGCTCGGAGCCGAGCGGTGCCCCGGTGTCGAGGAGCATGCTGCTCTGACCACGTGCTACCGCGTCGAGCTGTATGCGTATCTCTCCGGCGGGGTCGACGAGGCGCGCGAGGAGCTGATCGGCGTGCTGGCAGGGACACACGGCGTCGAGCGGAGCCTGCTCACGGACCACCTGTACGTCCATGCCGGCGCAGACGTGGCCCGCCATCTCTCTCGCGTTTCGACGGGACTCGACTCGCTCGTCCTCGGCGAGGCCGAGATCCTCGGGCAGGTCGGCGCTGCCTTCGAGCAAGCTCGCGACGCCGCGACCGCCGGGCGGGTGCTCGAGCTGCTCTTCCGTACGGCTGTCGCGGCCGGGCGGCGCGCGCGCTCCGAGACCGCGATCGGAGCGAACCCGGCGACGGCGAGCTCGATGGCGCTTGCGCTCGCCGAGGGTGCGCTGGGCGATCTTCGTGAGCGACGCCTGCTGGTCGTCGGCGCCGGCCGCATCGCGCTGCAGACGCTGAAAGCGGCCAGAGGCCGCGGTGTCTCCGAAGCGGCCGTGGCGAATCGGACGCGTGAACGGGCCGAGGAGGCGGTTGCGGCGTTCGGAGGCGAGGCGTTCGAGCTCGCGGAGCTCGAGCATGCGCTCGCGTGGGCCGACGTGGTGGTGACCGCCACGTCCTCGGAGACTCCGGTCGTGAGCGCCGAGATCGTGCAGGCGGCGAGCTCCCGTCGTCCCGACCGCCCCCTGGTGCTCGTCGATCTCGCGGTTCCCGCAGATGTCGAGCGGAGCGTTGGGGCGATCCCCGGCGTCCGGCTGTTCGACGTCGACGACCTGCGCGCGGGTCTCGACGACACGATCGGGTCGCGCCTGCGGGAAGTTCCGAGCGTCGAGGCGATCGTCGAGGAAGAGGTGGAGCGCTTCGTGCGTCGCTACGCCGAGCGCGAGGTGGAGCCGCTCGTCGCGTCGATCCGCCGCCAGGCCGAGGAGATCCGACGCGTAGAAGTCGAGAAGGCGCTGCACGACCTGGGTGACGTCGACCCGGAGACGGCAGAGCGCATCGAGCATCTCTCGCGCGCACTCGTGAAGAAGCTCCTGCACGAGCCGACGATGCGCCTGCGGGCGCGGGCAGGCGCGGGAGAGGCGGACGAGGCGAGTGCCGCGATCCGCGAGTTGTTCGGCCTTTCGGCTCCCCGCGAGCTGTGAGCGCACCGCAGCCGGCGGTCACCGTCGGCACGCGTGGCTCCCCGCTCGCGAGAGCGCAGACCGAGCTCGTGAGCGACCTCCTGCGGGAGGCGTGGCCGGGGCTTACCTGCGCGATCAGGCCGATCGTGACCACTGGAGACAGAACGCAGGCCAGTGGCCGGCCGCTGCCCGAGATCGGCGGCAAGGGTCTCTTCACCGTCGAGCTCGAGCAGGCGCTGCACGACGGGACGATCGACCTCGCCGTCCACTCGCTCAAGGATCTCCCGACCGAGGCCGCGGTCGGCGTCGAGATCGGCGCGGTCAGCGCGCGCGACGACGTCCGCGAGTGCCTCGTCTCGCGGGACGGGCTCGCACTCGGCGACCTCCCCGCGGGAGCGGTCGTCGGCACGAGCAGCCTGCGGCGTCAGGCACAGCTCAGCGGGCTCCGGCCCGATCTCGAGACTCGCTCGATTCGCGGGAACGTGGACACGCGGATCCGCAAGGTGCGCGAGGGCGAGTACGACGGCGTGCTCCTGGCTGCCGCCGGTGTCCGGCGCCTGGGGCTCGAAGGTTCCGTGAGCGAATGGCTGGAGCCCGAGACGATGCTCCCCGCTCCGGGGCAAGGGGCGCTCGCGATCCAGTGCCGCGACGACGACGACTCGATCCTCGAGCTCCTCGCGGCGATCGACGACCCGCGTGCTCGCGCGGAGACGACGGCCGAGCGTGTGTTTCTCCAGACGCTCGCCGCGGGCTGCACGGCCCCTGTTGGGGCATTCGCCGAGACCGTGCGTACGGACAGTGTGCGTATGCAGGCGTTAGTCGCTTCTCCGGACGGCCGAGACGCCGTTCGCGTCTCCGGCATCGGAGAGCCCACGGAGCTGGGAGCGAGGCTCGCCGGTGAGGCGCGCGCCGCTGGAGCCGACCGTATCCTTGAGGAGATTCGTGGTTGAGCAACCGCTGCTAGGCAGGCGCATCGTGGTGACGCGCCCTGAATCGAAACCGCTCGCCGACTCCCTCGAAAGTCTCGGCGCTGAGGTTTCGATCGTGCCGCTCATCGAGATTCGCCCGGCCGAGGACCAGCGTCCGCTCGACGCCGCGCTCGAGAACCTCGCAGCGTATGAGTGGGTCGTGTTCACGAGCGTGAACGGCGTCGCGGCGGCCGGCGACCGTTTGCGCACGATGGGCGCCGAGACCCGCATCGCCGCGGTCGGGCCCGTCACCGCGGACGCGGTGCGCGCCCTCGGGGTCGAGCCGTCGTTCGTGGCGGCCCGCGCCTCGGAGGACATCACCCGGGGCCTCGGTGAGCTCGAAGGCACGCGCGTTCTGCTCCCGCAGGCAGACATCGCGGACACTCGGCTCGCTGACGAGCTCCGCGAGCGGGGAGCAAGCGTCGACGCCGTCGTTGCGTACCGCACCGTTCAGGTCGAGCCCGCGATGTGGGGGATCCTCCCCCTGCGGATCGCGGACGCGATCGTCCTCGCGAGTGGCTCGGCCGTTCGGGCCCTCGCGGAGATCGGCGGGTCCTTCGATGGCATCGGCACCTCGACCGTCCTCGTCTGCATCGGTCCCAAGACCGCGGCGGTGGCGCGCGAGGTGGGGCTTCCCGTGGGGGTCGTCGCCGACGAATCGACCGGGGACGGCATCATTCGTGCTCTCGTGTCGCATTTCGCGGAGACCTCGTGACGGAAACACGTCCGCTGGACGCGCTCGGGCTGGCGCCCGGCGCTCCTCGTCCGCGCCGGCTGCGCAGGACGCAGGCGCTCCGCGACCTCGTCCGCGAGACGACGCTCGAGCCGGATGACCTCATCCAGCCGTTCTTCGTCGTTCCGGGGGACGGCGTTCGTCGGCCCGTGTCGTCCATGCCGGGGGTCGACCAGCTCTCCTGCGACATGTTGGCGCATGAGGCCGCCGAGCTCGCTGCGCTCGGTCTCCAGGCCGTGCTGCTCTTCGGGATCCCGAGCGACGAAGGATGCATTCGGTCTCGAGAGCTTTGCCGAGGACGGTGTCGTCCAGCAGGCGATTCGCAGCCTGAAGGCCGCGAGCCCGGAGCTCGTCGTCATCACCGATGTGTGCCTTTGCGAGTACACGGATCACGGCCACTGCGGCGTGCTGGACGAGAACGGATACCTGCTGAACGACGAGACGCTCGAGCTCTTGGCCCGCATCGCCGTTTCCCATGCTGAGGCAGGCGCCGACATCGTGGCCCCGAGCGGGATGATCGACGGCATGGTCGGAGCGATCCGGGCTGCCCTCGACGGCACGGGGCTCGAGCAGGTGGCGGTGCTCTCGTACGCGGTCAAGTACGCATCGGCGTTCTACGGGCCGTTTCGCGACGCTGCCGAGGGCGCTCCGGCCTTCGGTGACCGGAAGAGCCATCAGCTGGACCCGGCCAACGCGCGCGAGGCGATGCGCGAGGCCGCGCTCGACGTCGAGCAGGGGACGGACGCCCTGCTCGTGAAGCCCGCGCTCGGCTATCTCGACGTGGTTCGCGCTGTGCGCGACCGCTTTCCCGACCTTCCGCTCGCCGCCTACAACGTGAGCGGGGAGTACGCGATGGTGAAGGCGGCGGCGGCGAACGGCTGGCTCGACGAGCGCGCGGTGGTGCTCGAGATCCTCACCGGGATCAGGCGCGCCGGAGCCGATCTCGTCGTCACGTACCACGCGAAGGACGCCGCTCGTTGGATCCAGTGAGCTCTGGCGCGAGGGTGCGAGTCGACGATCGGCCGGAGGAGGACACGCTCGACCCGGTCGACGTCGCGGAGCACGGGCTGACGGAGGAGGGTGAGGCGACGAGCCTCGACCGGCGGCTCTTCATGCAGCTGCTGGCGTTCGGAGGAGCATCCGACACGGCGGCGCTCGTGTCCGCGCTCGAGATGGCAGGCGTGGAAGGAGCCCTCTACGAGGACGTGAACGATCCCACCGGAGTAGCCCTGCTGGCGCTGAGCGAGAGCCCGGACTCGTTCGTGTCGGGGCTACGCGCTTTTCTGCAGGCTGCCCCCTTCTCGGAACTCGAGCCCAAGCCCGAGCTGACGATGCTCGGGAGGACCTACGCGTTGGGGCACGAGCAGGATCTCGACGACACCCTCGTCGACCGGCCGCGCGGCCGGGTGCTCGACCCCAGCCTCCGGTGGGCGATCTGGTACCCGCTTCGCCGCGCAGGCTCCTTCGAGCAGCTCTCGCGGAAGGAGCAGAACGCGATCCTGATGGAGCACGGTGGCGTGGGTATGGCGTTCGGCCGGGCGGGGCTCGGCTATGACATCCGGCTCGCATGCCACGGGCTCGACAAGCTCGACAACGACTTCGTGGTCGGACTGCTCGGCCGAGAGCTGCATCCGCTCTCGATCATCGTCCAGCGCATGCGGAAGACCAGGCAGACGTCGCTCCATCTCGAGCGGCTGGGGCCTTTCTTCGTCGGCAGGGTGGCGTGGCAGAGCAGCTCGGAGTGACCGCGGCTCGGCCGGGCGACGCGGATACCGAGCCGACATCGCCCTTCCTCCGCGCGTGTCGCGGGTTGCCCGTCGACCGCACGCCGGTCTGGCTGCTTCGGCAGGCCGGGCGCTACATGCCGGAGTACCGCGCGCTGCGCGAGCGGCACTCGATGCTCGAGCTGATCCGGACTCCCGAGCTCGCGGCGGAGGTCACACTGATGCCGGTCGACGCGTTCGGCGTGGATGCGGCGATCGTCTTCTCGGACATTCTCCCTCCGCTCGTCGGGATGGGGCTCGAGCTGGACTTCGTGAAGGGCGACGGGCCGCGGATCGCGAACGCGATCGCGAGCACCCGTGACGTCGATCTGCTCGCGACGCCGCCTGCGGAGGAGACGATGAAGGGGACGCTCGGCGCGATCGAGCTCGTCCGCCGAGAGCTCGAGGCGCGCGATGTGCCCGTCATCGGGTTCGCCGGGGCGCCGTTCACCCTCGCGAGCTACGCGATCGAGGGCGGTACGTCGAAGGACTTCACGAAGACGAAGGCGTTCATGTTCTCCGAGCCCGCAGCGTGGAGGCGGCTGCTCACGAAGCTCGTCACCGTGCAGGCCGACTATCTTCTGGCGCAGGCCCGAGCGGGCGCGCAGGCGCTGCAGGTGTTCGACTCGTGGGCGGGGCGAGCACTCGGGCGCGATGACTACCTCCGCTACGTCGCACCGCACAACCGGGAGCTCTACGCGGCGGTCGCACGAGGGGGCGTCCCGGTGATCAACTTCTCGCTCGGAGTCGGCGCGTACCTCGCCGAGGCTGCGGCCAGCGGGGGAGACGTCGTCGGGGTCGACTGGCACCTTCCGCTCGACGAGGCATGGGCAGCAGTCGGCTTCGAGCGGCCCGTGCAGGGGAATTTGGATCCCGCGGCGCTTCTCGCTCCCTGGCGGGAGCTCAGGGGGCGCATCGACGACGTCCTGGAGCGCGCAGATGGCCGTCCTGGGCACATCTTCAACCTCGGCCACGGGCTCGTTCCCCAGACTCCAGTAGACAACGTGCGACTGCTGGTCGAGCACGTGCGGGAGCGGACATCGGCGTGACCACCGGCGTTCTGGTCATGGCCTACGGCGGCCCGGACTCGCTCGAGGACATTCCCGGCTACCTCGCGGACATTCGCGCAGGCCGCACCACGCCTCGACACGTCGTCGACGAGATCACCGAGAACTACCGCGCGATCGGCGGGCGCTCGCCGCTGCTCGAGGTCACGCGCAAGCAGGTGGACGCGCTCGGGGAGGTGCTCGATGGCGGGTACGCCTGTTATCTCGGGATGCGGCACTGGTCGCCGTGGATCGAGGACGTCGTCGGCGAGATGGTGGAGGACGGCATCACGCGCGCGGTCGGGCTCGTCCTCGCGCCGCACTTCAGCGCCCTGTCGGTGGCCAAGTACCAGCAGCGGGTCGCAGACGGCCTCGACCTCCATCGCGGGACGATCGCGTTCGAGCACGTTCCCAGCTATCACGACGCGCCCGGGTTGATCGACGCGTTCGCTGCGCGAGTGGCCGACGGGCTCTCCCGCTGGCCCGACGCCGATCGCGCCGGCGTCCACGTGATCTTCACCGCGCACAGCCTCCCCGAGCGCGTTCTCGCGAACGGCGACCCCTACGGAGCTCAGTGCCTCGAGACCGCGCAGCTCGTCGCCGCGGGTGCGGGGCTCGCCGACGAACGTTGGTCGTGGAGCTATCAGTCCGCGGGGCGGACTCCCGAGCCCTGGGCGGGACCAGACCTCGGCGAGCATCTCCGCGAGCTGAACGCGCGCGGCGTCTCCGATGTCGTCGTCGTGCCGGTCGGCTTCGTCTCCGACCACGTGGAGCTCCTCTTCGACGTGGACGTCAAGGCGCGGGCCGTGGCGGACGAGCTGGGGATGCGGCTCGAGCGACCACCGGCGCTGAACGACGACCCCGTCTTCATCGAGGCGCTCGCGGAGCTCGTGCGAGGTCGCAGCGGGTGAAGGTCGTCGTCGTGGGGGGCGGAATCGCGGGCCTCGCGGCGGCGCGAGAGTTCGAGCGGGTCGTCCCGGAAGGCGAGATCGTCCTCGTCGAGCGCACGGAGCGACTCGGCGGAAAGCTCTTGACCGAGCGGGTGGACGGGTTCGTGATCGAAGGTGCCGCGGACAGCTTTCTTTCGCGGAAGGAACGCGGCGTTGGGCTCTGCGAGGAGCTCGGGCTCGGCAGCGAGCTGGTCGGGCGCAAGCCGGAGAATGCGCGCAGCTACGTCAAACGCGGCTCGGAGCTCCATCGGTTGCCCGAAGGTCTCACCGGGATGATCCCGACCGATCTCGATGCGTTGACCGAAACCAGGCTGCTCTCGGCGGAGGGACGCAACCGTCTCGCGGACGAAGCCAATCTTCCCCCCGCGGCGGGCGGTGAGGACGAGTCCATCGCGTCATTCGTAACGCGCCGACTGGGCCGCGAGGCCTACGACGCGCTGATCGAGCCGCTCATGACCGGGATCTACGGCGGCGACGGTGAGCAGCTGTCGCTACGGGCGACGTTTCCCAACTTGCGCGCGCTCGAGCTCGAGCACGGCAGCGTGATCCGCGGCCTCGAGGCGCAGTCGGCAGGGAGCGCCAGCCGGTATCCGCCCTTCGTCGCCCTCGGGCCGGGGATGCAAGCCCTTGTTGCAGGCCTGCTCGAGCGCCTACAGCAGACGCAGTTCGTCACCGGACGCGCCGCGCTCGCCGTGCGGCGACGCGAGCACGGCTATGAGATCGAGCTTGGCGGAGAGCGGCTGGACGCAGACGGCGTCGTCCTGGCCGTGCCTGCGCACGCTGCGGGAGAGCTCCTTGTGGACCTCGATCCGCAGCTCGCGGCGGCACACGCGGAGATCCCGTACGCCTCCTCGGCGGTCGTCACCCTCGCGTATCGCGACGAGGACCTCGCTCACCCTCTCGACGGCTATGGCTACGTCGTCCCCCGCGTCGAAGGCTCGGATGTGCTCGCGTGCACCTGGACGTCGAGTAAGTGGGAAGGCCGCGCTCCGGCCGGCGGGGTGCTCGTTCGTGTCTACGCGGGCCGCTTCGGCGGGCGGGACGTCACCGAGGATTCGGACGAAGAGCTCGTTGCCCTGGCCCGAGACGAGGTGCGCCTCGTGGGCATCGAAGCAGACCCGCGCCTCGCCCGCGTTCACCGCTGGCCGCTCGGGATGCCGCAGTACGTTCTCGGCCACCCGGAGCGGCTGGACCGGATCGACTCTGCCCTCGCCGGTCACCCCGGTCTCGCACTTGCCGGGGCGGCGTATCGGGGCGTGGGCATTCCGGACTGCATCCACTCCGGCGAGGTGGCCGCGCGTTCGGTCGCGCTGTCGCTCGCTGGAGTCCGCGGATGACGCGGGAAGCCTCCGAGCGCCTCTTCGCCGAGGCGCGCGAGCTCATGCCTGGAGGCGTTTCCTCGCCTGTACGGGCGTTCCGGGCGGTCGGCGGCAGCCCGGTGTTCGTCGAGCGCGGAGAGGGCGCGTACCTCGTCGACGTCGACGGCAATCGCTACGTCGATTACGTCCTCTCCTGGGGGCCGCTCGTGCTCGGCCACGCGCATCCTCGCGTCGTGGCCGCGCTCGAGGAGGGGGTTCGCCGCGGCACGAGCTACGGCGCGCCGAGCCCGCTCGAGGTCGAGCTCGCGCGCCTGATACGCGAGGCGATACCGAGCATCGAGCTCGTGCGCTTCGTCAACTCCGGCACCGAGGCGACGATGAGCGCGCTCCGGCTCGCGCGTGCGTTCACCAAGCGCTCGAGGATCGTCAAGTTCACCGGCTGCTACCACGGTCACGCGGATCCCCTGCTCGTCCAGGCGGGCTCCGGCGTGGCTACGCTCGGGCTTCCGGACTCCCCCGGAGTGACACAGGGCGCGGTCTCGGACACGTTGACCGTCCCGTACAACGACCTCGCCGCGGTCGAGCAGCTGTTCGCCGAGCACGCAGGCGAGATCGCCGCGGTGATCGTCGAGCCGGTAGCCGGGAACATGGGGCTCGTCGTCCCCGCAGAGGGCTTCCTCGAGGGACTGCGCGCGCTGTCCGAGGCCGACGGCGCGCTCCTCGTCTTCGACGAAGTGATGACCGGATTCCGCGTGCATCCGGGCGGTGCGCAGGAGCTGTACGGGATCACGCCGGACCTGACCGCGCTCGGCAAGGTGATCGGAGGCGGGCTTCCCGTCGGTGCGTATGGCGGCCGGGGCGAGATCATGGAGCTGGTCGCGCCCGCCGGACCGGTTTACCAGGCGGGGACCCTCTCGGGGAACCCGCTCGCGATGACCGCCGGGATCGAGACGCTTCGAACGCTCGCCGAGCCTGACGTCTGGGACGGAATCGTGCGCGCGGGTAAGCGGCTCCTCGCGGGGCTCGGCGACGCCGCGGCGGTGGCGGGTGTACCCGCGCAGCCGACACACGCGGGGACGATGTTCGGCCTTTTCTTCGCGGAGGCGCCGATCCGGAGCTGGGAGGACGCGAACCTGGCCGACACGAATCGTTTCGCCGCCTTCCATCGCGGAATGCTCGACCGCGGCGTCTACCTTCCGCCGTCCCAGTTCGAGGCCTGGTTCCTGTCGAGCGCGCATGGTGACCAGGAGATCGACGCCACGATCGCGGCCGCCGCCGAGATCCTCGCGTCTCTTCGCTGACCACGCGTCTACCCTTGCGCCGGTGAAGGTGCTCCTCGTCACGCTCTACTTTCCGCCGGCGGGAGGTGGTGGTGTGCAGCGTCCGCTGAAGCTCGCGCAGTACCTGCCGGCGCTCGGTATCGAGACGCATGTGCTCGCGCCCGACGACCCGAAGTGGGTGCACCGGGATCCGGACCTGCGTGTTCCGACGCAAGCCTGGGTGCATCGCGTTCGCTACGTGGGACCGAAGGCGCGGAAACCGGCGGAGGAGCTACGGGCGGCCGATGGGCTCGAGCGGGCGTTGCTTCAGGCTCGGGTGACTGCCCGCCGGCTGCTCGTCCCCGACGCGAGTGTGACCTGGAATCTCACCGCGATCCCGGCGGCGATCCGCATCGTCCGGCGCGAAGCAATCGATGCCGTCATGACGACGTCGCCTCCCGGCTCGATCCACTTCGTCGGCGCCGCCGTCAAGCAGGCGACGGGTGCGCGCTGGCTTGCCGACCTTCGCGACCCGCTCGTCGCCAACCAACAGCGGCGCGCGGACACTGCCGCAACCCGGGCTCGACAAGCGGCGAACGAGCAGCTCGCCCGGCTCGTCGCCCGCCGCGCAGATGCGATCTCATGCGTTTCGGACGCGATCGCAGAGGAGGTGCGAGGGCTCGACCCGCGCGGAATCGTCCGCACGATCGCGAACGGCTGCGACTTCGACGACTTCGCGGGCCTCGAGTACCGGCCGGCGCCGCGGTTCAGGATCACGCACGCCGGAAGCTTCTTCGGGAAGCGAGACCCGCGTCCGTTCCTGCAAGCGCTCCACGACTCCGGCGTCGACGCGCTCGCCCGGTTCGTCGGCGACTTCCGCGGCTCCGATCGAGAGTGGGCCGAGTCGCTCGGGCTCGGAGACCGGCTCGAGCTGATCCCCTATGTCCCCCGGCTCGAGTCGCTCCGCCTCCAGCGCGACTCCGAGGCGCTGCTCCTCTTGATCCCGAACGCGGACGGAAGAGGGAAGGGAGTGCTGTCGGGAAAGGTCTTCGAGTACCTGGCTGCAGGCAGGCCGATTCTCGCCGTCGTCCCGCCGGACGGTGCTGCGGCGGAGCTCATCCGCGAGACCGACGCAGGAGTCGTGGTCGCGCCCGACGACGTGGAGGGTATTCGCGGCGCACTCGAGGACCTGCACGCGCGCTTCCGTCAACGGCGGGCTGCCCTCGATCGGGCTCGACGACGACGTCGCGCGTCGCTTGTCCCGTCAGGCCCGCGCCGAGCAGACCGCGGAGCTCTTGCGCGAGCTCGCGGCGTCGAAGGGCGCCGGTATCGTCCGCTGATCGTCGTCAGCCCGACAGGAGCCCGCCGCGGCGCCCGGGATCGTCTCGGCTCGCTGGTGACGTCGCTTCGCGTATGGCCCCAGGGAGCCATTCGCGCAGGTGTGCTCGTGTGCACAGTGGTCGTCGCGGCAAGCGGGCTCGGGCGGCTCGACGAGACGCTCGGGCTGTTCGACTATCGGGCCGACCGCAACGCAGGGCTCACGTACCTCGACCGTGAGTACGGAGACAGGGGATGGGCGCCGGACCGCCGCGTCATCGAGGACGCCCGCCTGTGGATGCCAGAGGATGCGCGGTACCGGATCGTTCGCGGTCCGAGGTGGGACAATCTCGACGGGACTGTCGCGGCGGACTTTCTGCGCTACTTCCTGCTCCCGCGCCGGGACACGGACTCGAGCTCGGCCCCGTGGGTCTTCTGCTACGCGTGCGACCTCACCGAGCTCGACGGCTTCGAAGTCCTGTCCGAGGGACGGGACGGGATCAGGTTCGGTCGGATGCGCCCATGACTCCCCGTGCGATCGCGGGTCTCTTCGTCCTTCACGTCTTCTTCCTCGCAGTGGGCGCCGGGCTGCTCTGGGGTCTACGCGGGTGGCGGACCTGGCCCGACTTCGTACGCCTCTCCGGGCTCGCGTACCTGCTCGGCACAGCGAGTCTCGTCACGGTCCTCACTCTCGCGGTCGTGCTCGGTGTCCCGTTCGGGACACCCTCCATCGTCGGAAGCGGTGTAGCCATCGCGGCCGGCGGCGTCGCCGCCGGCCGCTGGAGGAGGCGACCGCCGCCCGTGCTTCGTCCGCCCGGATGGCGCGTTCCCGCGCCGTCTCTCCTCGGGGCCGGTTTCATCGCAGCACTCGTCCTCTACTTCGAGGCTGCGTTCCGCTCCGAGCGCCTCGCCGAGCTCTACGACTGGGACGCGTGGTTCACGTGGACGCTCAAGGGGAAGGCGCTCTTCCACTTCGGCGGGCTGGAGGCGTGGGTCTTCGGCGGCGCGGCCCATTCGGGAGGCGTGTACACGGGCTATCCGCCCGGCTTCCCCCTGCTCCAGGCCGCCTCGTTCCACGCGATGGGAACCGACGACGTGGTGACGCAGAACCTCAACTACTGGTTCTTCACGTTGGGCTTCGCGGCGGCCGTTGCAGGGCTCCTCGCCCCGCGCGTGCGCGGAATCATCCTCCTGCCCGCGCTTCTGCTCATGCTCGTGCTTCCCGGCCTCACAGGCATCCCTGTGCCGGGCGGGGCGGAGCGGCCGCTCGCGTTCTTCGTCGCGATCGCAGCGCTGCTCGTCTTCCTCTGGCTCGACGAGCGGAAGAGCTGGCAACTGGCGGCGGCAGCAGTCCTCCTCTCCGGCGCGTTCCTCACGAAGCGCGAGGGCCTCTTACTCGGAGCTTGCGTCATCGTTGCCGCGGGCGCCGCGTCCTGGGCGGACCGCCGGTGGGCGTGGCCGCGGCTGGCCGTACTCGGAGCCGCTGCCTTTGTGTTGGCGCTGCCCTGGCGAGCGTGGGTTGCGGTCGAGGGCTATCGAAGCGATTCGCCCGAGGGCGGTTTCTTCGCGTTCCTCGACGACTTCGACCGCGCGCGCGACTCGCTCTGGCTCGCCGTACGGGCGATGTTCGGGTACGACCTCTGGCTCGTGCTTCCCGTCGCCGCGGTCGTCGCCGCTGCTCTCGCCTTCCTCGCCGGTGCCCGGAGAGGAGCCGTGTTCACCTTGGTGTTCATCGGCGCGACGCTGGCTGCGAATGCCTGGGTCACGTTGACGAACCCGGTCACGATCTCGCTCGACTACTCGTTGAATCCGGCGACGCGCTTCATGGTGACTCCGCTGCTCGTGGTGGCTTCGGTGCTTCCGCTCCTCCTGGAGCGGGCGTGGTCGGGCAAGGGCGGCCGGCCACACGCACCGACTCGCGTCGCGGTTGGCTCGGCGTGGTTCGCGCCTTGGACGATCGTCCTCGCTGCGCTGGTTCTCTACCCGGCATCGATGGCAGCGGGTTTCTCGAGCTTCCGGCTTCCCGGGGGCACGCCGACGTTTCCGAGTCGGGCGGAATGCGAGCGGGGCCCGAACGCAGGGGAGCCGGTGCGGGTCGTCTTCGGCTACGCGCGTGCCTACGCTGAGGCGAGCGTGCTTCGCGAGCGCGCCCTCGGAGCAGGGTTCGAGACGGCCGAGGTCGCTCGCGACGGGTGCGGCAGGCTGCGCGTCTTCGTCGAGAAGGTGCCTTCCGTCGCTGCCGGCGAGCAGCTCGTGACCGAGGCCCGTGCCGCGGGCCTGGAGCCGACCCTCGAGCGCGATCCCGGCGACTGAGCGGGTACGCTCGGCGGCCGTGACGACGCACGCGCTCTCCCTTCGCGCGAGCTCGCGCGAGCGCGTTCTCGCCCAGCCGGTCCTGGACGGGCTCTTCCTGGCCGCGGTCGTCACCGTCACGTTCCACAAGCTCCAATGGGAGCTCGCCGGCTCGCTCACGCTCTCGGACGTCCTCACGTCCGTCTTTCTCGTCGTCTTCGTCTGGGACCGGCTCGAGCGCGGCGACACGGGGCTCACGCGCACGGCCGTGATCGCCTTCGTCTTCTTCCTCGCGTTCGCGCTCGTCTACCTCGCCGGCTTCTACGCGCTCGACACGTCGCAGGCGCTCGCGCAGTGGGCGAAGGGGATGGTCAAGTTCGTGCTCCATTTCGGCTTCCTGGTGACGGGCGTCGCGCTCCTTGCGCGGCGCTCGCTCGCGTTCTACTGGCTGGCCCTGGCCGCGTTTCTCGGCGGGATCGCCCTGAACGCCCTGTACGGCGTGATCCAGCTCACGTTTGCGGAGCTCGTGGGCGCGAACCTCGACGCTGCCCTGATCGAGCCCATCACCTCGCGGCAGACCGGGATCAACGTGTTCGGGGCAGTCGGCGGGACGCAGGAGGTGTTCCGGCCGAACGCGCTGACCGGGGACCCGCAACCACCTCGGGATCGAGCTCGTCATCCCGTTGTTGGTGCTCACTCCGCTCTATCTCAGGCTCGAACGGGGCCACCGTTGGCGTACGCCCGCTCGCCGCGATCCTCGTCTTCCTGCTCGTCGTCGAGCTGGCCACGCTCTCGCGAAGCGGCCTGCTCGGGCTCGCGTGCGGGGCGCTCATCCTGGCGCTCCCCTACCGGCGGCATCTCCGGCGACCCGCCTTCCTCATTCCGCTCGGAGCGGTCGTGGCGCTCGTCGGTGCGGTGATCCTCGCGCGGCTCGACTTCTTCCTCACCGTGCTCCGTGCGCGGACGAACACGAGCTCCGCAGCGGCTTCGCCGCACTTCGAGGTCTACCGGTTCGTCCCGGACGTGCTGTCGACGGATCCGGTCCTCGGCCTCGGGCTGAACAACTTCGCCGTCTACTACGAGTTCGTCACTGGCCGGCCCGACTTCGGCCCGCACTCGTTCTACGTAGCGACGCTCGTCGAGACGGGGGTCGTCGGCGCGGCCCTGTTCGGAGTCTTCGTGCTCTGGATCTTCCGTCGCCTCGGTGCAGCGCGCAGGATCGGGCGCGCGCTCGCGGCCACTGGCGACCCGCTCGCCGCCCGCGCTCGTCCGCTCGCGTGGGGGATGACGGCGGCGCTCGTCGCCACTCTCGTCGCGAACCTCTTCTACCTGACGATGACCTTCTACTACTTCTACGTCTTCGCGGTGCTCGCGGTCGCTTTGCCCGTGGTGTTCGGACGGGCAGCAGCGCGAACGTGAAGGTTCTCGTCCTCACAACCTCCTATCCGCGCCATGCGGACGACGTTGCCGGCGTCTTCGTCCGGGACGCGGTGGATCACCTGCGGGAAGCTGGCGTCGACGCGAAGGTGGTCTCGCCGGCGTCCTTCGCGCACTTCGGGCTCGCGTACGGCCACGGCATCGTCGGCAATCTCAAGCGACGGCCGTGGCTCGCACTTGCGCTCCCGCTCTTCCTCCTCTCGTTCGCTCGCGCGGCGCGGCGCGCCGCAGCTGGCGTCGATCTCGTGCACGCGCATTGGCTTCCGTCCGCGCTGCCTGCGCTCGCGACGAGGAAGCCGTTCGTGCTGCAGCTCTGGGGGACGGATGTCGCGGTCGCTGAGCGCATTCCCTGGGCGGTCCGTTGGCTGGTGCGGCGCGCGCGTCTCGTGCTCGCGCCGTCGACGGCGCTTGCGGATGCGGCACAGGCGCTCGGAGCGCGCGAGGTTCGCGTCGTGCCGAGCGGCGTCCGCCTTCCCGAGGACGTCGGAACACCGGCCGATCCGCCGCACGTCTTGTACGTCGGGCGGCTGTCCGAGGAGAAGGGTGTGGCCGATTTCCTCGAGGCGACGGACGGGCTCCCGCGGGTCCTCGTCGGGGACGGGCCGTTGCGAGAAGGCGCTCCGGACGCGATCGGATTCGTCGAGCCGAGCGCGCTCGGGAGCTACTACGAGCGTGCCGCGATCGCCGCGTGCCCGTCGCGCCGCGAGGGCTACGGCGTCGTCGCCCGGGAAGCGATGTCCTACGGCCGCCCCGTCGTCGCGTCGGCCGTCGGGGGCCTCGTCGACGCCGTCGAAGACGGCGTCACCGGCCTGCTCGTCCCTCCGCGGGACCCGGCCGCGCTGCGATCCGCGCTCGAGCGCCTGCTCGGCGATCCGGAGCTCCGCGATCGTCTCGGCCGAGCGGGGCGGGAGAAGGCGGAACGGGAGCTCTCGTGGGAGGCTTCTACCGAAGCGACGATCGCCGTTTACCGCGCCGCGCTTGACAGCGCGCGCTGACCCGATCTCTATCCTCGTCCCGTGATCGAACACGATCACCGCGCCGAGGCGGGCGGCGCTCTGCCGCGCGACCTCTCCTCCTACATGGAGTGGCCGCACGGAATCGCTCGGCTAGGAGTCGTGCTGTGCACCGCCACTGCCCTCGTCGTCGGCGTCGCGTACTTCGTCAAGGCCGTCGACAGGCTCGGCGACACCGCGCGCACGAACGCTGCCCAGAACTTCGACGACCGCGAGTTCGCCGGCGGCAACGCGGTCGTCGTCGTCAACCGGCCGTTGTACGAGGCGCGGGCGCTGATCGGCGAGGACGAGACCTATCGCGTGGTCACAGGGCCCGATGTCGCGGGTGCCACCGAGTTGACGGCGTCGTTCATCGACCACTACGCGCGCTACTTCCTCATGCCGCGCCGTCCTTCCCCCGACGCGCGTTGGATCATCTGTTACGGCTGCGATCGATCGAAGCTGGGAGACGACTTCGAGGTGCTCGTCGACGACGATGCCGGGATCGTCCTCGGGAGGCTGGCACGTTGACGCTTCGATCACTCCTCGGGCTCGCCGTCATGAATCTCTTTGCGCTCGGCGTGGGTGCAGGTCTCCTCTGGGGCGTGCGCGGCTGGCGCACGTGGTGGGAGCTCGCACGCCTTGCCGGGCTCGCGTACCTGCTAGGCGTGGCAGCGCTCGGCGTCGCGTCGACCCTGGTGCTCGTCGTGGGGATCCCGTTCTCCCTCGTAACGGTTCTGCTGACCGGTCTCGTGCTCGCCGCGGCTGGGATCGCCGGGGGCCTTCGGCTGGGTCGTCCTCGGCCGGTGCTCGGCGCAGGCCCGGGGCGAATCGGGCTCGTGGGCGCGGCTCTGGCCGGGCTCGTGATCGTCTATCTGGAGGCGCTCTTCCGCGCCGCCAGGCTCTCGGGCCTGTACGCATTCGATGCGTGGTCCTTCTGGGTCCCGAAGGCGAAGGCGATCTACTTCTTCGACGGCCTCGACGAGCAGTTCTTCAGCGAGCTGCCGAACGCGACGTATCCGCCGCTCGTGCCGACACTCGAGGCCACGGCCTTCCACTTCATGGGCTCGGCGGACGTCGTCACCCTCCACGTCCAGTTCTGGTTCCTCCTGGCGGGCTTCGTCGCGGCGGTCGCGGGGCTGCTCGCGACCCGCGTTCCGCCGGTGCTGCTGTGGTCCTTCCTGCTCCTGGCGCTCGTCAGCCCGCGCGTCGTCGGCCGGACGCTCGAACCGCAGGCGGACTTCACGCTCGACTACCTCTTCGCGATCGCCGCGCTGCTCGTCGCGCTCTGGCTGATCGAGCGGCAGCCCTGGCAGCTCGCTTCCGCGACGCTGTTCCTCGGAGCGACCATGCTGACGAAGCGGGAAGGGCAGCTGCTGGCAGCGTGCGTGGTCGCGTCGGCGCTCGCCGCCTCCTGGCGCGACTGGCGCAGCGCCTGGCCGCGGCTGGCGGTCGCGTCGGCCTGTGCGTTCGCCATGGCCCTCCCCTGGCGGCTCTGGTACGTGTCGCACGACCTGACTGGTGAGTTCCCGGAGAGTGGGGTCACCGGTCTCCTCGACAACCTCGATCGCGCCTGGCCGTCGCTCCAGTCGGTGCTCTCGTCCGCGTTCGACACGGGTCTCTGGACGGTTGTGCTGCCCCTGGTCATCATGGCCGTCGCGCTCGCGTTCATCGCCGGCGCGAGAGTGTTGCCGGTGTATGCGGCGTTGGTCTTCGGGCTCGCGCTCGCCGGGTTCACGTGGGGGATCTGGTCCTTCACCGAGCTCGAGGTCCCGATCGAGCAGGACGAGGCAATCAACCCGGTCGTGCGCCTGACGGCCAGCCTCGTCGTCCTCTCGGCCGCTCTTGCCCCGCTCCTGCTCGACGCGGCATGGCGTGGAACCGACCGCGCAGCACGACCGGAGGAGCACTGAGGTGGCCCGACTCGCCCCGTGGCTCGTGGTTGCGATCGCCGCACTCGGCTATCCGCTCGCGGTGCTGGCATTCGCTGGTACGCCGGACTTTCCCTCGCGAGAGGACTGTGTGCTGGCGCCGACGGGTGACGGCGAGTACCAGGTGGTGTTCGGCTACAGCGACTCGGAGCTCGAAGCTCGTGAACTGCGCGACCGGGTGCTCGCCGTCGGGTTTCAGGGCGCCGAGGTCGCGAGAAACGCCTGTGGTCGCGTGAAGGTGTTCGTCGACGACGTCCCCTCGCGCGAGGTCGGAGAAGAGGTCATCAGGGAGGCCCGCACCGTCGGGTTGGAACCGACTCTCGAGCGCGAGAGCTAGGACGGGCACTCAGCGGTCGAGCGCATGAAGATCCTCCATCCGCGTGGCGTGCGGAACACGAGGCGCCAGCAGGCTCGGTCGACGGCGACAGACCGTTGCGGATTCGCCAACAGCCATTGCGCGTCGCCGACGCCGCGTACGGGTCTGCGGTCCGGGGCGAGCTCGACCTCCCGGTCGAGCCCTTCCCCGAACGGCGGGTAGCCGAAGTCGTCCTCCCCGAGCGCGAGAGCGATCGTCGTACCCCTCGGCACTCGCGTGTCGACGAAGCGGAGAACGGGGCGCATCTCCGTGCGCACCAGCGACTGGGTCTGCCACCGCTCGAGTCCCCAGACGGAGGCGGGCACTTCCTGCTCGACGAGATGTAGACCAGACGGCTTCTCTCTGAAATGGACGAGCGACAGCGCGGCTGTGGTCAACGCGAGCGCGACGACGGCGACCGCGTATCGCCGAACCGGCAGGACGAGCCCCCAGAGCGACGCCGAGAGGGCGACCGGGTACACGAAGAAACGGCCCTGCCACTCGTCGTATGCGAGGGTCAGCGCGAGGAGCACGAACCATGCGAGCGGCGCTCCTGCCAGGACGAGCGCGAGAGGCGGCAGGGTTCGCCGCCTGAACGAGGAGACGGCCGCGGCGCCGAGGCCGACGACCAGCAGGAGTCCGAGAGGCCCGAACCAGGAGATGCTCTCGCTGGCGACCGTCTGGGACTCCCACCCCGTGACGGGAAGGCTGCCGTCGGGCGCGTCGAGAATGTCGTGGAGCTTTGCGAAGACGCGCCAGAGTGCGTAGTGCGCTCCGAGGAGCGCGAACGGAGCTGCCGTCAGCAACGCGGCGACGACCGCGTGCCTGGTCGCGTGTGGGCTGCCGCGTGAGCTCCGCGAGCACTACGACGGCAACGACGACCGCGACGAGGCCGTAGACGAGGATGTCGATGCCCACGGCGCCCGAAAGATCGAACGCGTCGAGGGCTCGTGCGTACGAGCCGAGAAGGTTCGTCGTCGGCTTCAGGATGGCCACGAGCTCGCTCTGGCTCGGGAGCTCGCCCAGCGGATCTCCTGTTTGCACCGTGTTCACGAGGTACCAGTAGGAGCCTGCGGTCGCGCCTGCGAGGACGGCGGCGACCCGCTGAAGTCGGTGGACGTTGGGTGGAACGACCGCAACGGCGATCAGGATCGGCACTGCCGTACGTCGCGGGGATCTTCGTGCCGACGGCGAGCGCGGTTGCGACGGCCGCCAGAACGAGCTCTCGGCGGGTGTCGCCGAGCAGGAAGACGGTCGCTGCGACGAGGAACGACGCGGCTACGAGGTCGTTCTGTGTCGTCGATGCCTGCAGGAGCACGATGCGGCAACGTGAGCACGAGAAGACCGCCGAACGAGGCTTGACTTCGCGAGAGGCCGAGCTTCCGGGCGAGGGCGAAGACGCCGACCGCGATCGACAGCGCCGCGGCGAACTGCACGAAACCCGCGAGACGCTCGTTCCTCCCAACTTCGAGCACGAGCGTCAGCGCGATCTCCGAGTTCGGCAGGTTGGCATTGAGCCGCCCGTCGTACACGTCGGCGATGTAGCCGACCTGGTTCCCCTGGCTCCAGAAGGCGGCTCGGGCGAGGTGATACGACAGCGAGTCCCAGTTGTTCGGCGGCGTGCCGACGATCAAGGCCCCGACGTAGCCGACCGCGAGCCCTGTTCCCACGGCGAGGACGAGCAGCTCGGGCGCAGCTCCGAGCACGGATACGCGATGGGACGTGGGGCGGTCGGGGCGCCCCGGCTCCGAGCCACACGAGGATTGCCGCGGCGAGCACTCCGGCGAGGCCGAGCAGGATCGCTCGTCGGGTGACGGCTTCGAACGCAGAGAGAACAAGGGCAAGTCCCACGATCTCGGCGAACGCAACGACGTAGGCAGCAAGGACGAGCTGGGGAAGCGAGGGTATGCGCGCGGCCGTCGCAATGAGGAGGGCGGTTCCGGCGAGGAGAGCAGCCGCCAGAATCCCGAGCAGGACATCGCTCACTTGCACCAGTCTCGCTGGAAAGGAGGATGAAGCATCTCGTCGCCCGCGCTCGCGAGTACCATCGACGCGTGCCCCAGCTCACCGTCAACGGGAGGCGCATCGCCGACGACGAGCCCGCGTACGTGATCGCGGAGATCGGGCACAACCACCAGGGCGAGGTCGAGAAGGCAAGAGCGCTGATCCACGCGGCGAAGGAGTGCGGCGTCGACGCGGTCAAGTTCCAGAAACGCGACAACCGCCGCCTCTTCACGCGCGCGTTCTACGAGTCTCCCTACGACAACGAGAACAGCTTCGGTGCGACCTACGGGGAGCACCGCGAGGCGCTCGAGCTCGACAAGAGCGACTGGTTCGAGCTCTCGAGCTACTCGCGCGAGGAAGGGGTCGCATTCATTGCCGCGGCGTTCGACGAGCCGAGCGCGGACCTCCTGGCGGAGCTCGACGTCGACGCCTTCAAGTTCGCCTCGGGCGACCTCTTGAACGTGCCGTTCCTCCGCTACATCGCCGATTTCGGCAAGCCGATGTTCCTCTCGACCGGCGGCGGCACGCTCGAGGACATCGATCGCGCGGTGGAGGCGATCCTTCCCTTGAATGCCGAGCTCTGCGTACTGCATTGCACCGCCTCGTATCCGGCCGACATCGAGGATCTGAACCTCTCCGTGATCACGGCGCTCACCGAGCGCTACCCGGAGCTCGTTATCGGCTTGTCCGACCACCACAACGGCATCGCGATGGCCCCTGTGGCCTACATGCTCGGCGCCCGCGCGTTCGAGAAGCACTTCACGCTGAATCACGCATGGAAGGGGACCGACCACGCGTACTCGCTGATGCCCGACGGGATGCGCCGGTTCGTGCGGGATCTCCAGCGCGTGCCGACCGCGCTCGGCGACGGCGTCAAGCGACGGCTCCCGAGCGAGGAGCGACCGCTTGCCAAGATGGGGAAGAAGCTCGTTGCAGCACGTGATCTGCCCGCAGGGCATCGTCTCGCGCCGGGTGACGTCGTCGCGAAGTCGCCGGCGGACGGCGGTGTCGCGCCGTACGAGCTCGAGCGGCTGCTCGGTCGACCGCTGCGTCGGTCGCTGGCGTTCGAGCAAGACGTCTCGCTCGACGACGTCGAGCTGGCCGAGGAGCTCGCCGCTCGCGGCTCTCGCGAAGCGTGACGGATCCGCTCTTCGATCTCTCCGGGCGCGTGGCAGTCGTCACGGGGGGAATGGGACAGCTGGGTGCGGTGTACGCGGGAGGTCTCGCCGAGCGCGGGATGCGCGTAGCGGTCCTGGACGTGACTACCGGCGACACTTCCGACGGCGTCCGCGCCTACGCGTGCGATGTCACCGACCGCGAGGCGATCGAGGAGTCCCTCCGCGAAATCGAGGCGGAATGGGGAGTGCCGCACCTGCTCGTCAACAACGCCGCGCTCGACTCTCCCCCTGATGCCCCGGCCGAGGAGGTCGGGCCGTTCGAGACGTATCCGGAGTCGTCGTTCGACGAGGTCTTGGACGTCAACGTCAAGGGCACGTTCCTGTGCTGTCAGGCGATCGGAGGGGCCATGGCGCGTGAGGGGCGGGGATCGATCGTCAACGTCTCTTCGATCTACGGACTACTCTCGCCCGTCCAAGACCTCTACGCGTACCGCAGGGCGGCCGGGGAGACGTTCGTCAAGCCCGTCGCGTATTCGGTCTCGAAGTCCGCGATCCTCAACCTCACGCGGTATCTCGCGACCTACTGGGCGGCTGCCGGGGTGCGCGTGAACACTCTGACCCTGGCCGGGGTGTGGAACGACCAGCCAGACGAGTTCCTCGACGCCTACACCGCCCGCGTTCCCATGGGTCGGATGCTCGACGCGGAGGAGGCACTCGGCGCCGTCGTGTTCCTCGCGTCGGACGCCTCGTCGTACGTCACGGGCTCGAACGTCGTCGTGGACGGCGGCTGGTCGGCGTGGTGAAGGTTGGAACAGGCGAGCGCCGTCGAAAGGTCAGGGTCAGAACCTGGCCGTGTCCTTGGCGGACGTGTGGAAGTGCGCCGATCGCGTGACGTGTCGCCCACATGTGCGCGCGGATACTCTCGCCGACGGTGATCGCCCACGAGATTCCGAACCTGGTCGACGGTAAGCGCGTACCCGCTGCCTCCGGTCAGTGGCTCGACAAGCTGCGCCCCTCCGACGGCGCGAGTCTGTGCCGCCTCGCGCGGTCGGCGACCGAGGACGTCGCTGTTGCGGTCACCGCCGCGCGCACGGCTCAACCCGAGTGGGCCGAGCGCACCCCGGTCGAGCGCGGAGAGATCCTTCGCGAGCTCGCCTTGAATCTTCGCGCTCGCCGCGACGACGCAGCCGAGATCGTCGCCGCCGAGACCGGGAAGCCGCTCGAGCTCGCGCTCGGCGAGACGGACGCCGCCGTCGAGATGGGTCTCTTCGTCGCCGGCGAGGGGCGGCGCTCCTACGGCCGCACGACGACCGCGAGCATGCGTCATCGCACTGTTCTCACCGTGCGGCAGCCGCTCGGGGTTGCGGGCCTGATCATGAGCTTCAACACGCCGCTCCCGAACCTCGCGTGGAAGATCTTCCCCGCGATCTTCTGCGGCAACGCAGCGGTGGTGAAACCATCCGAGCACGTCCCCGCCTCCGCGCACTTCTTCGCCGAGCTGGCCCTGGAGTCGGGTGTCCCGCCGGGCGTGCTGAATGTCGTGCATGGCCTGGGAAGCGAAGCGGGCGCGGCGCTGGTCGAGCACGAGGACGTCGACCTCGTGAGCTTCACCGGTTCGGCTGCGACCGGGCGCTGGATCAACGAGAAGGCCGGACGGCGACTGGCCAAGGTGTGCCTCGAGCTGGGAGGCAAGAACGCGCTCGTCGTCTGCGACGACGCGGATCTCGAGAACGCGGTGCGCTGGGCGCTCGCGTCGGCGTTCTCGAACGCCGGACAGCGGTGCGCGGCAGCAAGTCGAATCGTCGTCTTCGACGTCATCTACGAGGACTTCCGAGATCGGCTGATCGCAGGAACGAGAGAGCTCGAGCCGGAGCCCGTGATCAGCGAGGCCGCGCTGGCGCGCATGCTGGACGCGATCGAGAAGGCCGTCACGGACGGAGCGACGGTGTTGACGGGCGGGGAACGGCTCGAGCGAGCGGGATTCCACCTTGCTCCGACCGTCCTCGAAGGCGCCTCTCCGGACCACGAGATCTCCCGGACGGAGCTGTTCGGGCCGGTGACCCTCCTCTATCGGGTCAGCTCGCTCGCCGAGGCCATACTGCTCGTCAACGACTCGCCGTACGGCCTCACAGCTGCCGTCCACACCGAGAGCCTGCACCGGGCGCTTCGCTTTGCGGAGAAGGTCCAGGCCGGCGTCGTCGTCGTCAACGGGGGGACCCACGGGTCGGAGCCGCACATGGGCTTCGGCGGGGTCAAGAGCTCCGGAACGGGATGGCGCGAGGCAGGGATCGAGGCCCTCGACGTGTATTCCGACTGGAAAGTCGTGAATCTGATCGCCGATCCCGCGCTGACATGACGAAGGCCGTCGGAATCCTGGGCCCCGGTGCAGTCGGTGGGTCGTTCGCAGTGCGGCTCTCTCAGGCCAATCACCGCACGATCTGTGTCGCTACGCCCGAGACCGTCGGCCTGATGGCGCTGTCGGGGATCACGCTCGAGGCCGACGGGCTCAAGCCGGTGAACGTCCACCCGCCGGTCGTCGAAGAGCTCGTGCAGCCGGTATCCCTCTTGTTGATCACGGTGAAGGCCCCGTATCTCCGCGATGCGCTGGAGCGCGTCGATCCGGAGGTCGTCCGAGACGGGGTGGTCGTCCCGCTCATGAACGGGCTCGAGCACATGGAGCCGATCCGGGAGCGCTTCGGCGACCGGGTCGCGGCGGCGAGTCTTTCACGCTTCCAGGCCTATCGCGTCGGACGCATGCAGATCGTGCAGACGACCGCGTCGGGGGTCGTCACGATGGCGTCGAACGACCTGTCGGCCGGCGAGCTCGAGCGGGCCGCGGAGATGCTCCGCGCCTCGGCCGTCGAAGTCGAGCTCGAGGACGACGAGAAGCGCGTGCTCTGGCGCAAGGTCGCCCGACTCGCAGTGCTCTCGACGGCGACGGCGCTCTCTCGGCGGCCGGTCGGAGAGCTGCGCAAGGACCTGGAGTGGCGCCCTCGCATGGAAGCGGCGCTCGCCGAGGCATGCGCGATCGCCACCGCCGACGGGGTTCGCATGATGCCGTCGGCCCAGTGGACCAGGATCATGGAGATGGACTACGACCTCACGACGTCCGCTGCGAGAGACGTTCTCGCCGGGCGCAGGAACGAGCTCGACGCGATTGCAGGAAGCGTCGTCCGGGCAGGTGAGCGTCTCGGAGTGCCGAGCCCGGTGCTCTCGAGGCTCGTCGCCGAAGCCGACGGGCTGTGACCCGGTCCGAGACTCCGGCCGCGGTGGCATTCGTCCCGGCCAGAGCAGGCTCCGAGCGAGTTCCGCAGAAGAACGTTCGTCCGCTCGCGGGGCATCCGCTGCTCGCCTACGCGATCGAGACCGCCCTCCAGAGCGGCGTCTTCGACCGAGTCGTCGTCTCGACCGACTCCGAGGACATCGCCGCGATCGCCCGTTGGTACGGCGCGGAAGTGCCGTTCCTGCGCCCTCCGGAGTACGCGACCGCAATCTCGCCCGACATCGAGTGGCTCACCTTCACGCTCGGGAGACTCGACGAGTCGTACGACCTCTTCGCCATCGTTCGCGCGACCAACCCCTTCCGCGGGCCTGGCGCGGTTCGGCGCGGCCTGGAGCAGCTCCTCGCCACGCCCGAGGCGGACTCGCTACGCGCCGTCGAGCTCGTGAAGCAGCATCCGGGGAAGATGTGGGTGCTCGCCGGGGACGGGAAGACGATGTCGCCGCTCCTCGACCAGTCGCACCTCGACGTCGCCTGGCACGCGGGGCAGTACCAGGCGTTGCCCGAGGTCTACTCGCAGAACAGCGCGCTCGAGATCGCGTGGACCCGGGTCGTGTCGGACACCGGAACGCGCGAAGGACGCATCGTCGCGCCGTTCTTCACGGAGGGCCACGAAGGGTTCAACGTCGACGACGAGGAGGACTGGGAGCGCGCGGAGCGGCTGCTCGAGTCCGGCGCCGCGCAGGTGCCGGTGGTCGGACGCGAGCCGTATGCTCCGGCGTCGTGAACGTCGCGAGCCTCGAGACGCTCTTCTGCGACGCCGGCTGGCGGCCCTGGATCTTCCTCAAGGCGACGACCGACGACGGGCTCGTGGGCTGGGCCGAGATCACGGACTCGCACGGGTCTCCCCGCGGTCTCGCGGGAATCGTGGAGGATCTCGCGCCCGTCGTCGTCGGACGCGATCCGCGGGCCGGCGAGCGGGTGTACTGGGATCTCTACCGGCATACGCGGCAGAGCCCCGGGTCCGTGATCTCGAAGGCGATCGCCGGCGTCGAGAACGCGCTCCTCGACATCAAGGCGAAGGCGCTCGGCGTCCCCGTCTACGAGCTCTTCGGCGGCCCGACGCGCGACGCGATCCCGCTCTACTGGTCGCATTGCGGGACGACGAGAGCGCGAGCATGGGAGGTCACCGAGACGCCGAAGCTCGCGTCGTACGACGACGTGGTGGCGCTCGGGCGCGAGGTCGTCGAGAAGGGATTCCGGGCGTTCAAGACCAACGTGGTCGTCCCCGGCGACGAGCCGCAGGTGCTGATGCCGGGTTTCGGCGGCGGTGGCGGGACGCTGCAGGCCGACGAGATCGCGGAAGCGCTCGTCCGTCTGCTCGAGGCGTTTCGCGAGGGAACCGGAGCCGCCGCGCGGCCCATCGTCGACCTCAACTTCAACCTGGAGCCCGAAGGCTGCGCCCGCGTCGCGCGCCTGCTCGAGCCCTTCGACCTCCTGTGGCTCGAGGTCGATCTCTTCGACCCGGGGGCGCTCGCCCACGTGCGACACGTCGCTCCGATGCCGATCTGCTCGGGCGAGAATCTCTACGGGAGCCGCGGCTTCCGGCCGTTTCTCGAGGCGGGCGGAATGGACGTCGCCTCCGTCGACGTCATCTGGAACGGGTTCCATCAGGCGAAGAAGATCGCCGACCTCGCGGAGACGTTCGAGGTCAACTGCGCGCCGCACAACTACTACTCGCATCTCGCGACGTTCATCGCCGCGCAGTGGTGCGCTGCGATCCCGAACGCGCGCATTCTCGAGCTCGACGTCGACGACGTGCCCTGGCGTGACGAGCTCGTCACCGCCGTCCCCGAGATCGCGGACGGCGAGGTGCGGGTGCCGGCAGGGCCCGGCTGGGGGATCGAGCGTGCGCGAGGACGTCCTCGCCGCACATCCCTGGCCCAAAGATCGCTCGTGACGCTCCGCACGGCTGCCGCGAGAGAGCGTCGCGGCGGCGGGTCTCCTCGCGCTCGACGCTCTCGTTCGCATCGTTGCCGGCGGGCCGTACCCAGGTGCGACGCTCTTCCTGCTCCTCGCGTGTGGCCTCTCGCTCCTCCCGTTTGATCCGAGCGAGCTCTCCTCGCCATCGCGACGGTTCGCTGTCGTGCCGGCGCTGGCGCTCGGCTCGTACGCGCTCCTGCTGACGACGCTGTCAGTCGTCGGCATACGCCTGACCGAGGTCTCGATCAGGCTCGCCGTGCTCGCTCTCGTCCTCGCGCTCGCGGCGATGGCCGTCAAGACGTCGAAGCGCGAGCGTTCCTGGTCGGCACGGAAGGAAGGGATCGCGATCGCGGCCCTGGCCGGAGTCTTCTGCGTCTCGCTCGCCGCGGGCTGGGACGTCGTCGAGCCGTTCCCGCCGCCGGGCTCCGACTGGGGTTACTACCTTCTTCAACGCGGACGAGGTCGAGGCGCGGGGCAGTCTCGCTCCGGAGAATCCATATGGCCTCGGCGAACCTCGCCGGCTCGGCAGCTACCCCGGCGTCGGTGCCGTCTACGGCAGCTTCATGATCCTGGACGGAGTCTCGTCGGAGTCGCTTTCGCGAGGCCTCGTCGTCGCGGTCGCGCTCACGCCGCTTGCCGTCTACGCGGCAGCGGCTGCGCTCTGGGGAATCGCAGCGGGGCTCCTGGCGGCGGCGGCGTACGCCGTCGCACCGATCCACCTCGAGCCTCTGTACTGGCACGGCCTGGCAACGACTCTCGGGCTTCTCTTCCTCCCGCTCGTCGTCCTCGCACTCGGTCTGATGTATCGAGGCAGGCGCGACAGACGGGTGGTTGGCCTTCTCGGCTTCTCGCTGGCCTCCCTCGCGGTGATGCACTCCGTGAGTGCGGGCCTCGTGGCCGTACTGCTCGCGTTGGTCCTCCTCGCGGATGTCAGCGGCGGGTTGCTTCGCCGCGCGGGTGCACGGACGTGGTGGCGCGACGGGATGGCGAGGCCCGTGCTCGCCGGAATCGGAACGGGCTGCGTCCTCGGAGCGGGCGTGATCGCGCATCTCCGCCAGCAGGCAGCCGAGCTGGGCTCACCGGTGAGCTATCGATTCTACGACTCCGACTGGCTCGACCGGACGACGCTCGAGTACTACTTCTCCTGGCCGTTTCTCGCGCTCGCTGGTGTGAGCCTGGTGCTGCTCCTCTGGAACCGCACGGTCCGCGGCGACCGCGCGCTCGCAGCTGTCGCCGCCCTCGTGCTCTCGGCGTTCGTCGTCAGCCAGCTCTGGCGCATCGAGGTTGCTTTCGAGTATCGACGCGTCGTGTACTACGTCGCCCCTGCGCTCGTGATCCTGATCGGAATCGCGTTCTCTCGGATGCGCCCAAGGTGGCTGTGGGTCGCAGGCTATGCCGTCGCTGTCGCGTACATCGCACACGTTTCGATCGGCCTCCGACTGCCCGCACGCGTGCTCGAAGGTGGTGAGGAGCGATCCCAGTCGGTCGACGCGCTGAGGAAGCTCGGGGAAAGCCTCGACGAGACCGAGCCTGGCAGCCGCTCGCTCGTCGTCGCCGACGGGTGTCTCGGCGTTCGGGCGCCCTACCTCGTGCAGTCGACGACGACGATCGCCTTCGAGGACTGGCAGGTCGGGTTCGCGAATCTCGTCCACGAGGCCACCGTCGCCAGGACCGTGCTACGGGGCGGGGCAGAGGGGCGGCGTGTGGCTGAGGAGCTCGGCGTGCGCTACGTCGTCGTGGACCCGCGCTGCTCGCCCGACGTCGAGGCGGATCTCGGCGGGACGGCGATCTTCAGAGGAGACGAGCTCCTCATCCTCGACCTTTCCGAGCCGGTCTGAGCACGCGCTGGTAACCCTCGACGACGAGTTCGAGGGAGCCGCCTATCGTCAGCGTCTTCGCGTTCTCCGCGAACCATCTCGCCGTCGACTCACGCAGCGCGGGCCCGGCGGCGATGACGCGCGACATGGCTCGCGCCAGGCTCTCGGGCGATGCGTCCGGGGAGACAACGCCGTTCACGCCGTCTCGAACGAGCTCGGTCGCTGCGTTCTCCGGCCCTTCGACCACGACGCTGGGTGTTCCGTGCGCTGCGGCTTCGACGACGACGAGGCCGTACCCCTCCCGCTCGGAGGCGGTCACGAGGCACGCCGACCTGGCGATCCTCTCGGCGACCTCTTCCTCCGGGCGCCGTCCGTGGAGCACGAACGACGAGTCGAGCCCGAGCGCCGACGCGAGCTCCTCGACATACGCGCGCGTCGGGCCGTCGCCATAGAGCTCGAGGCGGAGGTTCGGATTGTCTTGGCGCGCGCGTGCGAAGCCACGGACGAGCTGGTCTACGCGCTTCTCCTGGACGTGGCGCCCGGCGTAGACCACGAGCTCCGGGTCGACGTCCCGTGCAGGTGTGGGCTCGATCGGCCCCGCGTAGAGCCCGGGGAGCAGCACCGGCGTCCCCGCGTACCCGGCGTCGATCAACCGGCGTGCGTGCAGGCGAGAGAAGCAGTACGCGGTGTGCGGAACGACGACACACGCCTGCTGCACCAGCCAGCCGATCGTCCCTACCGTGGTTCCTGCGTATCGGCGCCAGTAGTCCTTCGTCCAGATCTCGAGCCAGTTCACGACCAGCGCGTATCGACGTCGGCGTCCGATCGCGCTCGCCGCCAGCACGGGGAAGTACGGAAACGACGCCATGTGGACGATGTCGTACTCCGAGCCGTGGCGCCAGAGATGCCGCGCCACCGCAAGCCCGAAGCGAAGTGGCGGCATGAGCGTGCGGCGCTCACGCCGATACACGCGCCCTGCGGGCGTGAGCCCGAGCACCCGCACCCCGGCGAGACTCGGCCGCTCCGACTCGTCCCAGTGGCGCATGGTCACGTACGTCACGTCGTGGCCACTCGCGGCGACATGCAGCGCCAGGTCGCGCATCCAGCGCTCGGCACCACCAACCGTCTGTGGGAAGAGATGGTCGTAGACGAGGCAGACGCGGGGCCTCGCGTCGCCAGGGACGGCCTCGGTGTCCCAGTGGGCCTGGAGGCCGCTCAAGCGTCTCTTCACCGCGACCGGGAGGCGGTTGTGTCGGAGCCCGAGCTGGAGCCCGGCGAACTTCGCCGACTCGTAGACCGCCGCGTAGGGGAGCCAACGGCGGCGCCCGGTTCTCCAGAGCCACTTGATCTCGCCCTGCGCGTAACGGGCACCGGCCTGGCGGAGCGCGATCCGAGAGGCGGGGGACTCGCTCACGTACGCGCGGTCCGCCGAGACCCCAGAGTCGAAGAACCGCCGGAACGCCCCGGCGATGGTGTACGCGTGCGAGTGGCGGACGGCCGCGCGGGGCTCGTACACGATCACTAGACCGGCCTCGAGCACGCGTCTCGACCACTCCTGGTCCTCGCTCATGATCACGTCCGTTGCGAGTGGATACCTCTCGAGTACGGCGCGAGGTACCGCCGAGTTCACGTTCGAGAAGAGCGTCGCCTCGAAGCTGAGCCGGTCGGGGCCGGTGAGCCGCTGCGTGCGTGGCTTTGGCCCGTACAGGAAGTCCAGGAAGTAGCGCTCCGACGGGATCGCGCTCGCGTGCGGGAGTTGGCGGCCGTAGACGCCCGCGACGTCGTCGCGTTCCCGGAGCGATGCCACGAGTGCGGCGAGCCAGTTCTCGTCCGCGGCGTACGCGTCCTGGGACGTGAAGACGACGACGTCTCCCGCGGCCAGCTCCGCGCCGAGATTGCGCGCGCCGCCGTGGGTGAACTCCTGCGGAAGGATCTCGTGAACGCGGGCCCCGAGGCTGCGCGCCCGCTCCACGCTGCCGTCGGTCGAGCCGGAGTCGACGACGACGACCTCGACCTCCTCGTCCACCTGCTGGCGTGCGATCGCCTCCAGGCAGCGCACGAGATCGAGCCCTCCGTCCTTGACCGGGATGACGACCGAGATCACGTGCGCACCGGGGTCGCAGCGACGACGAACTGGTACGCGAGAAGCGAGGGACGCACGCGTCCGAGGGCATGCGCGGCCCGTTCCACGCTCGGTGCTCCGATGCCCGGTACCGGAACCGTGAAGTCCAGCTCGAGGATCCGGTAGCCGGCGCGCTCGAGCGTCTCTCCAAGCGTTCTCCGAGTGAAGAAGCGCAGGTGCGTGCTGTCCAGGATCCCGCGGTCGGTGTAGCGCCAGCGCCCGGCGAGCAGGCCGAGGCGCATCGCCCAGTTCGCGACGTTCGGGGTCGTCAGGACTAGCCGGCCGTCTTCACGGAGTAACGGCTGCACACGGGCGAGGAACTGCTCGGGCGCGCGCAGGTGCTCGATTAGATCGCCGCAGAGGACGACGTCGAAGGAGTTCGGCGGAAACGGCAATGTCATCGTCTCGACGTCGCCCGTCAGGACCTCCTCGCACACCTCGCGCGCCGCCTCGGCCGCGGTCGGGTCTTGCTCGATCCCGACGACCACGCATCCGCGTTCGACGAGCGGCCGCGCGAGGTAGCCGCTCGAGCACCCGACGTCGAGGACGCGCTTTTCCGAGCCGACGAGGGCCAGCAGCTTCGCGTGCCCGCCGTGCGGGCGCTCGTTGAGAGAGACGTACCCGGGCTCGGAGGCGATCACGGCTTCAATCGGCGAAGCGACTCCCTCGTCGGAGCGGCATTGTCAGGAGGGCGAGAAAGAACGCGCCGAAGATCACCTGCATGCCGAGGCCGAGCGTCGTCGCCAGGAGCGCCGTCTCGTAGGCACGGCTGAGGTCTCCGAAACCTTCGAGCGCCCACTCCGTGCCGATGGCGACGAGGCCCGCGATGGCCAGGAGGACGAGCGCGCCCCCGGCGAGGAGGCCGTGCTCCAGCCGGAGGCCGCGTCCGAGGCGGTCGAGCAGCGGGTCGCGCTCGCCGATCTGGACCCGCGCATACGTGCGCGCGAAGACGCCGAGCTGGATGACCTGGGCGCCGATCAGGGTCAGGGCCACGAACCCGAGCATCGTGTGGATCTGCCACGTGCGGCCGAAAACCTCGGCCGGCCCGCTCGCGAGGACGACCATCCCGATGAGCCCGAGCAGAAGCAGGAAGCTCCCAGGGACGAGGTAGAGCCAGCTCGGGCTGTACAGGAGCATGAAGCGAACGTGGCGCCAGGCGTCCGAGAACCGGTTCAGCTTCGACTCCCCGATCCGCGGGTAGTAGTCGATCGGGATCTCGCTGACGGTCATGCCCCGGCGATACGCCTTGAAGACCATCTCCGAGGCGAACTCCATCCCCGTCGAGTGCAGGTCGAGACCGGCCGCGGCCTCCTTACGGATCGCGCGCATCCCGCAGTGGGCGTCGGAGACCTTGACGCCGAAGAAGAGGTTGAGCATCCCGGTCAGGATCGGGTTTCCGACGAACCGGTTCAGAAACGGCATCGCGTCGCCGTGGATCGTGCCCTTGAAACGGGAGCCCATCACGAGGTCGTCGCCCTGCTCGAGGCGGTCGACGAAGGGGCCGAGCTCCTGAAGCGGGTACGTCTCGTCCGCGTCTCCCATGACCACGTACTCGCCGCGGGCGGTTTCGAGACCGGTCAGGTAGGCGCTTCCGTATCCGCGCCTCGGTTCGATGACGACGCGCGCTCCGTGGGCGGCGGCGACCTCCGCCGAGCGGTCCTCCGAGCCGTTGTCCACGACGAGGACCTCCCCCGAACGGCCCGAGCGGCGTATCCCCTCGAGTGCCTGGTCGACGACGTTCCCGACGGCCTCTTCCTCGTTAAGGCAGGGGATGACGACGGTGATCTGGGGCTCGGACGCCATGGTTCTGGAGCGCCGCCGACCGTAGCAGCACCTGGCGCAAGATCGGAATCCGCTCGCGCGAAGTCCGATCGCGCAAGCTCCCTAAAGGCCGCCGCTTTGCGGCGGCTGTACCTCCATTTCGCACGCGTTTGCCGCGCAAGATCCCTGAAGGCGTCCGCTTCGCGGACGCTGGGTTGCGGGTCCCGTCACTCGCTCCCGGATACGCTGGCCTCGTGCCGAGGCTCGCGCGCGCGTGGCGCTCACTCGAGCGGTTTGCCGACGGGTCCCGAGCAGCTCCGGCGCTCGTCGCCGCGGCACTTGCGGTCTACGCCCTCGTGTCCGTCGCGCTCCCGCTGGCGCCTGGGCGTGACCTCGGACGCTACCTCGTGGTGTATGCGCAGCTCTTCGACGACCACGTCGTCTACCCGTACGCGCTGGCGTCGAGAACGCCGGGAACACCGCTCGTGGTGGGAGGGCTGCTCGAGGCGGGACCGCTCGTGGCCGAGATCGGCGCCGCGGCTCTCTACGCGCTCTCGATCCTCGCCTGGTGCGCCGCCGCGAGACGCTTTGGGCCGGCGGCAGCCATCGCGACCGCCGCCGCCCTGCTCCTGTATCCCGGGTACGTCACGCTCTTCCACCGGCTGTCGAGCGACGCCGTCTTCGCGGCCGCGTTCGCGCTCGTCGCCTGGCTTCTCGCCCGGACCCTCGAGCGGCCTAGCGCGGCGCCGCGCCGCGGCGCTCGGTGCCGGAGTCGCCGCCCTCATCCTCGTGCGCCCCGTCGCCCAGGTGCTGCTCCTGCTGGCTCTCGTCCCTGTCTTCGCCGGCGAGACGTGGCGCGCGCGGGTCCGCGGCTCCGCGGCCTTCGTTCTCGTGACCGTCGTCCCACTGCTCGCCTGGGCGGGGCACAACGCCGTCCGCGCCGACGACTTCACGCTGGCACGCGGTGGTGGAGCGACGCTTCCCCTCTTCCGTGCCTTCGTCGCAGACCGCATCGTCGAGCCGGAGAACGGCCCCGCCACGCGGGAGCTCGAGCGCGCTGTCGCACGCGACCTCCTGCCCTTCGAGCCGTACCGCTCCTACGAGATCGATCTCGACCGGTTCTTCTCCTCGGGCAGCGCGCGCATGCACGAAGATCTCACCGGCCTCTCCGACCGTGAGTGGGGCTGGGACGACGACTACCGGCGGCTCGCGAAGGTCGGCCGGGAGGCGGTGTTCGCGCATCCGGGGACCTACGCGAAGGGGGTCGCCCGCGATCTGCGACGCCTTCTCGTGTGGCCGCTCTACGCACCGACCCCGGGCGCCGGCGAGACCCAAGGTACCCGCGTACCGATCGCAGATCACCAGCTGCCCGTGCCGGGAGAAGGAGAGCCGATCCCGTCGGCGCGACAGTCCAGCTACATCACGACCCCTGATCAGCGGATTCGCGAGGTCTGGACGTCGCCGACGGAGCACCACATCGTCTTCTCGCGGCCGGGAGACGAGGCGCGCGCAGCCGAGATCGATCGGCGCATCGATGATCTGGTCTCGAGCTTCCCGGACCGCAGCGTGCGCCCCAACGCAGTCGACCGGCTGAACAGCCTCTCGCGCTGGTACCCGAGACCCGTGCTCTGGCTCGTTCTCGGCGTCCTGGCTGCGCTGATTCGCCGTCCCCGCCGCTTCGCGGCACCGCTCCTGCTCGCCGGATCGGCCCTGCTCATCCTCCTCGGGACGGCGCTCGCGGTCTACGCCGTCGCCGAGTACTCGGTCCCTGTCACCCCCGCCTTCATCCTTCTCGCCTGTACGGCGCTCCTCGGAAGACGTGCCGCCGCGACCGAATAACGTGTCGGACATGCCAGATCTCGCGCTCGTTCCAAAGTCCGAGCTCGACCGCGTTCGCGGCGCGGCGGGCGCGGAGCCGGATGCCCGCCTGGCGCTGCTCGCGGACATGTGCCGGCTCAACACGCTCGTCGCCATCAAGTGCGCCGGCTCGGGGCATCTCGGCTCGAGCTTCAGCGCCCTCGACATCATGGCGCACCTCCTCTACGAGGAGCTGAACGTCGGGGAGCTCGGCTTCGACCACCCGGAGCGCGACGTCTTCTTCTCCTCGAAAGGCCACGACGTCCCTGGCCTCTACGCCGCGCTGTACGGGCTCGGCGTCCTGCCGCAGGAGCAACTGCTCCGTCTCCGCAAGCTTGGCGGCCTCGACGGTCATCCCGACGTCGGTATCCCCGGAATCGAGGCGAACTCGGGGTCGCTCGGGATGGGCATCTCCAAGGGCCGTGGTATCGCCTGGGCGAAGTGGAGCCTCGGCTTCGGCGGCCGCGTGGTGGTGATGACCGGCGACGGCGAGCTCCAGGAGGGGCAGAACTGGGAGGCGCTCCAGGCTGCGGCGCACGAGCGGCTCGGGACGCTGTGGGTGGTCGTCGATCGCAACGAGCTCCAGTCGGACAAGCCAACCGAGGAGATCGTCGCCCTGGGCGATCTCGAGGCAAAGCTCGAGGCCTTCGGCTGGGACGTCCGAACGTGTGACGGCCACGACCATGCCGCGCTGCGGGAGGCATTCGCCGCTCTCAGAGAGATCGAAGACCGCCCGAACGCGCTCATTGCGCAGACCGTGAAGGGGAAGGGTGTCTCGTTCATGGAGCGCTCGGCGGCCCTCGCCGAAGGCGGCGGGTACTACATGTGGCACGCGGGCGCTCCCGACGACGACGACTTCGAGCGTGCACGCGACGAGCTCGTCGAGAGGATCGGCGACCGGCTCGAAGAGCTCGGCCTCGGCTCGCTCGAGCTCGCATCGGTCGCGCGCGCGCAGAAGCACGTGAGCTACTCGCTCGAGGGCGAGCCCGAGAGCGGCGCCGGAGCTCCGCTGCACAAGGTGACGGAGGAGTACGTCGTCGAGGCGTACGGGGAAGCGCTCGTGGAGCTCGGCGCGAGCAACGATCGCATCGTCGTGCTCGACGCCGATCTCGCGTCCGATTGTCGGGTCCGCGGCTTCGAGCTCGCCTTCCCCGATCGCTTCGTCGAGTGCGGGATCGCGGAGCAGGACATGGTCTCGACCGCGGCGGGTCTCGCCCGCCACGGCTTCCTCCCCGTGGTGAACTCATTCGCGTCATTCCTCGCATCGCGTGCCAACGAGCAGATCTACAACCAGGCGAGCGAGGGGTCGAAGGTCGTCTACGCGCTCCACTACGCGGGGCTCATTCCCGCGGGCCCGGGGAAGTCGCACCAGAGCGTGCGCGACATCTCGCTTCTCGGCGCGCTTCCGAACATGACGATCGTCCAGCCGGGTACTTCCGAGGAGACGCGCGCGCTTCTCCGCTGGGCGCTCGAGGACGCGGAGGGGAACGTCGCCGTCCGGCTCGCGATCGGCCCCTCCCCCCGTCAGATCGAGCTCGCTTCCGGTTATGAGCCCACCGTCGGTCGCGGCAGCCGGCTGCAAGAGGGAGAGGACGCAGTGCTTCTCGCGTACGGACCCGTCCTCCTGCACGAAGCTCTGCTCGGGTCCGAGCGCCTCGCGGAGCAGGGCATCCGGCTCGCCGTTGTGAACATGCCCTGGCTCAACTACGCAGACCCGGACTGGCTCACCGCGGAGATCGCCCCCTACGAGCACATCCTCGTGCTCGACGACCACTCGCCCGTGGGCGGCCTCGGCGACACGGTCCGGCGCGCTCTCGACGATCGCCCGGTCACCGTCTACGGGGTCGAGGGCTGGCCCGCGTGCGGCACGCCGGAGGAGGCCCTCGGCTTCCACCAGCTCGACGGCGCCTCGCTCGCGCGGCGAATCGCGGCGCGGCTCGGCGTGCGGGCATGAAGACGGTATGAAACGAGTCTGGCTCGTCCTTCCCGACCAGCTCTCGATCCGCATCTTCTTCGACGCCGGTATCGTCGACGGGCTCCGCGATCGGCTCGGCTCGAAGCTCGTCGCGCTCTTCCTCGTGTCGCGGGAGGAGGCGGAGGAGTGGAGCCGGCGACTCGACGGTGCGCCGGTGCTCTACGGCGATGAGCTCGCAGCTCCGTCGGGAAACCGCATGGCTGCGAGGGTCGACGCCTGGCTGGACCGCCAGATCGGGTACCACCCGCTCGCGATCCGGCTCAACCGACGTCATGGATTCCACGTGGAGCGGATGCACGCGGGCCATCCGAACTGGATGCTCGACTCCGACCGCGACGGGCCGCTGCCGCACTGGCGCGCGCTCGAGCGCGCGATGCAGCGTTGGCACTTCAGCGCTCACCGACACGTGCCTCGTCGGCTCGTCGAGACGATGGAGCGAGAGTGCTCTGCGCTCGTCCTCTCGAACGTCCAGCCGCACGCCGCCGTCCCGTTTCTCGTCGCTGCGCGGCGCCTGGGCCTTCCTGTCGTCGCCCACGTGGCCAGCTGGGACCACACGGTCGGCAAGGGAGTGATCTCGCCCAACTGCGACGTGTACGTCGTCCAGAACCGGGTCATGGAAGACGACCTACGCCGCTATCACGACATCGGCCCCGAACGGGTACGCGTGACGGGATGGCCTCAGACCGACATCTTCAGGCGCTCGCGTCCGCGCGCCGACTACGAGGCTCTCCTTCGGCGATACGGGCTCGACCCCGGCCGGCCACTCGTCCTCTGCATGGGAAACACGCCGACGAACGCTCCGTACGAGGACCGCTTCGTCGAGCGCTTGCTGTCCTGGTGGGAAGAGTCCGCGCGCGAGCGCTTCCAGCTCCTCTTTCGTCCTCATCCACGCGACCGCGAGTGGCGCGAGCGCTTCGGCGAGCCCGCCGCAGGGAGACCCGGTGTCTACGTGCAAGAGCCGAGCTACACGGACCTCGAGGAGCTCACGGTCCTCCTCCAGCACGGGGATGCCGTGGTCTGTAACGCGGGGACGATCCTGCTGGACGCGCTCGTGAACGAACGGCCCGTCGTGTGCGTTCTGTACGACGAAGGCGCTCCTCCCGGAGAGTCGTGGGCGGCGAAGAACGTCGTCGGCGAGCACTACCGGGAGCTCGCGGGCTCGGGTGCCTTCTCCACGGCGGAGAGCTTCGACGAGGTGGTCGTGGGCATCGAACGGGCGCTCGAACACCCCGGCGAGCTCGCCGATGCGCGCCGTCGGGCAGTCCGCGAGATCGTCGGTGAGGTCGACGGCCGCGCGGCCGAGCGTGTCGTCGACGCGATCGTGGCGTCCCTCCCCCCGTGAGCGCTTCGCGAGCACTCGTCGGCATCTACCGCGCGCGCAACGGGCAGCGCGTCCGTGAGATCGTCGAGCCCGTGCTCGACCAGGGCTGGACCGTCTCCTGGTGGGCGCTCGACGAGGTCGTCGGGGACCTGGCAGGCATTACCGCGGGATGCGGTCCGGGTGCGAGGCTCCCGCTCCTCAACGAGCTCCTGCGCGTTTCGGGCGACTCCGAGTGGCTCGTCGTCTCGGACGACGACGTCACGTTCGAGCGCGGCGACGTCGTCCAGCTCGTCTCGCTCTGCGCCCGGGCTGGGCTCGATCTCGCCCAGCCGGCACGCATCGACGCCTTCGTCGATCACCGGATCACGTCCGCCCGCCGGCTCTCGACGGCGCGCCGAACGTCGTTCGTCGAGATCGGGCCGCTCATCGTCATCGGCCCCGGCTGGCGTCACCGCATCCTGCCGTTTCCCGAGCAGAGAGGCATGGGTTGGGGACTCGAGCTGGAGTGGCACGAGCTCTACCGGGAAGGCTGCGCGCTCGGGATCGTGGACGCGATTCGGGTCCGGCACGAGGGTGAGCGGGGCGAGGACTACGACTACCGTACGGAGGCGCATCGCGTGCACGCCGAGCTGGCGGAACGCGGGTTCGACGGCTGGAAAGACGTCCAGGTGACGGTCGACACCTGGAGGCCTTGGCAGCGATCTCCTGCGTGGTTGCGCGCGGGGGCCGCGAGATGAAGCTCGTGATGACGCTCCTCGCGCGCGACGAAGCGGATGTCGTCGACGCGCAGATCGCGTTCCATCTCCACGCAGGGGTCGACTTCGTCGTCGCGACCGACAACCGCTCCGAGGACGGCACCACCGAGATCCTCGAGCGCTACCAGCGGGCGGGTCGTCTCCACCTCCTCCGAGAGCCGGGAGACGATATGCGCCAGGACGAGTGGGTGACGCGCATGGCCCGGCTCGCCGCGACCGACTTCGGCGCCGATTGGGTGCTGAATGCCGACGCGGACGAGTTCTGGTGGCCGCGCGGCGGCTCACTCAAGGACGTCCTGGCGCTCGTCCCCGAGCGGTACGGGCTCGTCCGGGGCTGCTGGCGTCACTTCCTCCCGCGCGCGGGCGAGGAGGAGCTGTTCGCGGAGCGCATGACCGTCCGGCTGTGCGAGCCTGCGCATCCGGGCGAAAAGGCGACGATCTTCCATGCGCACCAGAAGGTCGCCCACCGCGCCGATCCCGCCGTCTCGATTGCTCCCGGGAACCACGACGCCTACGGCCCGCGCCTGGCGCCGCCGTTTCGCGGCTGGCATCCGCTCGAGGTCCTGCACTTCTCCCTGCGCTCGGTGTCGCAGCTCCGGCGCAAGGCGGTCCGCGACTGGCGAGGTTGGGTTCAGAATCCCCACGGGCCGACACGGCACCAGGTCCTCGCGTACGAGGCCGGTCGCGACGGACGGGTCGAGGAGTACTTCGACTCGTTCGTGGTGAGCGACGACGAGCTCGAGCGTGGCATCGTCGGCGGCAGGCTCGCCGTGGACACGAGGCTCCGGGACGCGCTGAGGGCGATCCGCGGCGACGACGACATCTTCCGCCTTCCCGACGCGTCCTCCGAGCCCGTGCTCTCCTTCCCTCGCCCGGATGTCGACGACGACGCTCTCTACGCGGGAGAGGTGTCGGTGCTCGTCGAGATCGACGGGGTCGTCCGGGCGGAACAGCGGGTCGATGCGTTCGAGGAACGGCTGGCGGAGCTCGAGCGCGGGATCGTGCCCCGGGCGCGTCATAGACTGGCCCGTCGATGAAGCTCGTCATGACACTGCTCGCCCGGGACGAGGCCGACGTGATCGAGCAGTGGCTCGCGTTCCATCTGAACGCGGGCGCGGACTTCGTCATCGCGACCGACAACCGCTCCGAGGACGGCACGCGCGAGGTGCTCGAGCGGTACGCCGGCGAGGGGCATGTCCATCTGCTCGCGCGAGCCAGGCGAGGACCTGCGCCAGAACGAGTGGGTGACCCGGATGGCCCGGCTCGCCGCGACCGACTTCGGCGCGGACTGGGTGATCAACTCCGACGCGGACGAGTTCTGGTGGCCGAGGGGCGCGTCGCTCTCGGAGGTGCTCGCCGCGGTTCCCGCGCGCTACGGGACGGTAGGAGGCTTCCTGCGGACGTTCGGTCCGCCCGCGGACGGCGGCGACGGGAGCTTCGCCGAGCGGATGACCGTTCGCTTCTCCGCGCTCGCGCCCATCAACGATCCCGCGTCGCTCTTCAAGCCGATCCGGAAGATCGTGCACCGCGCCCACCCCGAGATCCAGGTCACGCGTGGCAACCACGCGCTCGTCGACAGCCCGTTCGCGCCGCTTCGGGGCTGGTACCCGATCGAGGTCTTCCACTTCCCGCTGCGCTCGCACGAGCAGTGCGAGCGGAAGGCCAGGCTCCAGGGAACGGCCTTCGAGAAGTACGTCGCCCGACCTCCCACCGCCTACCACGCGAACATGTTCGCGGCGCTGAAGAGCGGGAAGATCGCGGAGTACTACGACTCCCTCGTGCTCGCCGAGGACGAGCTCGAACGGGGCATCGAGCAGGGAAGGCTCGTCGTCGACACGCGGCTGCGCGACTCGTTACGGCTTCTGCAACGGCCCGGCGGCGACGGGCTCGGGGAGCAGTACGTGCTCCCGTCCGAGGCGACGCCGCTCTCGTTCCCGGTCCCGTCGCTGGTCGAGGACGCGGAGTACGCGGTCGAGTCGGCAGTGCTCGGGGAGGCCGATGTCGTGCGGCTCCAGCGCCGTCTGGACACGCTGGAGCGGCGGTTGCTGACGCTCGAGCTCCGTCTCCCGACCCGGGTCTACCGGAAGCTCTCGGGTACAGCCAAGCGCGCGCTCAGGCGCGACGCATCTTGACCGCGCGAATTCCGACGATCACTTCGTAGAGCCGGTCGCGGGCCTCGAGCTCCTCCGGCCGCAGGTCGGACGCCGCCAGGCCGTAGAGAAACCCTGCTGCCGAGAGCACGTTCCCGTACGCGGCAACCTCCACGTTGCCGACGCCGAAGGCCTCCTCCGCCAACCGTTTGGCCGAGCGGGACGTGTAGTGCCACCACTCGCCCCACTGCTCGTCCTCGGGCGGAGAGATCTTCGTGAGGCCCGGCACCGTCGACAGCAGCACCCCGCCGGGGGCGAGGATGCGTTCGAGGGTCGCCAGTGCCGCGCGCACGTCGTAGACGAACTGCAGCGTCTGGGTGACGATCGCGCAGTCGAAGGAGTCGTCGGGGATCTGCGGAGCATCGGTGAGGTCGGCGACGATCGTCGCCTGCGGGTTGCCCTCCGTCGCCATGAGGATGTCCACCTTCTCGACGCCCCTCCCGAAGCGGGTCGTGTAGTCGGGCGCGGCGATCTCGAGCACGCGTCCGCGGATGTCGGAGGAGTGGGCTCCGACGAAGCTCTCGACGTACACGCGGTCGATCGGCGTTCCGCGCTCGAAGCCCCAGTTGGCGTCGACGGGCGTGATACGCCGGAGATCGCCGAGGTCGAGCGGCCTGCGCCGCCGCCAGTCCATGTACGCGCGCCGAAGCGGCCGCAGCCGGCGCCGGAGCGATGCGGGAACGACCCTACGCCTGCTCGCCTGTCCGGCCAAGGCCGCGATCATAGTGCCGTCGTGTCGAGCTTCCTCCCCGGAGAGAGAATCGTCGTCGTCTCTCCTCACTCGGACGACGGCGTGCTCTCGCTGGGCGCCACGATCGCCTCCTGGGTGCGGGAGGGCGCGCGCGTCGAGCTCTTGACCGTGTTCGCCCTCGATCCCACGTCCGAGGCGCCCGCGGGTGGCTGGGACATGCGGGCCGGCTTCCGGACCGAAGGCGAAGCCGCGGTCGCCCGGCGCGCGGAGGACGCGGCCGCGTGCTCGATCCTCGGTGCGACGGCGTCCTGGCTCCCGTTCGGCAGCGTCGACTACCAGCGGCATGGAGACGAGGCGTCCGTGCAAGCGGCGATCGCCGCCGCTGCCGACGGCATGGATGCACTGCTCCTTCCCGGGTTTCCGCTCACCCAGCCCGACCACGAGTGGCTCGGACGCGCGTTGGTCGACGGTTCGCCGGGGCGCCGCGTTCTGGGCCTCTACGTGGAGCAGCCGTACGCGCGACGAACGCAGGGCGAGCCTCGTGTGCCGTCCTGGGCCGAGGCCGCGCTGGGGACGACGCCGGTCTTCGAAGCCCTGCCGATGCGCCCACGAGATCAGCTCAGGAAGTGGAGAGCGATCCGCTGCTATTCGTCCCAGCTTCCGTTGCTCGGAATGCACCGAAGCGTCCGTCGCGGCCCCCACTCGATCCTGCGCGACGAGAGGATCGCTTGGGTACCTCCCGAGCGGACGCTCTCGCAGGGTTAGCCTGACGACTCCGTGTCGGCGTCCTCCCCTGCGGTCATCCGGAAACCGCCCTCTCCGTCGCGGTCGGGGAGGCTCGTCGGCCGAAGGGTCGTCATCGTGCTCAACTGGCCGGTGCTCGGCGGCTCGGAGCGGCAGGCGCTCCAGCTCGCCCGTCACCTCGTTCGCGTCGAAGGGGCAGATGTCGAGGTGTGCGCGCTGACTGCGGACGACGGTCGAGCGATCGAGCTCTATCGTGCGGAAGGGATCCCCTGGAACGGGCGCCGCGTGCGACTGCGCCGGAGCCGGGTCAGGACGATCATGACGCTCTCGGGAATCGCCCTCGATCTTCGGAGATCGAGGCCCGACGTGCTGCTGCCGTACTGCGGCCTGCCGAACGTCGTCTGTGGGCTCATCTGGCGGTACACCGGAGCGACCACTTGCATCTGGAATCAGCGGGACGTCCTTCCCTACGCCCTCGGCGACGGGCTCGCGCGACGTGCCGCGCGGAACACGCCGGTGCTCGTTTCGAACTCGAGCCACGCGGCCGCCCATCTCGTCGGCGAGCTGGGCGCACCCCTCGGCCGCGTGTCCGTCGTCAGGAACGGCGTGGCGCTGCCGAGCGCACGTGCGGGCCGGGGCGAGTGGCGAGCGCGGCTGGGAGCGGACGATCGCGACGTCGTCGTGTGCGCGCTCGCGCACTTCCACGAGCGCAAGGACCACGCGACGCTCGTCCGGGCTTGGCGGGCTGCCGCGACGTCCTTCGAGGAAGACGGAACGTCGGCCGTTCTCGTGCTCGCAGGTCGCGACGACGGCGACCGCCAGCCGGTCGAGGCATTCGTGCGCGATCTCGGCCTCGAGGGCTCCGTCCGCTTCGCGGGAGACGTCGACGACGTCGCGGGTCTCCTGGGCGCGGTCGACGCGGGCGTTCTCAGCTCGCGGGCCGAGGGCTGCCCGAACGCGCTGCTCGAGTGCATGGCGGCCGGCCTCGCCGTCGCGGGGACCGACGTCGCCGGAGTTCGCGAGGCCGTCGGTCAGGACGGAGCTCGGTTGCTCGCGCCCGTCGGCGACGCCGAAGCGCTCGGCGCCGCTCTCGTACGGCTCGCACGCGAGGCCGAACTCCGACGAGCGCTCGGAACCCGCAACCGCGAGCGCGTGCAAGCCGACTTCGGGGAAGCGCGAATGCTCGAAGAGCACGTCGAGCTCATCCTCGGAGGGCTGGTGCGGGACAGGACCGGCCGCCGAGCCGCGGCGCGATGAAGCTCGTCATGACCCTGCTCGTCCGCGACGAGGCGGACATCGTCGACGAGCAGATCGCGTTCCACCTCGACGCGGGCGTGGACTTCGTCGTCGCGACGGACAACCGCTCGCAGGATGGAACGACCGAGATTCTCGAGCGCTACGCGAGCGAGGGCGACCTTCATCTGATTCGGGAGCCCGGAGAGGATCTCCGCCAGAGCGAGTGGGTGACCCGGATGGCGCGGCTGGCTGCGACGGAGTTCGGCGCCGACTGGGTGTTGAACACCGACGCCGACGAGTTCTGGTGGCCTCAGGGAGCAGGGCTCGCCGACGTGCTCGCGGTCGTGCCCGAGCGCTACGGAGTCGTGCGCGCCGCCTGGAGAAACTTCGTGCCGCGCCCCGACGACGGGCGCGCGTTCTTCGAGCGCATGACCGCGCGCCTGTGCACGCCCGCCTTTCATCACCACCCGCTGAGCACGCACTCGAAGTCTGCGCACCGAGCGGTTTCCGATGTCCGCATCGGCCGCGGCAACCACGAGGCGTTCGGCGAGGGCTTGCTTCCCCTGCGCGGCTGGTACCCGCTCGAGATCCTCCATTTCCCGGTCCGCTCGCTCGAGCACTGTGTGCGCAAGTACGTGACCCAGTTCGTCGCGCTCGAGAGGAACGCCGAGAAGGGCATCCCGAACCACATGGCCGCGGCATACGAGGCCTACCGGGCCGACCGCCTGGAGGAGTTCTACGAGCCCCTCGTGGTAGGCGACGGCGCGCTCGAGCGGGGCGTTGCGGACGGGGCTCTGGCTGTTGACACTCGGCTACGAGACGCACTCCGCCGCCTCGGCTTCGGACCTGGCCCAAACGATCGGAAAACCGCAGTGTCCGACACCGCACCACAAAGCGATACGGGTTTGGAGGTCGTCGGTGTCAGACACCGAGATTCTTCGTTCGGACGGCTGGACGTGGCCGAAGCGGCGCAGTACGCGGCCGAGGCGAGCGTGCTCGAGGAGTCCGACGTCGCGATGGCCCTCGGTCCGCGGATCGAGGATCTCGAGACACGCGTCGGGCGGCTCGAGCGCGGTACCGCCACTCGGGTGGGACGCGCGTTGCGGCGGGGCCTGCGCTCGTGAAGCGTGCGTGGCATCGACTCGATGCGCTCGTCCCGACGTGGAAAGGAGCCGCGCTCCTGTTCGCACTCGCGCTGGCGGGCTACTGGCTCGCAGCGGCCGGCTGGCCGCTTGCGAAGGGCCGGGACACGTGGGACTACCTCGCGTACTACCTCCAGCTCGGTGACTCCGACCCGCCTCTGGACTCGCTTCAGGTCTTTCGAACACCTCTTACGCCACTCGTGCTGGGCGTGCCGATGGACCTCGGTGGAAGCGTCCTCCTGGAAATCGTGCTCGGCGCCCTCTATGCGGCCGCGATCGTCGCCTGGAGCGCCACCGCGCTCATCTTCGGACGTCTTCCCGCGCTCCTGACGGCCACCCTCCTGCTCGTCTATCCCGCCTACGCGACGCTCTACCACCAGGCCTCGAGCGACGCGATCTTCGCCACGGGCCTCGCGGTCTGGGCGCTCGGCCTCGCCCGGACGCTGCGAGCTCCTTCCGGATGGAGGTTCGCCGCGCTCGGGGCGGGAATCGCGGTGCTCGTCCTGATCCGGCCCTCGAACCAGGTCTTGTTGCCGCTCGCATTCCTGCCGCTCCTGGTGTCGGTAGCGTGGCGCCGCCGGCTCGCCTGGTCGGCGGCGTGTCTCGTCGCGGCCGTCGGCGTGCTCGGCATCTGGGCCGTTCACAATGCGGTTCGCTACGACGAGCCCACCGTCGCGCGCGGTGGCCGCGCGTGGGTGCCCTTCCTCCGCGTCTTCCTGGCCGACCGGACCATCGCGCCGGAGAACGGAGACGCTTCGCGGCGCCTGGCCGATCTGATCGAGGACGAGGTGCTGGCGAGTGAGCCTCACGCGGCGCTCGACGTCCCCCTCGATGCCTACCTCAGGCACGGGTCGAACTACGAGACCGTGCGCTTGATCGCTCTCTCGGATCGCGTCTACGGCAGGGACGAGAACTACGACGTCCTCTTCGACTCCGCGCTCGAGGCGATCCGCGAGCACCCGGGCACGTACGCCCGCGGCGTTGCCGACGCGTTCTGGGAATTCCTGAGACAGGCACCGCTGCGGGAGGACGTCGTCCAGCGGGAGCAAACCGCTCCGGAAGCGCCGCCTCCGACCTTCGAGGCCGATGGAGTGGTGTTTCCGAACCCGCAGGCGCACGTTCTCGTCGAGGGCGTTCCCTATGGGTTCGTCTGGTGCGCCTCCGACTACATCGACTCGTGCACGCTCGACGACCCCTCGCTGGTCTGGACCGACGCCGAACGGCAGCGCCGCTACGGAGAGATCGTCCGCCAGGTGCGGGCATGGGATGCCGAGCTGCCGGCGCGCGACGGGGTCGACGTCGTCACCGAGCTCCTGAACCGCGTGACGCCTCGTTTTCCCCGCCCACCGTTCTGGCTCGCGCTCGGGCTGGTCGGCCTCGCCCTCCGGCGGCCGCGGGACTGGCGGGTCATCGTCACTCTCTGGATCGTCGCGGCACTCGTCCTCCTGATACATGCCGCGTCTCAGGGAGTCACGCCCGAGTTCGCGCTCCCGCTCTACCCGGTGTTCATCGTGACTGCGCTCGGCGCGCTCGCCGGGGAGAAGACTGCGAATCACCGTATGGGCAGCGGCTCCGTCGTCTAGCATCGACTCCGTGAGTCAGGGGACAAACGGCCATGTCCGGATGGTTCGAGACCCGCTGAGCGTCGTCGTCAGCACGTACGAGTGGCCGGAAGCTCTGGACGCCGTGCTCCGAGCTCTCTCCGAGCAGTCGGACACGCGGTTCGACATCGTGGTCGCCGACGACGGGTCCGGCTTCGAGACCGCAGCGGTCGTCGATCGCTGGCGTGCGGTGCTCGGCGACCGGGTCGCGCACGTCTGGCACCCGCACAGGGGCTTTCGGCAGGCGCTCGCGCGCAACCGCGGCGCACTCGCCGCCCGCGGCGACTACCTCGTGTTCCTGGACGGGGATGCGGTGCCGAGGCGTCATTTCGTGCGAGCGCTCAAGACGAGCATCCGTCCCGGCTGGTTCGTCGCCGGCCGCAAGCTCGAGCTCTCCGAGACGCTGACCGAGCGCGTTCTCGCGGCGAACGACCCGATCCACCGCCACGGCTTCTACTCGTGGTTTCGGGCGCGGCGCGACGCGTCGCCGGTGAGCTCGCTGTCGTTTCGCGATCGGCGCCGCGTGGGCACGCACGGCGTGCCGGAGTTCGAGCCGCACAATCGCGCCTACGGGTTCCTCCTCGGCGTTGCTCGTCGTGACTTCCAGCAGGTCAACGGGTTCGACACGCGCTACGAGGGATGGGGAGACGAAGACGTCGATTTCGCGCTCCGCCTGCGCCGTCTCGGCCTTCGCTGTGGGCACTCGGGACCGGACGCCGTCGTCCTGCACCTCTGGCACCCGCCACGCGAGAAGCGAAACCGCCAGAACTGGTGGCTGCTTCGAGAGACGGAGGGCGGCGAGCACCTCGAGGCCGTGCGCGGCTTCCGCGAGCTCGAGCTGGCGCCCACCGCCGATCAGGTCTCGGCCGCGTACTGAAGTCTCAGATGCTCGGTCCGCGGGACGGCCGCTCGAGCGTGGTCGTGCTCGTTCGCGGCCCTGACGGCCATCGGTGCTGCCCTTCGTTTCGCGACACTCGATCGCCAGAGCTTCTGGCTCGACGAGCTCGTCACCGTGTCGCTCCTGCGCATGGACTTCGACGACCTGCTCCGGACGATCCCCGAGAGCGAGGCGACGCCGTATCTCTACTACGTGCTCGCCTGGCCGTGGACGCGCCTCTTCGGCTTCGGAGAGGTCGGTCTCCGCTCGCTGTCGGCGCTCGCTGGCAGCCGCAATCGTCCCCGTGGCGTACGGCGCCGGGACGGTATTGGTCTCGCGCCGGACGGGGCTCGTCGCCGCGGCGCTCGTGAGCGTTCATCCTTTCCTCGTCTGGTACTCGCAGGAGGCCCGTGCGTACGGCCTCTTCGCGCTCCTCGCCGCCGTCGGCCTGCTCTTCTTCGGACAGGCTCTGCGCGCGGGCGGGCGCTGGGCGTTCGTGGGCTGGGCCGTCGCCTCCTCGCTCGCCCTTGCGACGCACTACTTCGCGGTCTTTCTGATCGTCCCGGAGGCCGTGTGGCTCCTCCTTCGCTCCCCGGCACGACGGGTCGCGCTGCTCGCGACCGTGCTCCCCTCCGTCGTCCTCCTCGTCCACCTGCCACTCGCGCTCGACCAACGGGGAGCGGGTGAGGCCGTCACGGAGGCGTCGCTCGTGTCGAGAGTCGCCGGGATCCCGAAGGGCCTGACCGTCGGGTACAGCTTCCCAGCTGAGATCGTCGGCAGCGTCCTCGCCGGTGCGCTGATCGTTGTCGGGCTCGCCCTGCTTTTTGTCCGGACACCGCCCGAGCTTCGCCGGCGAGCGCTCGTACCCGGCGGCTTGGCGGCGGCTGTCGATTCTCGCGCCTGTCGCGCTGGCTCTCGGCGGCGCCGACTACGTGATCGTCCGGAACACGATCCTGGCGATCGTGCCGGCCGCGATCTGCGTCGCGGCCGGGTACACGGCCAACCGGCTCGGCCTCGGTGCGGCTACCGCGCTCGGAGTGCTCCTCCTCGGCATCACGCTTTCCGTCTCCCTCGACCAGCAGTACGGCCGCACGGACTGGCGTGGGGCGGCGGAGCGCCTCGACTCGCCTCGCGGAGTCCGGGCGATCGTGGTCACCCCGTACATGAGCCGACAGCTCTGGGCGCCGTACCTCCCGGATCTGGATGAGCCGGCCGGAGACACCGTCTCCGTGCGCGAGATCGCTGTCGTCGGACTCGCGACCGAAGGTGGGTTCTCCGGTGGAGCGGTCAAGCCGCCGGACGGACCGCCGTCGAGACGTGTGCCGGGATTCGAGTTGGTGGAGGCCGAGCGAACGCCCACTTTCACGCTCTTCCGCTACGAAGCCGCGAGACCGACCCCGGTGTCGACTGCGGAGCTGGCTGCGCTCAGGCTCACCGACATCCAGCCCGGCCTCTTGCTCCAGCGTCCGCGCGCGGTCCAGGGGACGGGCTAGCCTTGTCGACGTGAGCACCGGCAAGATCGAGGTCTCCGAAGCGCCACCGGCAACAGCGCGGCCGCCCGTCGAGCCGCAGCTTCGGTCCGACCGTACGATCGTCATCAAGCCGTCCTCGCGGTGGCCGCACCTCGACATCAGTGAGCTTTGGCACTACCGCGAACTGCTCCAGACCCTCGTCTGGCGTGACGTCGTCGTCCGCTACAAGCAGACGTTCCTGGGGGTCGCCTGGGCGATCCTCGTCCCCGTCTTCACCGCGACCGTCTACGTCATCGTCTTCGGCAAGTTCGCGAACTTCCCGGCCGGCGAGGTGCCGTATCCGAGCCTCGTGATCGCGGGAGTACTGCCGATGCAGTACTTCGCGTCGTCGCTCACCGGCTCGAGCCTGAGCCTGGCTTCGAACCTCCAGCTGGTCACGAAGGTGTACTTCCCCCGGGCGCTCCTCCCGCTCGCGGCGGTCATCGTCCCGATGATCGACTTCATCGTCGGCCTCCCGGTGCTGATCTTCCTCATGTGGCTCTACGGGACTTGGCCCGCCGGGCCCGAGGTGCTGCTCGCGCCGGCCTTCATGTTCCTCGCGCTGGTGACGGCGCTCGGCGCCGGCTTCCTGCTCTCTGCGCTCAACGTCCGCTACCGGGACGTCCGCTACATGATCCCCGTCTTCCTCCAGGTGCTGCCGCTCCTCTCCGGAGTCATGTACGCGGTCGAGGAGATCCCGACGAAGTGGCAGTGGATCCTCGCGTTCAACCCGATGACCGCGGTGATCGCGGGCTGGAGGTGGGCGATGCTCGACGCCAGCACGCCCGACCTGGGGCAGACGGCTGTCGGCGTCGCGGTCGCCCTCGTCGTGTTCTTCGGCGGCCTCTGGATCTTCCGTTCCTCCGAGCCGAAGTTCGCGGACACCATCTGATGACCGTCGCCATCGCCGTCGACGGCCTCTCCAAGCGCTACCGGATCGGCGAGCTCCAGGCCGCGTACGGGACGCTCCGCGAGTCGATGTCCCACGTCGGCAAGCGGCTGACCGGGAAGGAGCACCGGGGCGGCTATCAGGAGATCTGGGCGCTCGCGCGACGTCTCGTTCGAGCTCGAGGAGGGCAAGGCGCTCGGCGTCATCGGGCGCAACGGCGCCGGCAAAGTCGACGCTGCTCAAGATCCTGACGCGCATCACGACTCCGACCGAGGGCACGGCGGCGATCCGCGGCCGCGTCGGCAGCCTGCTCGAGGTCGGCACCGGCTTCCATCCCGAGCTCACCGGGCGCGAGAACGTCTTCCTGAACGGCGCGATCCTCGGCATGAAGCGCCGGGAGATCCAGGCCAAGCTGCCCGAGATCGCCGAGTTCTCCGGAGTCGAGAAGTTCCTCGACACGCCGGTCAAGCGCTACTCGAGCGGTATGCACGTCCGGCTCGCCTTCTCGGTCGCGGCGCACTTCGAGCCCGAGATCATGCTCGTGGACGAGGTGCTGAGCGTGGGCGACGCCGAGTTCCAGGCGCGCTGCCTCGGACGCATGGAGGACATCAACACCACGGGACGCACGGTCGTCTTCGTGTCGCACCAGGTCCAGGCCGTCGCGCAGCTCTGCGACCGCGTGCTCCAGATCGACGAGGGCCGTATCGTCCGCGACGGGCCGAGCGAGGACGTGGTCGCGCACTATCTCCAGTCCGCGACCGGGACGAGCTCCACCCAGACATGGTCGGACGAGGAGGCCCCCGGGGACGATCTCGTCCGCCTGCACTCGGTGCGCGCCGTCCGCCAGGATGGCGAGACCGCGGACTTCGCGGACGTGCGCGAGCCCGTGGGCGTCGAGATGAGCTACAGCGTGCTGCGACCCGGGCCGCCGTTGTCGGCGAAGATCAAGGTGGTCGCGGGTGGGCAGATCGCATTCAACGCGATGGACGTCGGCCCGAGATCGAAAGAGCCCGCGCAGCCCGGCGACTACGTGACGACTGCCTGGATCCCCGGCAACTTCCTGAACGAGGGTCTCGTCACGGTCGACGCCGCCGTCTGCTCGATCGACTCGCCGAAGCTCCACCACCACGTGTCGATCCACGAGGCGGTCTCGTTCCACGTCCAGGATCCGCTCGAGGGCGACTCCTCGCGCGGGACGTTCACGGGCCAATGGCGCGGCGTCGTCCGGCCGCTGCTCGACTGGACGACCGAGGAGGTCTAGCCGACTGCAGGTCGTCGGGGTCGTCCTCGTGCACAACGAGGACGTCTTCGTCGAGCAGGCGATCCGGAACATCGCGACGTTCTGCGACCGGATCTACGCGGTCGACCATCTCTCGACCGACCGGACGCCGGAGATCCTCCGCCGCCTCGCACGTGAGCTCGACCACCTGACGGTTGAGCGCTCGAGCGACGCGGGAGACTCGCATCGCGTGCTCGAGGCGTACGCCGGCACGTCGACCTGGGCGTTCGGCGTCGACGGCGACGAGCTCTACGACCCTGCGGCTCTCGCGTTCCTTCGTGCCGATCTCGACGACGGGCGCCCACGCGGATGTTTTCCGGTCTCAAGGGCCACGTCCTGAACTGCGACGCGCTGGACGAGGCGCAGGGATCGCCAAGGGCTACCTCGCGCCGCCTTCGCGACCGGTGACCAAGCTCTTCAACATGGCCGCCGTCGACAGCTGGACGGCGTGCCTCGAGCGGCTGCACGACGGCACCGCGGCGTTTCGCAGCGGCTACGACTGGGACTCGCTCCGGTACCTCTCCGAGGGCACCGACTGGGACTCGGATCCGCTTGCGCATGCTGCACACGTGCTTCCTCCGGCGCTCGACCGAGGACCCTGCGGACGGCATGCATGCTCGGCGGGGCCTTCCAGAGACGGGCGCGTATCGGCGTGGCTGGCGAGGGCTCGCGCACCGGCTGCGGCGCCGTCGCTACATCGACCCGCGGATCAAGGAGTACCAGCGCTCCGGCTCGGGGTGGAAGCAGGAGTGGTACGCGCGCGGCCCCGTCGTCGAGATCGATGCACGTCCGTTCTTTGGCGCAAGACCGGAATCCGCTAGCGCGGAGCATCCGGTCGTGCGAAGATCCCTAAAGGCCGCCGCTGTGCGGCGGCTGCGCCTTCGCTTTGCAAGCGCCTCTACGCTGTAAGCGATGGGGATCGTGGCACAACTGGCGCCTCGTGAGCTCGCAAGACCGGGTAGGGCCGGTATTACGGAGACGATCTGGCCTACTACGAGGACACCTGCAGGTGAACGCGCGCCGAGATCACCCGGCTGCTCCCGGCCGGGTGGACGTTCGAGGGAAAGAGCGCCCTCGACTTCGGCTGCGGCGCAGGAAGAACCCTCCGCCATTTCGTTGACGAGGCCGCGAGCTGCGCGTTCTGCGGCTGCGACATCAACGTCCGAGCATCGAGCGGCTCCAGTCCGCCCATGAGCCCACCGTTCACGGTCTTCGCCAGCGAGGAGACCCCACAGCTGCCGCTCGAGGCGGAGTCGCTCGATCTCATCTGGGCGATCACGGTCGGCGCCCCGGCCTCGCGGACGAGATATCAAGGCTGCCCCGGGATTCCGAGGATCGCACGCGGAGAGTCGATCCCGGACGCGCGCGACCGAGTCGGGTTGAACGTCCTCCACTACGGACGGTCCTGGGGTCACGGCGGTGGCCTCGTCACTCCACGGCGAAGCGCGCCCGTGCGTCGAGGTCGTCGAGTGCTCCGCAAAAGCGGTAGTTCCGCTCGGAAAGCGCCGCGAGTGAGGCTGGTGAGCAATACGTGGCGGTTGCGAGGATCCGCGGTCGCTCGGTCGCGAAGCCGCCGCGGTGAAGCCCGCTCGTGTTGCAGAAGATGATCGTTCCGCGACTTGCCACGAACGTGCGGACCTGCTCGGCCGGGACTGCCTGCGCGACCTCGTCTTCCGGCACGCGCCCGTTGCCCATCGGCCGCCACGGGCTCACGCCGTCGAACCGGCCTCCGGGCTGGCTCTCCGACACGTACTCGAACGGCCCGGCGCCCTCGTCGACGTCGCGGAGGTAGAGGAACGCCTTCAGCAGGTGCTTGTCGTCGAAGTCGCGATGCCACAGCTGCGAGGCGACGCGCTCGGTGGCCTCCGGCTGCGCGAGCGAGTACCAGAGGTCGGCGTACGAGAGCTTCGGCCACAGCCTGAGGTAGCCGCTCGCCACGCCCAGCATGCGCGACGAGACGCATGCGGCGAACCACGGATCGGCGAGGCCGAGCTCGACGTCCTCGAAGCTGTGAGCTCGAACGAGGAACTCCTTGCCTGCGCGGCGGCGGAGCTCGGTGGCGTCTCCGCCTCGTCTCTCCCGCTCGAGCGCGTCCTCGGTCTCCTGGATGAAGCGGTCGCCCTGGCCCTCTACCGACGACCAGGTCTCGGCGCCGACGAGGTCTGCGAAGGGAAGGACCGCGTATCCGCGCGCGTCGACGTCGGAGACGATCTGCTGCTGGACGTCGTCGAGCTCGGGATGTTCCTGCGCGAACCTGCGGCGGCTCGTGCGGTTCGAGAGCATGCGATCGTGGAGCTCGTAGGTCGCGCGGATGCCGCGCTTCTCGAGCGCGGTCGCGACTCTGGTCACCCGGTTCGAGAACGTCGTCTTCTGCCTGTGCATGCGCGTGGCGGCGTGCGGGGGGATGCCGGTCGCCTACCTTACCGGCCGAGATGCCGGCGACCGTCTTCTTCGCGTTCCGCGACTCGCCCGTGCGGCGGCGTGCGCTCTGCTCGAGCCGCGGCAGCGCCGAGCGGTACTCCTTGTTCGGGCTCGACGAGCTCGCGGCGAGGGATTTCGTCGTCCGCCACAACCTGGAGCGGAAGGGAGGCCCGCAGCGCTGGGCGGTGGCCGCCGGAGCCGTCCTCAAGAGAGCCCTTGAGCGCGCAGGCGGATACGGGGGCGACTTCGCGACGGTGCTTAGCTCATTACGCCGGGCGAACTCGGCCGACGTGGTCTTCTCGACGGTGGACACGGTCGGGATCCCGTTGATGCTCCTACGGCGTGCGGGGCGCCTCAGGCCGCCGCTCGTCTACGTGGCGATCGGGCTCCCGGAACGCCTTGTACAGCTGCGCTCGGAACGGATGCGTCGTCTCTATGCGTCCGCGCTCGGCTCCTGTGCCTCCGTGATCGCCTACAGCCAGCATGAGGCGGACGAACTCCGGAGCTGGCTGGCCGGGTACGGCTTCACGCCTCGGGTCGTCTTCATCGCGTTCGGTGTCGATGCCGAAGCTTTCAGGCCCGGCAGCGGGCCTACGACGGTCGACATCGTCTCCGTCGGCACCGACCCGCATCGCGACTTCGCGCTGCTCCTACACGTTGCGGAGCGTCTGCCGGACGTCGGCTTCCGGATCGTCACCAGTCGTGAGCATCTTCGAGGGTTTGCGTCGGTACCCGAGAACGTCTCCGTCGAGACCGACATCCCGCTCGAGGAGATGCGGAGGCGACTCATGGAGGCTCGTGTGGTCGCGCTGCCCGTGCGGGAGAACAGCTACTCCGGCGCGACCACGGTGCTGCTCCAGGCGATGGCGCTCGGGAAGCCGGTCGTCGTCACGCGTACGAAGGCGATCGAGACGGGCTACGGGCTCGTCGACGGCGAGAACTGCCGGCTCGTCGCGCCCGGCGACGACACGGGCTTCGAGCGCGCCCTCACCGGAGTGCTGCGGGACGAGTTCCACGCGCGCGCTCTCGGCACGAGCGCACGCACGACGGTGGAGCGGGAGCTCACGTGGGATCGGTACGTGAGCCGGATCGAGGAGTTGCTTCGCGACGCAGTCGCAACACCTGCGACATCTCGGCCGGGAGCCGCCTGAAGCCGGGCGGCTCGAGGTGCGCCGTGAGCTCGGCGGCGTCGCAGGATGCCCAGTCGTGCATCTCGACGAAGACCTCGCTGACCACCCCCCAGGCCTCTGGCGGAGTTCCGAGCACGATCCCGCACTCCTCGCCCTCGGTGTTCACCTTCACGACCAGCCGGTCGCCGAGGGCGCGGGCTTCATCGAGGACGTCCGCCATCGCCTCGACCGTCACGCGGGCGGTGCCGACCTCGTACTGCGCCCACGTGTCCGGGGGATGGAGCGAGTGCGCCCAGGAACCGGACATCAGGTGCAGCTCGGCCTCGCCTCGCTCGGCCCCGACGGCCGAGGTACGGATGCGCCAGTCCGCGCCGGCTCTCCTGTACGCCTCGGCAGCTCGCTCGAGGAGCTCCAGATTCGCCTTGTCGGGCTCGAACGAGATCACGACGCGCGCGCCGTGTGCGAGGGCGTGAGCTCCGAAGTACCCCTTGTGCGCGCCGAGATCGAGGACGGCCGCTCCCTCGTAGTCGGTGGCGTAGGCGTCGTCCGCCACGACCCACTTGAACGACTCCCAGTCGACTGCGTAGTCGTCGTGGGAGATGAAGACATGTCCCGATCCGTAAGGGAGGGCGTACGCGGTGCTCGGACGGATGCGCCGGCGCAGCTCCGCGCGTAGCAGACCGAAGCGGGTGCTGAACGGAACGTGTCGCCGGAGGAGCACGCTCGCAAGGCGGCCAGGGGAGGGCATCGGTCAGCAGGCGACGTTACCGTGTGGCGCCGTGGAGCTTCGCACCGTCCCACGGGCAGCTCGCCGGGCCGGTCGCGAGCTCGTGCGTCGTGCTCGGATCGAGGCGGATTGGGCCATGTCGCGTCGCGGGCGGGCAGATCTCGCGCTCTTCCACGAGCTCGCTCCGTCGCCGTCGGGCGGCGGGCATCAGTTTCTCCGCGCGCTCGTTCGTGAGCTCGGATCACGAGGCCTCGAAGTGGAGTGGAACCGGGCGTCCCGTGGCACGACCGCATGTCTCTTCAACTCCTTCAACTTCGACTTCGCGCGGCTTCGGCGGTTCGCACGGGACGACGTGAGGATGGTGCACCGGGTTGACGGCCCGGTGGGCGTCTACCGCGGGTTCGACGACGGGACCGACGACCGGATCGCGGCATTGAACGGCGCGCTTGCGGACGCGACGATCCTCCAGTCTCGGTACAGCCTCGAGAAGCACGCCGAGCTGGGCCTCGACCTGCACGCTCCGGTCGTCATCCCGAACGCAGTCGATCCTGCGATCTTCCATCCGCCCCGGCGCCGCGAGCCGCCCGCTGGGAGGAAAGTTCGGCTGATCGCGTCGAGCTGGTCGGACAACCGGCGCAAGGGAGCCGAGACGCTTTCCTGGCTCGACCGTCACCTCGACTGGGAGCGGTACGAGATGACCTTCGTCGGGCACGCGCCGGTGGAGCTCGAGCAAATCCGTTCGGTCGGGCCCGTCACCTCCCTGGAGGTCGCGGAACTCCTTCGTACGCACGACGTGTACGTCGCGCCGAGCCGAGACGATCCGTGCTCGAACGCGCTCCTCGAGGCGCTCGCCTGCGGCCTGCCGGCGGCCTTCCTGGCGAGCGGAGGCCACCCGGAGCTCGTCGGCGAAGGCGGGCTGCCCTTCGAGGCGGACGACGAGCTTCCGGACGCGCTCGACCGTCTTGTGGAGGAGATCGAGGAGAGGCGCTCGGCGATCTCGATCCCGACGATCGCCGAGGTGGCCGACCGTTACCTCGCTGCTCTTCTGGGTCAGGCTTTAGCCTGACCTCTTCGACCATGAGCACCTTTCGACGAGCCGTGAACGCCATTTCCTTCCGCGCTGCCAGGCGCCTCGATCGGGCCGCGATCTCGCGCACGCACGAGGCCTTCTACGCATCGAATGCGTGGACGCAGGCGACCTGGCTCGGAACCCAGGCGCTGAAGAACCCGCTCGACCTCTGGATCTACCAGGAGATCATGGCCGAGACGCGACCGGACGTCGTCGTCGAGACCGGCACCTACCGAGGCGGGAGCGCTCACTTCCTCGCGTCCGTCTGCGACCTCCTCGGGGCGGGGGAGGTGATCTCGATCGACATCGAGCCCGAGCGCGAGGACTACCCGCAGCATCCGCGGATCACCTACCTGGGCGGGCGGTCGTCGACCGACGCGGATGTTCTCGCGGAGGTGCGGCGGCGTGTGGAAGGGCGGCGCACGCTGATCGTCCTCGACTCCGACCACTCGCAGAAGCACGTCGAGGCCGAGCTCGACGCGTACGCGCCGCTCGTGCCGGTCGGGTGCTACCTGATCGTCGAGGACTCGAACATCGGCCAGATCCGCGAGGACTTGATGCCGGGACCGCTGCAGGCGATCGAGACGTTCCTCGCCGGGCGGAGCGACTTCGAGATCGACCGCGAGCGGGAGAAGTTCCTGCTCACCTTCAACCCGAGCGGCTACCTGAAGCGGATTCGCTAGCGGTCTGATGCGCGCGAAAACCCTGAATGCGTCCGCTTCGCGGCCGCCGCGTGCGCTGTCTTAGCCGGCCGTCAGGTGCAGTCGGCGGTGCGGACGTCCGCCGTCGTCCGTGCGCTCGCCATCCTGACCTCACCGCCCGTCTCCCAGAGCACGAGCCCAGCGGCCGTTCCGGTGGCGAGACGCTTACCGGAGAGCTCGATGCCCGGCTGCGTATAGACGAAGTCCGCGACGAACGGCCTCCCGTCCTCGAAGACGACGCGTCCGTCGACGACCTCCACGCGGTCGAGCGGGATCCCGTCGGGAATCGAGTCGCCGAGGTACGCAGCCCGGTCGACGGTGACGTTGAAGAACTCGGTCGCGAACAGCGCATGGCGGGTCAGGCTCGAAGCGGGGCAAGCCCGCGACTCGAGGTAGAGCTTCGTGACTCGCGCATCGTCCGGAAGGCGCTCGTCGATCCAGGCGGGCTCGAGCCCACCTGCGAGCACGGCGTTCTCCGGGGCGTCGACCATCCGCTCCCAGGCGAAGCCCGCCATCGCGACGAAGACCACGACGACGGCAATGGGAACGGCGAGACGGAGCCGCGGCGGCAGGAGCACCGCTGCGGCGAGTAGTCCGACGACGAACACGGCGAGCACCAGGCGCCCCGAGAGGGGACCCGGCCCGGCCGTCTCGCTCTCGAGCCAGACCCAGAGCGCGCCGGGAACGGTGTCGATGCCGGCCTCGTTGGCGAGCTGCCGGAACGGGAGAATCGCGGGGAGAGCGACTGCCAGGACGACGCCGATCGCGGTCGCGACCAGCGGCCGCGGGAGGCCGTCAGCGAGCCACACGACGAGCACGATGAGCCAGAGCGGGATGAGGTAGAAGGCGTAGCGGTCGTGGAGCCGGTCGTACGCGTAGGGCGTGCTGTTGAAGGCGGCGACGACGAGGAGACCGACGCCGTTGGCCGAGACGAAGAGCGCGGCGAATGCTGCCGCTCGGTCGGAGCCGTCGCGCCCGGCGCGGAGCAAGTTCCAGAGGACGATCGGCGCGACCGCCAGCGGTATCACGGCGAGGTAGATCTCGAAGTCGGCGAGGTGGTAGACGAGCCACTTGGCCACCTGGAGCGGGTCGTAGCCGCGCCACAGCTCCCAGTACGCTCCGAACGACTCGCGAGGTGAGCTGCCCGAGAGGACGCGGCCTGCGAGAACGAAGACGGCGAGTACGATCGGCACGGCGCTCGGCCAGAGCCGCACGACGTCGGCTCGAGCCCGCGGTCTGCTCGCCGGCAGAATCCACCAAACGAGCGCGAGCCCCACGAGCCAGGTCACGTACAGCGCTCCGAGCTGGGGACGCGTTGCGAAGGCGGCCGCAACCGCGGCGAGAAGCGCGAGCTGGCGGCCGACGCGTCGGCTTCTCGAGCGCGAGCATGATCGCGTACAGCGCCCACGCCGCCGTGAAGAAGGCGAGGCTCTCCGTCATCACGGTCGCGACCGAGATCGAGGAGGGAATTGCAACCGAGAGCCCGGCGGCCAGCACGGCCCACCACTCCGAGACCAGCCTCCTGGCGAGCAGGTAGACGGGGACCGCCGTCAGGGCGAAGAAGAGCGCGTTCGCGGCCTTGAAGACGTCGTATGCGGCGGCGAGCCCCGACGAGGCGAGGAGGATGCCGGCGAGAACGAGTGCGTACAGCGGCCCGAAGCCGTACTCCCCGCCGCGCAGGTGGAGACCCTCCCCTTCGGCGAGCGACGAGCCTGCGATCGCATACCGGACTTCGTCGGGATGGACGCGAGGCACGTCGACGAGCGACGCGAGCGCGGTGTAGAGACCGAAGGCCAGCACGACGATCGCGGCGAGGGCCAGCGCCGGCCCGTGAGTTCGCCACGACGGCATCGGCGCTTGATGGTACCCCGCACCCAGGAATCCCTGGCCGTCCCGTCCTTGGGACGATCGACGCTCACTTTTCACGGTTACAGGGACGGGCTCTGTCGAGAACGCGGCGCTTCCGCGGCGACCGCTTCCGACGACCGCGGTAACGTCCCCGAGGGATGCCTTCGAAGCGCGCATTGATCATCGGGATCGCCGGCCAGGACGGCTCGCTGCTCGCGGAGCTCTTGCTCTCCGAGGGCTACGAGGTGTTCGGCGTCGTCCGGCAGCCAACGTCGACGCGCTTCGAGAACCTCGAGCCGATCCGCGGGCGCATCGAGCTGCTCCAGGCGGACGTCCTCGACGAGCTCTCCATCGTCGACGTCCTGTCCACATGCCAGCCGCGGGAGGTCTACAACCTCGCCTCGCCGTCGTTCGTCCCGATGTCCTGGAAACAGCCGGTGCTCACCGCCGAGTTCGCCGCCGTAGGTGTCACTGCGCTGCTCGAGGCGATTCGCCGCGTGGACGACAGCGTCCGCTTCTACCAGGCGTCCTCGAGCGAGATCTTCGGCGAGTCGCGCGAGGTGCCGCAGACCGAGGAAACACCGCTTGCGCCGGTGACGCCGTATGGGGTCGCGAAGGCGTACGGCCACTTCATCACGCGCAGCTACCGCAACCGGTACGGGTTACACGCGTCGTCTGGGATCCTCTACAACCACGAGTCGCCGCGACGACCGCTCGACTTCGTGACCCGGAAGGTCTCCCACGGGGCCGCCGCGATCAGCCTCGGGCTCAAGAACGAGCTCCTGCTCGGCAGCCTGGATGCGCGCCGGGACTGGGGGTATGCGGGGGACTACGTGCGCGCGATGTGGCTCGTGCTGCAACAGGAGGAGCCTGACGACTATGTGATCGCGAGCGGGAAGGCTCACAGCGTGGAGGAGCTTGCGGCGCTCGCCTTTTCGCACGTCGGGCTCACGTGGGAGGACCACGTGCGCGTCGATGAGGCGCTGGTCCGCGGGAAGGCGGAGCTCTACGACATCGTCGGCGACGCGTCGAAGGCACGCGAACGGCTTGGCTGGTTCCCGCACGTCGACTTCGAGGGCCTCGTCCAGCTCTTGGTCGATGCTGACCTCGAGCGTCTGCGTTCGCGCGTCGAGCCCGTCGAGACGCTGGCCGACATCTAAGTAGTCGTAGTGGCGGTGCGTCAACGACTCGGCTGGCCGCTGCGCCGAGCCGGCGCCGGCCTCCGGACTCGCGGCTGGGCAGCTCACTCGCGCCTTCTTGTCGCCTACGACGTCGAAGGGTGGGTGCTCGAGTACGAAGCGCGGCAGCTCGAAGGGAACGCGCGCGCGCTCGGCGTGGAGATCGGGCCTGCACGCTGGGTGAAAGGCGTCGACCGCCAGTCGATCTTCCATCTCAGCCAGTTCACACTCCTGCTCCACGACTTCGAGAAGCGTCAGAACCGGCTCGGATTCGCCTACTTCCACGGTCGGCCCGGCACGCCCGGCATGCCCGAGTTCGACATGTGCTTCGAGACGATGCGACGGCGGCATGCGGAGATCGATCGCGTTCAGGTGACGAATCGCATGATGGAGGAGCTCATCCTCGAGACCGGCATCTCGGCTGCGAAGCTGCACCGAATCCCGATCGGGATCGACACCGCCGCGTTTCGGCCTCGCACGCCGGCGAGTCGCGCGGCCGCTCGTCAGCGCTAGGCCTTCCGGAGTCCGCGTTCGTTCTGGGATCGTTCCAGAAGGACGGCGTCGGCTGGGGCGACGGGCTCGAGCCGAAGCTGATCAAGGGGCCGGACGTCCTGCTCGGCGTGGCGAGCCGCCTCCGCGAGCGCGTTCCCGAGATCGTCTTCCTGCTCACCGGGCCGTCTCGCGGGTACGTCCGTGCCGGGCTCGAGCAGCTTGGGGTTCCCTGTCGGCACGTTCTCCTGCCCGACATCGACGCAGTCGCGCAGGCGTACGAGGCGATCGATCTCTGCATGGTCACGTCCCGTGACGAAGGCGGGCCGCGCGCCGTTCTCGAGGCCATGGCGACGGGGGTGCCGCTCGTGACGACCGCCGTCGGGCAGGCGCTCGAGCTCGTGCGGCACGAGGAGAACGGGTGGATGGTCGAGGTCGAGGACGTCGAGGGGCTCGTCGGCTGGGCGACGCACGTCGCGGGGGCCGGCGCGGACGACCTCGAGGACGTGCTCCGGGCCGGTTTCGCGACCGCCGCTGAAAACTCCTATGAGGCGCTGCGACCGCGCTGGCGCGAGCTCCTTCGCGGCTTCGTCGCGATGCCGAACGACGACGCGTGAGCCGATGGAGCTGAGCCTCGCGCGGGCCGGACGGTACGCGCGCCCCGCGGCCCGCTGGGCACGGCTGGTCGTCTCCCGCAGACCCGCTCGGGGTGTGCGCGTCTTCTACGGCCACGATCGCGTGCCGGCGCCCGGCGAGCGAGCGGCAGGCGGTACGGCGAAGGCGCAGAAGCTGAATGAGCGCTTTCCGAACAGCCCGAACGACTTCTCCATCCTCTACCTCGGCTCCACCTGGCTTCCGCGCGACCTCGGCCCGCTCCTCGCCTTCTCCCGGCGGCGTCGCATCCCCGTCGTCGTGAACCAGGACGGCGTCGGCTATCCCGGCTGGGCTGGAGATAAGACGGACGCTGTGAACCGCCCGCTCAGGCGGGCGCTCCAGGCCGCGGACCACGTCCTCTACCAGAGCGAGTTCTCGAAGCAGTCGGCCGATCTCTTCCTGGGGGATCCGCGCGGGACCTGGGAGGTGCTGCGAAACGCGGTCGACGTGAGTCACTTCACGCCCCCGGCGCTCCCGCCAACGGGTGGCCCCGTGCTCTTGCTGGGAGGCGATCAGACACAGGCGTATCGGCTCGAGCTCGCTCTCCGGACACTTGCAACTCTTCTCGGTCGCCACCCGGACGCCCGCCTGCTCGTAACGGGGCGACTCGTCTCTCCGATCGAGCCGTTGTTGCGGGAACTGGGGCTACACGACCGGGTTGAGCTGATCGGCCCGTACGCGCAGCGCGATGCGCCCGGTGTCTTCCATCGAGCGCACCTGCTCCTGCATACGAAGGTCATGGATCCGTGCCCGACGCTCGTGCTGGAGGCGATGGCGTCCGGGCTTCCCGTGGTCTATCCGGCGAGCGGCGGGACCGTCGAGCTCGTCGGCGACGAGGGCGGAATCGGCGTTCCTCATCCGACCGCCTGGGAGCGCGACGAGCCGCCCGCTCCCGAGGCGCTTGCGACCGCCATCGAGCATGTGCTCGCCGACCGGGAGACGTATGCCTCGGCGGCCCGGGCGCGAGCGGTCGAGCGCTTCTCGCTCGAGCCGTGGCTCGATCGTCACGCGGCGTTGTTCTCGGAGCTGGCCTCGCGGTAGCCGCGCAGCCGTCCTCGCAGAGTGGCGGCGTGGAAACGCGCACGCTTGCGATCGAGCTTGACGAGGGACACGACGGTGCCGCCGGCGGGGCGGACGAGCATCCGCGCCACGGTTCCCCGGGGATAGCGGTGCTTTCGCAGGAGGTACCCGATGGTGGCGCCGTCGCGGAACCCGACTTCCCGAGTGCCTTCCTCGTGATGAACCGTGAGCGTGGGGTCGTACCGGATCCTGGCTCCGCTCCTGATCGCGCGAATGAGGTAGTCGATCTCCTCGCCGGAGGACCAGGGCTCCGAGGAGCCGAGGCCGAGATGCTCGTCGAATGCTCCGACCTGCTCGACGACCTCGCGTCGAAGGAAGATCGTGTACGAGATCGCGCGGTTCCAGAGGTTGTGGTCGTTCAAGACCGCTGGGTCGCGCTTCCAGGACGGCGACGACCTGCCGCCGCGGTCGACGCTGCGCCCGGTCACGCCGTCGAGCTCGCGCTCGCGTGCGAGGAGGCGGCCGACGTGCCCGAGAACGTCCTGCTCGTAGGCGCAATCGTCGTCGGGAAACGCGACGACGTCAGCTGCGACGTGCGCGAGGCCGGCATTGCGAGCCCGTGAGAGCCCAGGAGCGGAGCGCACGTGGACGACCTCCAGGCCGGTTGTCTCGAGCGCCGGTCGGAGAGACTCGTCCGGGTTCTGATCGACGACGATCACCCGAAAGTCCGTGTGCGTCTGGAACTCGAGGGACGTGAACAGGTGGTCGAGCTCGCTTACTCGGCCGATCGTCGCGACGACGAGGTCGAACGACGGAAGCTCCTGCGACACGGACCGTAGGCTACGACAGGTCCGTGCCGCCTGCTCCGCTCGTCTCCGTGCTCCTCGCCGTCTCGAACGGGGAGCGCTACCTGCAGGCGGCACTCGAGAGTGTGCTGCGTCAAACGACTCCGGACTTCGAGCTGCTGGTGGTCGACGACGGCTCGACGGACGGGACTTCCGGGATCCTGGAGAGCATCGGTGACCCGCGGCTTCGCGTGCTCCGGAACGCGGATCGGCAAGGTCTCGCCGCGTCGCTGAACCGCGGGCTCGAGGAAGCTCGCGGTCGCTACATCGCCCGGCTGGACGCCGACGACGTCGCCTTCCCGAGACGGCTGGAACAGCAGCTCCAGCGGATGGTGTCGGGCTCACCCATAGCCGTCGTGGGAAGCGCGGTGATGGAGCTCGATGCGTTGGGCCGAGTAGGTCAGCTCCACGTGATGCCGATCGGGCCGATCCCCCTGCGCTGGGCTGCGCTCTTCAGCTCCCCGTTCTTCCATCCGAGCGTCCTCGTCGACCGGGAGGTGCTCGAGACACACGGGCTTCGCTACGACGCCGCGTACCTCGAGAGCGAGGACTACGAGCTGTGGACGCGGCTGCTCGCGCATGCAGACGGCGACAACCTCCCCGAGCCGCTCCTTCTCTATCGCGTCCACGCAGGCCAGGCCTCGCAAGCGCGTCGCGGTCTGCAGCGCGACTTCCAGCGCCGCGTGGCGCTGGGGGAGATGAGTCGCGTGGCACCCGGGCTCGATCCTGAGCAGTCGGAGCTCGCGTGGCGAGTCGGTGCCGGGCTCCCCGTCGAGCGTGAGCGCACCGCGGAGGCCGTTCGGGCGTTCGTCCAGCTCGTGCGTGCGTTCGAGTCCGGCGTACGGAGCCACGCGGCCCGCGAAGTGGCGGCGCGAATGCTGGCCCGGCTCGCACTCGGGGCCGAGGGCGCAACCCGTGGGCTCGTGCTGCGCGAGGCGGCTCGGCTCGACCCGGCGCTTCCCGCTCATCTCGTCGAGCGCCGATTGCGAAGCAGCGTTCTCGCACGCAGGGCGCGACGCGACGCGGAGTCCTGGCTCGCGGTGGATGCGGCGCGTGACGGCAGAGCGACTCGCGTGGCCGCCGTCTTCCCCGAGCCGACTCCGTACCGGGCGCCGCTGCTCGATCGCGTCGCCGCGCTCGAGGAGGTCGACCTGACGGTGGTGTACGCAGCCGAGACGGTCGCCGGCCGGACGTGGCATGTCGAGCCCCGGCACAGGGCAGTGTTCCTCCGAGGTGCCCGGCTGCCTGGTGCGCAGGCGATCCTGCACCACGACTACCACGTCACGCCAGGCCTCGCGCGGGCACTTGCCGACGCCCGGCCGGACGTCGTCGTCGTCTCCGGCTGGAGCACGTTTGCCGCCCAGGCAGCCATTGCCTGGTGCCGCGTCCGGCGGGTTCCCTACGTCCTGGTCGTCGAAAGCCATGACGAAGGCCCACGCGCGGGCTGGCGGCGGAAGGTGAAGGGGGCGGTCGTACCCCGCGTCGTCGAAGGCGCTTCGGGCGCTCTCGTCACGGGAACGCTGGCGCGGCGCTCGATGATCGCTCGAGGAGCTCCCCCCGAGCAGGTGCGCGTCTTCGCGAACACGATCGACGTCGAGGCCTTCGGAGAGCGGGCGACGCGGCTGGCGGGGCGCCGAGACGAGCTGCGCGAGACGCTCGGTGCACGGCAGGACGACGTCGTCGTGCTCTCGGTCGCGCGGCTCGTGCCGGAGAAAGGCCTCGACGCGTTGATCCATGCGGTTGCGGAAGCCGGAGACCCTCGGCTCCTGCTCGTTCTCGCCGGGAGCGGGCCGGAGCGCGAACGACTCGCCGACCTCGCCAACGTGCGCGGAGCCCGGCTCACGCTGGCGGGCGACCTCGAGTGGGAGCGGATCGTCGAGGCGTACGTCGCGGCCGACGTGTTCGCGCTTCTCTCCGAGCGGGAGCCGTGGGCCGTCGTCGTCAACGAGGCCGCCGCGTGCGGGCTCCCGCTCGTTCTCTCGGATCGTGTCGGCGCGGCGCACGACCTGCTGCGGGACGGCGAGAACGGCTTCCTCGTCGAGGCGGGGGATGTGGAAGCAGCGGCAGCAGCCTTCCGGCGTCTGGCCGACGATCCCGTACTGCGCACCACCTACGGAGCGCGCTCCCGTGAGCTTGCTCAGGACTGGGGCTACGGCCCGAGCGTGGCAGGGTTTCGTCGCCGCGGTGCGAGAAGCCGCGTCAGACACAAGGCGCAGCGGCGCCGCGTCGCGCGAGCTCGCCTGAAAGGACACGCCACGGATGGAGCCGCGGCGCAGCGGCTTTCGCCGAGTTTCGAACGACAGACACGCTTCGTAGCGGGTTCCCTCCTGACCGGGAAACCGCGCCTGACACCGCTAGCCTTCGCGCGTGTCCCCTGACGGCCGGCGCGCGCGCATCCTCGTCCTCAACCAGTACTACTGGCCCGGCGTCGAGGCGACCGCACACCTCCTGACCGAGCTCTGCGAGGCTCTCGCGGAGGACTACGAGGTCGAAGTCGTCACCGGCGTCCTGCACGGTCACGAGGACGCACCACGCGAGGACGAGCACAACGGCGTGCGGATCGTCCGGGTCTCGTCGACGTCGTACGAGCGCTCGGAGCTCGGGCGACGCGCGGTGAACTACTTCTCGTACCTCGGCGCCGCGCTCGCATACGCACTGCGTGGCCCTGCTCCCGATCTGGTGCTCTGCATGACCGACCCTCCGATCGTGGGCGATCTGGGAGTTGCCGTCGGAAGGCGGTTCGGAGCGCCGGTCCTCGTCATCAGCCAGGACGTGTTCCCGGAGATCGCGACCGAGCTCGACCGACTCCGGAACCCAGCGGTGGTCGGTGTGCTCGGCGGGCTCGTCGGCGCGTACCTCCGCCGCGCCGACCGGATCGTCGCGATCGGAGAGACGATGCGCGAGCGCCTGGAGGCGAAGGGCACACCGCCGGATCGGCTCCGCGTGATCCCCAACTGGGTCGACACGCGCGCCATCACTCCCCAGCCGCGGGACAACGAGTGGGCCGGCAACCACGACCTCGTCTCTTCCTTCGTCGTCATGCACTCGGGGAACGTCGGCCACGCGCAGGATCTCGACAGCCTCGTCCGGGCTGCGACCTTCCTGCGTGACCGGAACGACGTTCGCATCGTCATCGCCGGCTTCGGCGCCCGTCACGCCGAGATGCTCACGCTCGCGGCGACGCTCGAGGTCGAAGACACCGTGCGATTTCTTCCCTACCAGCGGCGGGAGCGCCTCCCGCTGTCACTCTCGAGTGCCGACATCCACGTCGTGGGCCTCGCGAAGGGGCTCGCCGGCTACGTCGTCCCGAGCAGGCTGTACGGGATCCTCTCCGCCGGCCGGCCGGTCATTGCGGCGGCGGAGGACGAGAGCGAGACCGCGCGCCTCGTGCGGGAGATCGAGTGCGGCGTCGTCATCCCGCCCGCGAGGCCGGAGCTCCTCGCCCGGACGATCCGCGCGGCCGCAGACGGGGAGTACGACCTCGCCGAGATGGGCCGCAGAGGCCGCAACTACGTCGAGGAGGAGGCCGATCGTATCGTCGCCATGGAGCGCTATCGCGCGCTCGTTCGAGAGTTGCTCGCCGCGTGATCGCGAGAGCGCTCTTCTGGGGATCGCTGGGCGCCTTGGCCTGGACGCACGCGGGCTACCCGGCGGCGATGGGCGTGCTCGCACGCATTCGGCCTCGCCCCGTGAGACGCGACGACGTGACGCCTTCGGTCGCGCTCGTGGTCTCGGCACACGACGAGGAGGACGTGATCGGTCGGCGTCTCGAGAACCTCCTCGAGCTCGACTACCCGCCCGAGAGCCTCGAGATCGTCGTCGCGTCGGACGGCTCGACCGACCGCACGGACGCGATCGTCGAAGCGCTGGCTGCGCAGCAACCCACGCGTGAGGCTCCTCCGCTGCCCGCGCGAAGGAAAGGTGGCTGCGCAGCATCGCTCCGTCCGGGAGACGGCGAGCGACGTGCTCGCGTTCACCGACGCCAACACCGAGTGGAAGCCGGACGCGCTGCGCAAGCTCGTCCGCAGCCTCGCCGACCCGGAGGTCGGCTACGTGTGCGGCCAGCTTCGGCTGGAGAGCCCCGACGGCGCGAACCTGGAAGGCCTGTACTGGCGCTACGAGGTCTGGATGCGTGAGCAGGAGTCGCTTGCGAGCTCGATCACGGCCGGGAACGGCGCGATCTACGCAGTGCGCCGCGAGGCGTACGTCGAGGACGACCCCAAGTTCGGGCACGACTTCGGCTTCCCGTACCTGATGGAGCAGGGAGGACGGCGTGCGGTGTACGACCCCGAGGCGGTTGCGGTCGAGAAGCCCGCGAGCGAGCCGGAAGACGAGTACGGGCGGAAGGTGCGCATGAACGCACGCTCCTGGGGTCATCTCCTCAGCGGGCGGATGTTCCGCCGGACCAGGCCGCTCTACATGGCCGAGCTCGTCTCGCATCGCGTGCTCCGCTACTCGAGCGGTGTCCTCCACGCTCGTGCTGCTCGGCTCGAACGTGGCGCTGGGTAGCCGAGCGCCCGTATACCGGCTCGTGCTCGTCCTTCAGGTCACGGGCCTCGGCCTGGCCGCCGCCGGACGCGCGCGGCTTCCCATACCGGGAGCGCGACTTGCGTACTACTACTACGTCGTCACGAAGGCCACCGCGGCGGGGCTCGTCCGCTACCTGCGTACCGGCACCCCGCAGACCTGGGACAAGGCGAAGGGGACGAGATGAACCGTGCGCTCGACGTCGCGGTCGCCGGCGTCGGTCTCGTGCTCGCCAGCCCCCTCCTCGGGCTCGCGGCGCTCGCGACGAAGCTCGACGGAGGAGGGCCGGTCCTGTACCGCCAGCTGCGCGTGGGCCGGAACGGAGAGGACTTCGAGGTCCTGAAGCTGCGCACGATGGTCGTCGGCGCCGAGAAGCTCGGCGCCGGCTACGCGGTCGACAAGGGCGATACGCGAATCACGCGCGCCGGCCGCGTCCTCCGACGGACGTCGATCGACGAGCTGCCGCAGTTGTGGAACATCCTGCGCGGGGACATGAGCGTCATCGGGCCGCGCCCCACGCTCCGCTACCAGGTCGAGCAGTACGACGAGCGCCAGCGCCGAAGGCTCGAGATCAGGCCAGGCCTGACGGGCTGGGCTCAGGTGCAGGGTCGGGCCTCGCTCCCCTGGGCGGATCGAATCGAGCTCGACGTCTGGTACGTCGACCACCGCTCGCCGCGGGTCGACCTGGAGATCCTTCTGCGCACTCCGCTCGCGCTCTTCCGGGGGACGTATCGCGGCGCGACCGGCGGCTGGCGCTAGACGCTCGAGCGCTTCGCGGCGAGCAGCGAGCGATACAGCCGGTCGACGTCGTTCACGAGCCGTGCCACGGAGTAGCGCTCGAGAACACGAGCTCGACCAGACTCGCCCAGCCGCGTGCGAAGCGCCGGATCAGCTGCCAGCGCCGCGAGTCTCGCTGCCGCGCCTTCGATGTCCCCGGGCTCGACGAGGAACCCGTCCACGCCGTCTCGCACGACGTCGGGAACGCCTCCGACGCGGTTCGCAACGACCGCGGTTCCGGAGGCGAGAGACTCGATCGCGCTGACCGGCGTTCCCTCGGTCACCGACGGGAGGACGAACGCGTCGAACAGCCGGTAGTAGCCCGCGACATCCGGCTGGTAGCCGACGAAGTAGCACGACCGCGCGATGCCGAGCTCGTGCGCGAGCTGCTCGAGCCGCTCGCGGTCGGGGCCGTCCCCGACCATGCAGAGCACCGCCTCGACACCCCGGTCCCGGGCGGAGCGCACGATCTCGAGCACCGCGCCCGTGTCCTTCACCCCCGTCATCCGGCCCACCCAACCGACGACGAACGAATCGCGCGGGATCCCGTACAGCTGCCGGTAGTCCAAGTCGACGGTCGCGTCTCCGAGCCGCTCCTCGAGCGGAATCCCGAGTCGGATGACGACGAACTTGTCGTACGGCGCGACACCGAGCTCGACGAGTTCGTCCCGCACCTCCGGGCTCACGGCCACGAGCACGTCGGAGGACCGTGCCAGCGTTCGCTCGACGTGCCGGAAGAACGCGGTTCGACCCGCGTCGAAGTAGCCCTTGAGGACGTGTCCGTGGAAGGTGTGGAGGACGACCGCAGGCCGCGCTCCGCCCGCGAGCAGCGCCGCTGCTCGTGCGATCGCTCCCGCCTTGGCGGTATGCGTGTGGAGGATGTGTGGCCGCTCGCTCCTGATCAGCTCCGCGATCCGGAGAACAGAGCGCGCGTCGTGCAGGACCGAGACCTCGCGCTGAAGCTCCTCGACGCTCACGACCGAGACACCGAGTCGTTCCGCGAGGAACGCCATCGAATCCTCGCCGCGCGCCAGGCTCCCGGCGACCAGGGTCGTGTGGTATCCGCGCGTCTCGAGCCCTGCCGCGAGGTTCGCGACGTGGATCGCCGGGCCGCCCATGTTCAGGCGCGCGATGACACGTAGAACCCTGATCGGCTCCGAGGACACGGCGTCGCACGTTAGCGGGGCCGGCTTCAGGCAGACCACGCCTCGTCCGACGAGTACCCTCTCGCGTCGTGACGACCGTGCTGTTCACCTGCGCGGGCCAGCGGGTGGACATCGTCCGCGCCTTCCGCGCGGCCGGAGCGCGCACCCTGGGAGCAGACGCCGACCCGCTCGCGCCGGCGCTCTACCACGCGGACGTCCTGGCAATCGTGCCGCTGATCGCCGATCCGGGATACATCGACGCGCTCGCCGACCTCGTGCGCGAGCACGACGTACGTCTGCTCGTGCCGCTGAACGATCTCGACCATCCCGTCCTGTCCCGTGCGCGAGATGCGCTCGAGCCGGCGGTCCTGCTGCTCCCAGATGCGGACGTCTGCGATCGGATGTCGGACAAGCTCGAGGCTCACCGCTTCTTCGTCGAGCGTGGAATCGCCTCTCCAAAGAGCTGGGAGCCTGACGAGATGCCGGGGGACGCTCGCTACCCGCTGCTGGTCAAGGCACGGCAGGGCTTCGGCTCGCGCCACATCTACCGCGCAGCCGACCGGGCCGAGCTCGACTTCTTCCTCGCCTATACCAGTGCGCCCTCGTTCGTGCAGGAGCAGTGCCTCGGCGAGGAGTTCTCGATCGATGTCTTCTGCGACCTGGAAGCCCGCTGTCTGAACGCGATCCCGCGCACGATGCTGTTGTCCAAGGGCGGCGAGTCGATCAAGGGTGCCTCGCTCAAGGATCGGGAGCTGATCGAGTACGGCCGCCACGTGGCGGAGACTGTGGGGATCAAAGGCCCGGCCAACGTGCAGTGTTTTCGCGAGCCCGACGGGAGCTTGCCCGTCACGGATGTGAACACTCGCTTCGGGGGCGGTTTCCCGGTGCCGCTCGCCGCGGGTGGCCGCTACCCGGAGCTCGCGCTCGCTCTCGCGCGCGGAGAGCGGCCCGAGCCGCGGGTGGGCGAGTTCGAGGAGGGCGTGTTCATGACGCGCTTCTTCTCCGAGGTCTGCCTCGCCGCCGACGGCGATGGGACGCTCCGCCCGCTCCCGCGGGGATGAACGCCGCTTCGCGCTCGCGTCTCGAAACAGGCCTCATCGGAGCAATCGTCGTCCTCGTCGCGGTCGTCGCGGTCCGGAACGCGCTCGTCTATCCGGCGATTGCCGGGTACGACGCCCAGGAGGCGCTGGACTACGCCGAGCTCCTCGCCAGGGACGGCGAGCTGCCCGAGGGCACTGGCAGCTACTACACCCCACCGGGGTTCTTCGCCGTCGGCGGAGTCGGGATCCTGCTCGGGGAGAAGCTCGGGATGGAGCACCCGGAGCGTGTCGGGCAGCTCGTCAACGCCGGTGCGGCGGTCGGGACGGTGCTGCTCTTGCTGCTTCTCGTGCGAACGCTGTGGCCTGGACGACGGGTGCTCCACCTCGCGGCGCTCGGCTTCGTCGTCGCCTGCCCGGTCGTCTTCAAGGCCTCCGCGATGTTCCATCCCGAGCCGCTGTCCCTCTTCTTTTCGACGCTCGCGATCACGCTCGCCGCGCGGATGCTCGTGCGCCGCCAGTACTCCCTGGGCGCCGCGCTCGGGATCGGTGCCGCCCTCGCCGCGGGACAGCTCGTGCGCGCATGGACGCTGTGGACGGTCGGCGTCGTGCTGCTCGTGCTCGTCGTCGCCCTCGTCGTGCGTCGAGCGGAGCGCCCCGCGATCGGTCGTGCGCTCGCAGTCGTCGCAGCAGCTGCCGTCCTCCTCGCGCTCCCGTGGTACGCGTACCAGGCGACGCAGTATTCGAACCCGATCTTCGACCGGCCCACGGTCGAGGCTCCGCTCTGGGACCGCCGGCCGCTCGGCTTCTACGTCAGCCTCGGCCTGCCGGACGTGCTGACCGATCCCGTGCGGCCATCGTTCTCGAACCGTTTCGCCCCGGTGGCGTACGCCGAGGTGTGGGGCGACTACTTCGGGGTCTGGCACTGGAACAGCTCCGGCGGGCCGCCGTCGAAGAGCGAGCAGCGGGAGACGGTGGTGCAGGCGGTGCTCGGAGCCCCCATCACGCTTCTCGCCATCGCCGGCTGGCTCGCGCTGCTCGCATTCTCGATCCGGCGACCCTCCGACGAGCCGGCTCGGCTGCTCGTGACGCTGCTGCCCGCCGCGGCGCTCGTCGGAGTTCTCTACTTCGCGACCGCGTACCCGACGACGGACGGCGACACCGGAAAGGGCTCGTTCATGCTCACGGCCGTTCCAGCCTGGGCCGCGTGCTTCGGGTTCGCGTTCGACGGGATCACACGACGCTTTCCGCGCCTGCTCGTCCCCCTCGCGATCGTCCTTGTCCTCGCGACCTTGGTGAGCCTGCGCTTCGGGCTCGCCGTCGATAACCCGTGAGCTCCGTCTCCGCCTGGGAGTGGAGGTACCTGCGAGGCGCGCTCGCCGTGCTTGCGGCTGTGGTCGCGCTCCAGATCGCGGGCTGGCTCGTGTACCGGGTGGTTCACGAGGAGACGCCACCGCTCCAGGAGACCGTCCGCTGTCTCACCCGCGAGAAGGTGCTCGAGCTCACGACCGCCACCGACCTGATCGCTGCGAGCGCGCGCGGGGGGTGGGTCGCGACCCGCGTCGAGGGCAACGGCGTCCACGTCGCAATCGCACGCTCGACGGGCGAAGCCGAGCGGCTCGTCGAGCTTTACCAATCCGTCGCCGGCGACCTCACCGGCAAGCTCGAGCGCAGAGGCAAGGTCGTCTACATCTGGGAAGGCGTCTCCACCCCGACCCAGCGTCAAACGATGTACGACTGTCACTACGACTAGCGTTCCGCCGATGCGCTATGTCGTCACCGGCGCGGCCGGTTTCATCGGCTCGCAGCTCCTCCGCATGCTCCTCGAGCGCGGTCACGACGCGGTCGGCTGGGACGCGTTCACGGACTACTACGACCCAGCGCTCAAGGAGGAGAACGCGCGCGGGCTCCCCGTCGAGCGGATGGACCTCGCCGAGGACACGCTCGACCTCGAAGGCGTGGACGGCGTGTTCCATCTCGCGGGACAGCCCGGCGTGCTCAGCTTCGGCGGCATCTTCCCGGTGTACGTCCGGCAGAACGTCCTCGCTTCGGAGCGTCTCTTCGCTGCCGCCGCGACCGCGGGTAGCCGCACGGTGCTCGCGTCGTCCTCGTCGATCTACGGCGACGCGGAGTCGTACCCCACCCACGAGGACGCTGCGCCGAGGCCGCTCTCGCCGTACGGGATCACCAAGCTCGCCTGCGAGAACCTGGCGTACGCGTACGGGAAGGAGTTCGGGCTGCAGCACGTCGTCGTGCGCTACTTCACGATCTTCGGGCCGCGGCAACGCCCGGACATGGCAATGACGCGGATGACGAGGTGTCTCGTCGAGAATCGGCCGTTCGAGCTCTACGGCGACGGGACGCAGTCTCGGAGCTTCACATACGTCGATGATGCGGTGGACGCGACGATCCTCGCGATGGAGCGAGGACTGGCCGGACAGGTCTACAACGTCGGCGGCGGCGAGGAGGTCTCGATGCGGCAGGCGATCGAGACGCTCGAGGGGATCTCCGGAAAGCAGCTCGAGCTCGTGGAGGTGGGGTGGCGCGAGGGAGATGCCAGGCGGACCGCAGCCGACACGGCCAGGATTCGCGCAGACACCGGCTGGGAGCCGAGAACGCCGTTCGCGGAAGGCCTCGCGAGCTCAGTGGAAATGGGCCGCTGATAGGGTCGCGAACCGATGAGCCGCCCCTCCGCTCCGGACGTCGACGGCGAGCAGGAGGTCGACCTCGCCTCCGCCTGGCAGCGGCTGACGCTCCGCTGGTGGCTACCCGTCGGCGGTCTCGTCGTCGGGGCGGCGATCGGCCTCGTGCTCGCGCTCTCCGGAGGATCAGTGTGGCGTGCCGAGACGATCGTCTACCTCGGCCAGCCGTTTGCGCCGCTCGGGGGCGGCCAGATCCAGAGCCTCGCGACGAATCCGCGCACGGTCGGCGAGATCGTCCGCTCCGAGTCGGTTCTCCAGGACGTGTCCGACGCGACCGATATCCCCGTGTCGAAGCTGCGATCGTCGATTTCCACCCGCGAGCTCGTCGCGGCCGGCCAGGTTCGAGGAATCAACCCGTTGATCGAGATCGGAGTGAAGGGCGACGCAGGCCCGCGCAAGATCGAAGCGGCGGCCGACGCGCTGGCCGCGCGCGTCGTGGAGAACGTCTCCGTCTACGTCGCGGACAAGGTCGAGCTGCTCGAGCAGCAGGTTGCCGTCAGCACCGCCCAGCTCGCCGCGGTCGAAGCGCGTATCCAGGCCTCCCAGCGCCAGCAGGACACGCTCATCCAGGACCAGTCCATCCCGCTCGACCAGCGGCTTCTCCTGAGCGCCAACCTGAACTCGGTGATCACGACCTCGGACGCTCGCAGGACGTCTCTACAGGACGACCTCTTCGAGGCTCGTCAGCTCCTGAACCTGGCCGAGAGCGTCGAATCGAGCCGGGTCGTCGAGCCCGCAGCCGCGGTGAAGACCACCGCGCGCTCGAGCCGGACGTCTCTGCTCGTGGGGGCGCTGCTCGGGCTGCTCGTCGGCGCGATCGTGGCACTCGCGGCGGAGCCGCTCGCCGCGCGCCGCCGGCGCAACGCGACCTCGGGCTGATGGTCGAAGGCAAACGGGTCGCAGTCGTCGTTCCCGCGTACGACGAGGAGCGTCTCGTCGTCGAGACGATCCGCGGCATCCCCGACTTCGTCGATCGGATCTACGTCGTCGACGACGCGTCGCGGGACACGACCGCGGAGCAGGCGGGCGCCGTGGGTGACACGCGGGTCGAGGTGATCGCGCACGACCGGAACTCGGGTGTGGGAGCCGCGATCGTGACGGGCTACCGGCGCGCGCTCGCGGAGGGCACCGACGTGATCTGTGTCATGGCGGCCGACAACCAGATGGACGCGACCGAGCTCGCCGGATTGATCGCGCCCGTCGTGCGCGGCGAGGTCGACTACGCGAAGGCGAACCGGCTCGTCTCCGGCGAGGCCTGGAAGGTGATCCCGCGGACCCGCTACCTCGGGAACGCGGTGCTCTCCCTGCTCACGAAGATCGCCTCGGGCTACTGGCACGTCGCCGACTCGCAAGCGGGCTACACGGCGATCTCGCGCGAGGCGTTGAGCAGGATCGACCTCGAGCAGCTCTACCCGCGCTACGGGTTCCCGAACGACATGCTGGTCCACCTGAACGTGCAGAACGCGCGCGTCAGGGACGTTCCCTCACGGCCGATCTACGACGTGGGCGAGCAGTCGGGAATCAAGCTTCGCTCGGTCGTTCCGCGTATCTCGTGGCTCCTCCTCAAGGGCTTCTGGTGGCGGATGGGGCACAAGTACGTGATCCGCGACTTCCATCCACTCGTGTTCTTCTACGCCTTCGGCCTGCTGATGACGGCGGCTGGGTTCCTCCTCGGGCTGATCGAGGTCGTCCTCCGGCTCGGCGGGAACGAGATCACGACCCCGACGATCGTCCTCGTCGCGGTCCTCTTCATCGCGGGCTTGCAGATGACCTTGTTCGCCATGTGGTTCGACATGGAGGCGAACAAGGAACTGCGCTGACGCCCGTTGTTTTGCCGCAGCTTGCCGTTTCGAGCGTGGCTTCCGGATTCACTAGTCGGAGAGAAACGTCTAGGCTCCGCTGGTCGAACTTGGGGGACGCTCCGCGATGTCGTCACCGATCCCGACTGGGCGGGATCTCGAGATCAAGAGCGATCGCCGCCGGCGCTGGCTCGTCGGGGGCCTGTTCTTGGCCTTCGCGGTCATGGCGGGGACGCTCTCGCTGATCGCCTTCGCGTACATCGAGCAGTCGGACAAGGTCGAGGCGCTCGAGACGCAGAACCAGGAGATCCTCGACGACCACCACGCGATCGGGAGGCGTTCGCCGAGCAGACGAAGAAGCTCGCTCGGCAGTCGCGAAGCCTCGACGCAGTGGTTCGTTCCTCGTATGGGCTGGGCTATGCCGCGGGTCAGGAGGCCTCTCGGCTGCCGCAGGCGATGCGGCCGCTCGCTCGCCACGCCGCGACGGGGTTGTCGATCCCCCGCCGTCTTCCATCCGCTCTCGACTCCGCGCCGCGGGTCAAAGCCGACGTCGACGGCTATGCAGTCCGCTGGCCCGGGCTCGCGCTCTTCGCGAGCAGGACCGACCCGCTCAGCGTGTGGACGAGACAGGCACTCGACGGCCCCGCCCAATCGCGAACGCTGGGCCGACACCGCGTCCGCCGTCTCCTCGGGCCGAACGGAGTGATCTACGCCTGGCGGGAGGACGACGCGACTTACGCCCTCATCGCGTTGCCGCGCCTCGAGCCGGTCGGCAGGGCGCTCGTTAGCTCGATGAAGTAGCGCGGGTACGCGCGTCAACGCAGGAGCCTTGCCCGCGGTGGCGTAACCAGTGGGTCACCAGCCTCTGGCTACCATCGACCCCGATGCCCACGTCCCTCGTCACCGGCGGCGCCGGCTTCCTCGGCTCCCACCTCTGCGAAGCGCTGCTCGAGCGCGGCCACCGCGTGATCTGCGTCGACAACCTCGTCGTCTCGTCGCTCGAGAACATCGAGCACCTTCGAGACGACGCGTTCACCTTCGTGAACCACGACGTCATCGAACCCATCACCACCGAGGAGCCCGTCGACTTCGTCTATCACCTCGCAGCTCTCGCCAGTCCGATCGACTACCTGCGCATGCCGCTGCATTCACTCAAGACCGGCTCCTACGGGACTCACCACGCTCTCGGGCTGGCGAAGTTCAAGCGAGCACGCCTCCTGTTGACGTCGACGAGCGAGGTGTACGGCGACCCGCAGGTGCATCCGCAGCCCGAGACCTACTGGGGCCACGTGAATCCCATCGGCCCTCGTGGCGTCTACGACGAGGCGAAGCGGTACGCCGAGGCGCTGACCATGGCCTACCACCGGCAGCAGGGCGTGGACACCGGGATCGCGAGGATCTTCAACACCTACGGTCCGAAGATGAGGCCGAACGACGGGCGCGCGATCCCGACGTTTTTGGATCAGGCGCTTGCGGGAAAGCCCTTGACCGTGTTCGGCGACGGCTCCCAGACGCGGAGCTTCTGTTACGTGGACGACATGATCCGCGGCCTGGTCCTTCTGGCGGATTCCGGCGAGCATCTCCCGGTGAACCTCGGCAACCCGGACGAGAAGCCGCTCCTCGAGCTCGCGGAAACCATCATCCGGCTCACGGGCTCGTCGAGTGAGATCGTGTTCGAGGCCCTTCCGGTGGACGATCCGCAGGTGCGGCAGCCCGACATCACGCGCGCCAAGCAACTGCTCGGCTGGCAGCCGGAGGTCGAGCTGGAGGACGGGTTGAGGAAGACCATCACCTCCCTCGGGCACGAGGCGGCTGTCAGTCCTGCGTAAGGCCATGTCCCTCGGGAAGCTGTACGAGACTCACCACCGCGAGCGCCGAAACGCAGGCGATTTCGTTTTCGTCCCCGAGCGCATCCCTCTCTTCCAGGAGGCGATCGGGGAGGGCAAGCACGTGCTCGATCTCGGTTGCCGCTCCGGCGCTCTCACTCGCCACTTCCTCGCTGGGAACGACGTCGTCGGCGTCGACGTGGACGAGGCGGCGCTGGCGAAAGCGGAGGAGCTCGGCATCGACGTCATCACGGCCGACGTCGAGGAGCCGCTGCCGCTGGAGAGCGAGACTTTCGACGCCGTGGTCGCGGGTGAGCTGCTCGAGCACGTTCGCTTCCCGCAGGCGCTCGTCGCCGAGGCACATCGTGTCCTCAAGCCGGGTGGAGTCTTCGTCGGCTCCGTGCCGAATGCGTTCCGGATCCAGAACCGGTTTCGCTTCCTCCTCGGGCGTCAGCCCGATAGGGATCCGACGCACGTGCACATGTTCACGGCGGCGGAGATCCGGGCGTTGCTGGCCGACTTCGCCGCGATCCAGATCACGCTCCTCGGCGGTCGCTACAAGCGGTTCCACGCCCGCTTGCTCGCACAGGACCTGTTCTTCCGCGCAGTCAGGCCCGCATAACGCTCAGCGCCCGAACGACGCCCGTCTCTCGACGTCGGCGGGGTCGACCATGTGGCCGTCGCGCTCCACGTACCCGCCCTTGCCCCCGATGACGAGCAGGACGAGATCGTCGGTCTCGCTCGCGTTGGAGACCTTGCGCGGGGTTGTCGACTCGACGTGAAGGAGTCCACCCGGGCCGAGGATCCGATCCTCGTCCTCGACCTCGACGCGCGCGGAGCCCGAATGCACGAAGTAGAGCTCGTCCTGCGTGTCGTGGTAGTGGTGGAAGCCTTCGTAGCCCGGCGGATAGACGATGACGTTGGCCCCGAAGGCAGTCACGCCGAGCGGCACGCGCACCTTCCGGAATCCGTACCCCTCGCCGAGCTCGTCGATCGTTCCGAAGCTGTGGCCCATCACTCGTCCTTTCGTCCGAGAAGGAAGTCAGCCGTCCGTCGGAGGCCGTCCTCGAGCGGTATCGTCGGCTCGTACGCGAGCGCCTCGCGGGCATCGCTCACATCGGCCCAGGAGTCGCGGAGATCACCGGCACGCGGTGGTAGGTACCGGCGCTCGACCGGCTTGTCGAGCAGCCGGCCGATCGTCTCCGCGAGGTCGTTCACCGTTGCGGGCCCGCCGGCCGAGACGTTGAAGATGCGCCCGCTGACGTCCTCCGCGTCGGCCGCCAGCAGGTTCGCCGCAACGACGTTGTCGACGTACGTGAAGTCCCGCGACTGACCTCCGTCGTCGAAGATCGTGACCGGCTCTCCGGCGGCGATCGCGGTGATGAAGAGCGGGACGACCGCCGCATACTGCGAGCGGGGATCCTGCCGCGGCCCGAAAACATTGAAGTAGCGGAGCACCACCGTCTCGAAGGGGTACACGCGGGCGAAGCTCACGCAATACCGCTCGGCGGCGAGCTTTGCGACGCCGTAGGGCGAGATCGGGTCCGGGCCCATGGACTCGCGCAACGGCAGCTCCGGCTGGTTTCCGTAGATCGACGAGGACGACGCGTAGACCACACGGCGGACTCCCTCGTCACGCGCGGCGAGCAGGACGTTGAGCGTCCCTTCGACGTTCACCGCGCTGGACGTCAGGGGATCCTGCACGGAGCGCGGCACCGAGCCTAGCGCTCCGAGGTGGAAGACGACCTCGACCCCGCGCACGGCGTTGTGGACGCGCTCATAGCTCCGGAGCTCACCCTCGACGAGCTCGACGTCGCCGGCGAGTCCCGCGAGGTTGCCGCGGTTGCCCGTGGAGAAGTTGTCGAGCACACGCACCTCGTCGCCGCGCGCGAGCAGCGCGCGGACGAGGTTCGACCCGATGAAGCCCGCTCCGCCGGTGACCAGGACCTTCACGCGCGAGGGACCGTACTAGACGCCTGCCTGCTCCTCGACCGTGGCCGCCCCGGCGGCCGCCAGGCCGAGCAGCAGGCATGTCGCTGCCTGGAGAGGGATGCCTGCGACGATTCCGAGCGAGGCCCATTCCCCCGCGAGGGTCAACAGCCCGCCGAGCACGACCAACCCCGCTCCCGTTGCCCAGGGACTCGGTGCGTGCGCCACGGTTCGCCACGCGAGCACCAGCCCACCGCCGCCGACGGCGAGCAGGAGGAGCAGACCGACGAAGCCCGCGTCCGCGAGCATCTGGATGTACAGGTTCTGGACGCCCCACTCGCGCCCGGGCGCGGGGAACGCGAGCGCGACGACGTCCGGAAAGCGCTCGTGCGCGTCCTCGAGATACGGCTCGAAGACGTCGACGCGCTCCGATCGCTGCCACCCCACGCCCAGAACCGGGTTGTCCTGCCAGATCCTGAGGCCGATGTATGCCAGCACGGTCCGTTGCGAGTATGTCTCGACTCCCTGCGGCGGCTCGTCGCCGCGCACCCCCAGGAAACGCACGAACTCCTCGAGCGAGTCGGCGCGGATCGCCGTCACGCCACCCGCGACGACGGCCACGAGTGCGAGGGCGGCGAGGAAGCGGCGCGGCGAGGGGTCGAAGCGGCGTCGTGCGGCGATCGACAGAACCAGAGCGCCGAGCGCGAACCCTCCAGCGGCTGCGAGTGAGCCCGCGAGCATGAGGCCGAGGGCTCCGGCGACGAGTGCGGTCGTCAGCAAGCGTGCGGCCGGGAGCCGCTTTCGCTCGCAAAGGATTCCGGCAACCGCGAACGCGGCGCCGATCGCGCTGAGCGCAGCGAGGTCGTGGTGACCGAGGAACGAGGGCTGGCGCCAGCCTGCATTCCAGGCGTCGAAGACGTCGAGTCCGAAGAACTGGACGAGAGCGACCGCCGACGCCACTGCTGCCCAGACAACGAGGGTCCCGAGGACGATCGTGAGGTCCTGGATCCGCCGCACCAGGAGCGGCACGGCGACTGCGAGGAGGGCGTACTCGACGAGCTTGAGGTAGCTGACGAGGTGGTCCTCGAAGAGGGCATCGTCGACCGACGCCGGGCGAAACGCCTGGAAGGCGAGCCAGAGGAGCAGCGCGAGCCCGGGGATCCAGAGGATCCGTGCCGGCCCCAACCGGCGCGTCCCAAGGCGTACGGCAAGGACGAAGGCCGTGACGACGACGACGAGCACGGCGAAGTCCGAGAGGCGGACGTCGATCGACGTCGAGCCGAGCTCGACCGCGAGCTCCGGCTGGTACTTCTCGTGGAAGAACAGAAAGGGGACGGCGACCGCGAGGAGGACCGCTCCGACGGCGTCGCGGTCGATCAGATCCCGAAGGGTTCGCACTCGGACGCTGACTCTAGACTCAACGCGCCATGCGCTCCCGCGTCTTCTGGCGCCGGTCTGCGACCGCCGTGTGGGTCTACATCGGGGTCGGTCTCGGCATCCTCGGCACGGTCGTCGCCGCGCGCGTCCTCGGCCTGGAGGAGTTCGGCATCTACGTCACCGCGTTGACGGCGGTCGGCTTCTTCCAGGTCCTGCTCGACCTCACCGTAGAGGAGCCCCTGACGAAGTTCGGGTTTCGCTACGCGGTCAACGAGGAGTGGGGGAAGCTGCGCAGGCTCTTCGTCCGGGCGCTGCAGATCAAGTTCGCCGGCGGGGTGCTCGCTGCGCTCGCGCTCGTGCTCCTCGCCCCGGTCGCCGACGCGCTCTTCGGCGCCGAGGATCTCGCAGTGCCCATCCTCGTGGGCGCGCTCCTCCCGCTGGTGCAGGCGACCGAGAACGTCGGCGCGACGGCGCTCCTGCTCCGTGGTCGCTACGACCTGCGGGGCGCCTACCAAACGTTCGCCATGGCACTGCGCCTCACCGCGATCGCGATCGGGGCTCCGCACGGAGTCACCGCGACGCTCGCCGCGATGGTCGTCGCTCAGGCGATCGCGACGGTCGCGGTCTCCGCGGTGGGGCTCGCGGCCTTTCGGCGCTTCCCGTCCGCTCCCGCCCAGCCCCTGGGGACGGACCGGCGCGAGGTCATCTCCTTCACGCTGCAGTCGAGCCTGGGCACCGGTGTCGTATCGCTGCGCACCACGCTCGTTCCACTCGTGCTCGGAATCGTCGCGGGACCGACACAGGTCGGCCTCTTCCGGATCGCCCAGACGCCGCAGACCGGCCTCGCCGCGGCCAGCTCCCCCGCGCGCCTCGTCCTCCTCACCGAGCAGACGCGGGCCTGGGAGCACGGCCGACGAGAGGGCGTGCTCCAGGGTGTGCGGAAGTACACGCTCGTTGCCGCGGCGTTGATGCTCGTCGCGTTGCCGGTCTTTCTGCTCGCGATGCCATGGCTCGTCGAGACGGTGTTCGGGAGCGAGTATTCCGGAGCGGTGGACGCCGCTCGCATCATCGTCGTGGCAGCCGCGATCCAGTTCGCGCTCGGGTGGTCGAAGTCGCTTCCGGTCACGATCGGCCGCCCGCGCCTCCGGATCGTGACGCACGGGCTCGAAGCGCTAGTCGTCATCCCGCTCGTCGCCGTGCTCGGGTCGGAGTGGGGCGCGACAGGAGCCGCCGTCGCCGTGCTCGTAGCCACCCTGGTGTTCGCGGCCGCCTGGGGCGTCGCCCTCGCTCGTCTGCGGCTCGATGTGAGAGCACAGCCCGAGGGCGGCACGGTCACCCCGTGAAGGTCCTCATCGTCTCGGGGATCTGGCCGCCCGACGTGGGAGGACCGGCAAGCCACGCGCCTGAGTTGGCGGCGTTCCTCCTCGGACGGGGGCACGCGGTAGAAGTGGTAACCACCGCCGACGCTCCGCCGGCGAAGCAGGCGTACGAGGTTCGCTGGGTGGATCGAGCTGCGCCTGCAGGCGTACGGCACGCACGCGTCGCGGCCTGGATCCGTGAGCGTGCGACTCATTCAGACGTCGTCTACGCGACCAGCATGCTCGGGCGTGCCGTTCTCGGGGCCACGCTCGGGAGGCGGCCGGTCGTCGCCAAGCTCGTCGCCGACGAGGCGTACGAGCGCGCGCGTCGGTGGGGCCTCTTCGACGGCGACCTGGACGCCTTCCAGCGCTTCCGCGGCGGGTTGCGGGTGCGGTTGCTCCGGAAGGCGCGCGACCGCGCACTCCGTCGCGTGAGTCACCTCGTCTGCCCGAGCGGCTACCTCGCCGCACTTGCCGTCGACTGGGGAGTTCCAAGGGAACGAGTCACGGTGCTACCGAACGCCGCGCCACCGCTCCCTTCGCTTCCCGATCGCGACGAGGCGCGTGCCGGGCTCGGGGTCGACGGGCCGATGCTCGCGTTCGCCGGGAGGGTCACCAGGCAGAAGTCTCTAGGGGTCGCGCTCGATGCCCTCGCCCGGGTCGACGACGTCTCGCTCTTCATCGCCGGCGACGGGCCCGATCTGGCGGAGGTGAGGCGGCGCGTTCTCGAGCTCGGCCTCGACGGCCGCGTTCGGTTTCTCGGGTCGCTCGGGCGCAACGACGTGCTCACGCTCTTTCGGGCTGCCGACGCGTCGCTCCTCACGTCGTCGTGGGAGAACTTCCCGCACACGGTCGTCGAGGCGCTCGCCGTCGGGACGCCGGTGATCGCCACACGCGTCGGAGGAGTTCCGGAGCTGGTGCGAGACGAAGAGAACGGCCTGCTCGTCGCGGCAGGCGACACCGAGGCGGTGGCAGATGCGATCAGCCGATTGGTGCGCGACGCGGGCCTGCGCGACCGGCTGGCTTCGGAAGCGACCCGTTCCGTCGAGCCGCTCCAGTCGGAAGTCCTGTATGCGAGGCTCGAGGCGATCCTCGCCGAGGCTGCACGATGAGCCGTCCCCGCGTCCTCTTCGTCGGCCGAGGTCGATTCCGTTTCCCCCTCGGCCGAACACTGGAGCGACGGTTCGAGGCACTCTCCGCCGAGCTCGACTGGCGGCAACTCGGGACTTCCCTCGACGGGAAGCAATCGCCCGACTCGCGGCTTGTGCTCGCGCGTCCGTCCGCGATCAAAGTGCTCGACGGTCCTCTCTACTACTTGCGGATGCCGCGACGGATCGCGCGCGAGCTCCGTGGTTTCCAGCCGGACGCCGTCATCGCGCAGGGCGCGCAGGAGGCGGCTCTCGCGCTCACCGCTCGGCGCCTCACGCGATCGAAGACCGCGGTGATCCTCGATCTCCACGGCGACTGGCGCGCGCCGGCCAGGCTCTACGGGTCGAAGGCCCGCCGCCTACTCGCTCCCTTCGCCGACGCCCTCGCACGGATTGCGTTGCGCCGCACCGACGCGGTCAGGACGATCAGCGCGTACACGACCGAGCTGGTCCGAGCGGAGGGCATCGAGCCCACGGCCGAGTTCCCGGCGTTCATGGACCTCGAGCCCTTCACGGCGCTCCCGGTCGCGCCGCTTCCGGACGCTCCGCGGGCGCTCTTCGTCGGTGTGCTCGAGCGGTACAAGGCTTTCGACGTGCTTGCCGATGCGTGGCGCCGTCTCGTCCCGGCGGCGCCCGAAGCGACTCTGCACGTCGTCGGTCAGGGTGCGCTGGCGTCGATTGCACAGCAGCTCGTGGACGAGCTGCCGGATCGCATCGAGTGGACTCCGTCTCTGACGACCGAAGGCGTCGCGGCCGCGCTCGACGCGTCGACGCTGCTCGTGCTCCCGTCTCGCTCGGAGGGGATGGGGCGCGTGGTGGTCGAAGCCGCGTGCCGTGGCCGGGCCGTCGTGGGCAGCCGCGTGGGCGGCATACCGGACGTCGTCTCGGACGGCGAGACAGGTCTACTCGTCCCGCCCGACGACGCGGGAGCGTTGGCTGAGGCACTCATCCGCGTACTCGCCGATCGAGCGCTCGCGGAACGTCTCGGCTCGGCAGGGCATAGAGCGGTTGCGCCTTGGCTGGTGACGCCTCAGGAGTACGCGCAGAGAGTTCGCAACCTCGTCGAGAAGGTCGTCGCGGCCTCATAGACGCCTACACTCAGCACGATGCGCGCGGACCGGGCGAAGCAGCTCCTGAAGAACGGGATCTATCGCGCGATCGGCGAAACCGTGAGCGGTGCCGGCACGCTCGACGGAGAGGCCGAGCGGACGTTGCGCGTGCTGATGTACCACAAGGTCAACGACCTCTGGCCGAACCCGACCACGGTTCCGACGAGCGTCTTCGACGCTCAGATGAACCTCCTCGGCGAGCTCGGCTATGTCCCCGTCTCGCTCGACGCCGTCCTCGCGCACTATCTGCGAGGGGCTCCGGTTCCCGGGAAGGCGGTGCTGCTCACCTTCGACGACGGATATCGCGACAACCTCGAGAACGCACTTCCGATCCTTCGCCGCTACGGGTATCCCGCGGTGCTCTTCGTCCCGATCGGGTTCCTCGACGATGCACGTCCGCTACCCCACGAGGAGTCCCTGCGGTTGCTCGGGATCCGCAACGAGACGGTCGATTGGGACGAGCTTGCCGCGCTCGAGGCAGGGGGCGTGCGGATCGAGTCGCACGGGATCGGCCACCGGCCGCTCTCGGAGCTCGAGCCTGCCGAGGCGGCTCGCGAGATCGCCCTCTCGAAGCTCCGGCTCGAGGAGCGTCTCGGGCGAGAAGTCGAGGCATTCGCCTTTGTCAAGGGATCGCTTGCGGACTACCGGCCCGAGCACGCGAGCCTCGTGCAGCAGGCGGGCTACAAGATCGCGTTCACGTCGGTTTCGGGAGCGAACGCGTCGTCGACGGATCGCTTTCGGCTGCGCCGCTACAACGTCGAGCCGTACCCGGCACGGACCTTCGAGCTCGTGCTCGCAGGGGCGTGCGACCTGATCGCGGTCAAGGACACCGTGACGGGGACGCGTGTGCGCCGCGCCTTCAACTCGGCGCTCGGCACAGCCTCGAGGTGAGCGAGGAGTTCAGCCTCGAGCCGTACGAGTCCTCGCACCGCGATGACTACCTGGGCCTGCTCGGCGACGCCTGGGGCGGAGGTGCGATGGGCGGCGAGACGTTCGACTGGTGGTTCGACGGGGACCCGGCTGGCAGCATGCGCTCGGTCGCGATCCGCGATGGTCGCGTTGTCGGTGTCGCCGGCCACAGCAAGTGTCGGCTGACGCTCCGAGGCGTGGAGTCCGTCGGGCAGTTCTCCGTCCACGCCGTGACCTCGCCCGAAGCCCGCGGGCTCGGCATCTTTCGAGCGCTCGAGCTCCGGCACGAGGACCAGGGCCGGGAGCACGGTTCGTCGTGCGTGCTTGCGTTCGCGAGCGCTCCCACGCGGCCGCTCTTTCTCGAGCCGCTCGGATGGACGCAGATCGACCGCAGGCGAGTATGGGCGAGGCCACTGCCCGTGGGTAGGCGCGGCTTGCGGACGATGGAGCGGTTCGAGGACCCGGCACGACGATGCCTATGCACGCGATGCGAGCCGCCTCCGGAACCACGTCATTCGCGACAGCCGCTACCTGAACTGGCGGTACGTCGACTCGCCGCGCGAGTATCGGCTCCTGGAGACGAAGAGCGGCGGCTTCGCAGTCGTGGGGCTCACGCGGAAGCGAGGGCTGCGACTGGCGCTCCTGATGGAACTCGTCGGACGAGGCGAGGATCGCCGAGAGCTTCTACGCGGCGCGCTCGGGGCGGCTCGGGGATCGGCGGCGCTGCTCGCGGTGCCGTCTCCCGTCCTCCCGCGCTCACGGCTCCTCCGGCACGGGTTCCTGCCGACGACCTACCGCCTCGACTTCATGGGCAAGGGGCTCGCCGAGCCGCTCGACGCCCGGCTCGGAAGCGTGGACGGTCTCCTTCGGTGACACTGACTTCTTCTGAGGGTGACCAGGGTCGTCTTCATCACGCAGCAGGTCGATCCCGGGCACCCAGCCCTCGCAGCAACGGTGCCCAAGATCGCGGCGCTCGCGGCGCTCGTCGACGAGGTCGTCGTCCTTGCAGACGGCGCGGTCGATGACGTCCTGCCCGCGAACTGCCGCGTGAGGACGTTTCGCGCGAGCCGCAAGCTCGGCCGCGGAGCTCGCTTCGAAGCTGCACTCGCCCGCGAGCTGCCGGGACTGCGTGGAGGAGCAGTCGTCGCGCACATGTGCCCGATCTACGCGGTGCTCGCTGCGCCGCTCGTGCGGCCACTGCGTGTGCCGCTCCTGCTCTGGTTCACGCACTGGCGCGCGAGTCGGCTGCTGCGCGCCGCCGAGCGCCTCTCGACCGCGGTCGTTTCGGTCGACCGCCGCTCGTTCCCACTCGAGTCGGACAAGGTGGAGGCGATCGGACACGGCATCGACCTCTCCGAGTTCTCGTGCGCGCCGCCGCCGGAGGAAGACTCGCTTCGTCTGCTCGCACTCGGCCGCTACTCGCGGGCAAAGGGGCTCGAGGTCGTCCTTCGCGCGATTGCCGCGGTCGGCGGCGACGTTGTGCTCGACGTCTACGGTCCCGCGCTGTCGGACGATGAGCGCGCGCACCGCCAGGAGCTCGAGTGGCTCGTCGCCGAGCTCGACCTCGAAGGGCGAGCCGACGCTCGGGGATGCAGTGCCGCGGGCGAGCTGCCATCCCTCTTCGCCAGCCACTCACGCGCTCGTGAACAACATGCGCGCAGGCGCGCCCGACAAGGTCGTCTACGAAGCTGGAGCGAGCTGCCTCCCTGTGCTCGCCTCGAACCCGGTCTTCGACTCGTTCCTCGACCCGGAGCAGCGCTTCCGCCGCGAGAGCCCCGAGGAGCTCGCGGACCGGCTACGCGAGTTCGCCGCACTCGACGCAATCGCCCGAGCCGCGCTCGGGAAGCAGCTCCGCCAACGCGTGGAGCAAAGCCACTCGGTCGATTCGTGGGCACGCGGAGTTCTCGACGCAGCGGGGATCGCGCGATGACGCCTCATGCGGGACGCGTCCTGCACGTGCAGAAGGTCGCCGGCATCTCCGGTTCCGAAGCCCACCTGCTCCAGCTCCTGCCCGATCTCCGCGCACGGGGCTGGGACGTCGAGTTCCTCATGCTCCACGAGGACGAGCCCGGCGCCTGGGAGTTCGCTCGCGAGCTCCGGGGGCGTGGCGTCCCGCTCGACGACGTGCGACTGCGCGGGGATGTCGACCCGATCGCGTACACGGAAGTCGCCAGCAGGCTCGCCCGGAACCGGCCGCGCGTCCTGCACACCCATCTCGTCCACGCCGACGTGTACGGGCAGATCGCGGGCGCGATGGCCAGGATCCCGCTCCGCCTTTCGACCAAGCACGGGTTCAACTGGTTCCGCGAGGGGCGGTTCTTCGGCCTCGCCGACCGCGCCGTCGCGTCGCTCGCGCACGTCCACATCGCGATCTCGCAGGGCCTCGCGCGCTACCTCGCCGAGGTCGAGGGCTTCGACGAGGGCGGGTTCGAGATCGTCCACTACGGGATCCCGGCTCGGGACGGGGTCGCGCCGTACTCCGGCTCCCGGCCGCTCGTGCTCTGCGTCGGCCGGCTGATCCCGGTCAAAGGACACCTCGTCCTGCTCCGCGCCCTCGCCCAGGCGCGCGGCCGTGTCCCCGGGCTCGTCCTCGACGTCGCAGGCCACGGCCCGCTCGAGCCTGCGCTCCAGGCGTACGCACGTGAGCTCGGAATCGGTGATGCCGTGCGCTTCCTCGGGTTCGTCTCGCCCGTGCAGACGGCGATCGAGAACGCTGCCATCGTGGTCGTGCCGTCGCTCGGCGAGGGGTTCGGCATGGTCGCGCTCGAGGCGATGGAGCGCAGTCGGCCGGTGGTCGCGAGCGCAGTCGGCGGGCTACCGGAGATCGTCGCCGACGGCGAGACCGGCCTCGTCGTCGAGCCGGGCGACGCGGAGGCGCTCGCCGACGCGTTGGTGACGCTCGCGTCCGATCTCTCTCGTGCCGCCGCGATGGGCGAAGCCGGGAGGCGCAGGGCGGTCGAGTCGTTCACCCCGGAACGCTCGACAGAAGGGGTCGAGGCGCTCTACCTGCGCGCTTTCAACGCCTCCTCGTAGGCCGCCGCCGTTCGTTCGGTCATACGCGCGACCGAGAACTCGGCGCTTGCACGGATTCGGCCGGCGTCTCCCATCGCCTGCCGCGCGTGCCGGATCGTCGAGCAGCACGGTCACCGCCTCTGCGAGCGCCGCGGGATCCTCCGGCGGCACGAGCAGCCCCGTCTCGCCGTCGGCCACGATTTCGGGGATCGAGCTGACCGCCGTTGCGACGACGGGCCGCGCGCACAGCATCGCCTCGAGCAGCGCCAGTCCGAATCCCTCCCAGCGCGCGGGGTGGACGACGACGTTCGCGCGGCGGAGCCACCAGGCGACGTCTCCCACCCGACCCGGAAAGCTGACCGCGTCGGCGAGCCCGGATCTCGCAGCCCGCTCGGCGAGCTCGCCCCGAAGCGGTCCCTCGCCGAGCACGACGAGCTGCGCAGCAGGATGCCGTTCCCGTATCGCCGCGAGCGCGTCGATCGCGACGTCCACGCCCTTCTGGCGGACAAGGCGGGAGACGGCGACGAGCACGGGAGTGTCAGCTGGGAGCTCCGGCCCGCCCGGCGGTCCCCACGGCTCGGGCGGAGCGTCGAGCCCGTAGTGCACGACCCGAAGCTTGGTGCCGGGAAGTCCCACGACGTCCCGGTTGAAGCGCGCGAGAGCCTCGGTGATGCAGATGACGAGCGCCGCCTTACGGGTGAGCAGCCGCTCGAGATAGCGCCCTTTCCCGGAGCGAAAGGGATCGTCGTTGTGCTTCGTCGAGACGAGCACCGCTCGGGCGCGCGTCGCGGCGATCGCCCCGTACACGTCCGCGTGAACGAGATGGGTGTGAACGAGGTCCGGCTCGAATGCGCGGGTCGCGCCTGCTGCCCGGCGCGCGAGCAGCGGGTCGACGTCGCGCGTGCACGAGAGACGCTCGAACGGGACGTCACGCTCGGCGAGGGCGGCGTAGAAGGGCTCCGGCGCCGCGCTCGTGTCGTCGAGCCCGAGGAAGCGCGCGTCGATGTCTCTCGCGCGCAACCCAGGCAGCAGCTCGAGGACGTGTCGTTCCGAGCCGCCTATTCCCCCGATCCGCTGGACGTGCAGAACCTTCACCTGTGGAGTACCGGTTGCGAGCGCCGCGCTCGCACCCACGACCAGCCGTGGACGATGGCCGTCGCGGCAAGCAGGGCGAGCAGGAAGTCGAAGGGGGCGCGGTAGCGCACCGTGCCCGCGAACACCATCGCGGCGAGCGTGTTGTAGCCGACGAGCAGCACTACGAGCGCCACGAATCGACGCGAAGCGAGAACCGCGCCCACGATCGCGAGGAGGTACACCGCGACCATGTACACGGGCTCGACGACGTCGCGGCCGAGCTCGGCGACGCGTCCACCTCCGGCGTCGTCGGAATCGACGGAGAAGGTCGGACTCCACAGCATGACCACCGCCTGCGCCGCGAGGCGACCCTTCTCCTCCGTCTCCTCGCGCCAGAAGTCGAACACGAGCTCTCTGTAGTAGCGCTGCTGGGCGCATTCGTCGACCTCCGTGGGCGTGCCCGCGAGCGTGAGGTCGGCCGCCAGCTCCGGCCATGGAGGCCCGTTCGGAGGCTCCGGGACATCGTCGATCCAGCCGCCGCGATCGAGGATCTCGCGCGTCGACTCGTTGTTGGCCTTCCACAGCGCGCGTGTGTCGGTCGTGAGCACGAAGCAGCCGACGCTGGCTTCGTTGCGAGCCATCCACGGCAGCACGACGACCGCCGTGCCGGCGACGACGGCCGCGGCAAGCAGCAGCGAACGTCTCGACCGCTCGAGCGGGAAGGCGACGAACCCTGCGAGCAGCAGCGGCAGCAGTGCCAGCCGGGCGTTCCCGAGAATCGCGAGACCGGCCGCTCCTCCCAACGCGAGCGCGAGCCAGACGCCCTTCCGCTCCGCGACGACGACCGCGAGGAGAGCTACCACGGCGATGACCAGGCCGTCGAGCACCTCCCGGTTCAAGTGCATGTCGTGCCAGACGAGGAACGGGTGCAACGTGGCGATCGTCGCACCGACGACGCCCACCGAAAGGGAAGCAACACGCCGCCCGAGCTCGAGCACGACGACCGCGGTCAGAGCCGCAACCGCGATGTGCGCGATGCCCACGACGAGCCAGTGCCGCTCGAAGACCTGGTAGAGGCCCGCGAGGAAGAACGCGTACAAGGGCTGCGTGTAGCCGGAAGGCCGGCCTGGCAGGAACCCGAACGTCCCACTCGCGACCAGCGTCTGCGCGAAGCGGTCGCTCTTCTCGACCAGCTCCTCGAGGATCTTGCCTCGCTCGGAGACGAGGACGGCTATCCGCGGGACGACCGCTGCGACCAGCACGATCGCGATCGCCCGGCCGCGTGTCATCTCGTCTGGGCGGCGAGATCCGGCGCACGCACGATGGCTGTATCGAGCCATGCGCGCTGCCAGAGCTCGAGGACGAGCAGGCACCACAGCCGGTGGCCGTGATCGCGCTCTCCGTTCACGTGCTCGGCGAGCAGGCGTTTCACGACGCTCGACTGCAACTGCTCTCGGGCCCTGGTCCGTGCGTCGAGAAGCGTGTCGCCGGCCAGCTCGCGCAAGGGACCACGGAACCAGTCGCCGAGCGGAACGCCGAAGCCGGTCTTCCCTCGTGAGGCGAGCTCCGCTGGGATGAGATCCGCAAATGCGCGCCGAAGCGCGACCTTTCCGCGCCGACCCTCCAGACGGAGGGAGTCGGGGAGCGAGATGCCGAGCTGGAGCACCTCGTGGTCGAGAAGCGGCGACCGGAGCTCGAGCGACGTTGCCATCGAGGCCCGGTCGGCCTTCACGAGCAGGTCGTCGGGAAGGTAGGCCCTCGCGTCGAGCCGCTGCAGGCCTGCGACTCCACGCACGGGCGGGTCGCCGAGGAGAGTCGAAGCGGGTTGCGGAGCACCGATCGCCGCGGTGAGGCTCGGCGTGTAGAGGTCGGCGCGCAGCTTCGCGGGGAAGACCTCCATCAGCGCGCCGTAGCGCTCAGGCGCGGGGAGCGCCGCCGTCTCGAGCAGGCGTGCCGCCCGAAAAGCGGCCGAGCGAGGCTCGCGCCTCCCCGCCGGGAGCGCCCGCAGCGCTCGCGCTCCGAGCTCGGGCACGACCGGGACGGCACCGATCCTCCGCGCCATCCCCATCGCGGCGTACCGCTCGTATCCGGCGAAGGACTCGTCTCCGCCGTCGCCCGTCAGGGCGACGGTGACGTGGCGACGAGCCACCTCTGAAATCAGGAACGTGGGCAGGATCGCCTCGTCGCCCAGCGGTTCGTCGACGAACGACGTCAGTCGGGAGACGAGCTCGACCGGGTCGGGCTCGACCACGAGCTCCTGGTGGTCGGTGCCGAAGGCCTTCGCCGCGATGCGAGCCGCGCTGCGCTCGTCGTAGCGCGGGTCACGAACGCCGACGGTGAACGTGCGGACGGGCTCGGTCGACTCCTGGGCCATCAGGCCGACGACGATCGTCGAGTCGATCCCGCCCGACAGCAGCGCGCCGAGGGGGACGTCGCTGACGAGCCGGCGGCGCACCGCGCTCGTCACGGTCGTGCGAACGAGCTCGAGCCACTCCTCCTCTGCGAGCTCCCGCGATTCGGGCTGGAGCTCCCAGAACCGCTGCGTCCGGACCTCGCCGTCTTCCCAGACGAGGGTGTGGCCGGGGGCGAGCCTACGGATTCCGGCAACGCCGGTCTCGACGCCGGGGACGTACTGGAGCGCGAGGTACGCATCGAGTGCCCGTGGGTCCAGCTCGCGCTGCAGGCGCGGCAGCAGCAGTAGCGCCTTCAGCTCGGATGCGAATGCAAGCGAGCCGTCGGGCAGGGAGACGTAGTGCAGCGGCTTCTTCCCGACCCGGTCGCGGGCGAGCACGAGGCGCTCGCGCGTGCGGTCCCAGAGCGCGACGGCGAACATCCCGCCGAGTGCGGCCGGAAAGTCGACGCCGTGCTCCTCGTACGCGTGGGGGATGACTGCCGTGTCGCCGGTTCCCGGCACCGAGTGGCCCCGCTTTGCGAGATCACGCCGGACCTCGTGGAAGTCGTACAGCTCGCCGTTGAAGACCGCGACGACGTCGCCGGACTCGTTCGTCGCGGGCTGCTCTCCCGTCTCGAGGTCGACGACCCGGAGCCGGCGATGTCCGAGGACGCAACGGCCGAGAGGGGTGACGCCGCCCGAGTCAGGCCCGCGGTGGACGAGCGCCGCGGTCATGCGTGCGACGACATCCGGGTCGGCCGGAGCGGAGGGCGATACTAGTCCGCTGATGCCGCACACGACGCGGAAACGGTACGCGGTCGTCTCCTGCCACGTCGAACGACCCCTCGAGGACGAGATCTGGGAGCGTTTCTGCAGGCTGCAGAAACGACGACCGGGCGGATTCCCCATCGCCGCGCTGATGCGCCCTGTGGATCCGGCTGCGGGAGAGGATGAGGACGACTGGCTCGAGCGCGCGCATGAGGCCGCAGCACGCGGCCCACTCGGCCACCACACCCACTGGACGGCCCCGGATCACGCGCGGCCGACCGAAGGCGCGACGGGCGAGCGCGTGCTCGTCGAGGGGCGGCGCCTGCGCGAGATCGGGCTCGCGCCGACGCTCTTCTGCGGCGGCGGGTGGTACACGGACGCCGACGTGGCCGACGCGTGCGCCGAGCTCGGATACGTCGACTGCACGCCGCGCGCGTCGCGTCCCGCATATCTCGGGACCAGCGAGAAGTGGGCCTCACTTCGAGAGCCGGGGCGCATCCAGCTTCACTCGGGCCGCTTACTGGCGGCGATTCCGACGACGCACTCGCTCGGCGATCTCGCTCGCTCGCTTCCCAGATGGCGAGCGCTTCCCGCCGTTACGCACGTCTACTTCCACGACACCGACCTCCGGATCCGCCAGCGGCGCACTGCGCTGATGGCGCTCCTGCGGGTGCTTGCGCGCCTCGCGGAGCCGACGGACCTGAATGCGGTCGCCGCAAGACTGGAGGAGGCAGGTGTCACGCCCTGGTCGAGCGTCGCCCAGACCTCCTAGTGACACAGTGTCACAAGGTCTGCCAGCGGCTCGTTCTGAGCCTCGCTCTAAGCTTCCTGCCGTGTCCAAGGCCGTTCCCCCGGCCGAGACCTCTCGTCCTGCCCCGGCTCCGGCGCCCGCAGGGCGCGACGTCCGCGCCTCCCGTGTCTACGTCCTCTCCCGCAGGCCGATACTGAGCGTCGTCCGGCGGGCGCTCTCGGTCCTCGCGCTCGTCGCCCTCGACATCGCCGGGCTCGCGCTCGGGATCTACCTCGCACTCGTCGTGCGCGAGCTCGTCCGCGGCGACGGCGACATCCTCTGGGGGTTGCTCTGGAGTGAAGGGCCCGCGGAGTGGCTCAAGTTCGCGGCGCCGATCACCGTCCTCGTGTTCGCCCAGGCGGGCCTCTACGGCCGGCGCGAGCGACGGCCCGGCGCCGGTCGCATCCTCGCCTCGCTCATCGTCGTCGCATTGATCGTCCTCGCGTTCGGGTTCGGGACGGGCTACGACTTCACGACCTCCGGGCTCATCCCGACGGCCGTCCTCGCGTCCGCTCTGACGATCGGCCTTCTCAGAGCGTCGTACGAGTCCGTCTCGCTCGAGGTGATGCGCGCTGCAGGCATCAGGCGCCGGGTCGTGCTCGTCGGCGAGGGAAAGAGCCTGATCGACCTGCGGAACACCCTTGCGGCAGCCCGGGGCGGGCTCTCGTACGAGTTCGTCGGGGTCGTCGCGCAGGACGGTATTCCCGGCCTCCGGCGCCTCGGCAGCCGCGAGGACCTCTCGAGCGTGCTCGTCGACGTACGTCCCGACGAGGTGATCCTCTCCGAGGCGCACTACGACGAGCGGACCGTCCTCGAGGTCGTCGAGCAGGCCCACCGGCAGGGAATCAAGGTTCGCCTGGCTCCCGACACGACCGAGCTCCTCGTCCAGCGCGGTGAGTACGTCCCCGGGCACGGGGCGCCGCTCTTCGAGCTCAGGCCTCCGGTTCTGACCGGCTGGGACTGGGCGGTCAAGCGCGTGTTCGACATCGCGGTCAGCGTCCTCGTGGCTGTGTTCCTCCTGCCGCTCTGGTTGCTGATCGCGCTCGCCGTCAAACTCGACTCGCGCGGTCCGATTCTCTTCGTCGACAGGAGGATCGGCGTCGGAGAGCGCGAGTTCGGCATGCTCAAGTTCCGGACGATGGTCGCCGACGCCGCCGTCTTGCAGCCGGACCTCGAGGACGCGAACGAGGCCGAGGGCGCCCTCTTCAAGATCCGCGACGATCCGCGCGTGACGCGGGTCGGCCGTGTCCTCCGCCGTCTGTCGCTCGACGAGATCCCGCAGATCGGCAACGTGCTCAAGGGAGAGATGAGCCTCGTCGGGCCGCGGCCGCTCCCGCTCCGCGACTACGAGCTGCTCGAGGACTGGCACCGCGCGCGCTACAGCGTGCTGCCGGGGATGACCGGGCTCTGGCAGATCTCCGGGCGCTCGGGGCTCACGTTCGACGATCTGGTCCGGCTCGACTTCACGTACCTCGAGAACTGGTCGATCTGGCTCGACATCACGATCATCGCGCGGACGATCCCCGCCGTGATCGCCGGGCGAGGAGCGTATTGAGCGCGCGCTCGCCGAAGATCCTCGCGGTCGCCTCTGCGGTCGACCTCGACTTCCGCTACGGCTGCACGCCCGCCTGGTGGCAGCTGTGGAAGGGCATGTACGAGGCGGGTGTCGACCTCGTCGTCACGCCCTACCGCGGGCGGCCCGTCGAGTCCCCGTGGTGGCGCGTTGCGCCGAACCCGACCTACATCGAGGGAGAGTCGTACCAGGCCGTGCGAAACGTGGTCGCGCGCGTCAAGGGAGACCGCTACCTGCGCCGCGCGGAGTCGGAGCCCGAGGATTCGAGTCTCGACCGGCTCACGCGTGAGACGATCCGGCGACTCGTGACGCCTCGCTGGAAGCGCCACCTCGAGCGTCTCATCGAGAAGGAGCGCCCCGACGCGGTCGTCGTATACACGATTCCGATGGCGCACCTGCGGGGGATCCCGACCGCGCTGCGCGACCGGTTCGGGATTCCCGTGGTGTTCTACGACGGCGACGTACCGATGAGCTTCCCCGAGTACGGAGGGATGGACACGGGCTTCAACCCGTACCACGGCGCCGACCCGTTCGAGTACGACCTCGTCGTCTCGAACTCCGAGGGAGGCACGCCGCGGCTCCTCGAGCTCGGAGCGCGCCGGGCGGAGACAGTCTTCTGGGGAGCGGATCCCGAGTTCTTCTCGCCCCAGCCCGTCGAGAAGGACGTCGATGTCTTCTTCTACGGCTACGGCGACAAGTTCCGACGGGACTGGATGAAGCAGATGGTCGGCGAGCCGTCCCGCGACGCGGCGGAGCTCGACTTCGCGCTCGGCGGGCTCGATTTCCAGGGCGACACCGGAGCGGCGCGCCTGCTCGGTGACGTTCCCTTCAACGTGTTCGCCCGCGCGATCTCCGCGGCTCGCGTCAACCTGAACATCACGCGCCGGCCGCACGCGACGGTCTCGGGCTCCTCGACGGCGCGTCCCTTCGAGCTTGCGTCCTCGGGTGCCGCGATCGTCTCGAACCCGCACGCAGGGATCGAGCGCTGGTTCGAGCCGGGAAGCGAGCTCGTGCTCGTCGAGAGCGCCGAGGAGGCGGTCGCTGCATATCGCGAGCTCGTCGCCGACCCGGGGCAGGCGGAGGAGATGGGGCAGCGCGCACGGGAGCGCGTCCTCGACGAGCACACGTATGCGCACCGGGCGCGGCGGTTGCTCGATCTCGTCGGCCTGGGCGCCGGGGTCACCGTATGAACCTCGGCCGGATGGTCGCGGTCGTTCCCGCCTACGACGAAGCGGAGGTGATCGGCCGGGTCGTCGACGAGATTCGCGCGTTCGATCCCCGGATCGACATCGTCGTGGTGGACGACGCTTCGGCGGACGAGACGGCGTCGGTCGCGGAGGCACACGGCGCGATCGTGCTCCGGCTGCCGCACAACGTCGGCATCGGAGGCGCCGTCCAGACCGGATTGAAGTTCGCGCTCGCGGAGGGCTACGACACCGCGGTCCGCCTCGACGGGGACGGGCAGCACGATGCGGGCGAGCTGGGGAAGCTTCTCGCCCCACTCGAGCGCGGTGAGGCCGACCTCGTCATCGGCTCCCGCTTCGTCGACCCCGGCGGCTCGTACCGGCCCCCGTTCGCCCGCCGCATCGGGATCCGCGTCTTCGCGCGGCTCGTCTCCCTCCTCGGCGGCCAGCGGGTTACCGACACGACCTCGGGCTTCCTGGCACTCGACCGCATCGGGATCGAGCTCTTCGCGGCGGAGTACCCGCACGACTACCCGGAGGTCGAGGCCACACTCGTTGCGCTCAAGAGCGGTTTGCGGCTCACACAGGTGCAGGTCGACATGCGCGAGCGCGAGACGGGAACCTCGTCGATCACGTTCGTGCGGTCGCTCTACTACATCGTCAAGGTCCTGCTCGCGCTGCTCGTTGCCAGCCTGCGCCGCTATCCGCGCTTCCAGGATGCTCGCCGGTGACCCCGCTCCGAGTCTCGCTCGTCGGTGTCGTGGCGTCGATCCTCCTGATCCTGATCGTCCTCGAGCTCGTCCGCGGTCGCCGGCTCAAGGAGCGCTATGCCCTGCTTTGGCTCGCGACGGGGATCGTCCTGCTCGTGCTCTCCGCCTGGCGCGAGGCGCTGAACACGATCGCCGGCTGGCTCGGGGTCACGGGCTACCCGCCCGCGGTGCTCTTCGCGGTCGCGACACTCTTCACCCTCCTCGTCCTGCTCCACTACTCGACTGTGTTGTCGAGGCTGACCGACGAGAACGTCGAACTAGCACAGCGGATTGCGCTACTCGAGGAACGAGTCTCCCGGCCGACAAGGAATTGATCGAGCGACGACCCGGCGCGGAGCGCCGGCTTCAGGGATCTGCACGAACGGATCCGCGTTCGCGGATTCCGTTCTTGCGCGCAACTACTCGGGCGCGACGTACGCCCGGCTGAACGCGAAGACGTCGCCCTGCGTGTCGTCGTCCAGCCAGTTCGTCCCGACGCCGATGCGGTACCACGCTCCGGGAGGGCCGTCGATGTCGAGGTACTCGGTATCCCGCGTCGTTGCGATCGGCACCGAGCGGACAAAGCAGTAGACCGAGCGAGAGCCGTCGGTGTGCTCGCACTCGACGTCCGGGCCCTCGTCGATCCGGTAGACGCGATAGAAGACGTCGCCCAGCCAAGGCCCTCCCGGCGTCCAGCTGAGGCGTTGACCCGCGCTGGTGCGCTCGCCATCGAGCTCCACGTCGTCGTCGATCGGGGTCAGGATGAAGTTGCCCACGTCGTCCTGGAACACGGCTCGCTCCGGCCGCGTGCTCGGCGAGGAAGCCGCGATGGCAGCTGTGGGAATCGCCACGGCGAGGATCGCGGCCACGACCACCCAGCGGAACGGCAGCGGCCGGAACTCGAGCGGCCGCAGCCTGTCGCCGAGCCGCCGCGCAAGCGTCGGCACGAGCAGCGGGATCGCCGCGAAGAGGATGAGGTAGGCCGGCCACGCGGGCATCAGCAGGCGCCAGAACGTGTTCGCCTGGATGTCCGCTCGCGTCGAGAAGCCCTTCACGAGGAGGAATGCCGCCAGCCAGCCGCCGAGCAACGCGGCGATAGCGCCGCGGCGGACACGAATGACGGCGAGCAGGCCCGCGAACGGCGCCCACTGAGCGAGCCGCGGGCTCCAGAAGAACTCGCGCAGCTGGTCCATCTGCAGGCGCCAGTGGTCGAGGTCGAGCTCGATGTAGCGGTCGACGTCGAGCGCGACAAGACCCGCGCCGGCCGCAACCCTCGCCTCGTCCAACGAGAACAGCGGAAGCTGGCCCAGCCCGCGCTCCTTCCAGAATACGAGCACGAGGAGGCTGGGAACGAGGGCGGCTCCGAAGACGATCCCGTCACGCCAGCGGCGCGCGACCAGATATGCGAGCGCAGCGCCGACGCCCATGAGGAGGTTGGGAGGCTTCATCCCTCCCGCGGCCCCCAGGAGAACTCCCGCGAGGGCGGCCTCCGCGACCCGGCTCGCATCGAGCGAGCGGACGACGAACAGGGCTGCGGCGAGCACGGCGACCATCGACGGGAAGTCGGAGAGCGACGTGAGCCCGAGCGCCTGTGGGAGGAAGTGCTCGGTCCAGCGCTCTTGGTAACGGTCGACGAACAGCGGGATCGAGGCGAACGGTGTGACGACCCAGAGGAACGACGCCCAGTAGCCGAGCATGCGCCCCCCGATCCTCGAGGCGATCCCGTACACACAGAGGAGCGCGATCGGCGCGAGGACGAGGAGGTTCAGCGCCATGATCGGCGGGAGCGCTTGGACGAACGTCGGACCAGTGACCCACATGATCGGTGCGAGGACGAGCGACCAGAGGTAGCCGAGCTCCGTCGGAGGGAGCTCGAGGTGCCCGAGCAACCAGCCCTGCGTCGTGATCCAGATCTGGTCGCCGTTGTGGAACCAGACCCAGCCGTTGTGGGGCACCGAGGCGGCGAGCAGCAGCGTTGCGACGAGCTGGAAGCTCGCCAGGGTGGCGAGAACGGCGCGGGGGTGCTCGAGGAGGACGTCGACCGTTCGGCTCGCCTCCCGGGCGGCGGCGACCGAGGTGCTAGCGACCGACACGTGTGGTGCGGTTCGAGCGGTACCAGGCTACGGTTCGCTCGATCCCGTCGCGCAGCTCGGTCGACGCCTCGAACCCGAAGAGCTCGCGTGCCCGGCTCGCGTCGACGCTACGGCGCGGCTGGCCATTGGGCTTGGACGTGTCCCACGTGATAGAGCCGTCGTAGCCCGTCGCCTCGGCGATGAGCTCGGCGAGCTCGCGGATGGAGATCTCCTTCCCAGCACCGAGGTTCGCCGGCTCCGCGCCGTCGTAGCGCTCGGCGGCCAGGACGAACCCCTCGACGCAGTCGTCGACGTAGAGGAACTCGCGAGTGGGAGAGCCGTCGCCCCAGAGGACGACCTCGTCCTCCGCCTCGACCATCTTGCGGATCAGCGCGGGGATCACGTGTGAGGTCTCCAGGTCGAAGTTGTCGCGCGGGCCGTACAGGTTCGTGGGCAGCAGGAAGACCGTGTTCAGTCCGTACTGCTCGCGATAGGCCTGCGCGCCGACGAGGACGGCCTTCTTCGCGACGCCGTACGGCGCGTTCGTCTCCTCGGGATATCCGTCCCAGAGTCCTTCCTCGCGAAACGGGACGGGAGCGAACTTCGGGTACGCGCACACCGTCCCCGAGATGACGAGCTTTCCCGTCTCGTGCAGCCGTGCCTGCTCGAGGACGTTCACCCCCATCGCGAGGTTCGCGTACCAGTAGCGGCCGGGGTTCGCGCGGTTGGCGCCGATCCCGCCCACCTCGGCAGCGAGATGGAAGACGAGCTCCGGCTTCGTGTCCTCGAACAGCTGAGCGGCGTCGTCGCTCGAGGTGAGGTCGTACTCGGCCTGGCGCGCGACGACGACGTCGTGTTCGTCGCGCTCGAGGCGCTCGACGAGATGCGAGCCGAGGAAACCCCCGCCTCCGGTCACCACGACCTTCATGACTTCGTCAGCGGTGAGCCGGTGGACAGCCAGTCCACGCGACCGATCCAGCGCTGCCGATTCTCGGCGTACCAGCGAATCGTTTGCAGGACCCCTTCTTCCCAGGAGACCTTCGGCTCCCAGCCGGTCTCGCGCGTCAGCTTCTCGTGGCCGACCCTGAGTGCCATCACGTCGGTCGTCCCCGGCCGGAACCGCGCAGGCGTCGTGACGATCTCGCGGTCGTCCGGCCAGAAGCCTTCTGCCGCGCCGATCTTGAGGATCAGGTCGACCCAGTCGCCCATGGTGATGTTCTCGCCCTGGCCGTAGACGTAGACATCGCCGGGAGTGCCATGCGCTGCGACGGTCAGGTGCCCGCGGACGCCGTCGGTGCAGAAACAGAAGTCGCGCATCGGGTCGAGCTGCCCGAGCTCGACGGTCTCACGCGTCAGCGCCTGCGTGATGATCGTCCCGGTGACGTAGCGCGGATTCTGCCGCGGTCCGTAGTTGTTGAACATGCGTGTGACGACGCCCGGCACTCCGAACGCGTCGTGGTAGTTCATCGTCAGGAAGTCGGCTGCGACCTTCGCGGTGGCGTAGATCGACTTCGGGTTGATCGGCGAGCGCTCGTGCAGGATGAGGCTGCCGGCGTCGTCGAAGTCGTGGTGATCGCGTACCGATTCGCGGACGTTGCCGTACTCCTCCGAAGTGCCTGCGGTGTCGAACTTCTCGAGCTCGAGGCCCCAGTCGACCACCGACTGGAGGAGGTTCAGCGTGCCGATCGTGTTCGCCATCACGGTCTCGTACGGGCGGTGCCAGGACTCCCCGACGTGAGCCTGAGCGCCCAGGTGAAAGAGGTACGGCCGATCGGAGACCGTCTCCTTGAGCTCCCTGATCAGGTAGTCGACCGAGGTCCTGTCCGTGAGGTCTGCGAAGTGGACCTTGAGGCGGTCGCGGAGCGACCCGATGTTGTTCAGCGCGCCGCTCGAGGTTGCTCGCACGAATGCGTGGACGTTCGCGCCGATCTCGACGAGTGCGTCCGTGAGGTGTGACCCCATGAACCCGTCGGCACCCGTGACCAGAACGGTGCGGTCCTCGTAGACGTCGCCGAACTCGGTTCGGAGCTCGGCGAGCGTGCGTCCTGTCCAGAGACTGTCGTTCGGCATGGGGCGTACGCTTCCGCGTCGGTGAGCAAGCGTACAGACTCGGTCGGCCTGGGCTCGATCGCGAGCGGCGCGCTCACTGCGGGCTCCTTCCTCATCGTGTCGGCGATCGCGGCGGGCATCGGCGTGGTGATCGCGCGCGAGTTCGGCCGCTCGGCGGAGACCGACGGCCTGCTCGCTGCGTACGGGCTCTTCGTCGTCATCGTGATCGCCTCGCAGGCGATCAGGGTCGCGGTGCTGCCCGAGCTCGCGCTCGCCCGGGACGAAGGCCGGCTCGGAGGAGAGCTCGCCGGATTCGCGGTGGCGCTCGTCGTGATCGCAATCCCGCTCCTCGTCGTCGCGGCCTTCGGCTCCTCGCTCGTCGCGAGACTGCTCACGGGCGACGGGTCCGACGTCGCGCACGACACGGCTGCGGAGGTGCTCCGGTGGGTCATCCCCGCCGGGGTCGCCCACCTCTTCGCGGCGATCGCGGCCAGCGGGCTCGCCGCGTTGGACGACTACCGGACGGCTGCACTCGCCTACGCGCTCGGAAGCGCTACCGGGTTCGCGCTGATCCTCGTCCGCGTCGAGCCCGACGGGATCGTCGCCGTCGCCTGGGGATCGATGCTCAACGGCGTCGTCACGCTCGCGATCGTGCTCGCGGGGCTCGTGCTGCATGCGGCGCGGCTCGAAGTTCCGCGAGGGGCCGTTCGTCCGAGCGGGCCGCCGGTGCAGAGGCGGCTGGGGGCGTTCGCCGTGGGAGCAGCGCTTCCGCTCGCACTCCAGCTCCTGTACGTCGTGTGCCTGCCCTTCGCCGCACGGCTGGAGGAAGGCGCGGCCACGAGCTTCGTCTACGCATATCTGGCGGCCTCGTCCCTCGTGACGGTCACCGCGGGATCCCTCGGAATCGTGACCTCGGTCCCCCTTTCTCGATCCGGTCTGGCTCCGGCGCAGGCCGTGCGCCACGTCGTTGCGACGTCATGGTTGTCGCTCGCGCTCGCGGGAGCCGCCGCCGGCACGTTCGCGCTTGCCGGCGGAGATCTCGTCGAGGCCGTGCTCGGTGGCGCGTACGGGGGGGACGTCGGTGCGGACATCGGCCGGCTCGTCGTCGTGCTCAGCCCCTGGATGATCGCTGCGGTCGGCGTCGCAGTGACGTTCCCGCTCGCCTTCGTCTCCGGCCGAACGCGCGGCTTGCCGTGGATCGCGCTCGGGGCGCTCGCCTTGCAGGTGCCGCTCGCGTGGGCGGGAGCAGAGGTGCTCGAGCTCGACGGGCTCGCGTTCGCGCTCGCCGTATCGACGCTGCTCGTCCTCGCGGCGCTTCTCGTCGAGCTGAACGCGCTCGGAGGCACGATTCGCCGACTGGGTGCGGCGGCAGCGTTCGTCGCGGCCTTGACTCTCATCGCCTTCGTTCCTCCTGCGCTTCTCCTCGGGGCGATCGCTTCTGCGGTCGTGGGACTCGCCCTGTACGTGATCTTGTTGGCCGCCTTGCGGCCGCAGAGCCTGAGGGACAGCTGGCATTACCTCCGCGCCCTCAGCTGATCTCTTGGCGCGCAAATCCCTGAAGGCGTCCGCTTTCGCGGCCGCTGCGCTCGTGGTTCCTTGTGCAGTTACTGGGGCCCGCGGAGCTTGCGGACGACCCAGATCCCCGCTCGGGTGGAGAAGACTCGTGTCCGAGCGGAGGCGACGACGCGGCGTCCCGGAGGAAGGTAGGAGAAGCTCATCCGGCCGTGGGCGGCGAGCGCGTCTGCATCCCCCGGTGGCTCGTCTTCTCGGAGCTTGCGGATGCAGGCGGTGCGGAAGCTGATCGGCGGCTCGAGCGCCCAGGCGTCGCTTCCCTTCACATAGTCGACGATCGCGGCAACGCCCGGCAGGTACGCGTCGTCCAACAGCATCCGGCCGCCGACCTTCAGGCGGGATGCCAGGTACCACCAGTCGAGGACCGGATAGGGAAAGCCGTGCGCCCCGTCGACGAGCGCGAGGTCGAGCGCGCGGACGGGAAGATCGGGGAGAACGTCGTGCGAGCGGCCTATGTGGAACGTCACGCGCGCTGCGTCGATCCCGCGCTCGTCGCACGCATTGCGGATGCGGCGTTCCTCCTCTGGATCGGGGGTGACGGCCTCGTGCTCGGTCCCACGGGCAGCGAACACGATCGTGCTCGCCCCCGCACCGGTCTCGAGCGTCGCCATTCCCTCCTGGACGTTCTGCTCGAGCCACGCGAGCGCCTCCCACGCGAGGCCCCAGTAGTCGGGACTGCCGTGCAGGCTCGGCGGCGAGCGCTTGAGCGAGTCGGTGAGCGGTGTGTTCACTGAGACATCATCGCGGCGAGGTCAGCTCGCGAGCTCCTCGTACACGGTGTCGTGCGCCTGCGCGGTCTTCGCCCAGGTGAAGCCGGCCGCGCGCTCGCGGCCACGCTGCCTCCAGGGATCGGGATCGCTGAGAACGTCCTCGACGGCGGCCACGAGCTGCTCCGTCGAAGAAGGATCGAACAGCCGCGCAGCGTCGCCCACGACCTCCGGCAGCGACGCCACGTTCGAGCAGGCGACGGGGCAATCGCAGGCCATCGCCTCGAGGGGCGGCTGGCCGAAGCCCTCGTAGAGGCTCGGGAAAACGAGTGCCGCAGCAGTCCGATACAGGCGCACGAGCTCGTCGCGTCGCACATGGCCGAGCGACCGCACGCCCTCGGGCACGGGCCCGTCGTATGCCGTGAGAACGAGCTCTAGCCCGGGATGCCTCCGCCGCAACTCGGTGAACGCCTCGAACAGGCGCGCGTGGTTCTTGTGCGGCCATCCGCGTGCCGGATAGAGGAGAAACTCGCTGCGCGGCTCCTGGCCGGGGCGAAACACCGCATGGTCGATGCCGAGGTGGATCGGCCGCACGCGCTCGGACGGCAGTCCGAGACGTTCCACGAGCGTCTCCGCTGCGTGCTGGGAAATCGTGATGACGAGGCGGCTCCTCCTGGCCGACCAGCGATAGACCCTTCTTCGGTAGGCCAACTCCGCACGCGAGAAGAACTGCGGCAAGAGCTCGTGCTGGACGTCCAGGATCGTCGTCGCCGCAGAGCGGCTCTCGACGGGCGGGATCATGACGCTCAGGGGAAAGTGCAGGACGTCGAGATCTGCGAAGCGCCGGGTGACCGCGCCCTTCCGCACCGAAGCTCGCACCATCGCGGCGATACGGCCGCCCGTCGATCGTGACGCCCTGTACTCCGGCACGAGCTCGCCGGGAAGCCCGTCCAGGTCGGCTGCGATCGACGGCAGGAAGACCCGGTACTCGAACCGGCCAACGCGTCCCAGCGCCCGAGCGAGCTCGCGAACGTAGGTCTCGCTCCCTCCCGAGACCCCCGGCACGAGCGTGAGGAGGCTGATCCCTACCTTCATTCCGCAAGACCGGAATTCGCTCGCGCGAATACCGGTCGCGGGAGAACCCCTGAAGGCGGCCGCTTCGCGGCCGCGGCGCTTGTAATTTCCATCAACCCTCGCCTAGAGATCGTTTGCGGCGGCGACGTACGCGTCCTCGTGCATGCGTGCCGTCTCGGTCCACGTGAACCCAGCCGCGTGCGCGAGCCCCTTCTCGCGGAGCTCCTCCGAGCGCTCGTCCGCCTCCAGGATCCCCGCGACGATCGCGTCCGGATCGAGCGGATCGAAGAAGACCGCCGCGTCTCCACAGACCTCCGGGATCGCGGCGACGTTCGCCGCTGCGACCGGGCAGCCCGACGCCATTGCTTCGAGCGGCGGCATCCCGAATCCCTCGTACAGGCTCGGAAAGACGAGCACCGCCGCTCGCCGGTAGAGGGAGGCGAGCTCGGCATTGGACACCGCTCCCCAGCGTTCGACGCCGTCGGGCAGCGGGCCGAGGCGGTCGAGGCCTCCTCCCGTGAGGACGAGGCGGAGCTGTGGTCGGGTCTTCCGAAGCGTTGCGAACGCCTCGAAGAGCCGGACATGGTTTTTGTGCGGCCAGGGTCGCGCGGGGTAGAGGATGAAGGGCTCCCGCTCTTCCTCGCCGGGGCGGAAGAGCGTGTGGTTGATCCCGTGCGGGATGACGTGGACGAGCGACGGATCCAGCTCGAGCAACTCGAGCGCGCGGCCGCGAACGAACTCGCTCGTCACGATCACCGCCGATGCGGTGCGGGTGGCGCGGTCGTACGCTATGCGCCGGAACGAGCGGCGCGCCGGGCCGAAGAACTCGGGCAGATCGCGATGCTGCACATCGTGGAGAGTCACGACCGTGGGCGCTTTCGTCGCCGGCACGGGGACCGTGAGCGCGTAGTGCACCACGTCGACGGTCTCGAGCTGGCTCCGGACATTGCGTGACTTGAACGCGGACAGCGCCATCGCAGCGATGCGGGCCGGCCCGCGCTTGGCGACGGGAGGTTCGCCCACCTCGGCAGCCGGTAGGGTGCCCGCCGCATCCTTGGCATGCGCAGGGACGAAGACCATGTAGTCGTGCCTCCGCACGGTGGGAAGTGCCTTCACGAGCTGTCGCGCGTACGTCTCCGAGCCGCCGAGATCGCCTGGGGCAAGGGTGAGGAGGGAGATCCCGACGCGCATGACCTGATCCTAGTCGTCTTCGAAGTCGTCCTCATGCCCCGGCTAGAATGGCCGGATGCCCTCTGGCGAAGCCAAAAACGGCGAATCTGCAGGGGGTTCGGTCGACGTAGACGAGCTCTTCGAGCGTCTCCGGGACGAGGTTCGCCGGTCCGGGTCGGACCCCGGCGGAGCAGACGGCGAGCCGGGTGATCGCCGCGCCGCGCGCGCGGAGGCCGAGCGGCTGTGGCCGGTCTCCGCCGATCGCTCGCTCCGGCTGCGACCCGGTGTCCGCGGAGGCGTCGGCACGCCGGTCAAGGGAGGCCTGCGGAAGTTGATGCGCTGGTACGTCGAGCCGCTGGCCTACGACCAACGCTCGTTCAATGCCGCGGCCCTCCGCCTCATCGACGACCTCCAGCAGCAGGTCGACCGGCTGCAAGCGGAGCTCGAGGAGCTCCGCAGCCGGCGGCGATGAGGATCGTCGTCGCGCGACCTCAGGTGCCGTTCGCCCGGGGCGGGACGGAGGTGATGACCGACCGGCTCGTCGATGAGCTCCGTCAGCGAGGCCACGAATCGGAGCTCGTCACCGTTCCGTTCAAGTGGTACCCCGGGACTCGCGTGCTGACGCAGGCCTTCCTCTGGCGCCTGCTCGACCTCGACGAGGTGGACGGCGCGCCCGTCGACATGGTCGTTGCGACGAAGTTTCCGTCGTACCTCGTTCGCCATGGGAACAAGCGAGTGTGGCTCGTCCATCAGTTTCGGCAGGCCTATGAGCTCGACGGGACCGACCTGGGGCAGTTCGACGAGTCTGCCGAGGATCGCGCTCTACGCCGCAAGGTGCAGGCCCTCGACCGGATTGCCCTCGAGCGAGGCGACGCGCCTCTTCTCGATCTCACAGAACGTCGCCGATCGGCTCGAGCGCACGACCGGCCTGCGCGCCGAGTTTCTCCCGCCGCCGCCGCAGGAGCTCGACTACCGCTGCGAGGGCTACGAGGACTTCGTCCTTTCCGTCAACCGGCTCGACCGGGCGAAGCGCATCGATCTTCTCCTCGAAGCAGCGGCCCTCGACTCTTCGCTCCAGATCGTGATCGCGGGCGACGGCCCCGACCGGCGCAGGCTCGAAGAGCTTGCTCGAGCGCGCGGGCTCGACGGCCGTGTGCGCTTCGCGGGCCGCGTCTCCGACTCGGAGCTCGCGGAGCTGTACGGGCGCTGCCTGGCTGTCTACTACGCGCCGGTCGACGAGGACTACGGGATGGTGCCCTTCGAGGCGTTCCTCTCCGAGAAACCCGTACTGACGACGACCGACGCCGGCGGTCCGCTCGAGATCGTCTTCGACCGCCGGACGGGGCTCGTCGTCCAACCCGACGCGGCCGAGGTCGCGCGCGCCGCCGGCTGGCTGCGCGAGCATCGCGACGATGCTGCGTCGTTCGGGCGCGCGGGGAAGGCGATTGCGGCCGAGGTGACCTGGGATCGCGCGATCGAGCGGCTGCTCGCATGAACCTCGCGTATTTCTCGCCGATGCCGCCGGAGCGGACCGGCGTCGCGGACTACAGCGCGCTCCTGCTGCCGGCGCTCAGCGAGCGCATCGAGGTCACGGTGGTCAAGCGAGGGCGAAAGCGCGCACCGCGCGGCACCGACAGCGCGCTCTACCACGTCGGGAACAATCCGGACGCGCACGCGTGGATCGTCGACGCGCTCCGCCGGCAGCCAGGCGTCGTCGTCCTGCACGACTTCGTCGTCCACCACCTCGTTGCAGGGATGACCATCGGCCGGCGAGACGGCCACGGCTACCTCGACGCGATGGAGCGCGAGCACGGCGTCGTCGGACGCCTCCTCGCACACGGTGTTCTCGACAAGCGCATCCCGCCGCTCTGGGAGTCGCGGCCTTCCGACTTCCCGCTCGCGTGGTTCGTCCTCGAGCACGCGACCGGCGTGATCGTGCACTCGCAGGCGGTCTTCGACCTCGTGCGTGCGGCCGGGTACGACGGCCCGATCTGGCTCGTCCCGCACCCCGCCTGGCCGGTGCCGGCCCTCGAGCCGAAGCGCGTTGCGCCAGGCCCGGTACTCGGGTGCTTCGGGGTCGTGAACGCGAGCAAGCGGATCCCCGAGCTTCTGCGCGCTTTCGCAGATGTCCGCGACGAGCATCCGGATGCGGTGCTGCTCCTCGTCGGCCCGACGTCGCCGGGATTCGACCTCGACCGGCGGCTCCAACGCCTCGGGCTCGACGAGAAGGGGCTCGTGCGCGAAGGATGGGTCGACGAGCAGCGGTTGTGGGAGCTGCTTGCCGGCGTCGACGTCTCCGTCAACCTCCGCCATCCGACGATGGGCGAGACGTCGGGGATCGCGATCCGCTCGCTCTCGCTCGGGAAGCCGCTGGTCGTCAGCGACGTCGGCTGGTTCTCCGAGCTTCCGGACGGCGCCGCGCTCAAGGTGCCGGTCGACGAGCACGAGGTGGACACGCTGGCCGCCGCCCTCGAGCTCTTGGTGGCGAGGGAGGACGTGCGTGAGCAGATGGGGCGGGCGGCAGCCGCGACGGCAAGGCGCCGTCACGATCTCGGTCGCATCGCCGAGCTCTACGCCGCCGCTCTCGAGGAGGCCGCAGGTGGCGCGAAGGTCGGCGACGCGGTGCTACGAGAGGTGAGCGAGGCCGCGGCGGACGTCGGGATCTCCCCGGAGGACGCGGAAGCGGGAGAGATCGCCAGACGTCTCGCCGAGGTCGAGCTTGGTCGGTAACACCGCTCGACGAATTCCTCCGTGGGCATGGCTGGTCGCGATCGTCGTCGGCTCGTTCGCCGTCAGAGCCTGGCTTGCTCGGGGCATGCTCGGCCCCTTCATCATGGTCGACGAGCTCATCTACTCCGAGCTCGGCCGCAGTCTCGCCGACAGCGGCGAGCTCCTCGTCCGTGAGATTCCCTCGCCCGGCTACGGGATCGTCTACCCCGTGCTGATCAGCCCCGCGTACGCGATCTTCGAGTCGCTGACGGACGCCTACGCGGCGGTGAAGACGCTGAACGCGCTCCTGATGTCGCTGGCCGCGATCCCCGCGTTCTTCCTCGCGCGTCGCGTCGTCGGTCCGGGGCTCTCGCTGCTCGCGCGCAGTTCTCGCCGTCTCGCTGCCCTCGCTCGTCTACACGGGCTCGGTGATGACGGAGAACGTCTTCTACCCCGTCTTTCTCACTGCCGCGCTCCTGCTGACGCTCGTGCTGGAGCGGCCGACGACGGCGCGGGTGATCCTCCTCCTGATCGCAGTCGGCGCCGCTTCTGCGACGCGCGTGCAGGCCGTCGCCCTCGTCCCGGCACTGCTCACGGCACCGCTGCTCCTCGCCGGCTTCCGGCGAGAAGGATTGCGGGTCGCTCTGCGGCCGTTCCGTCTGCTGTACGCCGTCGTGGTCGGCGCGGGAGCACTCGTCCTCGTCTTCCAGATCGCGCCGAGGAAGGTCGCTCTCGGACCTGCTCGGGGCGTACAGCATCGTCGGCGATTCCGAGTACGAGCCGGGCGAGGTGTTGCGATACCTGCTGTACCACCTGGCCGAACTCGACCTCTACCTCGGCGTCGTACCGGTCGCGGCGACCATCGTCCTCGTGGGACGTGCCCGTACGCTCGACCGGCCGCTGCAGGCGCTCCTGGCTACCGCGCTCGCGACGACGTTCTGGCTGGTGCTCGCCGTCTCCGCCTTCGCGTCCGTCTTCGCGCAGCGGATCCAGGAGCGGAACCTCTTCGTGGTCGCGCCGCTCTTTCTCGTGCTCCTGCTGGCCTGGGTGGAGAGGGGATCCGTGCGACCGCGCGCCCTCGCCCTGTCTGCGGCGGCGGCGGCGGCGGCGCTCGTCCTCCTCATCCCGTTCGAGCGCTTCATCGAGACCTCGGCGCTCTCGGACACGCTCATGTTGCTGCCGTGGTGGTCGGTACAGGATCACGTTTCCCTCGAGTGGGTCGCCGAGCTTGCGTTCGGGCTGGCCGTCGCGCTGGCGGCGGCGTTCCTGCTCGTTCCTCGCCGCTACGCGATCGCTCTGCCCCTCGTCGTCCTTGCGTACTACGCCGCCGTCTTCCACCCGATCTGGGCCGGCTCGCACGGGGTGAAGCAGGCGTCCGCCGGAGCCGTCTTCCAGGGCATCCGCGGCGTCTCGCGCGACTGGATCGACGCGGCGCTCCCCGCCGACGCACGGGCAGCGGTTCTGTGGACGGGCCGCGCGGACCGCTTCACCGTCAACCAGAACGAATTCTTCAACCGCACGGTCGGGCCCGTCTACTACCTCCGGCAGCCGACTCCCGGAGGCGTGGGGGAGACGCAGGTGCGCATCGACCCGCGCAACGGCCTGGTGCGCCTCCCGGACGGCGATCCGCTCGCGGTCGAATACCTCCTGACGGACGGATCGGTCACTCCGGACGGCGAAGTTGTCGCCCGGGACGATCTCCTCGGGACGACTCTCTGGCGGGTCGACGGAGACGTCGTCTCGACGACCTCCATCAGGGGCCTCTATCCGAACGACAGCTGGTCGGGCGAGGCCGTGACGTGGAGGCGCCGGCTGTGTCGCGGCGGCGAGCTGGTCGTCTCGCTCTCGAGCGACCCCTCGTTGTTCGAGTCGCCCCAGAGGGTGCACGCGTTCGTGGGCGGGAAGCGGGTTGCACGCGTACAGCTCCAGCCCAACACGCAAGCGAAGCTCCGCGTGCCGCTCGAGTCCGGCCAGGACACGTGCGTCGTCACGTTCCGGGTGGACCCGACGGCGGTTCCCGCTGAGGTGCTCCCGGGCTCGAACGACCGCCGGGAGCTCGGCGCGCACTTCAACGCCTTCGTCTACAAACCGGCGTCGTGAGGATCGCGTTCGACGTCTCGCCGCTGTCCCATCCGCCACTCGGAATCGGGAACTACATCCGCGGGTCGCTGGGCGGGCTCGTCGAGGCTGCCGGTGCCGAGCACGAGGTCGTCGCATTCGCCCCCACGAGCCCGAAGGGGCCCGACCGGATTCGAGCCGCGCTCGCCGGAATCGACGTCGAGCTTCGCACCTGGCGCCTGCCGTTCTCCCATGCGCTTCGAACTGCGTGGAGCGTCGCCGGGCAGCCTGCTGCCGAGCGGCTTCTCGGCGCGTTCGACGTGCTCCACTTCTCGGACTGGATGTTCCCGCCGCAACGTGCTGGAGTCAGGGCGACGACGATCCACGACCTCGTCCCGCTCCGTCATCCCGAATGGACGACTTCACGGACGCGCTCGATGCACGGGCGCAAGTACCGGAACACCGCGCAGACGTGTGACGTCGTGTTCGTCAACTCCGCGTACACGGGCCAGGACGTAACGGGAGTGCTCGGCGTTCGCGAGGATCGCGTGCACGTCGCGCACCCGGCCGCGAGGGACGAGTTTCGCCCTGATGGTCCAGCTGCGGATCTTGGCGCCCCGTACCTGCTCACGGTCGCCACTCTCGAGCCGCGCAAGAACCTCCAGACCCTCGTCGATGCCCACAGGCTGCTCGGCGGCGACCTCCTGCTCGCGGTCGCCGGCGGAGAGGGCTGGGGAGAGCAGCCCGAGCTCGACTCCCCTCGGATACGCCGGCTCGGCTTCGTCGCCGACGACGACCTCGCGCGGCTCTATCGGGGCGCGGCGGCCGCGGTCTATCCCTCACGCTTCGAGGGCTTCGGCATTCCGGTTCTGGAAGCGATGTCGTGCGGATGCCCGGTCGTCGTGTCCTCGCACCCGTCGCTCGACGAGGCGAGCGGCGATGCAGCAGTGCGTGCCGACCCCGACGACCCGGCCGCGCTGGCGGCTGGAGTCGAGCACGCCCTCGCCGAGCGGGAGCGCCTCGCCGAAGCCGGGCTCGAGCACGCGCGCGGGTTCACCTGGCGCGCCGCCGGCGAGATCTTCCTGCGCGGGTACGAGAGGGCGCGTCGGTGAGTGAGCGCGAGGAGGTCCTGCTCGTGGTCCATCGCCCGGGGCCCACGTTCCTCGTCTTGCTCCGCTCGCCGGAGAGTCACGGGTACTGGCATCTCGTCGCGGGCGGAATCGAGGAGGGCGAGGCTCCCGATGCAGCGGCACTGCGCGAGCTCGGCGAGGAAACGGGACTGACGCGCCCGGTCGACTTCGCGCCGATCCCGCTCGAGCTCGGCTACCGCTCGGTCGACGACGACATCTCCGTCACCCTCCATCCGTACTCGGTCGAGGTCGAGGCGGACTGGGAGCCGGTGCTGAACGAGGAGCACGTCGAATACCGCTGGTGCGCCGAGCTGGAAGCAGAGGCGCTCTTGGAGTACCCGGAACCCCTCGACGCACTCCGGCATGTTGCACGCCGGCTGGAGGCCCGAGCGTGAGGGTCGCCGTCGACACGTCGCCGCTGGTGCAGACCCGAGCCGGCACCGCGCGACACGTGCGAGGGCTGCTTGCCGCTCTACGGGGTCGGCCCGGGTTGGACCTCGAGCTCTGCTCCTTCGGCGGGCCGGGTCGCGTGGCGAGCGTGCTCCGGGACGCGCTCTGGTATCCGCTCGCACTGCCACGTCAGGCGCGCGCGGTCGACGTCCTCCATTGCACGACCTTTCGCGGACCCGTTCGGCCTCGCATCCCGACGGTGTTCACCGTGCACGACCTCGCGATCCTTCGCCATCCGGAGGCGTTTCCACGCTGGCATCGGCTGTACGGGAAAGTCGGGCTACGCGAAGCGCTGCGGGCCGCGCACGCAGTCGTCGCGGTGTCGGAGTTCACGAAGCGGGAGGTCGCCGAGCTCGCAGGCGTTCCACGCGAGCGGATCCACGTCATCCCCAACGGGGTCGACCCGCTCTTCACGCCGGACGGGCCCACGGCCGTGGGGTCGTACGTTCTCGCGGTCGCCACGCTCGAGCCGCGGAAGAACCTCGCCCGTGTCGTCGAGGCAGCGCGCCTTGCCGGCGTGGAGCTCCGCGTCGTCGGCGCGCGCGGGTGGGGCGGGGTGGACGTCGCGGGCTGGGTCGGCGAGGTCACCGATGCGGATCTCGCCGAGCTCTATCGAGGTGCTCGCTGCGTCCTGTACCCGTCGCTGTACGAGGGGTTCGGGTTGCCGGTGATCGAGGCGATGGCCTCCGGTGTCCCGGTCGTGACTTCGCGGGGAACTGCGCTGGAGGAGGTTGCTGGAGGCGCGGCGGTACTCGTTGATCCGCTTGACATCGAGGCGATCGCCGACGGAATCACGCAAGCCGAACGCCGGCGAGCCGAGCTGGTCCCGCTCGGCCTCGTCCGTGCCGGCGAGTTCACCTGGGAGCGTGCCGCCGACCAGGTCGAGGCGCTCTGGAAGGAGATCGCATGACGCTCGTCGCGATCGATGCCGACGTTCTCGGGCGCGAGCGGACCGGCGACGAGACCTACGTGCGCAATCTGCTCCGCGAGCTGGCGGACCTGGCCCCTGCGGGAATCCGCATCGCCGCGGTCACCCGGCGCCCGGTGCTCGTTCCCTCGGGCGTGGAGCCCGTCGAGCTTCGCGCGGGCTCGCAGGTGCTCCGGATGGCCGTCACGCTCCCTCGGCTGCTGCGGCGGCTCGGCGCCGACCTCGTGCACACGCAGTACGCGCTCCCGCTGCGCGTGCATTGCCCAGGTGTCGTCACCGTCCACGATCTCTCGTTCGAACGCGAGCCCGGCCTGTTCAACCCGAGAGACCGGCTCCTCTTTCGGCGCGTCGTGCCAGGTGCAGTCCGCCGGGCCACGCGCGTCTTCACGGTGTCGGAGCGCACCAAGCGAGACCTCATCGAGCTCTACGACGTTCCAGCGGAGAAAGTCGTCGTAACTCCGAACGGCGTCGATCCAGCGTTCCACCCCGCACCTAGCGACACAGTGTCACAACGCTCCTACGTTCTCGCGGTCGGCGCGATCCAGCGCACGGAAGAACCAGCTGGCGGCGCTCGCGGCGGCTACGGCGGTAGGCCTCCCGCTCGTCGTCGTCGGGCCGGAGAAGAATGCGGCGCTTGCGAAGGAGCTCCGCCTGCGCGGTGCGCGCCTGGAGGGCCATGTCCCCGTCGAGCGGCTCGCAGAGCTCTACCGCGAGGCTGCCTGCCTCGTCCAGGCGTCCCGTTTCGAGGGCTTCGGGCTGCCTGTCGTCGAGGCCATGGCGTCGGGAACGCCGGTCGTCGCCGTGCACGAGCCTGCGCTCGAGGAGGTTGCGGGCGACGCAGCGCTCTTCGTCGATGAGACGGGCCTCGCGGACGGGATCCGGGCGGCGCTCCAAGATCGTGCGAGGCTCACCGCAGCCGGGCTCGAACGTGCGCGCGCCTTCAGCTGGCGTGCCACCGCCGAGCGAACGCTCGCGGTCTACCGGGAGATACTCGGCGTATGAAGGTCTCCGCGGTCGTCGTCTCACACGGGCATGCCGCGGAGCTCCGTCGCTCGCTCCCCGCGCTCGTGCCTCAGGTCGACGAGACGGTCGTCGTTTCGAACCTCCCGGGCTCCGTCGACGCTGTGCCGGAGGGAGTGCGCGTGCTCGAGAACCCACGGCCGCTCAGCCTGGCGGCGAACGTGAACCGGGGGATCGCCGCGACAGAGGGTGAGTACGTTCTCGCCGCCAACCCGGACGTGATCCCGGAGCCAGATGCCGTAGCCGCGCTCGCTGCATTCGCCGACGTCCACACTCGCTGCGGGATCGCCGGGCCTCAGATGCGCTGGCCGGACGGGACGTGGCAGCCCTCTCGCAGGCGGTTTCCGACCGTCCGCGGAACACTCGTCCGCCGCACGCCTCTCCGTCGCCTGCGAACGCCGTACGAGAAGCAGCGCGATCACTACCACCTCGACGAGCGGCCGACCGCGCCGGTGCAGGCGAACTGGATGCTCGGCGCCTTCCTGCTCATGCGCCGCTCGATGCTCGACGAGATCGGCGGCTGGGACGCCGGCTTCCGGCACTACTGCGAAGACATCGACCTCTGCTACCGCGCGATGCAGGCCGGCTGGGAGCGCTGGTACGTCCCCGAAGCGGTCGTGACGCACGACTACGCAGCCGTGATCGACCGCGGGTTCATCTCGCGCCACACGCTTTGGCACGCCCGCGGTATGGCCCGCTTCGTGCGCAAGCATCCCGAGCGCCTGCTCGCCCTGTGAAGGACGACCAGTACGCGCGGCAGGCGGAGGACTGGACGGAACGCGCGTACGCTGACGCGGCCACCTACCTCGCGCATCGCGCCGAGCTTGTCATCGGCCTCGGGGCCGAGCTCAGGCCGGGGGAGGAGGTACTCGATCTCGCCTGCGGGGATGGAGGCCTCGGGGAGTTGCTGGTCGCCCATGGCCTTCGGTATCGAGGAGTCGACTCGACCGCGGAGATGGTCGAGGCGGCGCGGCATCGACTTGGCGATCGCGCCGTGGTCGTGGCCGACGACCTGAACGATTACGTCCCGCCCGCCCCCGTTGCCGCGACCACGGTCTTCCGCGCCATCTACTACGCGCGCGAGCGGCGCGGGTTCTTCCGTCACGTCGCAGCGTTCACGGAGAAGAAGCTCGTCTTCGACCTGAACCCGCGCCAGTACCGGCTCGACGACGTTCTCGACGACCTTCGCGCAGAGGGCTTCACGCACATCGCGCTGCGTCCGTTCTTCATGCCCCAGACGCGCGCGCTTCCACGGCAAGCGGCGGCGGTCGCGCGCGTCCTCGAGCGCACCGGCCCCGCTCGCGCGGCTCGTGCTGCGCTTCCGCTTCACCTACCTGGTGGCGGCTAGCCGTCAGGCGAGAACGGCCGGAAGCCGGCGCTGAAGACCGCGCCCAGCTGTCGCCGGTCCGAGTGGTTCGGGTCGACCTCGTGCGGAGAGAACGTCGGTGACATCTCCACCTCGAGGCGCCAGGGGACGCGCGGCACGCCGATCGCGAACCCCGTCTGCTTGCAGTTGTTCACGGTCTTTGTCTGCGTACCCGTGACCTCCGCGATCGCCGGCTGGTTGTCGGGCCCGACCCCGATCGGCCCGACGCGAACCGTGGCCTGCGCGGGCGTGTCCTTGTCCGGGCACCAGGCCACCCGATTGAGAGAGAACCTGCGCGAACCCGGAGCCGTCCCGCGAGACGTCGAAGCGGTTGTACGCCGCCTCGGCGACGCCGTCCGCGTTCGTGTCGGCCATCCACCCGTCGCGGTCGATGCCCGCGAGGCCCGAAGCGAGCTTCAGCGGCTCGCCTCCGACGCGGTACAGGACGTACGGCCCGACTCTCGTGACGACCGGCGCCTGGAGCTCGACCCCGTTCATCGTGATCGCGTACTCGGTCTCGGGTGACGGCGTCAGCGTGCCGTCCGGGCTCGAGAGATCGGGAGTGAGGATCGCGCCGGGCCCGGGAGCCGTGCCGTCCGTGCTCCACACCTTCGTGACCGAGCGGTTGAAGAACTCGGTGAGGTAGACACCCGTCGGGTCGTCGGTCATCTGCTGGCCGAGGACGACGGTCGAATCGCCGCCGGTCGCGCGGTCGACCCAGTCGTACGGAACCGGGAGGTTGTCCGCGATCTGCGTCGCGAGCAAGCGCTCTCCCTCGGCCGCGTAGACCTCGGTGGTGAGGCTCCACGCGAAGACTGCAACCGTCGTGGTCGCCACGACCGCGGTGAACGCCCTCGAGCCACGATCGAGGTACCGGAGCGCGACGAGGATCGCCACCGACGTAAAGCACGCGATGAGCAACGCGGTTTCGATTCGCCCTTCCGGCCAACCCCACTCCCGGTTCAGGAACGCGGGCATCGAGAGCCCGTGCGCCTCGTAGTACGGGTAGTTGTCGAGTCGCAGCGGCACCTCTGTGACGACGTACAGCGTGAAGAGCGCCGCCACCCGCGATGGCCCAGCCGCGGCCGACGCCTCGCGCGAATGCCAACGCCGTCGCCGCGAAGAGAATCGGGTAGAGGTAGATGAGGTTCCGCTCGACCACGAGAGTCGAGAACGTGATCGAGATCTGCGCTCCCTTGAGCCCCGCGTAGGTCACGAATACGACCAGGGCGAACACGGCGGTGACCACGAACGCGCGCGTCTTCGGATCGCTCGCCTCGGTTCGCGGCCGCGCGAGCGCTGCGATCCCCGCGATGAGCGGCAGGACTCCGATGCCGATCGCGAGCGCGCCCGAAGCCCAGGCCGCGTGCTCGACGATCCGCTCGGGGAACGTGCTCGTGGTGTCGCGCCAGGTCTTCGAGAGATGTCCGAGCAGCGCCGAGGTCCCGACTGCGATTCCCACCCCGAGCACCACGAGCCCCACCCAATCCCAGCCGGACCACGTGGAACGCCAGCGTCGCGACCGCTCCGATTGCCAGCAGAGCCAGAGCAGACCGAGCACGAGCAACGAGAAGAGGATCGACAGCTGCGTCCGCGTCAGTGTCGCTGCAGCGCACGCGAGCACGGCCAGGCCGGCCCGACTCCACGTCGGCTCCACGTACACGCGCGCGATGAGCCACAACGCGAGTGTCGCGAGCGGGTAGGCAAGGGGCTCCTCGACGAGGATCGGCGAGTACGCGAGCGCGGGCGCGACCACCGCCCCCGCGGCGGCTGCCAGTGCGTACCAGGGTGGGACGACCATCCGCGCGAGCGCGTACGCGGGGAAGACGGTGGCCGTCATCGCGAGCACGAGCAAGAGCTTTGCCGCCGCGTAACCGCTTGCTGCCGAGCCGACCCACCAGACGGGGGCGAGGAAGTAGGCGACGAGTGTCGCGAGGCCGTACGGGTCGCCGCGGCGTGCCGCCTCGCCGGTCTCCGCGATCGAGCGGGAGAGCCACGCGAGCTCGATCTCGTCGCTGTAGATCGTCGGCACCGGGTGCCGGGACGCCTGCCACGCGTAGAGCGCGGACAGCCCGAAGTAGACCGTCAGCAACGGGATCGCCGACTGCAGGCGGGCAAGGAAGTCAGGGCGGTCTCGACCGCCCGCCACGGGGACGGAGCTCACGGCAGCGAGACCTCGACCGGCTGCTCGGGCGCGGAGAACTCGGTGACGCGCCGGACGATGCGGCACGGGATCCCAGCCTCCTCCGCCGCGCGCACGACCGCATCGAGTCGCTCCTGCGGCGCGTCGGGGATCGTGACGAGCACCTCGTCCGCCCGCGCGCCGGCAATCGCCCGGGGGGCCTCGTCGAGCGCGCCGACCACGGTGATGCCGAGGATCCGACGGCGCCTCACGCGAGGGTTGTCGTCGAGGAACCCGACGACCCGGGCTTCCTGGGCGTCGCGCAGCTCGCGCGCCAGCCCGCGCCCCGCTCGACCTGCGCCGACCACGAGCACACGCCGCCGATCCCGCCCGCGTGCGCGGGCCTCCGGGAGCAGGCGCAGGGTCAGCCGCGATGCTCCCACGAGCAGCGTGCAGAGCACGGCGTCGACGACGAACACCTCGAACGCAGGAAACGAGCCGATGTCCCGGAGAGCGACGAGCACGAAGAACGCGACCACGGCCGATGCTGCGCATCCGAGCGCGATCGGGATCGCGTCGCGGGCCGTTGCGAAACGCCAGACCCTCCGATAGACGCCGAGCGCGACGAACGCCACGTATCTCGTCGCGAGGAGAATCGGCAGCGCCGCGAGGAAGACCGAGCGCTCGAACTCGCTGCCGAGCCCTCCGATCACGAGGAGGTACGCGGCGAGGAACGTCGCACAGATGACGATGAAGTCGACGACCACCTCGACGAGACGGCGGGGCTCGAACACGAGCGCCTTCCACAGCGAAACCTCCTCGGTGGCCTCTCCGCGGCGAGAGCGCTCCTCGAGGTCGCTGAGGAAGCTCCCGAACTGGACCAGGAGGACGAACGTGAGCAGCACACCGAAGGCCGTTAGCCGGGCGTTGTCGAGCACGTTGTATGCCAGCGCAGTAGCGCCGATCGCCGCTGCCACGAGCGCCAGCAGCAGGACAGCGTTCGCTTCGGAGAGCCCGTAGTACACGAGGCGGTGCGACGTGTGGTCCCGCCCTCCCTGGCTCACCGGCCGCCGTTGCCCGAGCCGAACGAGGGTGACGAACGTCGTGTCGAGGATCGGAATCGCCAGGATGAGCAGCGGCAGGAGGACGGTCGCGACCGTCGTTCCCGCGACCGTCCAGCTCGAGGCGAGCGCGAACGACGCGAGCGCGAAGCCCAGCACCAGGCTTCCCGAGTCGCCCATGAAGACCGCTGCGCTCCGGCCCGGCCTGAGGTTGAAGGGAAGGAACGCGGCGCACGCCAGCCCAAGGGCGAGGGAGAGAACGAGAACGGTCTCGCTCGGATGCTCCGTGAGAGCGTCGATGGCGAAGTACGCGCAGGCGATCGCGGCAAGCGTCGCGGCAAGCCCGTCCATGTTGTCGAGCAGGTTGAAGGCGTTCGAGATCCCGACGAGCCAGAGGATCCCGATCCCCCAGGCGAGAACCTCGTTTTCCACGATCTCGACGTGCAGCCCGCTCGCGAGGGCGATGACGGCAGCGCCGACCTGCGCTGCGAGCTTGACGATCGGGCTCAGGTGGCGGAGGTCATCGATGAGGCCGGCGGCGAAGAGGAGTGTCGCTCCGGCGAGGATGCCGCCGAGCTCGCCGCTCCACTCGACGGCCCCGATCGCGAGCGCAGCGCCGACGCCGGCCACGAACCCGGCGAAGATGCCCACTCCGCCGAAAGTCGGAGTGGCCTCGGCATGCCAGCGCTCACCGGTCGGATGAGCGATGAGGCGCACGCCGAGCGTCGTGCGCAGGAGGAGCCAGAGAACCGCGAAGGTGACAGGAAACGCGGCGATCGCGACGATCGCATCCACAGCCTGGAAAGGGTAGTGGAGCCACCAGCCGCCCACCCTCGTCCGTCACAAGTCCTTACACGGACGCAGCACGTGTCATAGACCGGAGAACTAGGTCGGCGGGACGAGTGGATCCGTCGCCGGCGGCGACGGCGGCAGCGCGCCACCTGCGCCGGGGACCGTCGCGCAGTCGACGTGTCCCGAAGCGACGAGCTGTGCGGCAGCCTTGAAGCTGGTGTACGACGCCTTGTGCGTTCCATCCCGCCAGAGCACTCCCGACTGCCACCCGGCGAGCCGATCCTCGTCCAGCAGCTCGAAGTTGAAGAACGCGCCCACGTGTCGCTGGCAGCTCGCGAGGAAGAGCGCGTCGCGGATCTGGCTCGCCTGATCGCGCACCCACGGCGGGGCCTCCTCGCCTGCAGCAGGCTCGACGACGAAGCGGTCGGTCTCCTCACCTGTGTAGAAGCGCCGCTTCGAACGCGGCACCGAGGTCTGAAAGCCGGTCTCCAGGTACCACACCGTCGTCTGTCTCTCGCCGGGAACGGGCTCGGCGATGACCGCGGAGAGCCCGAGGTCACGGTACTTCGCGACGAGCCCGTCGGGCCGCGCGAGCCACTTCGAGTGATCGTCGTCGACGCCGATCACGAACGGAGCTCGTGCCGGCGAAGCACCGTCAGATGGCTCGGCCGCCGCGCTCAGCGGGACGATCGTGAGCGCGGAGAGGAGAGCCGCGAGAAGTGGGCCCGATGTCAACGCGAGGGGTGTCTCTCACCCTCGCGAACGGAAGTTCAGCCGCAGTAGCCGCAATGCCGCTCCTTGCGCATCCTGAGCGACGCCTGACCGGCGTGCAATGGGTCCTCGTAGACTCAATCGTCGGTGAGCGTCTACGCGGACGTCATCCGCTATCGCGAGCTTTTCGGAAGCCTCTTTCGCCGCGATCTTCGGGCGAAGTACCGCGGCTCGGTCCTCGGGCTCGCGTGGTCGCTCCTGCACCCGCTGGTCCTCATGGCGGTCTACCTCCTCGTGTTCTCGCTGCTCTGGAGGGTCGCGGCGGTGGACAGCGGCGACTACTGGCTGTTCCTGCTCTGCGGACTGCCCGCCTGGGTGTTCTTCGCCACGGCAGCGCAGGCGTCTTCGCGGAGCCTGCTCGAGAATGCGAACCTCATCCGCAAAGTGCGCTTCCCAAGGCAGCTCGTTCCTCTGTCGATCGTGGCCACGCATCTCGTGGGGTTCGTGGTCATGCTGGCCGTCGTTGTCGTGCTGAGCTTGATCAAGCTCCCGGAGGCGCGCGACACCGTGTGGCTCGCGTTTCCGCTGGGGGCGCTCTTCGCGTGCATCGTCGCCGGGGTGGCGCTCGCGATCGCCTCGCTGAATGCGCTCTTCCGGGACGTCGAGCACCTACTGACGGCTCTGCTGCTGCCGTGGTTCTTCCTCACCCCGATCCTGTACAGCCTCGACGAGCTCCCGGGGGTCACGGACTACCCGGCGGCCGAGTTCGCGATTCACTGGCTGAACTTCCTCACGCCGCCCATCGAGGCGATGCGCGACGTGCTCTTCTACGGCGAGCTTCCCGAGCTCTCGGAGACGCTGTACACGGCGGTGGCAGCGGTGGTGGGGCTCGCGGCCGGGGCGTTCGTCTTCAGCCGCTCGGACGACCGGATCGCTGTCGAAGTCTGACGACCGCACGCCCTTCGAAGAGCGAGTCTGCCCCCGAATAGGACGGCAGCCCGTCCGCGTCTTGCGGTTCGAGCCCTTCGAGGAGTGATGGGAGCAGCAGCGGCCCGTCGAAACGAGGGTTGCGACCTGCGCCCGGAGCCCATGCGGCGAACCGGCGTCGATCGCCGCGAGAGGCTTCCAGCGCCGGGCCGACCGCCGCGTATCCCTCTTCGTGCGCGTCGAGCACGAGCCGCGACCAGTCCGGCGCTGGCAAGGCGCCGGGAACGAGATGGGCGAACGCGTGCGCATCGTCAGCCGCGAGCGGCTCCTCCTGGGCGGCGAGCGCCGCCGTCGTCTCCGGGTCCGGGGACCCGTGAAGAACGACCTGCAGGCGGCGTTCCGCGATCCTCGGCTTCACGTCGACGGGGATGTCCAGCGTCGTCGACCCGATTTCCTGGAACCAGAAGCGATGCTCTTCGACGAGGTCGAAGGCGAGGCGGTAGCTCCCGTGGGGGCGCGGGGCGACGACGGTCATCTCGACCTCGACCGTGTCGCTCGGTTCGACGGTCCTCGGCAACGCGGTGCGAATGCCGTCCCACACGATCGGGTTTCCGAGGGGATCGAGCCAGTGGTACGCGACCTGGATCCCTTCCCGCCCGCGCGAACGCCAGGGCGCAGTGCCGGCGTTCTCGAGCTGGAGACGCGCGTGCCCGGTGATGCCCGCGCGCGCCTCCTCGAAGTCGTACGCCAGCCAGCGGACGGCGAGCGGCCCCACGGGCACGGCGTGCTCGCCGACTCGTTCCATGGCGAGGGCTAGTCTAGGTCGCTGTATGGGCCCGGGCGAGATCAGCGTCGAAGGCGTCTCGCGACGGTTCCACGTCCACGCCCGGGAGACGCGCACGCTCAAGGACCTGTTCGTCCAGCGCGGACGGAGCGAGGCCGAGGACGTCTGGGCGCTCCACGACGTGTCGGTGGAGGTCGCGCGCGGCGAAGCCGTCGGTCTCATCGGGCGCAACGGGTCGGGCAAGACGACGCTGCTCCGTATCGTCGCCGGGATCATCAAGCCCACGACCGGTCGGGTGCGGGCGGAGGGCCGGATCGGCTCGCTGCTCGAGCTCGGCGCGGGGTTCCACCCCGACTTCACGGGACGAGAGAACGTCTTTCTCAACGGGGCGATCTACGGCTTGCGCCGGGCGGACATCCGGCAGCGGTTCGACGAGATCGTTGCGTTCGCGGAGCTCGAGCACGCGATCGACAGGCCGGTGCGAACGTACTCGTCCGGCATGACCGTACGCCTCGGATTCGCGATCGCGGCGTTTCTGGATGCCGACGTCCTCCTGCTCGACGAGGTGTTCGCGGTCGGCGACGAGTCGTTTCAGAGGAAGTGCTTTGGGCGGATTGCGCGCTTCAAGCAGGAGGGCGGCACGATCGTCTTCGTCTCGCACGACGCCTCTGCAGTCGAGCGCCTGTGCGAGCGCTCGGTGCTGCTGGACGCGGGCACCGTCGCCTTCGACGGGCATACCAGGGAGGCCATCGCGCGCTACCGCCGCACTCTGGCGGACGAGACGGATCCGGCCGAGCGTGGTGCCGGGTTGCGGGAGTGGGGCTCCGGCGAGGCGACCATCGCCTCCGCCGCTCTGGTCGGGCATGAGGGCGCCGAGCGGCTTCAGTTCCTCTCGGGTGAGCCGTTCGCGCTGCGCGTGGCCATCGCAGCCGGGGATGGCGTACCGCCTCCCAGGCTCCAGCTGGAGCTACGCGACGATGCCGGCACGCTCGTCGCCGGGCAAGCAGTCGATCTCGGCGAGCTCGGCTGGGCCGCGTCGAACGGCGAGCGGGGCATCCGTTTCGAAGTCGGCTCCTTGCCGCTCGCGGACGGGCGCTTCCACTTGCGGTTGGGCCTGACCGACGAGAGCGGCGAGCACCTCTATCACCAGCTCGACGATGCACTCGCCTTCGTCGTGTATCCGGGTGGCGACGAGCGCGGCTTCGTGCGCTTTGCAGGGAGCTGGGCGCTCGAAGAGAAGTAGCCGCTCGTGACCGCACGCACTTGCCCGGACTGGCCCGAGCTGATGGAGCTCGATCCGGACCTCCAGTTCAAGCACTACGTCGTCTCCGAGGTCGGGCTCCCCTCGGAGGCGCTCACACGGATCTCTCACGTCTCACTCAGCGAGGTCGAGATCTGCTGCGACGTGGAGCATCACGTCTTCAACCCGAAGCACACCGATCCCCAGGTTTCGGAATCGCTGCGTGACACGCACTGGTTCGACGTGCACGAATGGGCGACCTCAGGCCCGGGCGCAGGCAATACCTCGTCGAACGCCGCCTGACGAGAACAGCAGGCTCGGTACCGACTGCGGGTGAGTACGATCGGGCCGTGCCGACGATCGTGATCCCGTACCGCGGCGACGCGAAGCGGCGGCTTCCCGCGCCGATCCGCGCAGCTGCGGCCGTGGCAATGCTCGGAGACGTCGTCGCTGCGGCTCTCGAGGTTGGGCCGGTGATCGTCGTCACCGACGATCCGACGGTGGTTCCGCTCGGCGCCGAGGTGGTGGACGACCCCGGTGGCGGACTAGGAGCTGCGGTTGCGGCGGGACTCGCTGGCGTCGATGGTCATGTCCTGATCGTCAACGCGGACCTTCCCTCCGCGACTCCTGCTGCTCTTTCGGCGCTTGCGAGGGCCGGCCTTGCACTCGTGGAGGCCGAGGACGGGACGACAAACGCGCTGTCGCTTCCCGACCCGTCCGTGTTCATCCCGCTGTATGGGCCGGGAAGCGCTGACCGCTTCCGTGCGCACGCCCCGTTCGCTACTGCGGCGATCCCAGAGCTTCAGGAGGATGTCGACAGCGCGTCTGACCTCGAGCGACTCGCCTCTCGGCTGGGGCCACGCACGCGGGGACTTCTCGCCGTCACGGCGTGAGGATCGCCCTCCTCTCGGGCGGCGGCGGCGGAGCGCGGTTCGCCCGGGGCCTGGCCGATGTGCTTCCGGCCGGAGACCTCACGGTCGTGGGAAACGTCGGCGACGACATCGAGATCCTCGGCCTGCACGTCTCGCCCGATCTCGACAGCCTGCTCTACACGCTTGCTGGGCTCATCGACGAGAAGCGCGGCTGGGGTCGGGAAAGCGAGAGCTGGAACGCTCTCGCCTCAGCAGCGAGCTGGGGCGGCGACGATTGGTTCCGGCTCGGGGACCGAGACATCGGGCTCCACCTTGTCCGCACGGAAATGCTGGACGACGGCGTTCCCCTTTCCCGCATCACGGCTCACCTGGTCGAACGTGCGCGCGTGAGCACGCAGATCTTCCCGGCCACCGACGACCGGCTTCGCACCAACATCCACACGCCTGCCGGCACGTTTCCGTTCCAGGAGTGGTTCGTGGCTCGGAAGCACGCCGACGACGTGGAAGACATCAGCTATGAGGGTGCGCCGGAAGCCCGGCCCGCGCCGGGTGTGCTCGAAACCCTTGCGGCCGCGGATGCGATCATCCTCGCCCCGAGCAACCCGTACCTGTCGATTGGGCCGACTCTCGCCGTGCGCGAGATCGGCGAAGCCCTCGAGGCTCGGCGTGTCCGATGCCTTGCCGTCAGTCCGCTCGTCGGGGGCAAGGCGGTCTCAGGGCCACTCGACCGTATGCTCTCCCGCATGGCTGGGGGCACGACTCCGGGCGATCTCGCCGGGTGCTACGACGGGCTGATCGACGCGCTGGTCATCGACGAGTCGGACGCTCCCGCAGTGGCAAGAGTCGAGCTCGTGGTGACGAAGACGCTGATGCACGACCGCGAATCCGCCCAAGAGCTCGCGAGAACGGTGCTGGAGGCGGCGTGCGGATAGCGATCGTCGGGGGCACGGGGCCGTTCGGAACCGCTCTCGCCAAGCGCCTGAGGGGGTCCGGCTACGACCATCGTGCTCGGCTCCCGCGACATCGCCCGAGCCGCCGTGGCTGCGGCAGAGCTCGGAGTCGAAGGGGCGACGAACGAGGACGCAGTCCGCGCCGCCGATCTCGTCGTCCTCGCCACCAACGCGGACGCTGCGCTCGACACCGCTCGAGACTCCTGCGAGACGCCATCGGCTCGAGGCCGCTTCTGTGCGTGGCGTCTGAGCTCCGCTTCACGCCTTCAGGTGTTCTCCCCTCGCCGGAGGCCACGTCTTTGGCGGAACGGATCCAGGACGAGCTCGACGCGCCCGTTGTGGCGGGCCTTCACACCCTCGCCGCCTCGACCCTCGGCTCGGCCGAGCCTCCCGACGAGGACGCTTTCGTGTGCGGCGACGACGCGGATGCGAAGCGCCTCGCTCTCGAGGTAGCCGATCGGCTGATCGCAGGTCGCGTCTTCGATGCCGGACCGCTTGGCAGCGCGCGTGCACTCGAGGGCATGATCGCCGTCGCGGTGAACCTGAACAAGCGGTACCGCGGCCACGCCGGCATTCGCGTGACCGGGCTTCCTTGACCGGCGAGCTGCGCGTCATCCCGCTACGGGGCATTCCGGAGCTGGACGAAGGGGATGACCTGGCGGCGCTCCTCGTCGCAGCTGCGAACCGTGAAGCCGCGCTGGAGGAAGGAGACGTCGTCGTCGTCGCTCAGAAAGCGGTGTCGAAGGTCGAAGGCCGCGTTGTGCATCTCGACGGGATCGAGCCGTCGGACCGGGCCAATGAGCTCGCGGCGGACGAGGATGCGCGCCGCCTGGAGGTGATCCTCCGGGAGAGCCGTCGGATCGTGCGCGCGCGACCGCCGCTCGTGATCGCCGAGACGCGACACGGCTTTGTCTGCGCTTCTGCGGGCGTCGACCAGTCGAATGCGAGAGGGCTCGACACCCTCGTTCTCCTTCCCGTCGATCCGGACGCATCGGCCCGCCGCCTCCGTGAACGCATCCGCGAGCTGACGGGCAAGAACGTTGCGGTCATCGTCAGCGACTCCTTCGGACGACCGTTTCGGCGGGGCACGACCGACGTCGCGCTCGGTGTGTCGGGAATGGCACCGCTCCTCGACTTGAAGGGTCGACACGACTCGTCGGGATACGTCCTGCACGCCACCGAGATTGCGGTCGCGGACGAGATCGCCGGTGCCGCCGAGCTCGTCACGGGCAAGACCCGAGGGATCCCCTCGGCGATCGTGCGCGGCCTGAACGCGACCGGCGAGGGGAGCGGGCAAGACCTGCTCATGCCCGCTGAGCGCGATCTGTTCCGATAACGGTCAAGCATCTAGACTCGACCCGTGCGCCGGTATGCGATCTGGGGAACCCCGACCTCCCCCGCTCACGAAGAATGGGTCAACGCGATCGGCACGCAATTCGAGCGCGACGACTTCGAGCGAGTGGAGGACGTCAGCGACGCCGACTTCGTCCTGAACATGTTCGACGCGGCTGACCCGAAGGCGTTCCGCCGCTCCTCGCGCGGGACCTACTCGGCGGCCTTCTACGAGCTTCCCGAGACTCCCGACGACGTGCTGAAGGCGAGCTACCCGATGCTCGTCCGCACGCTCTCGAACGTCGTCCTGCTCCGCATACCCGGAGACGGCGTCTGGTTTACGACGATGGAGCGCGGGACGTACCACGTGCCGGACGATCCGGAGGCGATCTACGAGCGGTTGGAGCCGCTCGCGACCTCACGGCTCGTTATCGACAACGACTGGCATCCCGACCTCGAGCCCGACCTGTGGGGCGGTGACGAGGTCACGGCCGATATCAGCTCGGCCGGTCGCCGCCTCGACGAGCTCGATCTGCTGCCGTCCCCGTTTCCGGTGGAGGAGTACCTCTCCGGACGCGATCTCCGCCATGTCATGCGCCTCTATTCGGTGGGCGGGCTTTCGTACGGAAACCTGTCGGCGAGGAAGGACGAGACCCGCTTTTGGATGAGCGCGTCGGGCGTCGACAAGTCGAAGCTCGAGATCGTCGGTCGCGACGTCCTCATGGTCAAGGACTTCGACGAGGAGCGCGGAGTGATCGTGCTCAGCGTCCCGCCCGGAATCGAGCCGCGGCGCGTGTCGGTGGACGCGATCGAGCACTGGATGATCTACCAGGCGCACCCCGACGTCGGCGCGATCCTGCACGTGCACGCGTGGATGGAGGGCATCCCGGCGACGGACGTGAACTACCCGTGCGGGACGCAGGAGCTCGCGATCGCCGTCGCCGACCTCGTCGCGCTCGAGCCCGATCCCGCGCACGCGGTGATCGGCCTCCGGAACCACGGTCTGACGTGCACGGGCGAGAGCCTGTCGGAGATTCTGGACCGCGTCGCACCGAAGGTTCTCCGCCAGGTACCGATGACGTAGTCGCTCGACCACCACCGGAAATACATCTTCGGTTACACCTCGGGCGCAATGGTCGTCCCTCGAACGAGGGAGTACGGTCACGGCCATGATGGAACTGTCGACAAGAAGGGAGCCGGCGCCGATCACAAAGCGTCAGCGAGAAATCGTCACGCTGATCGCAGCCGGTTGCTCGAACGAAGAGGTGGGAGTGCGTCTCGGGATCTCGCCCAGGACTGCCAAGGCCCACTCTGACGTGTTGCGGCAGAAGCTCGGTGTGCGACGCAGGCGGCAGATTCCGATCGCGTACCGGCTTCTGACCGGAGAAGACCCGCTTGCCTCGGAACGCCGCTGGCCGACGGGTGCCCGACCCCACCGCTGATCGAGTGCGCCCGCGGCTACTCCGGCTGTCGCGGGCGCGCATCAGATCTCCGGCCCCGCGGTGTTAGGGTCGCTGCGGGGATCCAGCCCTCCGGGCAGCTATGGCAAGTACCGCGACAGCAGGCACTCTGCAGCGACGCCGGGTCATCCAGCGGCCGCGCCTCTTGGCGCTTCTGGACGAATCGCCGGCTCGCGTGAGGACGCTCGTGGCTCCGGCGGGTTACGGGAAGACGACTCTGGCCGAGCAATGGGTCGATACCGGAGGCCGCCGCCAGGCGTGGTTCACCGCACGCCGGTCGTCGACGGATGTAGCGGCGCTGGCACTTGGGTTGGCGCGAGCCGCTTCCGAGCTCATGACCGACTGCGAGGTGCGCCTGCGCGAGCACCTTCGAGCGCTCTCCGGCTCGACTGCGAAGGTCGATGTTCTCGCCGAGATCCTTGCTGAGGACATCGCGGCCTGGCCGAGCGACGGCTGGCTCGTCATCGACGACTACCACGAGATTGTCGGAGCCGAGGAAGCGGAGCATCTGGTCGCAGCGCTCGTTGCAGCCGCACCTGTCCAGCTTCTGATCGCCTCACGGCTTCGGCCGACATGGGTCAGCGCGCGCAGGATCCTCTACGACGAGGTCCTGGAGCTGAACCAGACCACGCTCGCGATGAATGCCGGTGAGGCGTCGGAGGTTCTGGCCGGACGAAGCCCGCCGTCGGCGTCAGGTCTCGTCGCGTTGGCGAACGGCTGGCCGGCAGTGATCGGATTGGCCAGCGTGACGACTGCCGAGATCGAAGACAGCGAGCAGCTACCAGAGGCGCTCTATCGCTTCTTCGCCGAAGAGGTCTTCGAAGCACTCGACGACGAAGTGAAGGCAGGTCTGGCGACCCTCGCCGTCGCGCCGATCCTTGACCGAGAACTGGCGATGGAGTTGCTCGGCGAGCGTGCCGAGTACGTCTGTGGCGCCGCCATTCGGGTGGGTGTTCTCGTCGAACGTGGGCAGCAGCTCGAGCTGCATCCACTCGCTCGCTCCTTTCTCGACGACCGATGCGCGCAGCTTGGCGGCGCTCCCGAGACCCGCGACATGGCGAGATGCCTCGGGTACTACCGGCGCCGACGCGACTGGGATGCTGCTTTTGACGTCGTCGCCCGTCATCGCCTCGTCGATAAGGTCGAGCCGCTCTTACTTGAGGCGCTCGATGAGCTTCTGACGTGCAGCGCGGCTGCAGACCATTGAGGCTTGGTGTGAGGTCGGTGAGGGCTTGAGGCCTCAACGGGCCAGCACTCGCGCTAGCACGGTCCGAGGTCGCTCTTCGACAGGGACGGCTCACGGAAGCGCAGGCGTTCGCTGAGATTGCTGCGGAGAGAGGCCTCCGACTTCACATTCCGCGCCTTGTCAGTGGCCGGGACGAGCTGCACACCTCGCCTCCCGCGAAAGATGAGGCACTTGATTTCTATCGGCGGGCCGAAGCGACGGCTCCGTCTCAAGTCGCGCGCAGGGACGCGCTATGGGGACAACTCATATCCGCAACTGACCTTGAGTTGCCCGAGGCTACCGCCTTGCACTCGGCCCTCACTTCCAGTGTCACACGCTCGAATGCCAGGGAGATCCTGCAGTCCAGTGCATATGGAGTGGTCTACCGAAACAGATTTGGCAGATCTTTGGATCTCACTGATGTTGACGCGGCTTACGCCCTGCTTCCGACGATCCATGATCCACTCGTCGTGTCTTCATTTCAAAGCGTTTATTCGTTTGCGCTGGTGCTCAGTGCACGGTACTCCGATGCACTCAAGGTAAGTCAAGAGCTGCTCTGCACCGCTCGAGATCTATCGCTTGGACTTTGCGATTCCATATGCTCTGAGTTCGGCAGCCGCTGCGTGCGCCGGGACAACGAAGGTGGCGAGAAGCTCATGAGTACGCGTGCTGAATCGCTCGATCGATTTCGCGAGGCGCGCGAGACATCGCTGGCCAGCAGCATGCGTTCTCGGTCTATTCACGACTCTTGCTCCAGCAACGGGAGGTGATCGACCGCACTTGAGCTCGAGATGCCATCTCTTAAATCGGCGCTTCCTGCTGCTCGCGCTGAAGTCCTCGCTTCCCGCGCAGTTGGTTCTCGCATCGGCAGGCAGAACCGAGGAAGCCTCGAATCTCATCGAGGCGCACACGATTCAACACGCTGCGATTCTTCCGACGGTTCTTGGTCGCAGCTGTACGAGCAATCGCGGCTGCGAAAAATAATGATCGTGACGTGATCGCACGCGTCGTCGACCTTGAAGAGTCGGGCGCTCTCGCTGGGCGTCATAGACTTTCTTGTCACCGCGTGGCGGTCGACCCCCGAACTCTTGCCGATCATGCTGCGAGCATCTAGCGAGCCGGAGCGTCTCGGACGCCTCCTACGGCAGGCAGGAGATCATGATCTCGCTATTGCCGCTGGCTATGAGCGTCAAGCTCCGCTTGATCCAAAGTCGCGTCTCTCGCCTCGCGAACGAGAGGTTCACGACCTGCTGGCGCAGGGACTCACGAATCTCCAGATCGCACAACTTCTGTTCATCGGTGAATCAACCGTGAAGGTTCACGTTCACCACATTTATGACAAGCTCGGTATCCGCTCACAGGACGGCTATTGCTGTGCAGGCCGCGTTGGAGCGCGCTGATCAGGCGACTTCCGCGACGGAATCGCTGAATCCGATCCTCGAATCGTAGGTGCTCTGCGCGAACTCAAGGAAGTCTTGCCGCTTACCCAAGCGATACTCCTCATCGGCTCCCGCGAGGATCGCTTCGAATGCGGCGACAACTGACGTGTCGAACTGGCTATCCACTGCCTGAGCCAGACGCAGGCGCGCGACTCGACTCGGCATCGCATCGCGGTAAGGCCGATCAGAAGTCATAGCGTTGTACGCGTCAGCGACAGCGATGATGCGGGAGACGAGTGGAATTGCCTCTCGCGTCGAGACCATCGGGGTAGCCCTGACCATCGATACGCTCGTGATGGAAACGCACAACGGTTGAGATTTCCGAGTACTCGTCGACGTGCGCGAGAATCCGCTCGCCGATGGCCGAATGCTCCTGCATCTGTCTCCGCTCCTCGAGAGTGAGTGCGCCCGGCTTCTCGAGCAAGCCAGGCGGAAGTCCGATCTTCCCGATGTCGTGCACGAGACCGCAGAGATACGCATGCTCTTGCGTTTCGATCGGAAGGCACATTCGCTCTGCTATGTCACGCGAATAGATTGCGACAGCTGCAGAGTGACCGGCGGTGTAGCGATCTCGAGCATCCAGCGTTGCGATCAACGCCGCCGCGAATTGTAAGTTCGCGCGCTCAAGGGTTTCATTTGCCGTTGAGAGGTCAGCAGCAAGCTTACGTTCGCCTTGATACAGGCCATAGAGCCGTTGTGCGGCGAGGGCAGGAACGAGAAAGAGGGCGAGGGTCCAGGGTGAAACCTCGACGTACATGAACGCAAGAAGAGCGACGATAGGCGCATATGCTGGCGGCGCCAGGAGAAGGAGCGGGGTAACCATGCGCGCGGTATCCGACGGCGATCCTCCACGTACCGCTGCTGTCAGCACCGTGAATCCGAGATCTAGGAGTTCCCTCAGGAGCGTCGCGACCAGTGTCGCTGCCACAAGCCCTCCGAACTGCGACGGTACAAGCAGTATCGTCGCCTGTGCGGCGAGTCCGGTTGCGGCGCCGATCATGAAGCGAATGCTCGTATACGTCGCCCACTTGAGACGAGGCGCGCGATCCCGGACCAGGGCGCGATAGCAAGCTCGGGGTCGCCGAGCATCGATGCGGCTCCGACTACTCCTGCCGCTAGCGGGCCAAAGAGAACAGCAGCAAACAGCGCAGGTATGCCTGATATCGAAAGCTCTGTCGTCGTGGGAAGTCGTACGCTGACTCGCTCCGCCGCGGCGCCGCGCAGTGCCAGCGCGAGCACGGTCAATCGGCGCCTCAAGCCGATAGCCGGCGACGATCAAGCTCACGGCGACCAAGATCGCACTCGACAACAAGCGCGATCAACATATGCGACGGTACGTCGCATGCGGACCACTAACCCGCAACGCTTGCGCTATCCCTCGAAAGGGGTATACGATGGTTTTGCCGTCAGTTCCCAATCGAGGAGTCACCGCCTATGCCGCGCGACAGCAAGTTCTGGTAGGCCGTTCTCATCCTCAGTTCTTCAAGAGGGGCGGGCATCCCTCTTTCGGGGGGTAGCGCCGAAGGAGCCCGTGAAGAGAAAGGATGTTGACGGTGGAGGTAGCTACGCGATGAGTCCACGCCGGAAGCCAACCGCTACGGCGTGGGCTCTGCTGCGCGCTTGAAGCTTCGCCAGCAGGTGGCGGACGTGTGATTTGACCGTCTCTTCCGAGAGGAAGAGGCGTTCACCGATCTCGCGGTTCACCAGCCCATCGGCGACGAGCTGCAGAACCTCGATCTCGCGCGCGGTCGGATCCTGTCCCTGCTCGCGCGTGGAGGGAGGCGTGAACGGGATGACCGAGCCGTGCCGGCGCGTGCTACGGCGTGCCGCGGCCGCCTCGAAGCGGCGGCTGTGATCACGGTAGCGGTCGAGGATCTCCTTACGCTCAGCGGCGTCCACGCATCCGGTATCGGCGCTGGCGCCGAAGCGCTTTAGGTCGTATGGACGGTATTGGCTCGAATGGGGGAGGGGCCCCGCTGCGAGACCGCCGTGTTCTACTCCACGCCCGGCGTCACGCGCGATCCGCCGGCACGTATCTCCGCTTCGTCCATGGGCCAGCGCTCGAGCGGGTAGTGGCACGCAGCGATGTGGCGTGAGTCGCCCGGCATTGGCTCGAGCTGCGGCTCGACGACGTCGCAGTGCCCTGGATGAAACCGCGGACAGCGCGGATGGAAGACGCAGCCGTCCGGGGGCGAGACCGCAGAGGGGACGTCTCCCCCGACCACGATGCGCTTCCGCTTATGGCCGTTCGTCGCCACGCGCGGCACGGCGGAGATGAGGACGGCCGTGTACGGGTGGCGAGGGCTATCGAAGATGTTCTCGGTCTCCGCCAGCTCGACGATGCGGCCCACGTACATGACGGCGATGCGCGTGCAGATCTGGCGCATCACGGACAGGTCGTGGGAGATGAAGACGTAGGTGAGGTTGAATTCCTCCTGCAGCCGACGGAGCAGGTTCAGTATCTGAGCCTGCACGGAGACGTCGAGCGCCGAGACAGGCTCGTCGCAGACGATCAGCTGCGGGTTGAGCGCGAGCGCGCGGGCGATCCCGATCCGCTGGCGCTGGCCCCCTGAGAACTCGTGCGGGTAGCGGCTTGCATGCTCGCGGCTGAGCCCGACGACCTCGAGGAGCTCCTGGATGCGAAGCTTGGCCTCACGGGACGAAATGCCCCCGTGAATTGCAAACGGCTGGCCGACGATCTGCGCGACGGTCTTCCGCGGATTGAGCGACGCATACGGGTCCTGGAAGATCATTTGCATCTCGCGTCGCAGCGGACGGAGCCGACGGTGGGACAGGTGCGTGATGTCCTGGCCCTGGAACCGGATCGTTCCGGCTGTCGGATCGAGGAGACGCAACATCAGGCGGGCTGTGGTCGACTTGCCGCAGCCGGACTCGCCGACGATCCCGAGCGTCTCGCCTCGGCGGACCGTCAGCGAGACGTCTTCGACCGCGTGAACCCGAGCGTGCGTGCGTGCGAATACGCCCTGTCGCACGGGGAAGTGCTTCGTGACGTGGTCGAGCGCGACGACCGCCTCGTCCGCCGGGGCGCTCACTGGGCGACCTTCAGCTGCTCCGCGCGACGAGCAGACCAGATCATGCGCTTCTCTTCGGCTGGGAGGTAACAGCGGTCGAGGTGGCCGTCCGGCAACGTCCGCAGCTCGGGCAGCTCGATCGGGCAGGGCACGAACTGGTGGGGGCACCGCGGATGGAACGGGCATCCGCTCGGAACGTTGACGAGGGAGGGCGGAGAGCCCTCGATCGGCACGAGCTTCTCGAGACGTCGATCGATGGTCGGCATCGACGACAGCAAACCCCAGGTATAGGGGTGCTGCGGTGCCGCGAAGATCTCTTCAGCCGGCCCGTGCTCCATCGCGCGGCCCGCGTACATGACGAGCACGGTCTCGGCCGTCTCCGCGATCACGCCCAGGTCGTGCGTAATGAGGATGACTCCCATGTCGAACTCGCGCTTGACGCGCTCGATGAGTTCGAGGATCTGGGCCTGTACGGTGACGTCGAGTGCCGTCGTCGGCTCGTCGGCGATGAGCACCGAGGGGTTGTGGACGAGCGCCATCGCGATCATCGCACGCTGGCGCATCCCTCCCGAGAACTGGTGCGGGTAGTCTCGCGCACGCTCCTGGGCCCTTCGGGATCCCGACGGCCTCGAGCAGCTCGACCGCCCGCCGCTCGGCCTGGGCGTTCGAGACGTCGGCGTGAGCGGTGACGGCCTCCGCGATCTGGTGACCCACCCGATACATCGGGTGCAGGCATGCGAACGGATCCTGAAAGATCATCGCGATGTCCTTGCCACGGATATCTCGCATCGCGCTGCCGGGGAGCGTCAGCAGATTGCGGCCGCCGAAGATCGCCTCTCCGCCGATCCGCGTGCGTTCACGGTTGAGGAGGCCCATGAGCGCCATGCTGGAGACGCTCTTCCCGGACCCTGACTCGCCGACGATCCCGAGCGTCTCGCCGCGGTGCAGCACATAGGAGAGATCGGACACGGCCCTGACGTCTCCGTCGTGCGTCGGGAACACGACATTGAGGTCGCGGACCTCGAGAACGGTCTCCCTCACGCGTACCGCACTCGCGGATCCAGGAAGGCGTACGCGATGTCGACCATGAGGTTCATGAGCACCACCGCGACCGTGGCGACCATGACGACGCCGAGCACGGTCGGGAGATCCTGGTTGAGCGTTCCGTCGATCGCGAGCCAGCCGAGGCCCTGGATGTTGAACACCGACTCGGTGATGATCGCGCCGCCGACGAGGAGCGCGATGTCCATGCCGAGCATCGTCACGATCGGGGCGAGGCTGGCACGGAGGCCGTGGCGAATGATCACGTCGCGCTCGGCGAGGCCCTTCGCGCGCGCGGTGCGGATGTAGTCCTCCCCGAGCGTCTCGAGCAGGCTGTTGCGGGTCATCCGGGCGTATGTCGCCGCGAAGAGGACGGCGAGAACGCACCACGGCAGGATCATGTGGGAGAAGAAGCCCGAGAGACTCTCGGTCGGGGATATGTACCCGGTTCCGCCGGTCCAGCCGAGCTCATTCCAGAAGATGTACAGGGCCATCAGGCCGAGCCAGAACACCGGCGACGAGATTCCGATGAGGACGAACCCCATAGCGAACCTGTCGACGGTCGTGCGGCGCTTCACCGCGGAGAGGACGCCGATGGACACGCCCACGACGAGCCAGATGATCGCTGCCCCCAGGATCAGGAGCAGCGTTCGGGGCGCTCGCTCGCGCACCTCGTCCAGCACCGGGACGTTGCCGTTGTAGGAGTATCCGAGCCCGGGCCAGCCGTACTCGTCGCCCGTCGACGAAGTTCTTCACGAAGAGGCCGAACTGCTGGTACCAAGGCTCGTCGAGTCCGAGGCGGTCTCTGATGAGCGCCAGTGACTCGGGTGTCGGCGACTTTCCCGCGAACCGCAGAGCCGGATCGCCGGCAGGCATGAGGTAGAAGACCGCGAAGGTGAGGAGCAGGACGATCAGGACGACGACCATCGCCCACACAAGCCGCCTGACGATGTAGAAGAGCATCGCTGCAGACGATAGACGGGGCGGGGCACCCGACGGGTGCCCCACCCCGTCTCTCAGCTCCTCGTCTTTCTCACCGCTTCAAGGACGCGTGAGCAAAGCCCGCAAGACCGGCGTTCTGGTCGAAGGCCCACGTCGTCGACCTTCGGGCCGATGACGTTGACCTGGTTCGCCCACATGTACGGGATCCAGGGCACGATCTGCGTCGTCAGCACGCGATCCAGGGCCGCGTAGCAGGTAATACGCGCGTCCCCCACCTTCGCCGCGCACGCGGTAGCAGCCCGGTCGATGCTCGGGACGTTGTTGATGCTTCCCTTGACGCCCAACTGCTTCGCCTGTGACGGCTTCATCCCCACGAGCGAGTAGTTCCTGTTGCCGGTCGGAAAGATGCTGGTGCCGACGAACAGCGGGTCGATGAACGTCGAGGGATCTGCGTAGTCCTTGCCCCAGCGGGGACGAGTCGAGATCGGCATGTTCCTCGCCGTCGTCTGGATCGTGGGGTATGCGCCGCTGACCGTCCGGACCGTGAAGGTGATGCCGATCTTCTTCGCGCTCGCCTGGACGACGGGCAGGATCCCCTTGTCGGCGGTACGCACGTCTTGGACGAGGAGAACTCCCTTGCACTGCTTCGCGGTGCAGACGCCGCCGGAGTTGGCGTACTTCGACTTCTTCATCTCCGCCTTCGCCTTCGCAGCACTGCCGCGTCACCAGGCGTCTTGTACGGCTGGAAGCCGTTCAGTTTCCCGTTGAGCATCGCGTTGGGCAGGATGTGCTGCGCGATCTCGCCGGCGACGGGCCCGCCCCACGCCTTCCTGAGGCCGTTCTTGTCCATCACCCAGTTCATCGCCCGGCGCACGTGCACGTCGTCGAACGGCGGCTGGGTCAGGTTCATCGTGATGTAGTACGTCTGATCCGCCGGGTTCGACTTCAGGTACTTCCGCTTGCTCGAGTCGGTCGAGTACTCGCGGAAGACCTTCGGCGATGCGGTCGCGTACTCGTCCTCGAGCTCCCCCGCTGCCATCTTGTTGTAGATGTCGTCGAGGTTGGTGTCCACGGTGAACTCGAAGCGGTCGGGGTTGTTCTCCCGCGCCTTCCGGCTGTCCGTGCTCGCCGGTGTAGTTCGGGTTGCGGACGAGGTGCAGTGAACGTCTTGCCGTCATACCCGCTGATCGGCTTCATCGCGTCGCACGAGCTGATGTCGAGCTTGTCCGAGCCCTCGATCATGTACGGCCCGGAGGCGATGACATAACGGCCGTATTCGCCCGGCTTCCCCTCGAAGCACTTCGCAACCTCCTGAGGGATGGCGCCAGCCGCCGGCAAGCCGAGCCGGTTCGGGAAGTCGCCGGCAGGCCTCGTCAGATTGAACACGATCGTCTTCGCGTTCGGGGTCTTGATGCCCGAGACCGACGTTCCTTCGCCCTTGCCGTACGCCTCGAAGCCCTTGATGACATTGAAGTAGAACGGCGTATTGCGCGCCGTTCTTGGGTCGCCCCATACGCTCGATCGCATACCTGATGTCCGTCGAGGTGATCTCGCGGTTGACGGGTGGCCCGAATCTGATTCCGCTCTTGAGCTTGAACGTGTACGTCTTCAAGCCGTTCGTCGGCTTGGGGATCGCAGTCGCGAGGTCGGGCACGGGCACGTTCCCGGCGGCACCGGCGACGTGGTTGTAGCCCACCAGGTTCCGTCCGAGCAGGTTCGTCCAGATCGCGATGAAGTTCGCGAGGTACTCACCGGTGGGGTCCATGCTGTCCGACCAGCCGAACGTGGACTCCCAGCCGACGCGGTACGTACCACCCCTTGCGCTCTCGGCCTCCGATCCGGCCGAGGCCGCCGAGACCAGGCCGGCGGTGAGCGCTGCGGCTCCGAGAACGGCCGCGGACACCACGGCGACCCTTCGTCTCATCGATTGCACGTGCCCTCCTTCCCCCGCTCCATTGCGGGAATTGCGTGAACGATCACCATGGCGATTGAGACGACGACCCGCCCGTTGAGTTGGGGGCGCGTCACCGGTCCGTCCTGACATCGAGGGCGTCCCGCAGGCCGTCGCCGAGCAGGTTGAACGAGAGAGTCGTCACGACCAGGAACGCACCCGGGAAGACCATCAGCCACCATGCTACGTCGTACAGCCCGGAAGCGTCGGCGAGGATCTGGCCCCACGACGCCTGGTCCGGCGGCACACCGAGCCCCAAGTAGGACAGGGCGGCTTCGAAGAGAATGCTCTGCGGGATGAGTAGCGTCGCAAGCACGACGATGGGCGCGGTGAGGTTCGGAAGCATGTCGCCGGCGATGATCCGCACGTTTCCCGCGCCGACCGAGCGGCTCGCCTCGACGAACTCCTTCTCCTTGAGCGAGAGGGTGCTCCCGCGGATCACACGCGCCACGTACGGCCACGAGAACAGGACGATGACGAGGATGACGATGGTCAGGCCGGGCTGGATCAGCCCGTGAAAGCAGCCTTCCTTCGTCGTGCCGCACGCCGCGACGATGCCGATCGAGATGAGCAACTGGGGAACCGCCAGCATGACGTCGGCGAAGCGCGAGAGAGTTGTATCCGCCCAGCGGCCGTAGTAGCCCGAGAGCAGGCCGATGATCGCCCCGATGGCCACGGCGATTCCCGAGGCGACGATGCCGACGAGGAGCGAGGTGCGGGCGCCGTACATCGTCCGCACGAAGAGATCTCGCCCCGCACCATCCGCACCGAACCAGAACTGCGAGTTCGGACCCTTGGGAATCCCGAAGTCGTCGGTCATCGAGTTGTAGGGCTCGTTTTGCGGGTGCCCGCTGATCCGCTCGGCGATCTGGCCGCCGAAGAGGGCCAGGAAGATCAGCAGGATGATCACTACGCCTCCGGCCAAAGCAGCCTTGTCCTGCTTGAACCGCATCCAGAAGAGCTGCCGTGGGCTCTTTCCCACGACAGCGACGCCCGTCTCGAGAACCGCGTCGGCAGTGCTCACGCCGGAACTGGTGGGCCATGCTTCGCGCTCGGCACGAAGCGAGTATAAGTCGGCCGATCCGCGCGATGGCGCGTCCTGCAACCGGGAACGGAAGAGACTCAGGGGTCTGGCTCGAGCCAGACCCCTGACGAAGCTAGGCCGCCAGGCCTGCCAAGTCGCGGAGAGCCTCGAGGCGCTTGAGCGCCTGGCCCTCGAGCTGCCTGACCCGCTCACGCGTCAGGTCGAGCTCGTGTCCGATCGCCTCGAGCGTCCACGGCTCGCCCTCGAAGCCGAAGCGCAGCTCGAGGATCCGCCGCTCTCGCTCGGGCAAAGCGTCCAGCGCTCGCCGGATGCTCTGGCGCCGCAGCGACTCCTCGGCCTCGTCGAACGGGTCGGCAGCCTCGCGGTCCGCGAAGAGGTCCCCGAGCTCGCCCTCGTCGTCCGCGCCGACCGTCTGGTTCAGCGAGACCGACGCATGGGCAGCCCCGAGCGCCTCGTCGACGTGCTGGAGCGGGAGACCCGTGGCCTCCGCGAGCTCCTCCTTCGTCGCCTCACGCCCGAGCTCGACCTCGAGCCGGCGGGCAGCGCGAGACAGCTTCTGCTGCCGCTCGACCACGTGTACTGGGACGCGAATCGTCCGCGCGTGGTTGGCCACCGCGCGCTGCACCGACTGGCGGATCCACCAGGTCGCGTAGGTCGAGAACTTGAACCCCCGCCTCCAGTCGAACTTCTCGACTGCGCGGTTCAGGCCCAGCGTCCCCTCCTGGATCAGATCGAGGAAAGGCACGCCGAGGCCGCGATAGCCCTTGGCGATTGACACGACGAGTCGCAGGTTCGACTCGATCATCTTCCGCTTGGCGACGGGGTCGCCTCGCTCGATGCGCTTGGCGAGCGCAACTTCCTCGGCAGCGGTGAGCAGCTTGTGGCGGCCGACGTCGGCGAGGAAGAGCTGGAGGCTGTCGGCGGCGCCAGAGACCGCTCCGGCCTCGTACTGCGGCTTCTCCGCTTCCTTCTCGTCTACCTCCGGGTGCTCGATCTCGACGCCGTGCGCCTCGAGCTCGCGCTGGAGCAGCTCGGAGTCGTCCTCACCGAGGTCGTGCTCGAGCACGAAGGCCTCGATCTCGGGGATCGTGAGGTGGCCACCGTGCTCCTCGGCGCGCTCGATCAGCGCCTTTACGTGCTCCGACTCGAGCAATTCGATCAGCTGGTTTTGCGTCAACGTCCTGTTTCAGTCCTTTCGGCGACTCGGAAGAGCAACAAACTTACGGAGTGTATGAGCGTTTTTGTTGTATTTCCAGGGTGATAGGCATAGGAGGGGCGTTACAAGCTCCCAACGTTCTCACCCTTCCCGATTATTCCGTTGCCGACACGTCGGCGGTTTGCGGGGCAGAGCGCTCGGAGCCTGAATGTCTCCTCACCTGAGACGTACGTCTTGCCCAGGCAGTTAGATCATGACCGCCTCGACGGACGGTGAGAACCCTCTCCAAAAAGGCTTTACGTGCTCTTAGCGCGCCTTTCCGCAAGGAGCTCGACGGCTCGCTCGAGGGTCACGCCGTCGACCGTGTCTCCCTTGCGCAGGCTGGCGTTCGTCTCCCCGTCGGTGACGTAGGGGCCGAAGCGGCCGTCCTTGAGCACGATCTGGCGCGCGGTGTCCGGATCGGCGCCGAGCTCGCGGAGTGGGCCACGCGCCGCGCCTCGGCCGCGGCGCCGGGGCGGCTGCGCGAACAGCGCCTTGGCGTCGTCGACGGTGACGGTGAAGAGCTGCTCCTCCGTCTCGAGCGAACGCGATTCGGTGCCCTTCTTCACGTATGGGCCGTACCGTCCATTCTGCGCGGTGACGTCTTCGCCGTCGATCGCTCCCACCACGCGCGGCAGCGTGAGGAGCCGGAGCGCGTCCTCGAGCGACACCGACTCCGGGGACATCGAGGCGAAGAGCGACGCCGTTCTCGGCCTCCCCTCAGCCCCTTCCGGGAGGACCTCGGTCACGTACGGGCCGTAGCGGCCCGTTCTCACGACGATCTCGAGCTCGGACTCGGGATCCTGTCCGAGGGGACGGCTGTCCGGCTGCGCGAGGAGGTCGTCGGCCTTCTCGGCGGTGAGCTCATCGGGCGCTAGCTCGGCCGGCAGGCTTGCCCGAGACTCGCCGCGCTCGAGGTAGGGGCCGTAGCGGCCGACCCGCACGACCGCCTCGCTGCCCCGGATCGCGATCGAGTTCACGGCGCGCGCGTCGATCTCATCGAGGTGATCCGTGACCAGCGAGCGCAGGCCGGGGTCGCCTCCGTCGCCGAAGTAGAACCGTGTGAGCCAGGCGACCCGCTGTTCGTCGCCTGCTGCGATACGGTCGAGGTCGCTCTCCATGCGCGCGGTGAAGTCGAAATCGACGAACTGGCTGAAATGGCGTTCGAGCAGGTTCACGACGGCGAAGGCGAGGAACGTCGGCACGAGGGCCGTGCCCTTCTTGAAGACGTATCCACGATCGACGATCGTCGAAAGGATGGCGGCATAGGTCGACGGCCGGCCGATCCCGCGATCCTCGAGCGCCTTGACGAGTGTCGGCTCCGTGTATCGCGGCGGCGGAGTCGTCGAGTGGCCCTCGGGCTCGAGCGTGAGGAGGGTTACGTCCTGACCGACGGTCAGCTGCGGAAGGCGTCGCTCCTCGTCGTCCTCCGACGGCTCGTCCCGGCCCGGCTCGTAGGCGGCGAGGAAACCGCGAAAGGTCAGCACGGTGCCCGAGGCGCCGAACTCGACGTCCTCGTCGCCGCTCGAGGTTGCACCGATCCGTAGCGAGACCGTCTGGCCGCGTGCATCCTCCATCTGAGAGGCGAGGGTTCGCTTCCAGATCAGGTCGTAGAGGGCATGCTCGTCGCGGCCGAGGCTCCCTTTGAGCTCGTCAGGAGTACGGAACGTGTCGCCGGCAGGTCGAACGGCCTCGTGGGCCTCCTGGGCGTTCGCGACAGCTCTCCCGTACGTCCGCGGCTTCTCGGGGACGTAGTCGCTGCCGAAGAGCTCGCGAACCTGTGTCCGCGCTGCCGCGAGCGCCGACTCCGAGAGCGTCGTCGAGTCGGTTCGCATGTACGTGATGTAGCCGGACTCGTACAGGCGCTGTGCGACTCGCATGGTCGTCTGCGCCGAGAAGCGAAGCTTGCGGCTCGCCTCTTGCTGGAGCGTTGCGGTTCTGAACGGAGCTGCCGGGCGTCGGCGGTACGGCTTCTCCTCCGAGGTCGTGACGCTGAACGCCGCGTCCGCGAGTCGTTCCGAGAGACCTCGTGCACCTGCCTCGTCGAAGCGGACGAGCTTCTCGTCGAGCGTCGCGTCCGGGGCAAAGTCGCGACCTTGCGCCACCCGCTTTCCGTTCACCGACACGAGTCGCGCTTCGAACGCTCCCGGGTCGAAGCTGGCGAGAAGGTCCCAGTACTCGGCGGAAACGAACGCGATGCGCTCGCGCTCGCGCTCGACCGCGAGTCGTGTGGCGACCGACTGCACCCTGCCGGCGGAGAGGCCGCGCGTGACTTTCTTCCACAGGACCGGCGACACCTCGTACCCGTACAGCCGGTCGAGGATCCGCCTCGTCTCCTGGGCGTCCACGAGTCGCTGGTCGATGGCACGCGTGTCCTCGAGCGCACGCGCGATCGCTTCTCGCGTGATCTCGTGAAACACCATGCGGCGGACCGGAACCTTCGGCTTCAACACCTCCACGAGGTGCCAGGCGATCGCTTCTCCCTCTCGATCCTCATCCGTCGCGAGCAAGAGCTCGTCCGCGTCCTTCAGGTGCTTTTTCAGCTCGGTGACGACCTTCTTCTTGCCGGCGTCGACGACGTAGTACGGCTCGAACCCCTTTTCGACGTCCACGCCGAGCGCCCCGAAGCGCTTGCGCTCGGCCTCGGGCACGTCGGATGCGCGGTCGGGGAGGTCTCGGATGTGCCCGATGCTGGATTCGACCGCAAACTCCTTCCCGAGGTAGCCCGCGATCGTGCGCGCCTTCGCAGGGCTCTCGACGATGACGAGTCTCTTGGCCACGGCGCGACACCTTAGACGAGAGGCCTGTCTGCGCAAATCCGGCGATACTGGCGCCCGTGCCGACACCCCCGCGTCCCAGCTGGCTGTACTTCGTCGTCGCGGCGATCAGCTGGCCGGTACTGAAGACCGTATTCAGGCACCGTGCGTTCGGCCTCGAGAACGTCCCCGCGAGCGGTGGGTTCGTCCTCGCGGCGAACCACTGGTCGAACTTCGACCCCTGGCCCCTGGGCATCCCGCTCTTTCCTCGGCGCTTTCTGCGTTTCATGGCGAAGTCCGAGCTCTTCTGGTTCCCGCTCGGGAACGTCGTCACCGCGGGAGGCGCCTTTCGTGTTCGCCGCGGCGAGCGCGACGAGGAGGCCATCGCGACCGCGATCGGGCTCTGCCGGGAGGGGCACGCCGTGGTGATGTTCCCCGAGGGCACGCGCAGGCAAAAGGGCCTGCGCAAGAAGCACGAGGCTCGCTGGCACACCGGCGCTGCCAGGATCGCGCTCGAGGCGGGAGTCCCTCTGGTACCTGCAGGGATCGCGGGAACCGACCGTCTCGCGCGGTTCGGCGCGCTGCGTGTTCGGTACGGCCCTCCCGTCGCGGTCGCCGATCTCGATGGGCTGGCGCCGGCCGATTCTGCGCAGATCGCCACCGACCGGCTACGGGACACGATTGCCGAGCTGGAGGAGTCGCTCGCGTGAAGCCGCTCCTCGTCGTCGACGGAGATTCGTTCGCACACCGCGCCTACCACGCGATCCCGAAGTCCCTTCGGCGGAGCGACGGTGGGCCAGGGAACATGCTCTTCGGGTTCGGGACGATGCTCCTGCGGCTCTGGCAGGGCGAGCTGCCACGCACCGTCCTCGTCGCCTGGGACACGCTGGAAGTGCCGACGTACCGCCACGAGGCGCTCGACGTCTACCAGTCCGGGCGGGAGTTCGAGGCAGAGCTCCTGGAGCAGCTCGACCTCCTTCCCGCGCTCGTCGCCTCGTCCGGGCTCGCGTACGCGAAGGCGCCTGGCTACGAGGCGGACGACTTCCTCGGCGCTGCGGTCTCGGCCGAGGAAGAGCGAGGCGGGACCGTGCTCGTCGCGACCTCGGATCGCGACGCGTTCCAGCTCGCCGGCGCGCGGACGACGATTCTGCAGCCCGTGCGCGGCGAGGCACCGGCTCGGATCGGGCCCGGCAGAAGTTCGCGAGCGGTACGGAGTCGATCCCGAGCAAGTCCCGGACTTCATCGCTCTGCGCGGCGACCCCTCCGATCGCATCCCGGGAGCCCGCGGGATCGGGCCGAAGAAGGCGGCGGACCTGCTCGCACAGTACGGGTCGCTGGACGCGATGCTGGAGGAAGGGCGGTTCGCGGCGGAGGCGGATGCGCTTCGCCTCTACCGACGGATCGCAACGCTCGACCGCGCGGCGCCGCTGCCTCCGCTACCCGATGTCGAGCCGGACTGGGATGCCGCAGCGGCACACGCGAGGCAGCTGGGCATGAACGGGCTCGCGGGCCGGTTCGAGGAGGCTGCCGCATCGACGTGATCAGCCACCCGTCGCTGGTGCGGCTGCACTCCCCCGGCCACCACGTCCACGCCGAGCGCCCGGAACGACTCGCCCGGCTGCACGAGTGTTTCCCGGCGTACCTCGAGTCTGCCCCCGCAGAGCGCGAGGCCATCGAGCGCGTTCATCCGGCCGAGTACGTGCGGACGATCGAAGAGATCGCCACCGAGGGCTGGCTCGACCCCGACACCTACGCGAGCGAGACCACCTGTGAGGCGGCTGTGCTTGCCGCGGGGTGCGCGATCCGCGCGGTCGAGGACGAAGGCTTCGCGCTCGTCCGGCCGCCCGGGACACCACGCGCTGGCCGAACGCGCGATGGGGTTCTGCATCTTCAACAACGTGGCGATCGCGGCCCGGCACGCACAGTCCGAGCTCGGCGTGGATCGCATCGCGATCGTCGACTTCGACGTCCATCACGGGAACGGAACCGAGGCGATCTTCCGCGACGATCCGTCCGTTCTCTTCGTCTCGCTGCACCAGTGGCCGTTCTATCCGGGCACGGGTGGGCCGGGAACCAGCGACGAGCACACGCTCAACCTTCCACTCCCGGCCGGATCCGGCGATGCCGAGTACGCACAGGCCTTTCGTGAAGCGGTCGAGCCCGCTGTCCAGGCGTTCGAGCCCGAGCTCGTCCTCGTCTCCGCGGGCTTCGACGCGCACGCGGAGGATCCGCTCGCTGAGATGAAGCTCACCGCGGGCGCGTTTCGCGAGCTCGGACGCCGCTGCGCAGCACTCGCTCCCAAGACTGCGGCGGTGCTCGAAGGCGGCTACAACCTCGACACGCTGCCGGGCCTGGTCGAGGCGGCGCTCGACGGTCTCTCGGATCGCTAGCCGCGGGCCGTCTCGAGGCGCTCGAGGGCCTCGCGGCGCGATGAGACGCCGAGCTTCTTCAGGAGGCTCTTGACGTGCGAGCGGACCGTGTGCTCGGAGATGAAGAGGCGCTGGGCGATCTCGTCGGTCCCGAGGTGCTCGTCGAGCAGGAGCAGAACCTCCACCTCGCGCGCCGAGAGCGTGCGTGTGATCACCTCCGGGATCCCGTCGAAGCGGCCACCGACTCGCACGCGGTCGAGCAAGCGCTTCGCGACGCCGCCCGAGAGCGCCGCTTCTCCGCGGGCGACGCCGCGCAGAAACGTCGCGATCTGCTCGGGGGACTCGGTCTTCAGGAGGTAGCCGGCCGCCCCCGCCCGAATTGCCCCGAGGAGATTCTCCTCGGCGTCCGAGGCGGTCAGCACGACGACCTCGCAACCGGGCGCCTCCTCGCGGATCTTGGGAAGCGCGGTCAGGCCGTCCATCCCCGGCATCGTCAGGTCGAGGAGCACGAGATCGGGCTGACTCCCGCGCGCGGCGACGATCGCCTCTTCACCGCTCGCGGCATCGCCGACCACTTCGAATCCTTGCTGGGTCAGAAGCGACGCGAGGGCGTCCCTCGTCAGCGGATGGTCGTCCACGATCAGGATCCGCTCCGTCACGGTTCTCTTATCGGCACGCCGTCCGTTGCCGAAAAGGGGGTATGGAGCACACGCGCCCGCAGAGCTACCGCTCCTGGCTGCTCGGCGAGATCGTGCTCGTGGCTCTGCTCTCGTCGGCGACCGCGCTCTTCGCGCTGAGCTCCTCTCTCCAGTCCTCGTATCCGCTTCCGGAGGCCAGGCTCGTCCTCGACACCGCGGTCGCGGTCGTCGCCGCAATCGTCTCCGTGCTCGCGACGGTGCGTTTCCTCGTCGACGGGCGAACGCTCGACCTTCTCCTCGCTGCCGGCTTCTGGACGATCGCGCTCGGGACCGTCGTGTTCGGGCTGATGCCCGTGCTCGGCGGCGACCCCCTTCCTCCGTGGGCAGCCTGGTCACTGGTAGGTGCGCGCCTCCTCGGCGCGGCGCTGATCGCCATGGCCCCGTACGTCGACGGGCGCTTGTCGGTGCGGCGACCCGCGCTTGCGGCCGTCGGACTCGGCGTCGCCGTCGTCCTCGCCGCGTCCGGGATCGGCTTGCACGCCCCGCGTTGGGAGGAAGGAGCCGTCGTCGAGGGGCAGTCGGTTGCAGTCGCTGCCTCGCTGTTGGCGATGCTCTGGCTGACCGCGCTGATCGGCTTCGCCCTTCGCTTCCAGCGCTATGGGCGCGATCTCGACAACTGGATGTGCTTGGCCGTAACGCTAGCCCTGTTCGCCGACCTCCACCTTGCGCTGACTCCGGTCGTGTCGAGCGACCTCCTCCTCCAGGGTGACTTCCTGCGCCTCGTCGCATACGGGATGCTCCTGATCGGAGTCTGGCGCGCGATCGCCGATGCCGAGTTCGGCCGGGCGGTGGCCGATGAGCGAGCTCGGGTCGCACGCGAGATCCACGACGGCCTCGCCCAGTACCTCTTCGCGATCTCGACTCACGTCAGCACCCTCGAGTCGGACGCGCCGTTGGAGGAGGTGCTGCCACGACTCAAGCGTGCATCGACCGCCGCGCAGCAGGAAGCTCGCTTCGCGGTGCTCGCACTGTCCTCGGCCGGCGGCTCGGCGCGGTTCGACTCGGCGCTCCGCCGCTACATCGACGTCCTGACGGCGGACGGCGAGCTCGAGGTCGACCTCGACGTCGACCGCCAGGTGCGGCTGGCGCCGGACGAGCAGATCGAGGTGTTCCGAATCGTCCAGGAGGGACTCGGAAACGTCCGGCGGCATGCGGGCGCTCGTCACGTCGAGGTGTCGATCCAGCAACGCGGGGGGCGTCGAGTCGTCTCGGTGTCGGACGACGGAATCGGCTTCGACGAGACCACGACGGCGGCCGGGCAAGGGCTCGACAACATCAAGCTCCGTGCGGAGGCGATCGAGGGGCAGCTGAACATGAGCTCGTCGCCTGGTCGCGGAACCGCGATCGAGGTCGTCCTCAGGCCGACCTAGTGAGGTTGGCGGTGTCGGACGGCGGAGCCATGGCCCCGCCGTCCGAACGGTTCGTCAGTGCTGCCCGGCGGGCGCGGGGCGGTCCGACGCGAACGCCTGCTCCGGCTCGCCGTCGTGCGGCGGCTCGATGGTGATGTCCGGCAGGAGCCGGTCGAGCCAGCGCGGGATGTACCAGGTCTTCTCGCCGAGCCAGGTGAAGAACGCCGGAATGAGCGTCATCTTCACGACCAGTGCATCCGTAATGATCGCGACTGCGAGCAGCAGGCCGAACTCCTTCGAGATGCGGTCCGACGTGAGGATGAAGGCCGCGAAGACCGTGCCCATGATGAGCGCGGCCGCCACGACCACGCGCCCGATCGCGGCGATGCCGTGCTCGATCGCTTCGCGGTTCTTCAGGCCGTGGACGTGCTCCTCTCGGATGCGGCTCATGAGGAAGACCATGTAGTCCATTGACAGCCCGAAGAGGATCGCGAAGGCGATCGGCGGCACGAACGTCTCGATCGGACCGGTCTTGTCGAGGCCCGTCAGTTCCATGAGGTAGCCCTCTTGGATCACGAGCGTCAGAACGCCGAACCCGATGAACGCCGAGAGGATCGTCGCGACCGCCGCCGTCAGCGAGACGACGATCGAGCGGAACGCCATCGCGAGCACGATGAACGTGACGCCGACGATGTAGAGGAGGAAGAGCGGGAGCCGTTCATAGATCCGGTCGGCGATGTCGATGAACGCGGCGTTCAGGCCGGACACGTAGACGGCGGCGTCACCGCCTTCGATGGCCGCCGGCACGACGTCGCCGCGCAATCGATCGACGAGCTGCGCGGTCTCCTCGTCCTGTGGCGCAGAGTCCGGAGTCACGAACACGATCGCGACCGTCTTCGCGTCGTTGAACTGCGGCTCGCCGGCGGACGCAACTCCCTGGAGGTTTCGGACGCCGTCGTAGACCCTCTGTGGTGCGTCTGCGTCGCTGTTGACGTCGACCACGATGGGAATCGGGCCGTTGAAGCCCGCTCCGAAGCCCTCCGCCAGCAGGTCGTAGGCACGGCGTGCCGTCTGGTCGGTCGGCTGCGTGCCCTGATCGGACGCCCCGAGCCGCACCAGTGCGGACGACGTCGCAAGCAGGAGGCCGATCACGAGCAGGATCACGAAGATCGGCTTGTGGTGCGAGGTGACGAACCGACCCCAGCGTGCGATCGGCGTCCGCTCGCGGGCGGCCTCCGAGTCGTCGATCGGCCGGAGGAACGGCACCTTCAGGCGGTCGACCTTGTGTCCGAGCTTCGCGAGCACCGCGATGAGCAGCGAGTTCGCGATCAACACGGTCGTCAGAACGCCGAGAGCTGACCCGATACCGAGCTTCGTCACGAAGTCGAGGCCGAAGAACGCGAGCCCCGTCACCGAGATGGCAACGGTGAGCCCTGCGAAGATCGTCGCGCGGCCCGCCGAGGCGCCGGCCTCGGCTGCCGCGTCACGCGGCGAAAGCCCTTCGTGCAGGAGCTGCCGGAAGCGGGTGACGATGAACAGCGAGTAGTCGATGCCGACGCCGAGGCCGATCATCGACACGAGCAGCGGAGTGATCGTGTTGATGTCGGTGAGGCCCGCGAGGATGAACAGCAGAAGGAACGCCGTCATCAGCGCGATGATCGCAAGGGCGATCGGAATCGCGGTCGCGACCAGCGTTCGGAAGACGACGAGCAGCACGATGAGTGCCATCGAGCAAGCCGAGCAGCTCCTGCGTTCCCTGCTCGATCGGCGGGAACTCGGCGTCGCCGTTGAACTCGACCGTCACGCCGGCCGACTCGACGGCCTCCCGCACGGCGTCCTCGACGGCGACCACCTGATCGCGATCCTCCTCTCGATGATCTCGGTGAACTGTGCCTCCGCGTAGGCGATGCGGCCATCGTCTGAGAACGTGTCTCGGCTGAACGGGTCGCCCACGCTCTCGACCGCCCGCGGTCTCCGCGATGGCCTGGAACTCCTGCGTCTTCAGCTTCGCGATCGCCGCTTCGATCGCGGCCTTGCGCTCCGGAGTGTCGAGCCGTTCACCTTCGGGCGCGGCGAAGACGAGATTCAGCACGGCTCCTTGCTCGGACGCGAACTCGGCTTCGATCAGATCCGTCGCCCGCTGCGTGTCGGAACCCGGGATCTCGAACTCGTCCTTCAGGCTGCCGCCGACCGTGGCGACGAGGACGATGAGAAGGGCGAGGATTCCCAGCCAGCTGAAGACGACGCGCCAGGGGTGCGTCGCGCACGCTCGCATCCAGCCGGCGAGCGCGCCGGTGGACAGGCGCTCGTGCGCGGCTAGCCGTGGGTCTTGGTTCAGGGTCCTCTCACTCCCATGCTCGGTCATCGCCCATGTCCCCTCTTGTCGCTTCGAACTTCAGTACAGACGGCAATAGATCTCAGAACTCATCGGACCGCGTTCGCATTCCGACGAAGTTACGGAGGATACGGGCGTGCGATGAGCCCACGTCGCACCTCGGCGACAGCTCGAGCGTGTGACCCCAACTGGATACCGCCCGTTCACCGGGTGTTCACCACGGTACCCTGCCGGCCGCGCCGCGCTGCGCCGATGCAGATGCCCGCGGCGACGACCGCGCCGGCAAGCCTGACGAGTCGCTGGCATAGAAAAAGCCCCGTTTCCAGGGCTTTTTCCGTAGCAGGCCTGTAAGCCGGATTCTGTCGAGGATGACCATCTCTCTTTGCGGCGTACCCGGTCCCTCGGCGGGCCGCGTCATCGGGACCTGCTTCGCCTTGCACCGGACGGGGTTTGGCGAGCCGACCGTGTCGCCACGATCGCTGGTGGGCTCTTACCCCACCGTTTCACCCTTACCGACCGAACGTGCACTCATCGGCCGGCGGTCTCCTTTCTGTTCCACTTTCCGTCGGCTTTCGCCGCCTGGGTCTCCCCAGCGTCCTTGCCCTGCGGTGTCCGGACTTTCCTCGAGCCCCCGGAAGGGGCCCGCGGTCACCCGGCCTGCACCACGGATGGTAGCTCGTGCGTGGGGACTTCTCGGCCCTCCGCGAGGATCGAGCGGCACTCGGGGCATGCGAGAGCGCCTTGGACACGGAGCAGGAACTCCCCGCACACGAGGCATTCGAGGCTCGCACCGCGGACCAGCGACGCGAGCTCCTGGTCGAGCGTGCGGTTGAGCGGTTCCACGCTCATCCCAGACTCCTGAAGACGCCGGTCACCTTCCCCAGGATCTGTACGTGCTCGGGGAAGAGCGGTTCGAGCGCGCTGTTCTCGGGCTGGAGCCGGATCCGGCCGTCACGCTCACGGTGGAAGGTCTTGACGGTCGCTTCATCGGCAGCCTCGTCTTCGCCGACGAGCGCGACGACGATGTCGCCCTGGCGCGCGTCGTCCTGACGGTGGACGACGACGACGTCGCCGTCGAGGATTCCCGCGTCGATCATCGACTCGCCTTTCACACGCAGGAGGAAGTCGGCGTTCCGGCCGAGCGGCTCCGGGACGGCGATTCGATCCTCGATCTCCTCCTCGGCGAGCATCGGCCCACCAGCGGCGATTCGTCCGACGAGAGGGAGCAAGGTGGGCTCCTGAAGCGAGCCGGCTGGTATCGGCGCGGGGCCGGCCAACGAGCTCGAGCGCACGCGGCTTCGTCGGGTCGCGACGGAGCAGCCCTGCGCGTTCGAGGTTCGCGAGGTGCGCGTGCACGGTGGACGGGGAAGCGAGCCCGACCGCGTCGCCGATCTCACGCACGGTCGGCGGGTAGCCGTGGCCGTCGACGTACTCGGCGAGGAACTGCCAGATCTCCTGCTGACGCGACGTGAGCGTCGGGGTCTCGAGCATCGGGTTCTCTCCTAGGTCTCGGGGACGAACGTATGTTCGTCAAGAGAGGGTAGAGCCCTTCTCGGACGACGTCAAGCCGGCTTACGCGCGACGAACACCGCGTGCTCGCCTTCGTCCGGGTCCTCGACGCTCGGCTCCACCAGCTCGAGGCCGGCCTGCTCGATGAGCGCACGCCAGAGAGCTTCGGGAAAGACCCCGCACACGTGTCGGTCGTGCTCGACGCGAGTCTCCTTGCCGGCCTCCCGGAGCAAGAACGCGAAGTCCACGTCGTAGGTCGTGTCGGTGGGATCCGGATCGTACGACCATTCGAGGTACCGCAGGCTGCGACTGTCGTCGCCGTCGTGACCGCCGTGACGGGTTCCTGGCACGAACAGCTCGCGGGTCGTGTCGGGGACGAGCAGCGCCGCCCCGCCGGGGCGGAGATGCAGGGCAACGGTTTCCAACGTCGCGCGAAGGTCGTCCTCCGTCGTGATGTAGGCAATCGCGTCGTGCACGAACACGGCATCGAAGGTGCGCCCGAGCCTCAGCGTCCGCATGTCGCCCTCGATGTGCTCGCATTCGGGGTTCAGCGTCCGGCTCAGCGCGATCATCTCCGGCGAGAGATCGGTGAGGGTGCACTCGAAGCGGTGCTTGAGATGCGACGCGTTGTTCCCTCCGCCCGAGCCGAGCTCGAGCAGCGTTCGCGCTTGCCCCTCAACCGTCGCCTCGATCACGCGCGCGGCGAAGTCCGCTTCCTCGACGTAGTCGGCCGGATGCGTCAACAGGTGGAACCAGTGCGCGAGCTCTCCGTAGATCAGCATCGAGAAATGGGTAGGGGTCAGACTGAACTCTGGCCCCTACGCGATCTTCATGCGCTGGAGAGGACTTGAACCTCCACGGCCTAAAGTGGCCACTAGGCCCTCAACCTAGCGCGTCTACCAATTCCGCCACCAGCGCGTGGCCAACGGTGATTCTACGCGAGAAGGTGGAACAGGACGATCGTGTTGAGGGTGAACACGATCGCGACGGCGACCGTCAGCCGCGTCAGGTTCCGTTCCACGATGTGCGTTCCGCCCTGCGAATGCGGCGTGAACCCGAGGCCGCCCATCCCGGCCTCGCGGCCCGAGTGCATGAGGACCAGCGTGACGACGAAGGCGCTCAGGAGCACCTGGAGGACGGCGGACATCTGGAGCCACGGCACGGCGCCCAGGGTACCAGCGTCGCTAGGTTCCCTCCGTGAGCGAGGACGCGCGCGAGAAGATCCAGAAGCTGCTGGTCACGGGCGACAACCGCCTGAAGCAAGGCGTCGCGACGGAGAAGGTCCGCGCGACCTACGAGGAGGCGCTCGCGGTCGCGCGCGCGGCCGGGCTCGAGGACTCCGTTCGCCCGCTGGTCGAGGTCAGGCTGGCCGATCTCGAGAGGCTCGCTCGAGAATCGCCTCCACCCGTGCCGCCTGCAGCTTGAGGTCGCGGTCGGCGGCGGCGTCGCGCGCCGCGAGATTGGGGCGCGGCAGGGCCGCGGCCTGCGAGAGCGCTGAGGACAGCTCGCGCTCGTTCTCGGGGTCGACGAGGACTCCCGACTCGGGGCTCACGAACTCCGGTGGCCCTCCGATCCGCGTCGCGACCACGGAGCGTCCTGACGCCATCGCTTCCAGGGTCGCGAGGCCGAACGGCTCGACGAGGCTCGGCTGACAGAGGACGTCGCAGGCGCTGATCCAGGTCGGCACCTGATCATGACCGACGCGGCCTGCGACCTCGATCCCCGCGCGACCTTCCAGGGCGGGGCGGAGCGGCCCCTCGCCGACGAACGTGAGCGTTCCCTCGCCCCGCTGCTCGAATGCGCGGGCCAGGCAGAGGACGTTCTTCCGCTCCGACAGGGCTCCGAGGCAGAGGAACGCGGTGCCGTCGCCTCGCCAGCCGACCTCGGCGCGTGCAGCCTCTCGGTCGCGAGGCGCGAACCGCTCGAGATCGACGCCGCAGTCGACGACCTCGGTCTTCCCTGCCGCTCCCGGGATCGACTGCACGAGGCGCTCGCGCAGCCACTCCGAGACCGCGATCACCGCAGATGAGCGACGAACCACGTATCGCGTCGCCGCGCGTACGGCAAGTCTCTCGCGCGCGTTCTCCACGTCCTGTCCGTGGGCGGTGACGACGAGAGGAGCGCGCGATGCGAGCGCCGCGATCAGCCCGGCCGGGGCGAGGAAGTGCGCGTAGACGACATCTGGGCGGAACCGTCGCGTCGCGCGTCTGGCGTCGAGCGCGAGGCCGAAGTGGCGCAGCTTCCCGCCCGCGCGGCGGTCGACGACGGCCCGCTCGAGCTCGTGTCCGCGCGCGGCCAGCTCTCGTTCCAGGTTGGCGACGAAGATCCCGAGGTCCGGGTCGTCCGGCCCGGGGTACATCTGTGAGACGAGAAGGATCCTCAGCGGAACGCCCGCGGTTGTCAGCCGCGCGTCACCTGCAGGATCCCGAGGCACATCTCGTCCGACGTGCCCTCGCCCCACAGGATGTAACGCGGCGTCTTCGGGATCCCGTGCCCGCCGTGCATGCGCTTGTGCACGTCGTGGCGGCAGGTGACCCGCACGACGTCGCCCGCGTCGGCCTGAATCGACCGCGCGAGCGTGTACGCGTTCTGCCAGTGGAAGTCCCAGCGCGGGATGTCGAGCAGCACGCGAGCGTCGGGTGTTCCGGGGTTGAGCTCGACGCGGATCGCCGCGCCGAGCAGGTGCATGTGGCCCGCGGCGACGTGGATCGTCGTCGGCTGGGTGAGCCGGCGGTCGCAGGTCGACGTCGCTCCGGCGCGTGGATTCGCCGCGCTCCCGCGGCAGAGGATCAGAAGGCCCGCCGGAACGAAAGCGGCTTGCGAGCCGTACTTGCGCGTGAGGTCGAACAGCGCCTCGTTCCTGTTGCACAGCTTTCCTTGCTCGCCTGCGGCGCAACTCAGCTCGACTGGCGCGGGCAGGAGCATCGTCTGGAGCGGAGTGAGCTTCGCCGCTGCCGGCGCGACCGTCAGCAGCGCGCGTGAGCGGTCGGGCGCGCGCCCGTTCAGGAGGTTGTAGTGCACTTGCATCACGATCTGGCTCCCGGCAGGCAAGGGCACACCCGTGCCTTCGGGGAGGCGATTGCCGCCCCAGCCCGGCGCCCAGGCGGCGACCCAGTTCGCATCGTTCAGCGAGTCCTGGATCGCGCCGGAGCCGGAGCCTGCTGGAAGACCGGTCCCGCCGAAGCAATTCCACCCGAGCCCCGCTGAGCGGGAGTCGAGACCCTTCGCATCCGCTACCTGCGCCTTGGCGACGCGGAAGAGGATGACGTGGTGGACGACCTTGTCGGCTCCCGGCTCGATCCGTGCGGAGGTGACGAACGAGTCTCCGGCTCGCTTCGGGTCGAGGAGGAAGCAGCGGTAGTCGTCGGTGACGTCCTTCGGCGCGCGCGGCTTGTACGCGGACGGCATGCGCAGCGCTAGGAGTGCCTCACCCGGTTCGACCTGGGGCGGCTTCGCGGGTAGCGGCTTGTGGGCCGGGCCGTCCACGCGCCCTCCTGCGTTGGCCCAGGCGAGGAGCGTGGCCCGCTCACGGTCGCTGAGCCGGCGCTCCTGCTCTCCGGCGTAGGCCGGGGAGCGGGGGCCAGGCGGCCACGGCGGCATCAGGCCTGCCTGCACCGCTGCGGCGATCAGCGCCGACCGAGACGCGATCTGTCGCGACGTCTCCAACGGGAACGGGGCTATGCCTCCCACGCGATGGCAGCCCGCGCACTTCTGCTGGATCACGGGCGCGACGTCTCGCGTGAAGCTCGGCGGTGCTGCGTTCGCCGCCCCGCCCCGCGTCGCTGCGAATGCAGCGAGCGGGATCGCCAGTGCCAGGAGCACCCCTGCGGCGATCGCGAGTTGCCTACGCATGCTGGGCGTCATATGTACCCCAAAGCTCGCGGAGGACGTCACAGAGCTCACCGACGGTGCACCCCGCCCGGAGCGCCTCGCGCAACGGAGGGAGCAGGTTCGCATCGGTCTCCGCGGTGCTCCTCACCTCGGCCAGCGCCCGCGTTGCGGCCCCCGCGTCTCGCTCGGCGCGCACCCGAGCCGTCCGCTCCCGCTGTCGCTGCTCGCTGGCGGGATCGACCTGCAGGAGCTCGACACGCTCCTGACCCTCCTCGCCGAAGCGATTGACGCCCACGACGACGCGGCGCCCCGCCTCGACGTCGGCCTGGAAGCGGAACGCCGACGCGTCGATCTCCGCCTGGACGAATCCCTGTTCGATCGCAGCCACTGCGCCGCCCAGGTCGTCCACTCGCTCGATGAGCTCGTGCGCCTTGTCCTCGAGCTCGCTCGTCAAGGACTCGATGAGATACGCCCCGCCGAGCGGGTCGGCGGTGTCGGTGCCGCCCGCCTCGTGGGCGAGGATCTGCTGCGTTCTCAGTGCGATCCGCGCCGCATGCTCGCTCGGCAGCGCGAGAGCCTCGTCGAACGAGTTCGTGTGGATCGACTGCGCACCGCCGCACACGGCGGACAGGGCCTGAATGGCGACCCGCACGACGTTGTTCTCCGGCTGTTGCGCGGTCAGCGTCGATCCCCCGGTCTGCGCGTGAAACCGGAGCGCGGTCGCGCGCGAGTTCGTCGCCCCGAACCGGTCCCGCATGATGTGCGCCCAGAGCCGCCGCGCCGCCCGGAACTTCGCGACCTCCTGGAAGAAGTGGTTGTGCGCGTTGAAGAAGAACGACAGCCGCTCACCGAACTCGTCCGGCGAGAGGCCTGCCGCGATCGCGGCCTCGCAGTACGCGATCCCGTTCGCGAGTGTGAACGCGAGCTCCTGCGCGGCGCTGGCTCCCGCCTCCCGGATGTGGTACCCGGAGATCGAGATCATGTTCCACTTCGGGAGCCGCTCGGCGCAGTAGGCGAAAAGATCGGTCGTCAGGCGCATCGAGGGACGCGGCGGAAAGATGTAGTTGCCGCGCGCGATGTACTCCTTGAGCACGTCGTTCTGGACCGTTCCGCGCAGCTTGTCGCCACCGACTCCCTGGCCCTCCGCCACGAGCTCGTAGAGGAGGAGCAGCAGTGCCGCAGGCGCATTGATCGTCATCGAGGTGGACACCTCGCCGAGCGGGATTCCTTCGAGCAGAGCCTCCATGTCGGCGATCGAGTCGATCGCGACGCCTGTCCGACCGACCTCCCCCTCGGCCAGCGGGTCGTCCGAGTCGTAGCCGAGCTGTGTCGGCAGGTCGAAGGCGACGGAGAGCCCGGTCTGGCCGCGATCGAGGAGGAAGCGGAAGCGCGCGTTGGTCTCCTCGGCGGAGCCGTACCCCGCGTACTGGCGCATCGTCCAGGGGCGCCCCCGGTACATGGTCGGATGGGGGCCGCGCGTGAACGGGAACTCGCCGGGGAGCTCGAGCGGCTCCGATGGAAGGTCGGCCGCCGTGTAGGCGGGCTTCACCTCGATGCCGGAGTCGGTCAGCCGGCGATCCTCGGCGGTCGCCATCGCCAGCGAAGGCTAGTTGCTAGACACTCGCGACGAACCGGAGCATCGCGTCGACCGCCTGCTCCCGCGTCAGCCCGTGACGGCGGACGAGCGAGTGCCAGGTTTCGAGCTCGAGTGCGTGCCCGATTGCCGCCTTCACCGCCTTCCGCCGCGACCAGCCGACGGCGAGCGCATCCCTGTGGGCAAGGAGCGCCCGCTCTCGCCGCGCAACGAGCTCCGCGGTCGTCGAGTGCGTACCGGAATCGCGCTTGAAGATCCTCAGATCGTCGCCGGCGCGGTCGTACCACTCGTACACCGCATTCAGCGCTTCCCGCAGACGCTTTTTCGGATCCTCGATGGCGGCCCAGCGCGCCGGGTCGGGGAAGGGATGGAGTGCCGCCCAGTGGGCGGAGCACGCATCGAAGAGCTTGCGCTCGTCCTGGAAGTGCGCGTAGACGGTGTGGCGCTGGACACCAGCCCGCTCGGCAATGGCCGAGATCGTCGTGTGAGCGGGGCCGGCGCTCGCGTGCAAGGCCACCGTCGCCTCGACGATGCGCGTACGCGTCTCTGCGAGCCGCTCTGCCCGCTGTTTCAGCTCGTACTTGCGAGTCACTGCACAGAAGTGTACCGCGAAAGCTTGACAGCGCGAAAGAGCTCGGGAATAATCGCAGTACAGTTATGTGCAACGAAAGGAAGGTGTGACCATGCAACACCTGGACCTCGCATCGCTGCCGCTGAAGGACGTCGAGTCGGCGCTCGATCCGAGCCGGCGCCTCCGAGTCGGCTTCCCCCACCACAGCCAGGTCGGGAACGCCAGCACGGCGACGGTGTACTTCGAGCTCGAGCCCGGGATGCACGCGGGGATGCACCGGGACAGCTCCGAGGAGCTCCTGCTCATCCTCGAAGGAGAAGGGGAGGCGACGGTCGGTGACGAGACCGCGGTTGCACAGGCGGGCGCCATGGTGACCGTTCCGGCGATGGAGCCTCATGACATCCGCAACGTGGGCGCCGGGGTCCTCCGTGTCCTCGGCTTCTTCTCCGCGCCGACTCTGATTGCGACGTTCGACGAGCCGGTTGCGCCTGGCGGCCCGCAGGTGTTCGTGATCGGCGCACCCATCGAGATCGCAGCACCACTCGAAGAGCTGGCGGTCGCGTAGCACGCTGAGCGCGGAAGGAGGGTACGGCGCCGCCGATACCCTCCTTTCCGTGAAGGTGCGAGTGCGGCTGTTCGCGGCGTTGCGCGAGCGTGCGGGATCCCGAAGCGTCGAGCTCGAGCTCCCGGACGGAGCGATCGTCGCCGACGTGTGGGGCAAGCTCGGTCTCGGCGAGGAGCCGGACGGATTGCTCTACGCGGTCAACCGCGGGTATGCCGAGAAGGGCGCCGAGCTCTCTCCCGGCGACGAGGTTGCCGTGATCCCGCCGGTCTCGGGCGGGGCGTTCCGGCTCTCCGAGACGCCGCTTTCGGTCGAGGACGCGGTGGTGGAGGTACGAAGCGACGAGGCGGGCGCGATCGCGACCTTCATCGGCACGACGCGGGCCCGGTCGCGCGGCCGCGACGTCATCCATCTCGAGTACGAGGCCTACGAGGGCATGGCCGAGGAGGTGATGGCGTCGTTGGCGAGCGAGCTCGTGAGTCGCCACGATCTCTGCCACGTGGCGATCCACCATCGCGTCGGGCGAGTGGACATCGGCGAGACGAGCGTCGTCATCGCCGTCTCCGCGCCGCATCGCGCAGCCGCCCTCGCTGCGTGCCAGGAAGCGATCGACGAGCTGAAGGTGACGGTCCCGCTCTGGAAGAAAGAGGTCTACGAGGGCGGCGAAGAGTGGATCGGGCGAGGTTCGTGAGCATCGATCCGGACCGCCGCTGGGAGCCGATCGACGCACCCGAGGCACCCAGCCTTCCCAACCCGGAGGCCTCGGAGCACGGCGCTCGCGGTTACGAGCCGGTGCAGCCTCGCTGGGGGCTCGGCGACATGCTGCGAAAGCTTTTCGCGCCGCTGGTCGCGCTCGGTTTCCTGATCGTCAAGTTCGGCGGCCTGCTCCTGAAGTTCAAGGTACTGACGACCGGCGCCTCGATGCTGGTGTCGATCGCGGCGTACACGTGGATCTGGGGGCTGCCGTTCGCGGTCGGGTTCGTCGTCCTGATCTTCGTCCACGAGATCGGGCACGTGATCGAGCTGCGGCGGCAGGGTGTCCCTGCGAGCGCGCCGCTCTTCATCCCCTTCCTCGGGGCCGTCATCGGGATGAAGGAGCTGCCCGACGACGCCTGGAAGGAGGCGCGCGTCGCGCTCGCCGGCCCGATCGTCGGCTCGGTAGGAGCGGCTGCGTTCTGGATCGCGGGGGAAGTCTCGGGCTCGGAGCTCCTCGTGGCCCTCGGGTTCGTCGGCTTCTTCCTGAACCTGTTCAACCTGATCCCGATCGTCCCGCTCGACGGCGGGCGCGCGGTGGGCGCCCTGCATCCGGCCTTCTGGTTCGTCGGGCTCGTGATGATGGTCGGCCTCGTGGTCGTGAGCTTCAACCCACTGCTCCTGCTCATCGTCGTGCTCGGTGGGCTCGATCTGTGGCGGCGATGGAAAGAGCGCGGGCAGGACGTGGACTACTACCGGCTGCCGACGTGGCAGCGAGCGACGGTCGGCGTCGTCTATCTCGGCTTGGCCGCGGTGCTCGCGATCGCCATGTCTGCGACCTACGTCGAGCGCGACCTCTAGTGACACAGAGGCCCGAGCTCGATCGCCGTGTTCTGCGGGCGAGCCAGGAGACGCTTGCCGGCGACATCTCGCTGATCGCGTCCGAGTTCCTCGCCGGGTTCCAGGCGGTGGCGAAGATCGACCGCCCGGCGGTCTCGATCTTCGGCTCGGCGCGCGTTCTCGAAGGCACTCCGACGTACGAGAGTGCCCGGGAGACGGGCCGCGCGTTCGCCGAAGCGGGCTTCGCCGTGGTGACGGGTGGCGGCCCCGGCGTGATGGAGGCGGCGAACCGTGGCTGCCAGGAGGCGGGCGGGCTCTCGGTTGGCTTCAACATCGAACTGCCCCACGAGCAGGGACTGAACGCGTGGTGCGACATCGGGCTGATGTTTCGGCACTTCTACTCGCGCAAGGTCATGTTCGTGAAGGCGGCCGAGGGATTCGTGATCTTCCCGGGCGGCTTCGGCACGCAGGACGAGCTCTGGGAGGCGCTGACGCTCATCCAGACGGGGAAGATCGAGAACTTCCCGGTGGTGCTGTTCGACTCCGACTACTGGGCCGAGCTGATGGAGTGGATGCACAAGGAGATGCTCGAGGACGATCTGATCTCGCCCGAGGACATCGACCTCCTGTTCCTCACCGACGACACGAAGGAGATCGTCGAGCTGATCGTCTCGCGTTACAAGATTCGCCTCGAGGAGGGCTCGGCCTGACGCTCGAGGACGCACTTGCGGCGGTTAGGCAGGAGACCGATCTCGTTCCTGCCGTCGGAGTCGTGCTGGGCAGCGGCCTCGGTGGGCTTGCGGATGCGGTGGAGGACGGCGTTGAGATCCCCTACGACCGAATTCCCGGATGGCCCGTCTCGACGGCGGTCGGACACGCGGGTGTGCTCGTGGTCGGCACAGTGGACGGAGTGCCTGTTGCAGTCATGCGGGGCCGGGCGCATCTCTACGAAGGGTTCGCTGCCGACCGCGCAGTCTTTGGCGTGCGCGTGCTCGGCCGGCTCGGCGTAAGGACACTCGTGGTGACGAATGCGGCTGGGGCGATCGACGAGTCGTACCGGCCCGGGATGCTCGTGCTCATCTCCGACCACGTGAATCTCATGGGGACATCGCCTCTCGTCGGGGCGAACGACGATGCGCTCGGGCCACGCTTCCCGGACATGGGCGAGGCGTACGACCCTGAGCTTCGGCGGATCGCGCGTGAAACGGCCGCGCGGCTCGGGCTCGAGCTAGGGGAGGGCGTGTACGCGGCGTGGCTCGGGCCGCAGTTCGAGACGCCCGCCGAGATTCGGCTGATGCGCGCTGTCGGCGGGAACCTCGTCGGGATGTCGACAGTCCCCGAAGTGATCGCCGCGCGGCACATGGGGATCCGGTGCCTCGGAATCTCGGTCGTCACGAACATGGCCGCAGGCGTTGGGTCGGAGGAGCTCGATCACAGCGAAGTGCTCGCAGTCGGCGCGGAAGCCGAGCCCCGGCTGACCGCGCTCGTTCGCGAGCTGCTGCCCACGCTTGCGGCGTAGGAGCCGTCCGGCGACACTGGCGCCATGCCCGGCCCGCGTTCCCTGCGCGACCTGCCCTCGATCGACAGGCTGCTCGCGGACGAGCGCCTTGTGGACGCGCCGCACGAGCTCGCGGTCGACGTAGCGCGGTCGGCGTTGGAGCGTGCGCGCGAGGAGATCAGGGCGGGCCGCGAGCCCGAGCCGCTGGTCGACTCGGTCCTCGAGGAGCTCGCCCGAGCGCGACGGCCTTCGCTGCGGCGAGTGCTGAACGCCACCGGCGTCCTCGTGCACACCAACCTCGGGCGCGCGCCGCTCGCCGAAGCTGCTCTCGAGCGTGTCGCGGAAGTGGGGGCGGGATACTCGAACCTCGAGTACGACCTCGAGTCGGGCGAGCGCGGCTCGCGCCAGGATCATCTCGGATCGCTGCTCGAGCGCCTCACGGGCGCGGAGGCCGCGCTCGTGGTCAACAACAACGCGGCCGCGGTGCTGCTCGCGCTCGCCGCCCTCGCGGAAGGCCGTGAGGTCGTCGTCTCGCGCGGGGAGCTCATCGAGATCGGCGACGGGTTTCGTATCCCGGACGTGCTCGCGCGTTCGGGAGCGCGGCTCGTCGAGGTCGGAACGACGAACCGGACTCGCGCCGGCGACTACGAGCGGGCAATCGGACCGGAGACGGCGCTGCTGCTCAGGGTGCACCAGTCGAACTTCCGGGTCGTCGGCTTCACCGAGCGCCCGGGTCTCGAGGAGCTGGGCCGGGTCGCGAAGCAAGCTCGGCCTCCCTCTCGTCGACGACCTCGGCTCAGGCGCGCTCGCCGCGGTTGGCGACGAGCCGACGCCGCGCGAGAGCCTCCGTGCGGGGGCGGATGTCGTCTGCTTCTCGGGAGACAAGCTCCTCGGCGGACCGCAGGCGGGGATCGTCGTCGGGCGAGCGGAGCTGGTGGAGCGCCTTCGCCGCCACCCGCTTCAGCGCGCGCTGCGCGCCGACAAGCTCACTCTCGCTGCGCTCGAGGGAACGCTCTCCGTCGCACTCGATCCGGCGACCCGAGATCGGATTCCTGTGCTCCGGATGCTCCACGAGCCGGTCGAGAAGGTTCGTGCTCGGGCGGAGCGGCTCGTGTCGCTCGTCGGCGGTGACATCGAGGAGAGCGTCGCGCGCGTGGGCGGCGGGGCGCTGCCGCTCGCCGAGCTGCCGAGCGCAGCCTGTGCAGTCGAAGAGAGCCTCGCCGAGCCGCTCCGTCTGGGCGAGCCGCCGGTGATCGGGGTCGTCCGCGACGGCCGCACACTCCTCGACTGCCGCACTCTCTCCGAGGACGAGATCGACGAGGTCGCCGTCGCCGTGGCGTCGGCCAGAGCGCGAAAGGGTCTGTCACGCCGCTGACCGTAGGCACCGCGGGGCACATCGACCACGGAAAGACGTGGCTCGTGCGGGCGCTGACCGGCAAGGACACGGACCGGTTGCCGGAGGAACAGCGCCGGGGGATCTCGATCGACCTCGGGTACGCGCCACTCGAGCTCCCGGACGGACGCCGGCTCTCGGTGGTGGATGTCCCCGGGCACGAGCGGTTCGTGCGAACGATGGTCGCCGGAGCGACCGGCATCGACCTCTTCCTCCTCGTCGTCGACGCGGGTGAAGGCCCTCGTCCTCAGACCTACGAGCATCTCGCGATCCTCCGCCTGCTCGGCCTCGAGCAGGGCGTCGTCGCGGTCACCAAGGCTGACGCGGTGGACGAGGAGACGCTCGAGCTCGCGCTCGAAGTCTCGAAGGAGCTCGTTCCGGGCTCCGAGGTCGTGGCGGTGAGCGCGCGCACCGGCGCCGGAATCGACGAACTTCGCGCGGCGCTCGCGCGTGCGGCGGACGGAGTCGACCAGGTGAGGGCGGCGGGGCCTACCCGGCTCTACGTGGATCGCTCCTTCACCCTGCGTGGGATCGGGACGGTCCTGACGGGGACGCTCTGGTCGGGAACGGTCGGCGCCGGCGACGATCTCGTTCTCCAGCCTTCCGGGAAGGCGGTGCGCGTGCGCAGCGTTCAGGTCCACGATCGCGACGTCGAGCGGGCAGACGCCGGGCAGCGGGTCGCAGTGAGTTTGCCCGGCGTCGAGCGCTCCGCGGTGCTGCGCGGCGACGCGCTCGTGGAGCGCGACGGCTATCCGGTCACGTACCGCCTCGATGTCGTGCTCGACGAGCTCGAGCCGATCCGAGACGGCGCGCGCGTTCACGTTCACGTTGGAACGGCGCATGCTCCCGCGCGCGTCGTCCGAACGGGAGAGCGCTGGGCGCAGCTCCGGCTCGCAGAGCCAGTCGTCGCTGCACGTGGCGACCGAGTCATCCTGCGGGCCGGAACGACGCTCGGAGGTGGGCGCATCGTCGATCCGGCGCCACCGCGCCACCGCGACGCCGAGCGGATTGCACTCGTCGAGAGCGGGGCGGTGGCGGCAACGATCCGCGAGCCCGTTCATGTCGATTCACTCAGGTTCGTCCTGGACGACGAGCCTTCGGGCGTCGAGCGTGCGGGGCCGTGGGTCTTCTCGCGTGACTGGCTCGACGGGCTCGAGCACGAGCTACGGACGGCGATCGAGGCGGCAGATCCGATCGATCCCGGTATACCGGTGCCGGCCGATCCGTGGGCCGCCGACGTGCTCGCGCTGCTCCCATTCGAGCGACGCGGCGCCAAGCTCTATCTTCCCGGCGCGGTCCCGTCGATCGGGACGCGCACCGCGGAAGCCGAGCGCCTGTCGAGTGAGCTCGCCGCCGCCGGGTTGCGGGCGACGAAGGTCGAGGACGACGGGCTGGCGCGCTTCCTGGAAACGAACGGCGAGCTGGTGCGGCTGGGACCGGACCACATGATCGGGAGAGAGCCATTCGAGCGCGCGCGGGAGGCGCTCGTCGCCGAGGTCACGACGGTAGGAGAGATCACCCTCGGCCGCTTTCGCGACCTCCTCGGAATCGGCCGGCGCGACGCGCAGCTCCTGCTCGAGCGGCTCGACCAGGACGGAGTCACGCGCCGCGTCGGCGACAAGCGCGTACTACGCCGCGCGGCGCAGAGAGCCTGACTTCCCCGTCCCGCTGATTGTTCACTCGGAGAGCGTGCGCCTCGTGCTTGCCGTTGCTGCCGTCGCCCTGCTGAGCGCGCCCACTACCACTGACGCGCTCCGCTAGACAGACGACCATTCGGGCTCGCCTTCGATCCCGACGCCGTCGGCGACCCGCGTGACGTAGTTGAAGTACGACACGACCTGGATCGCGTCCGAGACCGCGGCGTCGTCGAGGCCCTCAGCGCGCAGCGCGTCGATGTCGGCCTGATCGACCTCCGCCGCGAGATGCGTGAGCTTCACCGCGAAGTCGCAGAGGGCCCGCTCGCGCGGCTGAGAGGTCCGCCGTGCCGGTAGTCGTGCGCGGCATGTTCGACGAGCTCGGCTGTGGCGCCCTCGGCACGGAGGTCGTCGGCGTGCGCCTGCGTTCAGTAGTGGCAGCTCTGCTCGGCGGACGCGACGGTCGCGAGCAGTTCGCGCTCCTGTCGTGAGAGCCCGGACTCGCCGAACATGATTTCCCGGTAGAGAAGCCATCGACGCGCGGAGCACGCGCGGTCGCAGGCTCATCGCTTTCACGATGTTGAAGACCTTCCCCGCTCGCTCGACGGCGGCGTCGTAGTCCTCGCGCAGCTCGCCCTCGGCGTCGTCCTCGTCGATCAGCCGGATGTACGCCACGGGGAGCTCGACTACCGGGTCTGCGGGAAGCCGAGGTCGACCTTGCTGGTCTTGGGGTCGGGCCAGCGGCTCGTGACCGCCTTCGTCCGCGTGTAGAAGTCGATCCCTTCCGGCCCGTAGATGTGGCGGTCGCCGAAGAGCGAGCTCTTCCAGCCGCCGAACGAGTAGTACGCGACCGGCACGGGGATCGGCACGTTCACCCCGACCATCCCGACGTTGACGTCGAACTGGAACTGCCGGGCGACGCCGCCGTCCCGCGTGAAGATCGCGACGCCGTTGCCGTACGGGTTCTCGTTCACGAGGCGAAGGGCCTCGTCGTAGGTCGGCACTCGTACGACCGAGAGCACCGGCCCGAAGATCTCGTCGCGGTACGCGTCCATCTCGGGCGTGACGTTGTCGAGAAGCGACACGCCCAGGAAGAAGCCGTCCCCGTTCGGCGCCGTCTCGCGGCCGTCGGCGACGATCGTCGCACCCTGCTCCGGTCCGGAGTCGAGGTAGGACGCGACCTTGTCCCGGTGCTCGCGCGTGACGAGCGGCCCCATCTCCGAGCGCGGATCCATCCCGTCCCCGACCTTGACCTTTGGCAACCGCTGCTCGATCGCGCCGACCAGCGGATCGGCTGCGTCGCCAACCGCGACGACGACCGAGATCGCCATGCAGCGTTCTCCCGCCGAGCCGTAACCGGCGCTCACGGCGGCGTCGGCGGCCATGTCGATGTCGGCATCGGGGAGGACGATCATGTGGTTCTTCGCGCCGCCGAGCGCCTGGACGCGCTTCCCGGCTTTCGTCCCGGTCTCGTAGACGTAGCGCGCGATCGGAGTCGAGCCGACGAAGCTGATCGACGCGATGTCGGGGTGCTCGAGGAGGGCGTCGACCGCGACCTTGTCGCCCTGGACGACGTTGAAGACGCCGTTCGGGAGCCCGGCTTCCTTGAGCAGCTCGGCGGTGAGGAGTGACGCGGACGGGTCCTTCTCGGATGGCTTCAAGACGAACGTGTTCCCGCACGCGATAGCCGGCGCCCACATCCACATGGGCACCATCGCCGGGAAGTTGAACGGCGTGATCCCTGCCGTGACGCCGAGCGGCTGGCGGATCGAGTAGACGTCGACTCCGGTCGACGCCTGCTCCGAGTACGCGCCCTTGAGCAGGGTCGGGATACCGCAGACGTATTCGATCACCTCGATCCCGCGCTGCACCTCCCCGAGGGCGTCGGACAGCACCTTCCCGTGCTCCGCGGTGAGGAGCTTCGCGAGATCCTCGCGGTGCTCGTCGAAGAGGTCGTAGATGCGGAAGAAGAGCTCCGAGCGTTTCGAGAGCGACCAGGTGCGCCAGTCGCCGAACGCTTCCCTCGCGGTTGCGACGGCACGGTCGATCTCCTCCGCGCTTGCGAAGTCGACCTCGCCGGTCTGCTCGCCCGTTGCCGGGTTGTACACGGGTCCCTTCCGGCCCGATGAGCCCTTCACGCGCTGCCCGCCGATCCAGTGGCCGATCAGCTTCAACTCGGTCGTAACCGCTGCGTTCATCTCCGAACCTCCGCTCGCGTCCGCTTCTCGACCAAGCGTACCGCTGCTAGGCGGGAATGATCAGGCTGGCGAGGTCGCGCGGGTAGTACGTCAGGATCTCGATCCCGTCCTCCGTGACGAGGACGGTGTCCGAGTGGCGGAAGCCGCCGAGCTCGGGCGCGTAGAGGCCGGGCTCCACCGTGAACACCATCCCCGGCCGGATCTCGGTGTGGTCGCCCGAATCGAGGAACGGGCCTTCGTGGTAGCGGAGCCCGATCGCATGGCCCGTGTGATGGCGCCAGTGGGCGAAGAGGTCCTGCTGCGCGAAGTAGCCCCGGACGGCCATGTCGACGTCGGAGCAACGCGCGCCCGGCTTGATCGCCTCGAAGGCGACGTCCTGGACGGCTTTCATGTGCCCGAACAGTCGCTCCTGCTCCGGCGTGGGCTCGCCGATCACCATCGTCCGTTCGAGCTCCGAGAGGTAGCCCCAGATCGGTGCGCTCGCGCCGGTGACCAGGACGTCGCCCTTCTGGAAGACGATGTTCCCGGCGAGCGCGTGCGGGATGGCGGAGTTGCGCCCGATCTGCCCGCGATACCCCGCGTGCGCTCCGCTCATGAAGAAGCTCTGAGCGCGGTAGATCTCACCGATCGCGTCGAGCATGGCGAACGTGGCTTCGTTCGATGCGCGCTGCGCGACCTCGGTCTCGGTGACGCCCGGGCGCGTGTAGCGCTGGAGGAGACGATGGGCGAGGTTCCCCCAGCGCACGCTCTCGCGGATCAGCGCGACCTCGGCTTCGGACTTGATCGCCATCTGCTCCTCGATCTGCTCGACGATCCGAACGACCGTCGCGCCGGAGAGCTCGGAAAGGGTCGGGCCGCGGTAGCCGAGGATCCAGGGATAGCCGTCCTGGTCGGCGCCGATCTTCCCCGTAAGGCCCAAGGCGGAGAGGGTCTTCTCGATCGCCTCCTCCGACCGGGGATCGCCCGGATACTCGAGGTAGTGCTCGACGCGGTCGAACATCGCCTTGGCCTCGGCATGCTCCACTTCGAGGCGCGGGACGACGAGGGCGCGAGTCCCGTCGGCTCCGAGGACGAACGCGATCGGGCGCTCGGTTGGGGCGAAGGCGAACCCCGCGTAGTACAGGACGTAATAGGGATCGAAGAGCACGACGCCCGAGAGCTCGTCGCCGCGCAGCCGCTCGAGCAGGGCGTCGCAGCGCGCTCGGTGCTCTTCGGGAGCGATTGCGATCGAGGTAACCACGAGCGAGAGCCTAGTCTGGCGCGGCTACCCTCATCGGGCGTGAAGGCGCTCCTCGCCCTCGCAGTGATCGCTTGCGCGGCGCTGACCGGTACCGCCCACGCGGCGCCCCCTTTCGCGTACGACCGCGAGCTCGGTGATGTCGCTCGCGCGACGCTCGTGCAGGCCGTCAACGACGGGCGTCCTTTCTCGAGAGCAGACGTGGAGCGCGTCTACGTCAGGTGCTACCGCGACAAGCAGGCGTTCGAGGAGGCGTTCCTGAACATCTTCGGGCTTCCCGCCGGTCGTGTCGTGGCGTACTACATCCGTGGCCCCGACCTGTACCTGCGAAACGGGACGTGCACCAACGTGCGCGCGTTCCTGAGAGGGCGGCACACGGTGTACACGGCCGGGGCGTACGCGATCCTCCTGCACGAAGCCCTCCATCGACAGCGCGTCGGGAACGAGCGCATCACCACCTGCTTCGCGAACGACGCGGTTCGCTGGGGCGCGCTTCGGCTCGGTTTCAGCGAGGCGCAGGCGCTGCGTGCGCGAAACCTCGCGCTGACGTTCACGCGGCGCTTCGCGCCTCCGGAGTACTTCATGGGCGCTCCGACATGCCGCGCTCTGGCAGAGCGGAGCGAGTGGCCCGACCACCGAGGAAGCGATGGCTGACGCCGAGCAGGCCCAGGAACGCGTCGAGCAGGAGGAGCAGGAGGAGACCCTGAAGCAGCGGCTCGAGCGCGAGCACGGTGAGCTGATCCAGGAGTTGCGGGCGTTGATCCCGGGAGCGCAAGTTCTCCTCGGATTCCTCCTCGCGATCCGGTTCACGCGCCAGTTCGCCGACCTCACGGACACCCAGCGCTACGTCTACTACATCACCCTGCTGTCGACGGCGGCTGCGCTCGTCTTCTTCCTCGCGCCCTCCGCGCATCACCGAGTCCGGTTCCGCGCGGGCGACAAGGAATACCTGATGACCAAGGGAAACCGCGAGGCCATTGCCGGCTCGGTCGCCACCTCGATCGCCCTCACGGGCGTCATCTACCTGGTGACGGACCTCGTCTTCGGCACCGTCCAGGCAATAGTGGTTGCAGCGGCGTTCTTCGCGCTCATCGCGTGGCTCTGGTGGGCGATCGCCCTTTACCGCGTGTACCTCGACCGCCGCGAGAGTCACCCTCCGCCTGGCCGATAGCTGCCGTTTCCGCACTTGCGGGGACGGGTAAGCGCACGGCATGCCACGCGCAATCTGGTCCGGAAGCATCTCTTTCGGCCTCGTCAACGCTCCCGTGCGGATGTACAGCGCGATCGACGAGCACGACCTCGAGCTTCATCTCGTCCACGAGAAGGACGGCTCGCGGATCGGCTACGAAAAGGTCTGCAAGAAGGAGGGGAAGGAGGTTCCTGCGGACGAGATCGTCAAGGCGTACGAGGTCTCGGACGGCAAGCTCGTGTACCTCGAGGACGAGGACTTCGAGGCGGCGGAGGAGGAGGGTTACCGCACGATCCAGGTCCTCGACTTCGTCCAGCGCGACGAGATCGACCCGATCGTCTTCCAGCGGAGCTACTACCTGGGACCGGCGAACGGGGCGGAGAAGGTCTACCTGCTTCTGCTGCGCGCCATGGAGGAGTCGGGGCTCTCGGCGATCGTCGAGTATGTCTTCCACCAGAAGCAGCAGCTCGGCTGCCTGCGCGTGCGCGACGGGCTGATCATGCTCGAGGCCATGTACTTCGCGGACGAGATCCGGCCGGCGAAGGGCATTGCGCCGAAGCGGAGCTCGAAGGTGGACAAGAAGGAGCTCGAGATGGCGCAGACGTTGATCGACCGCTTCACGTCCCGCTTCGACCACTCGAAGTACGAGGACAAGTACCGCAAACGCCTGTTGAAGATCGTGAAGCAGAAGAGCCGCGGCGAGGAGGTCCACGCCCCGGTCCGGCAGAAGCAGGAAGCACAGCCCGACCTCCTGGAAGCGCTGCGGGCGAGCGTCGACGCTGCCAAGGGCGCGAGAAACGGCCGCTCGAAGGCTCGGCGTTCGGGGCGGCGCAGCAAGCCGAAGACACGCGCGCGCTAGAGCCGCCGGAGCGAGAGCTCAATCGCGGCGCTCGAGTTTCGACTCGATCGACGCGACCGCCCGCTCCGCGGACGTTCGCTCGCGCTCGGCTTTGCGGAATGCCTTCTCGGCAGCCTGCAGGCGCTCTTCGGCGTCCTTCAGCTCCTCGCGGAGAGCGTTCTCCCGCTCGCGTCGTCGCTGTTCCTGTTGCTCCGCCGGGGTCGGTCCCGAGGACTTTTCGGTGCGCTTCTTCGACGGCGACGGCGCCATGCCGGCGAACGACGAGAATCCGACCGCCTCGCGCTCTTCCGTCAAAGCCCCGCGCGCGAGCGCGTCCCGGGCGTCGTCGTCGGCGACGGCGCTTCGCAGCAGATCGCGAACGCGCCGGCGCATCGCGTCGGTCGGCGGTTTTCCCCGAGGAGCTACGTGCGCGACGGCCACCTCTGCGAGGAGGTCGAGCGCCGTGTCCAGGTCGGCGAGAGCGCCCCTGAACGCGTCCGGCTGGTTTCCGACCTGTGTCTTCTTCACGCTCAGAGCGGCCTTCGCCGCGTCGCGGGCGGCCTGCGGCCGGTCACGCGCAGCGCGATTGACCGCGAAGACGACGGCGGAGGGCTTCCGGAGGGCGGCGACCGCCGCTGCCTCTTCCGGCCGGTCCTCGTCGCGCAGCTTTCGTGCGAGCTGGTCGCGTTCCGCCACGAACTCGTCCGGCGCGGCGGCGAACAGCCTCTCCGCTTCCTTCGGAACATTCACGGTCATTGCGATGCAACCACAAAGGGTCGTGCGAGAGGGCTACTACGCGTCGCGCAAGATGATCGCTTCGTAGCCGTCAGTGCGATCGGCTCCGAGAACGTCGGCGACGATCCACTCCCCGTCGCTTCGGCGCAGCGGGTCGCCCGCCGCAAAGACCTGATCGGTGAGCCAGTACTCCGAATTCCCGGCCGGGAACCTGATGACCACCGTTCGCGTGGACAGAAGCCCTTCGATACGTGTGCCCACAGGACTCGCCCCCCTTCACCCGAGACTCTCGCCGAACCGAAACCTCCAACGGCCGGCTCGAATTCTACGGCGTTTTCCTCGAATGTGGCGGAGCGGCGCCGGAGTCGAACCGACCGAGCCGTGGGCTACACGACCGCACTGGTTTTGAAGACCAGCTGGGCCACCGGGCCCATGCCGCTCCGCCGCGCAGGCTAGCGGCGCCAGCTGGTGAGGTCGAAACGCTGGTTCAGGCGCCGCAGGATCTGGCGTGCGATCAGGTCACCAGCGGCGCGCTCGAAGTGGACGCCGTCGTCCGCGCGCATCTGGACGAGCCGGCCGGAGTCGGTCTCCACGAACTGCGCGTAGCCGCCGTCGTCCCGGCGAAGAAGAAGTACGTGTCGAGGTAGGAGACGCGTCCCGGACGTTTCGCGGCCTCAGGCTGCACGATCGCGTTGATCGCGTCGAAGCGGCTCGTCTGGTCGGCGTCGTCCGTGATCGGGAGGCCGATCCAGATGAGGAATGCCCCGCTCCGGGTGACGGAGTCCATGATCGCCGCCGACGCGACGACGGTACTCCGCCGTCCAGCTCGGGCTCCCGAACGCGCCCACTTCCCTGCCTTCGGGGAGCCCCGTCATGAACCCGTGGTCGTCGTTGCCGCCGAACATGAGGACGACTGCACGAGGCTTCTCCTTCCGCATGACCTCGGAGAGGTGGTCGAACCAGTTGAAGACGTCGGGGCGCTCGAGCCCGCTCGCGATCCGCCCGTCGACATCGCCGATCGGCTCGATCGCCCGCCTGTCGCCGACGGCGCGCAGGATCGACTGGCCGGGGACGACGACGAGCGAGTCACCCGCGATCCAAAGCTTGAGCGGGCGCTGCGGCGTGAACTTCTCGCGCGGTGGGGGCTTGGTCGGGCTTGTGGGCGTCTCGCCCGGAGGGGGATTCGGGACCGCGATCCCGGTGTCGATCTCGTCGTCCTCCGAGCGTCCGAGCGCTGCCTTCAGGCCCCGCCGCGGCTGGTCGAGGAGGAGCGCCTCGCTCACGGTCGTGAGCGGCTCGGTGAGCGCGAGCGCGAGGTCGCGCTTCCAACCCTCGGGCTGGATCGTCGCGGACTTGTGCAGCCCTGGGGCGTTGAGGAGCACACCGACGAGGAGTGCGAAGAGCGCGACGACGATCGCCGACCCGGCCGAGTGGAGGCGGCGCCCGTCCTCTCCGATTCGCCTTCGCGGATGTCGTCGTCTCGCTGGCGCATCTCAGAACTGGAAGTAGATGAAAGGCGCCACGCCCTCTGGCCCCATGGCGTGGACGCCGAGCAGCGCGACCGAGAGCACGATTGCCTGCGCCGGTATCGGGAGCCGGGAGAAGCGAGCCATCAGCGCGAGCGGCAGGCGCCGCGGGCAGGTACTGCGAGCCGATCCCGACGGCGATCGCGAGCGAGTACGCCGCCCGTGACGAGCTCGGAGGGCTCGCCCCACGCGGTGAACAGGCGGACGATGAGGTCCCAGGCGTCCGAGAACGAGTCGGAGCGGAAGAAGATCCAGGCGAAGCAGACGACCTGGAACGTGACGACGCGCTGCCAGGTTCTCCGCCACGCTGTCGAGGGCCGCTCCACGTAGGCGGGCCGATCACGCCACCAGCGCTCGCCGACGAGGGCGGCCCCGTGGATCGCTCCCCACGCGACGAACGTCCAGCCGGCGCCATGCCAGAGGCCGCCGATCAGCATGGTCAGCATCAGGTTCCGGTACGTGAAGAGCCGGCCGCCGCGGTTCCCTCCGAACGGGATGTAGACGTAGTCCCGGAGCCAGCGGGAGAGGGTCATGTGCCAGCGGCGCCAGAAGTCCTGGATCGAGACCGCTGCGTACGGCGCGTCGAAGTTCTGCGGGAAGCGAAAGCCGAGCAGAAGCGCGATCCCGATCGCGATGTTCGTGTATCCGAAGAAGTCCGCGTAGATCTGGACGGCGTAGGCGTAGATGCCGACGAGCACCTCGAGCGAGGAGTGCTGGTTCGGCGCTCCGAAGACCTGGTCGACGATGTTGGCCGCCAGGTAGTTCGCGATGACCACCTTCATGAAGAGGCCTGTTCCGATCAGGAAGAAGGCGCGGGCGGTGTCGACGTAGCGCGGGTCGCGTGGGCTTTCGAGCTGTGGGATCAGCTCGCCTGGACGGACGATCGGGCCGGCGACGAGGTGTGGGAAGAACGACAGGTAGGCCGCGAACTTGCCGAGCCCGACCGGCTCGAAGTCGCGCCGGTAGACGTCGACCACGTAGCTGATCCCCATGAACGTGAAGAAGGAGATCCCGACCGGAAGGATGATCGAGCGCGCCTCGAGCGGCACGTCGATCCCGACGAACGCAAAGAGATTGTTCGTCGAGGTGAGGAAGAAGTCGAAGTACTTGAAGTAGCCGAGCAGCGCCACGTTTCCCGCTACGGCTGCGGCGACCAGCAGCTTTCGCGTGCGGCGGTCGCTCCGTCGATGGATCGCTTGGGCGAAGAGCTGGTTCCAGACCGTGGACGCGGCGAGCAAGAAGACGAAGCGCCAATCCCACGCGCTGTAGAAGACGTAGCTCGCCAAGATGATGAACGGCCGCCACCGCTCGCCCCGCGGCATCAGAAGCCACGAGAGCGGCAGGACGAGCATGAAGAAGATCGCGAACGTGGCGGTCGGAAAGAGCACCCGTGTCAGACTCCGATGGCCGTGAAGAACGAAACGTCGAAGGAACGTGACGATCGTTCCACAGGCGGCACCGGTTTCCGCACGCGAGTTTCGCGGCTTCCCAGCACCGTCAGTCGCAGCGCGTCGTGACCGCGTCCGCGATCGCCGAGGCCCGCGCGCGGTAGCCCTCCGCGCTGACGTGCACGCCGTCCGCTGCGAGCCAGCGCGGATGCAGCCGGACACGCCACGCCCAACCGACAAGGACGAGGTTCGGATGGTGCGTCGCAGCGCGGACGAGCGCTCGGTTGAACCCGCGGTAAGTCGTTCCGACGGCAGGTGGGCGGGCGATCGTCGGCCACACGACGCAGCGAGCCCGCCCTGCGGCCGAGAGGACGGTCGCGACGGCCCGCTCGAACGTGGAGACGATCCGCGGATCGTCGTTCGTTCCTGCGCTGACGACCAATACCGAAGGCAACGTCGGTTCCATCCCTGCGACGATCGTCGCGGCGTCGTATGCGTGCAGCCCGACGTCGTAGTGGCGCTGGATGCGGTACGAGCGCAGGTGGGGACGGAGGTACGGGTCGGTCCCGACGCTCAGCGAGTCCCCCAGGTCGAGCATCGTCCGCGGACCGGCCGAATGCGCCTGGGGCTCGATCGCCCCAGAGACGCCAGCGACTACGAACGCGCACGCGAGGAACGCCGTGGCGACGATCCGCTTCGCGGCCGCTGCGCCTCCGCGTTGCACGCGCATAGTTACTCGTCGTCGTCGGACGGCGGAGGCAGCCTGGTGTGCGTGCTTTCGGTGCCGTCGCCGGCCTCGACGACCGTGCGCTCGACAGGTGGGCCGAACCACGAGGGGTCCTCTGGGAAGTAGGTGCCCGCTCCGGCAAGTGGCGCCTCCAGGACCTGCGCATGGCGCACTGCAGACTGAGCCGCGATCCATTCGGCGACTGCGACCAGCACCCAAGCAGCTGCCATGAGTAGCACGATCACGACGGGGTCGAGCTCCGCGATCGCGGCGGCGAGCGCGACGGCGACGAGAAAGACGATCTCGATCAGGAGACGAGGGACCGCCGGGCGTCTCGGCCCCGGCCGGTCGAGCGAACGCACCCACGGCGAGCTCTCACGCCGCGCGGGAGTGCTCTCGTCCCACCCGGGAGCGTCGGGCGCGTCGGGCAAAGGGCGCACCTGCGCGCGGAGTGCGTGCAACTCCGACTGGAGCCCGCCCACCTGTGCGGACAGCGATCGAATCGCTCCGAGCAGCTCGTTCGTCTCGGGCTCCCGCGGCTCCATGGAGACCTGTGTCGTCTCGGACGGGTCGGCCACGTCTCGGATCAGCTCTCGGAATCGCGCATCTCGTCGAGCGCAGCGCGGCCCTGCTCGTGCACGTCGCCACGCCGCTCCTCGACCGTGGCCTCCGGTGGCTCGGGCGGCGACATCTCCTCGTCCGCGCGCGAATCCGCGAGCTTGCGCCGGAGCTCATCTGCCGGGTCCTCTGTCTCCGTCGTCTCGAGCCCGGCCTCGGGCTTCCGGCGGAGGCGCCGTACGAGCGCCACGATGCCGAGAGTGACGAGCAGCCAGGTCAGGCGTCTGCGCATCGATCGATGGTACCGCGGGCGGCAGAGGGGTTCGCGAGGTGGAGGGGCAGCCGCCGCAAGCGGAGGCTTTCAGGGAATTGCCGTGCGATCTGCGCAGAAGCAGCACGAGGGCGAGCCTCGCCCCGGCTGCTACCATCGCCCGGCTTCCTGCCTCGCATCCGCCCGCCCGTTCCCGGCGGTGTCGGAACCGGCGAGGCCGACTCAGACCGAAGGAAGGAGACGCGGGAACCTGTGACCGAGTACGAGATTCTGCTGCTGCTCGACCCCGACCTCGAAGAGGGTCGCCAGGGTGAGGTCGTCACCCGCGCGCGCGATCTGGTCGAGAAGGCCGGCGGCTCGTGGGACGTACACGACGTCTGGGGGCGGCGCAAGCTCGCCTTCGAGATCGACCACAAGGGGGAGGGCGTCTACCACCTGCTGCAGTTCACCTGCGAGGCAGGGACGCTGGACGAGATCTCCCGGGTGCTCCGCATCGACGACGGCGTCCTTCGCCACATGGCGACACGTCGCATCGAGGGGAGTCCCGCACGGCCCGTAGCGGCGAGCGCTCCGACCCGCGAGGATGCAGAGGTCGCAGCCCCCGCCGACGGCCATGGCAACGAGCCGGCCGAGGAGCCCGTCGAGGAGCAGATCGAGGAAGAGGAGGAATAGGACATGGCAGCCAGCATCAATCGCGTCGTACTCGTCGGCAATCTCACGCGCGACCCGGAGCTCAGGCACACGCCGTCCGGAACCGCTGTGTGCTCGCTCCGCCTTGCGGTCAACACGCGGCGCAAGGACGAGAGTGGACAGTGGACCGACAAGCCGAACTACTTCGACATCACCGTGTGGGGCCAGCAGGGAGAGAACTGCGCGCAGTACCTCGCGAAGGGCAGGCCGGTCGCGATCGACGGGCGCCTCGAGTGGCGCGAGTGGGAGGCGCAGGACGGCAACAAGCGTCAGGCAGTCGAGGTCGTCGCCGACAGCGTGCAGTTCCTGGGCGGACGCTCGGACGGCGAAGGAGCCCCCGCGTACGTCCCGGCCGGAGCCACTGCCGGCGCCGGAGACGACTTCCCGCCCTCACCCGCTGACGACGACATTCCGTTCTGATGGCAGGCAAGAAACCGACTCAACGCAGGCGCACCGGGCCGACCATGGCGCCCGGCAGGCGCAAGAGCTGCCACCTTTGCCGGGACAAGGTCGCGGAAGTCGACTACAAGAACATCGCCCAGCTCCGACGCTACATCTCGGAGAAGGGGAAGATCCGCTCGCGGCGCATCACCGGCGCGTGCCGGCGGCATCAGCTCCAGGTCGCGGCCGCCGTGAAGCGCGCGCGAGAGATGGCGCTCCTGCCGTACGTCTCCCAGTAGCGATGCAGCTCATCCTGCTCCAGGACGTCGAGAAGCTCGGGCTGCGCGGGGACGTCGTCGACGTCGCGCGCGGGTACGCCCGCAACTACCTCCTGCCGCGCCGCCTGGCCGAGGTGGCGACGCCGGCCCGCGTGACCGAGCTCGAGCGAGTTGAGGCCCAACGTGCGAAGAACGAGGCACGAAGCACTGAGCAGGCGGAGGAGATCGCCGAGGTGCTCGGGAAGACGGTTCTCCGCTTCGAGGTCAAGTCGGGACCCACCGGTTCACTGTTCGGCTCCGTCACGCCCACTGATGTCGCGGACGAGATCTGGCGCACGCGGAAGATTCGGATCGACCGGCGAAAGGTGGACATCGACCCGATCAAGCGGATCGGTCGCTACGCGATCCCGATCACGCTCTTCGAGGACGTGCAGGTCGAGGTGAAAACGCTGGTCGTCCCGGAGGGCGGGGAGCTTCCTCCCGAAGAGGAGCTCGTGGCTCTCGAAGCCGCCGAGGCCGAGGCCGCCGCTGCCGCGGAGGCTGAGCACGCTCAGGCGGAATCCGCGGTCGCCGAGGTGATCGCCGAGGACGAGCCCGAGCTCGAGCCCGATGAGGCCGCGCCAGAGTTGACCGAATCCGACGAGGAGCAGTCAGGCGTGTCCGAGTCTCTTTCGGAGCACGACGAGTAAAGTTCTGAACAGGCTTTCCACAAGCCTGTTGAGCGATACCGGAACTTCTCGCTTACAGCGGCTGTTTCCGGCTGGACAACTCGGGCACGCCTGTTGACGGCCCGTCCGGCACCGGGGATAAGATGGGAACATATGTTCCCTTCTTCCTGCAAAAGGCCCGCCACGCCACGGTCGGGAGCAAAGTGGACGCCGTCGTCTCCGACGGCTTGACTCCCGCACCGATGGCAGGAGCCCCGACAGCGGCGGCGGAGCGGATGAGCGCGATCGTCCCTCCGCAGAACCTCGAGGCCGAGGAGTCGGTGCTGGGCGCGATGCTGCTCTCGCCGACCGCGGTCGGGACCGTCAGCGAGATCCTCGACGCGTCGGACTTCTACCGCGAGAGCCACAGCAAGGTGTACCGAGCCTCTCTGGCGCTGTGGGCCAAGGGCGAGCCGGTCGATGCGATCACGCTCTCGAACGAGCTCGACGAACGAGGAGAGCTCGACGCGGTCGGCGGCCAATCGAAGGTTGCCGAGCTCGCTGCGCTCGTCCCGTCGACCTCGAACGTCGAGCACTACGCGCGCATCGTCAAGGAGATGAGCACGCTGCGTGCGCTCGTCCGCGCGGGTCAGGAGATCACGCGACTCGGCCAGGAACGCCCGGGAGAGGTTTCCGATCTCGTCGACCGGGCCGAGCAGATGGTGTTCGAGCTGGGCCAGGAGCGGATCGCCAGCGACTTCTCCCACATCGACGTGCTGCTCAAGGAGAGCTTCGAGCGGATCTCCCAGCTCGTGGAGATGGGCGCCGACGTCACTGGGACCCCGACCGGCTTTCGCGAGCTCGACCTGCTGACGTCGGGCTTCCAACCTGGCAACCTCGTGATCCTCGCGGCGCGGCCGTCGATGGGGAAATCGGCCCTCGGGCTGTGCATCGCTGCAAATCTCGGCGTGCGAGAGGAGAAGCCGGTGGGCTTGTTCACGCTCGAGATGTCGAAGGCCGAGGTCACGCAGAGGATGATGTGCAGCGAGGGTCAGATCGAGTCCCAGCGGCTGCGCACCGGCCAGTTGAGCCCCGAGGACTGGCCGCGCCTGACCGCCGCGTGCGGCCGTCTGACCAAGGCACCGATCTGGATCGACGACACCGGCTCGATCACGATGATGGAGCTTCGCTCGAAGGCGCGACGACTGAAGTCTCGGGAGCCCAACCTCGGGCTCATCGTCGTCGACTACCTGCAGTTGATGGCCTCGGGTGGCACCTACGAGAATCGTGTGCAGGAGGTCTCACAGATCTCCCGCGCACTGAAAGTGCTCGCACGCGACCTCGACGTCCCGATACTGGCGATGTCACAGCTCTCACGGGCAGTCGAGCAGCGGCCGAAGAACGATCGTCGACCGGTGCTCTCCGATCTCCGCGATTCCGGCAGCCTGGAGCAGGATGCGGACCTCGTCTTCTTCGTCTATCGAGACGAGTACTACATGGGCGAGGAGTCCGAGCACCAGGGCATAGCGGAGGTGATCCTGGCGAAGAACCGAAACGGCCCCACGGGGACGGTGAGGCTCTCGTTCCGGCGCCGGTTCGCCAAGTTCAGCCACCTCGCGCCGGCCGCGTAGCGAACGCGGATTACTAGTGTGGCGGCGTGGCCGCCGCGCATCCTCCGAGCGACGCGAGCCGCAAGGTCCTCCTCGGCTACTACCTGCTCGCTGGGCTCTACACCCTCGCGGCCGCGGCGATCTGGGGCGTCAATACGCTCTTTCTCCTCGACGCGGGGCTCAGCTTCTTCGAGGTCTTCGTCGCGAACGCCGCCTTCTCCGCCGGGATGGTCGTCTTCGAGATCCCGACGGGCGTCGTCGCCGACACGCTGGGTCGGCGTATCTCCTTCCTCCTCTCGGTCACGGTGCTCGGCGCGACGACGCTCCTCTACGTCGCGCTGGCGGAGATGGGCGCCGGGGTCGTCGCGTTCTCCGTCGTCTCCGTCTTCATGGGGCTCGGGTTCACCTTCTACTCGGGCGCGATGGAGGCATGGCTGGTCGACGCGCTGGCGGAGACCGGCCACCGCGGGGCTCCTCGATCGCGTCTTCGCGCGAGGCCAGCAGGTCACCGGCTCGGCCATGCTGGTCGGCACGATTGGGGGAGGCCTCCTCGGTCAGATCGACCTCTCGCTTCCGTATGTGGTGCGGGCGGTCCTGCTCGTGCTCGTGTTCGCCGTTGCCTACGCCCTCATGCACGATCTCGGCTTCACGCCGCGTCGCGTTACCGCAGCGGAGCTCCCGGGCGAGATTGCGCGCAATGCGAGGGCCGGCGTCGAGTTCGGCTGGGCCCAACGGCCTCTCCGCCTGCTGATGCTCGTCGGGTTTCTCGAAGGGGGCTTTCTCATGTGGGCCTTCTACGCCTCGCAGCCGTACCTGCTCGAGCTGCTCGAAAGCGATGACGTGTGGGTCGTCGGGCTCGTCGCCGCCGGGGTCGCTCTTGCGACGATCGCCGGAAATGAGATCGTCGACGTCGTCTCCCGCTACTGCGCGCGGCGGACGACCCTCATGCTCATCGCCGGCGCCGTCCAGACGGCGTCCGCGATCGTCCTCGGGCTCGCGGGATCCTTCTGGCTCGCGCTCGTCGCGCTCCTCACGATGATGGCTGGATACGGGCTCATGACTCCGGTTCGCCAGGCCTACTTCCACCAGCTGGTGCCGAGCGAACGACGCGCGACGGTCGTCTCCTTCGACTCCATGGTCTCCAACGCCGGCGGCGTCGGAGGTCAGGTCGGGCTCGGCGCGCTCGGGGAGGCGCGCTCGGTCGGCGGCGCGTTCGTGGCCGGCGGCGTCGCAACTGCCTTTGCGCTGCCCCTCATCGCAAGAGTGCGGAGCATCGGGGGTGCCGCGGATCGTTTCCGCGGGGCCAGGGCCGGAGCCGATTCGCCGTGCGCAGGGCAGGGCCTGCCCGCGGTTTCGACGGTCGACGCGACGTCCGTGGGAGGGAGCGAGATCGCGGCCTGACCTCGTTGGGTGCAAGACTGGGCCACGTGCCCGCAACGGTCATCGTCGGCGCGCAGTGGGGAGACGAAGGAAAGGGGAAGATCGTCGACCTGCTGGCTCAGGACTCCGATCTCGTCTGCCGCTACCAGGGCGGGCCGAACGCCGGACACACGATCGTGGTCGCGGGCGAGACCTACAAGATCCGGCAGATCCCGTCGGGGATCATCGCCGGCAAGCGGAGCGCGATCGGTGCCGGCTGCGTCGTCGACCCCGCGGTGCTGGTCGCCGAGCTCGACGACCTCGAGGCGCGCGGTCATCGCACAAATGGCCTGCTCTTCGTGTCGGGAAACGCGCACCTCGTCATGCCCTGGCACGTTGCGCTCGACGGCGCGCGCGAGCGCCGGCTCGGCCGCCTACAGATCGGAACGACCAGGCGGGGGATCGGCCCTGCCTATGCGGACAAGGCGACGCGGATCGGGATCCGTGTCCAGGACCTCCTGGACTCGAAGATCCTGCGCCAGAAGCTCGAGCTCGCGGTGGCGGAGAAGAACGTCTGGCTCGAGCGGGTGTACGAGCTCGCCCCGCAGGACGTGGAAGCCGTGGTCGCCGAGCAGCTCCGCTTTGCAGAGCGGCTCGCGCCCTACGTCTCTGACACGTCGCTCCTCGTGGATCGCGCACTTCGCTCCGGCGAGCGCGTGTTGTTCGAAGGAGCTCAGGGGACGCTGCTCGACCTGGATCACGGCACCTATCCGTTCGTGACGTCGTCCAGCCCGATCGCGGCCGGCGCCGCGGTGAGCTTCGGTATCGGCCCGAACCGGATCGACGAGGTCGTCGGCGTGGCGAAGGCCTACGTCACCCGGGTCGGGGAGGGGCCGTTCCCGAGCGAGATCGACGGGCCGGCGAACGAGCGCGTGCGCGAGATCGGCAAGGAGTTCGGGACCGTGACCGGCCGAGAGAGGCGTTGCGGGTGGCTCGACCTCGTCGCGCTTCGCTTCGCGGTGCGGGTGAACGGCATCACGTCTCTGGCACTTACCAAGCTCGACGTCCTATCCGGGTTCGCGGAGCTTCCGATCTGCGCTCGGTATCTCCTGCCCGACGGCGAGGAGACGGAGGAGTTCCCCTCGCATCAGAGTGACTTTCATCACTGCCGTCCGGTGTTCGAGACGCTCTCCGGCTGGCAGGAGGAGATCGGCGAGAGCCTGCCTCCCGCGGCGCAGAGCTACGTCTCGTTCGTGGAGCGCGCTCTCGGGATTCCGGTCACGCTCGTCGGGACGGGTGCAGCCCGCGAGCACGTGCTCTCGCTCGTTTGAGTCGATTACGAGCGTTTCCTCAGCAGAAACAGCTCCGTGAACTCATGACAGAGGCTCGCATCGTCGAAGCGGCAGAGGAAGACGTTGTGAAACTCCTTCTCCACGGTCGTCCCGTCGCCTCCGAAATAGCGCGAAACGCCAGTGGCGACTGCTCGCTCACCGTCGATCGCCCACGGGTGGTACTCGGCTGTCCACGAGCCCGGCTCGTCCTGATCGCCGAGCCAGCTCGCGACGATAGCCGCACGTCCTTCGAGGACGTCGTCCCCCTCGTCCCACGGGTGATAGCGATAGCGAGCGTCTTCGCTGAACAGCGCCCCGATCGCGGCCGCGTCATACGTCTTCCAGGCCTCGATGTAATCGTCCAGCCAGCGCTGAAATGTCGCGTGATCCATCTCCGGACACTATCCGCCGGGCGCTCCGATCGGGTGCCTAGACTCGCCCGATGCGTGCTCTCGTCGTCGGCTCGGGGGGGCGTGAACACGCGCTCGTGTGGAAGCTCGCGCAGGCTCCATCCCTGACCGAGCTCCACGCCGCTCCCGGGAGTCCCGGAATCGCCCGTCTGTGTGAGTGCCATCCGGTGCGTGCGGAGGACTCCGAGAGCTTGCTCGCCCTTGCTCATGCCCTCGAGGTCGACGTCGTCGTCGTCGGGCCCGAGGCGCCACTCGTCGCGGGTTTGGCGGACGTGCTCCGGCGCGGAGGGATCGCGGTGTTCGGACCGAGCGCCGCCGCGGCCGCGATCGAGGGCTCGAAGGCATTCGCCAAGGACGTCATGGCCGCCGCGGACGTTCCGACTGCGGCGCAGCTTGCCGTCGCCCGACCGCCGTGTGTGGTGAAGGCTGACGGTCTCGCCGCCGGGAAGGGCGTGCACGTCTGCCGGTCGCAAGCCGAGCTCGACGTTGCGCTGAGAGCAATGGCCTCATTCGGGGGCGGAGTGGTCGTGGAGGAGCTGCTCGAAGGGCCGGAGGTCTCGCTCTTCGCGTTGTGCGACGGCTCCGATGCCGTCGCGCTCGTCCCCGCTCAGGACTTCAAGCGGGCGTACGACGGAGACGAGGGAGCAAACACCGGAGGCATGGGCTCGTACGCTCCGATTCCGGGGTTGGGCGAGGAAGCCGTCGCGGATCTCGTGGAGCTCGTCCACCGGCCGGTGCTCACGGAGCTCCAGAGTCGCGGGACGCCGTTCGTCGGAGCCCTCTTCGCCGGGCTCATGCTCACTGGGGACGGGCCGCGTGTGCTCGAGTTCAACTGCCGCTTCGGCGATCCGGAGACGCAGTCGATACTGCCCCTGCTCGAGGGCGATCTTCTCGAGGCGCTCGCGGCGGCGGCAACCGGCGAGCTGTCGGGTGTGACGCTCGAGGCTGCTCCAGGCGCCGCGGTGACCGTGGTGCTCGCTGCAGGGGATTACCCGGCGGGCTTCGACCGCGGCTCTCCGATCGCAGGGGTGGACGATGCGGAAGCCGGGGGTGCTCTCGTCTTCCACGCCGGCACCGCTCTTCACGGCGACCGGTTGGTGACGAACGGAGGCCGAGTGCTGGGAGTGACCGGGCTGGGCGAGACGATCGCTGCTGCGCGGGCGGCCGCGTACGACGCTGCGGATCGGATCGAGTTCGACGGCGCTCGCCGCCGAGAGGACATCGCGCGGGCGGCAGCGGACGGGATGACGCTCTCGCTTGGCTCCGTTTAGCGCCGCGTCCCTGGGGCCACCCCGCGCCTCCACCCGCTTTCTAGCCTAATGGGGCACTGCGCACGGAGGGGGTACGCCTTCGTGCCTAGAAGTGAACAGTTGGACGGGTTCGAGCGCGGGCTAGAATCGGATCGGTGATTCCGCGCTACTCGAGGCCTGCGATGGCGCGCATCTGGTCCGAGGAGGCGAAGCTCGAGGCGTGGCTGGCTGTCGAGCTTGCGGCGTTGGATGGATGGGCGCAGGTGGGCACGATCCCGCAGGCGACCGTGAGCGCGATTCGGGCCCGGGTGACCACGCCGACACCGGAGCGGGTCGCGGATCTCGAGCGGACGACGAACCACGACGTCGCGGCTTTCGTCGACGCCGTCACCTCGGACCTCGGTGCCGAGGGTCGCTGGTTCCACTACGGCCTCACGTCCTCGGACGTACTCGACACCGCGCTTGCGGTCGTGGTGCACGACGCAGGCCGGCTCGTTCTGGAGGGTGTCGACCGCGCATTCACTGCGGTTGCCGAGCGCGCGGAGGAACATCGCGACACGACGACAATCGGGAGGACACACGGCGTGCACGCTGAGCCGACCACCTTCGGGCTGAAGCTCGTGGGGTGGGCGTTCCAGCTCGCCCGCGACCGCCGCCGGGTCGAGAACGCCCTCGACGGCATGCGTGTCGGAAAGCTCAGCGGAGCAGTCGGCACGTACTCGGCAACTCCGCCCGAGGTCGAGCGCATCGCCTGCGAGAAGCTGGGGCTCGAGCCGGCGCCGAGCTCGACGCAGATCCTGCAGCGGGACCGTCACGCCGAGCTGCTCTCGGTGCTCGCACTCGTCGCCTCCTCGCTGGAGCGCTTCGCGCTCGAGATTCGCCACCTCGCACGAACCGAGGTGCGGGAAGTCGAAGAGCCCTTTGCGTCTGGCCAAAAGGGATCCTCCGCGATGCCCCACAAGCGAAACCCGATCGTTGCGGAGCGCATCTGCGGAATCGCGCGCCTCGTGCGCGGATATGCGCTCGTCGGGCTCGAGAACGTTGCGCTCTGGCACGAGCGGGACATCTCGCACTCGTCCGCAGAGCGGGTGATCCTCCCGGACGCGTTTCTCGCGGTGGACTACATGCTCGACCGCTTCAGCTGGCTCATGGACGGTCTCGTCGTCCGCCCGGAGCGGATGCGCTCGAACCTCGAGGCGACGGGAGGTCTCTTTTTCAGTCAGCGGTTGCTCCTGGCTCTCGTCGAGTCGGGGCTCGATCGCGACACCGCGTACCGCGCGGTCCAGCGACACGCCATGCGTACCTGGGACGAGGGTCTCGACTTCCGCAATCTCGTGCGCAGCGATGCCGAGATCGCGGCGCGTGTGAACCTCGACGAGGTGTTCGACCTGACCGCTTTCACACGTCACGCCGACGTCGTCTTCCGTCGGCTTCACGCTACGAGGAGCGAGGAGGTTCATGTCTGAGGCAGTCCATGTGGCCAGCGGCAAGGTGCGGGAGATCTACGCGCTCGATGAGGGCCGGATCATGCTCGTCGCGAGCGACCGTATCTCGACGTTCGACGTGATCCTGCCGACGCCGATCCCCGACAAGGGACGCGTCTTGACGGGGCTGTCGGCGTTCTGGTTCGCGCGTACGACCGAGATCGTCACCAACCACTTGCTCGAGCTCCGGCCCGACGGTCGGACAATGGTGTGCCGCAGGCTCGAGATGCTTCCCATCGAGTGCGTGGTGCGCGGCTATCTCACCGGCTCCGGCTGGCGCGACTACCAGGCGACAGGAACGGTCTGCGGGCATGTCCTTCCCGAGGGCCTTCGCGACTCCGATCGACTCCCCGCGCCGATCTTCACTCCCGCGACCAAGGCAGACGAAGGGCACGACGAGAACATCGACGAGGGCAAGGCGGCGGAGCTGTGCGGGCCGGACGTCTATCGCAAGGCGAAGGAGGCTTCGCTTGCGCTGTACGAGTTCGCGTCTGCGCATGCCGAGGCGCGCGGGATCATCCTCGCCGACACGAAGTTCGAGCTCGGTCTCGCGCCTGATGGCGCTCTCGTCCTCGGAGACGAGGCGCTGACGCCGGACTCGTCCCGCTTCTGGCCGCTCGACGGATACGAGCCGGGGACGTCGCAACCATCGTTCGACAAGCAGTTCGCGCGGGATTGGTGCGAGACGACCGGCTGGGACAAGACGCCGCCCGGGCCGGATCTTCCCGCGGACGTCGTGGCCGGCACGCGCGCGCGGTACGTCGAGGCGTTCGAGCGGCTCACGGGAATCTCGTTCGACACATACCTCGCGGATCCGGACGTGATCCTCGGATGAAGGCCACGGTCCTCGTGCGACCGAAGGATGGGATCCTCGACCCGCAGGGCGAGGCGGTTCAGGGCTCGTTGCGGAAGCTCGGCTTCGAGGTCGGAAGCGTGCGCGTCGGGCGCGTGATCGACGTCGAGCTCGACGCCGTGGATCCGGCGTTCGCCCGGCAGCAGGTCGAGCGGATGTGCTCCGAGCTCCTCGCGAATCCGTTGATCGAGAGCGTCGACATCGAATTCCCCGGCTCGTGACCGACCGTCCCGTCGTCGCCGTCCTCCAGTTCCCCGGCTCCAACGACGACCGAGACGCCGCCTGGGCGCTCGGGGCGTTGGGCGCGGTCCCGGTTCTGGTCTGGCACGACGAGGAGGAGCTACCCGAAGGGACCGGAGCAGTCGTGCTCCCGGGCGGTTTCTCGTACGGCGACTACTTGCGGTGCGGCGCGATCGCGAGCGTCGCCCCCGTGATGGATGCGGTCCGCCGATTTGCCGCTGCGGGAGGCCCCGTGCTCGGGATCTGTAACGGGTTTCAGATCTTGTGCGAGGCCAAGCTGCTTCCGGGGGCTCTCCTGCCCAATACGCAGCTCGAGTTCGTCTGCGAGGACACCGTGGTGCGCGTCGAGGCCACGGACAGCGTGTTCACACGCCGGTGTCAGCCCGGTCAGGAGCTCATCCTTCCCGTGAAGCACGGCGAAGGCGCATGGCATGCGGACGAAGGCCAGTTCGTCCAGCTCGCCGCTCGCGGGCAGCTCGTCCTCCGCTACACGACGGACGTGAACGGCTCGCTCGGGAACGTCGCAGGGGTCGTCAACGAGGCTGGCAACGTGCTCGGCCTCATGCCCCATCCCGAGCATGCAGTCGACCCGCTCCTGGGATCCGCGGACGGGGGACTTCTGCTCGGGGCGCTCGTCGATGCCGCGACCACGCACGTACTCGCCGCTGCCTAGGAGAGACGTGGCGGCCTAGAGCCCGAGCGCTTCCCCGAGCACGGGCGCACGCTCGAGCGCCGCCCGCAGCCGCTCGAGGTCGCGCGCCCGCATCGTGACGGGACCTCGTTTCGCCGATCCCGTTGTCGTGTACGCGAAGCGGATCAGGCGCTCGCCGCTTCGCGTCTCGAGAAGCTGGACGACGACGGAGAAGCGCTTGTCACCCGCCCGCTGGGGAACCGTGACCTCCTCGAGGATCCCTGCCACCCCCCACGGAGTCGCCGCGGTCTGCGCTTTCAGCTGCGCGGTCGCCATATGCGTCGAGCCTAGGCGGCACCGGGTCACAGAGGGGAAACGTCTTCGTCAGAAAACTGCAACAACGGCCGCGCCGTATCCTCGCGCCGTGCACGACATCGTGATCGTGGGGGCGGGAACCGCCGGCTGCGTTCTCGCCTCGCGTCTCACCGAGAACCCGGACCTCTCCGTCCTCCTGATCGAGGCCGGCCCGCGCTCGAGGAAGCTCGAGACCAAGATCCCCGCCGCCTTCTCGAAGCTCTTCCGAACGACGCTCGATTGGGGCGACTCCACCGTTCCGCAGGCGGCGCTCGACGGGCGGGAGGTCGTGTTTCCCAGGGGTCGGGCGCTCGGCGGAACCGCGGCGATGAACGCGATGATGGTCCTCCGCGGCCATCCCTCCGACTACGCGTGGGAGGCGGACGGATGCCCCGGTTGGTCGTGGGCGACCGCGGAGCCTGCGTTTCGGCGGAGTGCCGATGGCCCGTTTCCGCTGGCGGAGCAGCGTGACCCGAACGTCCTCACCGAAGCGTTCGTCCACGCCGCGCAGGCGTGCGGGATTCCCGCGAGCGACGACCTGAACGGCGCCGACAACGGCGGCGTGCGGCTCGTTCCGGTCTCGCAGCGGCGCGGGCGGCGGTTCAGCGTTGCCGACGGTTACCTGCGACCTGCCCGCCGCCGGCCGAATCTGACCGTCGTCACGGAGGCTCTCGTCACTCGCGTCGTCGTCGAGGGCGGACGGGCTCGAGGAGTGGCCTATCGCCTCCACGGCGAGACGGGCGACGCCGAGGAGGCGCTCGCCGAGCGCGAGGTGATCCTCTGCGCGGGAGCGATCGGAACTCCACACCTCCTCCAGCTCTCGGGCGTCGGACCGCGGGAACCGCTCGAGCGAGCGGGTGTCCCGCTCGTCCTCGAGCTGACCGGCGTGGGTGCGAACCTGCTCGATCACCTGGCAGGCGGCCTCTTCGCGCATACGCATGGCGTCGACACGCTCGCCTCCGCCGAGTCCCTGCGAAACCTCGCCACCTGGGTGTTGCGCGGTCGTGGCCCGCTCACGTCGAACGTCGGAGAAGCGGCGGCCTTCGTGCGGACACGCCCGCAGCTCGCCGCGCCCGACCTCGAGCTCGTGTTCGCCCCGGTCCTGTTCGAGGAGGAGGGTCTGAAGCAGCCGACCGAGGACGGGCTGACCCTGGCCGCCGTGCTCCTTCGACCGAAGAGCTCGGGCACCGTCGAGCTCCGCTCGTCGGACCCGCTCGACCCGCCCGCGATCGACCCGCGCTACCTCACCGACCCTCGGGGCGAGGACGTGCAGACGCTCCTCCAGGGCCTGCGGCTCGCCCGCCGGATCATCGCGCAGGAGCCGCTCGCGGGGTTCGTCTCCGCCGAGCTCCTCCCGGGCAAGCAGGCCCAGTCGGACGACGCTCTCGTCGCGCACATCCGCGCGACATCGCAGACGCTGTACCACCCGATCGCGACCTGTCGCATGGGGACGGATTCGCTCGCCGTCGTCGACCCCGAGCTCCGCGTGCGGGGCATCGCCAGCCTGCGCGTCGTCGACGCGTCGGTGATGCCGCGCCTGCCGAGCGGGCACACGAATTGGCCGACGGTGATGATCGCCGAGCGCGCGGCCGATCTGATCCGAGCTAGCGTCGCCGCTCGATGAGCTCGATGCGATAGTCGTCGGGATCGCGGACGAAGCAGATCCGGGAGCCGCCTGCGCTCACCTGATACGGCGGCCGCTCGGGCTCGATCCCGTGCGTGTCCTTCAGCGCTCCGAGTGTGCCGTCGAGGTCGTCGACCCCGATGGCGATGTGACCATACGCCGTGCCGAGTTCGTACGCACGGCCGTCGTGGTTGTAGGTGAGCTCCAGGACGTTCTCCTGGTCGCCGATCGAGAAGAAGTAGTTGGTGGCCTCGAGCTCGCCCTCACGGACGATGTCCATGTCGCGGCTGAAGCGGAACCCGAGCGCCTCGTAGAAGGCGCGGCTCTTCTCCGGATCGGTGATGCGGACCATCGTGTGCAGGAAGTCGGCCATTGCTGGATCCTAGATTTTCTGCGCGATCCGGCTGGCGCCGTCCCGTAGCGACTATCCCTCGAATGGGGGATCATCCCTCGTTCGAGGGATTGCAGTTCCCTTGAACGGGGGTAGCGTCAGCTAGGGGAAGAAACGCTCTGGGCTCACCTGGGGAGGGTGGCGAGAAGCCGATGACGACAGACACCGCGCACCCGGTGCGCGTGCAGATACTCGCTCGCAAGGACTGCGACAACCGCGCGATGGCCGTGATCGTCGTCGAACGCGTCGCCGCCGAGATGGGCATCTCGATCGCGCTCGAGGAGATCGACATGACGAGCGAGGCGCAGGCGAAGAAACGCCGCTTCCTCGGCTCCCCGAGCGTCCGGGTCGACGGGCTCGACGTGGAGCCCGGGATGATGGACTCCACCGACTTCACGCTGGGCGATCGCATCTATCGCTCCGGCGATCGGGGGCTGCAAGCGTGGCCGGACGACCGCTGGATCCGCGCCGCGCTGATCGTGGCTCAGTCGGCGTCGAACGGGACCAACGGCGACTCGTCCGACAGATCCTCTGCCACCAGCCCGTAGAGCACGCCGTCCACCCACTGCTCGTTTCGCCAGTACGCCTTTCTGCGCACGCCCTCGCGCACGAATCCCGCCCGCTCGGCATGCGCCATCGCGCGTTCGTTGAAGCCGTAGATCTCCATCTGCAGGCGATGGATGCCGAGCTCGTCGAAGAGGAAGCGCTGGAACATGCGCGCGGCTTGGTCGGCCACCTTGCCTCCGCGGAAGTCCGGGTGCACGGCGAGCCCTCCCAGCTGGGCGATCCTGCTCCGGCGGTTCGTGAGCTCGAACCGCATCGTCCCGGCGCGCGCAGCGTCCACCTCGATGACGAACATGCCGAAGGCCTCGGGCTCGCGCTCCGACCGCTCGACGTCGGCGAGGATCTCGCTCCGCTCCTTGGACCCGACCGCGGCCAGGAACGGCTCGACCTCCTCGTGCGTGACGAGGCCCACGAGGAAGTCCACGTCGCTCGTCGTGGCGCGCCTGATGGAGACGTTCATGCGGGCTCCTCCTGCACGCGAGTCCGCGAGCGAAGCAGTCGCTCGCCGGAGGCGAGAGCGACACCGACCAGGATCAAGGCCAGCCCCCCGAGGGCTGCGACCGTGACGGGCTCGTCGAGCAGAAGTGCGCCCCAGAGCACCGCGAAGGCGGGGATCAGGTACGTGACAACGGAAAGCCGGCGCGACCCGAACTCTCGAAGCATGTGGAACAGGATCAGCTGCGCGAATGCCGTTCCCAACAGGGTTAACACGAGGACGGAGAGGATCGCGGCGGTGTCCGGGGCGTGGTTCGGCACCTGGAAGAGCGCAATAGGCAGAAGGATGAGTCCGCCGGCGAGCATCGATCCCGTTGCGAGCACGGGACCGGGCACGGTTCGCACGCGGTGCTGCCCGTACACGCCGGCTGAGGCGTAGGACAACGATGAGAGGACGATGGCCAGGGTGCCGAAGAGCGCGAGCCAACCGCGGTCGGGATGGAATCCGGCGAGCACGGCCACACCGAGGAACCCGACCGCGACCCCGGCGACGCGGGTCGTTCCGACGGGCTCGTGCGGCAAGAAGCGCGCAGCGAGCAGGAACGTGAAGATGGGCACGGTCGCTTGCGCGATCCCCGCGACGCTCGAGTCGATGTGCGTCTCCCCCCACGCCACGAGCCAGAAGGGAACGGCGGCGTTCAGCGTTCCGAGCACCAGCGCCGGACGCCAATAGCGCCTCAGCTCGGCGAGGGCGTTACGTCCTCCAGAGGTGAGCCCCAGGTATCCGAGCAGGACGAGCCCGGCCGCGAGACACCGGATCGCCATCATCGGCGCAGGCTCGATGTCCTCGACGGCGAGCTTGATGCACGCGAACGAGGCGCCCCAGATCGCCGCGAGCAGGAGCAGCAGCGGCCAGTAGCGGTTCACGTTTCCAGGCTACGCAGTGGCCCCCGAGCGCCGTCGAGACGCCCATCTAGACTGCGAGCCTCTGAGCAGCGTGGCGCAACAGCCGCTCCATCGCGCCCTCGGCCTCACCGACGGGGAGCACGAGCGCATCTGCTCCCTCCTCGGCCGCGACCCGAACGACTTCGAGCTCGCGGTGTTCTCGTTGCTCTGGTCGGAGCACTGCGGGTACAAGCACTCGGCGCTTCTCCTGAAGCGGCTCCCGAGCACCGGCGAGCGCGTCTTGCAGGGGCCGGGCGAGAATGCCGGCGTCCTCGACCTCGGGGACGGGCTCGCGGTCGCGTTCAAGGTGGAAAGCCACAACCATCCCTCGGCGGTGGAGCCGTTCCAGGGCGCCGCGACGGGGGTCGGCGGGATTCTCAGGGACATCATCGCGATGGGTGCGCGCCCGATCGCGCTGCTCGACGGCCTGCGCTTCGCCGAGCCGGGTCACGCGTTCTCGCGCGCCGTCGGCGGGATCGGCGCCTACGGCAACTCGGTGGGCGTTCCGACCGTCGGTGGCGAGGCGGTCTTCGACGAGGCGTACCGCGACAACTGCCTCGTGAACGCGATGTGCGTCGGGCTGCTCCCGGTCGACCGCGTCTTGCGCGCGAAGGCGACCGGAAGCGGCCAGCTCGTCGTTCTCTACGGCGCGACGACCGGACGGGACGGGATCGGGGGCGCTTCGGTGCTCGCGAGCCAGGAGCTGGACGAGACCTCGGCCGAGAAGCGACCCTCCGTCCAGATCGGAGACCCTTTTACGGGGAAGAAGCTGATCGAGGCCTCGGTCGAGCTCGTGCAGGTGGGGCTCGTCGAGTCCCTGCAGGACTGCGGCGCGGCCGGGATCGCGTCGGCGCTCTCCGAGATGGCCGCCGAGTACGGCATCGACGTGCATCTGGACCGGGTTCCGCAACGGGAGGAGGGCATGGAGCCGTGGGAGGTGATGATCTCCGAGAGCCAGGAGCGGATGGTCGCGATCGTGCGGCCTCAGATGGTCGCCGCGGTGGAGGAGATTCTCGATCGGTGGGAGCTCGGGCATGCGGTGGTCGGGGAGGTGACGGGGAGCGGCGAGCTTCGGGCGTTCTGGCACGACGAGCTCGTGGGAGAGATTCCGGCGCGCCTTCTGACGGACGAGTGCCCGCGCTACGAGGTCCCATCCGAGCGGCGCGCTCCGGCGCAGACCCCGGAGATCTCGGTGCCACGCGTGGCCGACGCCCTTCCCGCGCTGCTCGCGTCGCCGAACCTGCGCAGCCGGGAGTTCGTGTTTCGCCGCTTCGACCAGCTCGTGGGCTCACGGACCGTGCGACGCCCCGGGCTCGATGCGGCGGTTCTCCGCCTCCGCCCGTCACTGCGCGGGCTCGCCCTGTCGCTCGACGGTCAGGGACGGATCGCTGCGCTCGATCCCTACATCGGAGGCGCGCTCGCGATCCTCGAAGCCGCCCGCAACGTCGCCTGCGTCGGCGGCGAGCCGCTCGGTTTCACCGACTGTCTCAACTTCGGGAACCCGGAGAAGCCCGAGGATCGGGTGGGAGTTGACCGAGGCGATTCACGGCCTCGCGGCCGCCTGCGACGCCCTCGGGCTCCCGATCGTCTCCGGGAACGTCTCGCTCTACAACGAGACGAACGGCCGCGCCATCCACCCGACTCCGGTCGTCGGAGCGGTCGGCCTCGTGCCCGACGTGAGGCTCCTCCCGAAGGGCTGGCGCGACGGCGATTCGCTGCTCGTCGCCGAGGCGTCGCCACTCTCGCTCGCCGGCTCCGAGCTCCAGGCGTTGTACGGAGAGGTCGGCGGCACGCCCCACCCGCTCGATCTCGCGGCTGAGGCACGGCTCGTCTCGTTCCTGTGGCGGGTCGCTCCGCGCTGCTCGCTCGTCCACGACTCGGCCGAAGGCGGTCTCGCAGTGTCTCTCGCCGAAGCGGCGCTCTTCTCCGGCTGCGGCGCGCAGCTCACCCTCGACGACGACCCGCTCACGCTCTTCGGTGAGGTCGGCGGACGCGCCGTGCTCGCGTGTGCGTCGGAGGTGCGGGACGACGTTCGCGCGCTCGGCGCGGAGCTCGGAGTGCCGGTGCGTGGCATCGGCATCGCCGGGGGCGATACCCTGTTGGGAGTGGAGCTGGCGCACCTGCGAGGTGCCTGGGAGACGCCGGGGTCAGACCCCGGGGGGTCTGACCCGACGGGAGGACGCTGACGTGTGTGGCCTCTTCGGCATCCGGTCGGTGGAGCGTGATGTCTCGCGTCTTGCCTATTTCGGGCTCTTCGCGCTCCAGCACCGCGGTCAGGAGTCCGCGGGGATCGCTGTCTCCGACGGCGGACGGCTCACCGTCGTCCGCGACATGGGGCTCGTCGCGCAGGTCTTCAACGAGCAGCAGCTGCAAGCGCTGCCTGGGGAGGTCGGGATCGGTCACACGCGCTACTCGACCACAGGCGCAAATCGCTGGGCGAACGCGCAGCCGCTCATCCACCACGGCCGCGCGCGTACGGTCGCCCTCGGTCACAACGGGAACCTCGTGAACGTCGAGGAGCTGCGCACGGAGCTCCTCGAGGACGGCGTTCGCCTCGGCTCCGGCTCGGACTCCGAGGTGATCGCGGCACTCATCGCACGCGACCCAGCGGACCTGCCGGAGGCGGTCGCGAATGCGATGCGACGGCTCGAAGGCGCTTACTCGGCGACCGCGCTCGTCGACGACACGCTCGTCGCCTTCCGTGACCCGTTCGGATTCCGCCCGCTCACGCTCGGCCAGATCGGCGAAGACTGGGTCGTCGCCTCCGAGACGTGCGCGCTCGACCTGATCGGCGCCGAGGTCGTGCGAGACGTGCGTCCGGGCGAGATCGTCTGCGTCGACGCGAACGGCCTGCATGCGGCGCAGGCGCTGCCGGCGGGGCGGAACGCGCTCTGCATCTTCGAGCACGTCTACCTCGCGCGGCCGGACTCGCGGCTCGCCGGAGTGGAAGTGCACGGCGCACGGGTGCGCATGGGGGAGACGCTCGCGCGCGAGGCGCCGGTCGACGCGGACCTGGTCATCGGCGTCCCGGACTCCGGCACGCCCGCCGCAATCGGCTTCTCGAAGGCGTCCGGGATCCCGTTCAACGAGGCGCTCATCAAGAACCGCTACGTTGCGCGGACGTTCATCCAGCCGGACCAGGCGATGCGCGAGCAGGGCATCCGGATGAAGTTCAACCCGCTCGACGAGGTCGAGGGGAGGCGCATCGTCATCGTCGACGACACGATCGTCCGCGCGAACACCACGCGCCAGCTCGTTGCCATGCTCCTCGCCGCCGGCGCTGCGGAGGTGCATGTGCGTATCTCCTCGCCTCCGGTCGTTTCCCCTTGCTTCTACGGGATCGACTTTCCCGACGAGGACGAGCTCCCCGCCGCGCACCGCTCGGTCGAGGAGATGCGGGTGTTGATCGGCGCGACCTCTCTCCACTACCTCTCCGTCGAGGGCATGCAGGCAGCGACGACGCTTCCCGAGGACTCGGTCTGCCGCGCCTGCTTCACCCGCGACTACCCGACCCGCGTACCGCGGAAGCTCGAGAAGCTCAGGTTCGAGGCGGCGCCGGCCTGATATCGGCTCTACGTGAGCTCTTGCCAGCGGCGGTAGCGGACCGCCCGTCGCACGGTCCGTGGGTCATGGCCCTGCTCGAGCAGCTCCTGGCGAATCTCGCCCTCCTGCGCCATGCGAAGGAAGAGCCACGCGATCGCGACGATCGTGACCAGCGACCCCTCGAGCATCATCAGCGAGCCGGCGAGGCTCTGGTCTCCCTCCGCTGAGAGGCCGAGGTAATCGCTCCCGTCGTCGTAGATGTCGTAGAACGGCCCGGCGCCCCAGACGAAGACGTTCCCGATCACGGTCGCGACCAGCCGGACGCCGACGATGTACCCGAGCTTCGCGCCCGTGCCGAACCACTCCGGCGCCGGGAGCGTCTCGAGGACCGGGAGCCAGAGCACGATCCCGGCCGAGAAGAACGCGATGTGCTCGACCGCGTGGACGCCGCTCGACCCGACCGCGGCCTCGTAGATCGCTGGGATGTGCCAGAGAGCGAGATTCGTCGCCCAGAGCGGGAGCGCCACGAACGGGTTCGCCAGAACGCGTAGTCGCATGACTCCCGGGAGTGCCAGGACTGGGCGGAGCAGCGGGCCCGTCAGGCCGGCGAGCAGGCAGAGCGGCGCGAGATCGCCGAGCAGGAGGTGCTGCGCCATGTGGAAAGCGAAGAGCTCCTGCTCGCCGACTGCAGCGAGCGGTGATGCGACAGCGACGACGAGGAGCACGATCCCGAGCGCGAAGAGCCCCATGCGCCAGCCGGGCACCGGCTGCCCGCGTCGCGCGAGCGTCCGCGCGCGCATCGCGTAGGCGATCGCGACCAGGCCGATCGGGGCGAGCTGGAGTGGGGCGAGCGTCCAGCTCGTGAGCAGTGACACGGCCACCGCGCCACTGTAGAGCGAGGCATGTCCTGTGGCTCAGAGCCACAAGGGAGGCGCGGTTGGCACCCTGCGGGAGACGTAGACTCGGGCCGTGTCGGCCGAGCGCCAGACGTACGCGGGCGCCGGCGTCTCGTTGACGACCGGCAACTCAGTTGTCGAGCGCCTCCGCGCAGCGGTCGAGTCGACCGGCGCGACCGGCTTCGGCGCGTTCGCGGGGGTGCATCCGCTGGACGAGACCCGCCTGCTGGCCGCCTCCACGGACTCCGTCGGCACCAAGCTGATCCTCGCGCGGGCGCGTGGCGCACTTCGCAACTGCGGCGCCGACCTCGCCGCGCACTGCATCAACGACGTCCTGACGTGCGGCGCCGATCCGCTCCTCTTGCTCGACTACGTCGCCGCGAACAGGATCGACCTCGAGCAGGTCGCAGTGCTCGTCGAGGGCGCGGCCGAGGTTTGCCGCAACGCGGGAGTCGCACTCGTCGGCGGGGAGACGGCTGAGCTTCCAGGGATCTACAAGGACGACGAGCTCGACTTCGCCGGCACGTGTGTGGGGATCGTCGAGCGCGAACGGTTGATCGACGGCTCGCGCATCGAAGTCGGAGACGCAATCGTCGGCATGCCGTCCGCAGGGGTGCACGCCAACGGGTTCACGCTCGTGCGCCGAATCCTCGAGCTCGAGGATTACGACGGAGAGGACCTGCTCGCGCCGACCCGTCTCTACCTCGATGACGTGCGGCACCTGAGGGAGACGACGGACGTCCACGGGCTGGCTCACGTCACGGGTGGTGGGATCCTCGGCAACCTCACGCGCATCCTCCCGAACGGGCTCGGCGCGGAGCTCGACTGGTCATCCTGGCCGAGGCCACCCGTTTTCGGATGGCTCGCGCGACACGTTGACGAAGACGAGCTGCGACGGGTGTTCAACCTCGGCGTCGGGTTCGTCGCCGTCGCCTCCGACCCCGGCGAGTCCCCAGTCATCGGGACGATCGTGCGCGCGTGATCGGGGTCCTCGTCAGCGGGGAGGGGACGAACCTGCAGGCACTGCTCGACGCTGCCCTCCCCGTATCCGCGGTCGCCTCCAACTCGCGTCGGGCAAAAGCGCTGGCGCGGGCCGAGGCTGCGGGCGTCCCGACCGACGTCTTCGCGCTCGAGAACTATCCGGACCGAGAAGCGCGCGACGGGGCGATGGCGGACTGGCTCGAGGCACACGATGTCGAGCTCGTCGTCTGCGCGGGGTACATGCACCTCCTGACTCCCTCGTTCCTGGAGCGTTTTCCGGAGCGTGTGGTGAACGTCCATCCCGGGCCGCTCCCCGAGTTTCCCGGCGCCCATCCGCTGGAGGACCTGCTCGAGGCCGGTGCTCACGAGGCCGCCGCGACCGTCCACTACGTGGACGCGGGAATCGACACGGGGCCGGTCATCGCGAGCGAGCCGGTGCCCGTCGTGGCCGGGGACACCGTCGAGACGCTGCGCGAGCGCGTGCACGCCGTCGAGCACAGACTCCTGCCGGAGGTCGTTCGCACGCTGTGCGCGCGCTGATCTCGGTTTACGACAAGTCCGGCCTGGTGCCCTTCGCCCGAGGCCTCGCCGACCTCGGGTTCGAGCTGGTCGCGAGCGGAGGCACGGCGACCGCGCTCGCCGACGCCGGGCTCGCCATCACGCGCGTGGAGGAGCTCACGGGCTTCCCCGAGATGCTCGGCGGGCGCGTCAAGACGCTCCACCCGCGCGTCCATGCCGGAATCCTCGCGCGGCGCAGCCGCGACGACGACGTCGCCCAGCTCGAGGCACACGGCATCGAGCCGTTCGACCTCGTCTGCGTGAACCTCTACCCGTTCGAGCTCGTCGCCGATCGCGCAGGCATGGCAGGCGACGACGTGATCGAGATGATCGATGTCGGTGGGCCCTCGATGCTGAGGGCGGCGGCGAAGAACTTCACCTCCGTCGTCGCGGTCTGCAGACCGCAGGACTACGGCGACGTGCTCGCGGAGCTCCGGGAGCGCAAGGGCAAGGTCTCGCTCGAGACCAGGCGGCGCCTAGCCGGACTCGCCTTCGCCTCGAGCGCCGCGTACGAGTCCGCGATCGCCCGCTGGTTCCAGCGAGGGGACGACTTCCCCGAGACGTTCGTGCCGGCGTTCGATCGCGTGCTCGAGCTCGCCTACGGCGAGAACCCGCACCAGCGCGCCGCGTTCTACGCCGAGCGCGGCCATCGTGGGCACGTCCTCTCGCGCGTCGACCAGCTCGCGGGAAAACCGCTCTCGTTCAACAACCTCAACGACCTCTCCGCGGCGCGCCTCCTCGTGCGCGAGCTCGAGGACCCAGCGTGCGTGATCGTGAAGCACGCGAACCCCTGTGGTGTCGCCGTGGCGGAGACCATCGACGAGGCGTACGCGAATGCTGTCGCTGCCGACCCGGTGTCGGCCTACGGTGGTGTCGTCGCGCTCAATCGTGCAGTCACCGCCTCCCTCGGCGAGGCACTCGCCGCGCAGTTCATCGAGGTGCTCTTCGCACCGGGATACGACGAGCAGGCGATGCAGGCGCTCTCGGGGAAGGCGTCGGTCAGGATCTTGAACGACACCGAGCGCCGCGTTCGAGGCGACGCCGAGCGGGACTACAAGCGCGTACTCGGCGGCCTGCTCGTTCAGGAGCGCGACTCCGAGCCTCCCGACCGGGCGCGGATGGAGGTCGTCTGCGGGCGGGTCTCGGAGCGGGAATGGCGTCGATCTGCTCTTTGCTTGGCGGGTCGTGAAGCGCGTCACGTCGAATGCGATCGTGCTCGCGGCGCACGGGCAGACGCTCGGGATCGGCGCCGGTCAGACGAGCCGAGTCGACGCAGTGCGGATCGCGGTCGCACGCGCGCGCGAGCTCGGCCACGACCTCGGCGGCGCGGTCCTCGCCTCTGACGCGTTCTTCCCGTTCGCGGATGGGCCGCAGATCGCGCTCGAGGCGGGTGTCGCGGCCATCATCCAGCCCGGCGGCTCGAAGCGGGACAGCGAGGTGACCGAGGCGGTGTCAGCGGCAGGTGCCGCGATGGTGTTCACGCATCGCCGGCACTTCCGCCATTGACGGGGCCGCGGAGAAGGACGACGACCCGTGGGTCTGGCTGAAGCCAGACCGCGGTGCGCGGGCGGGGTCAGGCTTCAGCCTGACCTCGGTGTTAGGTTTGGCGCTCGTGAGTCGCCGCGAGTACCCGAACGTCCTCGAGCTCGTCGGAGGGACTCCGATAGTCCGCCTCGACCGACTCGGGCGCGACGTCCCAGGACAGCTGCTCGCCAAGCTCGAGTACCTGAACCCGGGTGGATCGGTGAAGGACCGCATCGGGATGGCGATGATCGAGGCGGCCGAGCAGGAGGGACGACTGCGTCCGGGCGGGACCATCGTCGAGCCGACCTCCGGCAACACCGGCGTCGGCCTCGCGATCGGCGCGGCGCTCCGCGGCTACCGCTGCATCTTCGTCATGCCCGACAAGATGAGCCAGGAGAAGATCTCGATGCTTCGCGCCTACGGGGCCGAGGTCGTCATCACGCCGACTGCCGTCGAGCCCGACTCGCCGGAGAGCTACTACTCCGTCTCCGACCGCCTGGCCGAGGAGATCCCTGGCGGGTTCAAGCCCGACCAGTACTCGAACCCGGCCAATCCCGAGGCGCACTACGAGACGACAGGGCCAGAGATCTGGGAGCAGACGGACGAAGGGCGGGTCGATGCGATCGTGATCTCCGTCGGCACCGGCGGCACGATCACCGGCGTCGGCCGCTACTTCAAGGAGCGTCGCCCGGAGGTGCTGATCGTGGGAGTCGACCCCGAAGGCTCGGTGTTCACTGCTGACGAGCAACACCCGCAGGGCCCGTACCTCGTCGAGGGCATCGGGAAGGAGCGTTGGCCTTCGACCCTCGACTCCGCCGTCGTCGATGAATGGGTCCGGGTGTCCGACCGCGACTCGTTCCTCGTCGCGCGCCGACTTGCGCGGGAAGAAGGGCTGCTCGTGGGCGGCTCCACCGGCTCGACCGCGTGGGCCGGGGTGCAAGTCGCGAAGCGTCTGGGGACGGACGCCCGCGTGCTGATGCTCTTTCCGGACAGCGGCCGCTCGTACCTGTCGAAGTTCTACGACGACAACTGGATGATCCAGTACGGCTTCGTCGAGCGGACGACTCCGCCCCCCGCAGTCGAGGAGGTACTTCGGTTCCGCAGGATCGACCAGGAGGTCCCGGAGCTCGTCACCATCGGGTCGCACGAGAAGGTCGGCGCAGCGATCGACGTCATGCAGCGCTACGGCATCTCCCAGCTCCCCGTCGTGCGCAACGAGCCGGTGGACTCGCTGGCGGACGTCGTCGGCTCCCTTCAGGAGCGCGGGCTGCTCGAGCGGGTGTTCCGAAACGCCGACGCGCTGAACGAGGACGTCGCGGTCGCGATGCAGCCGCCGCTGCCTGCGGTGGACGCCGATGCGTCCATGGACGAGGTCTATGCGGGGCTCTCCGGGCCGAACGCCGCAGTTGTGGTCGCGAAGGACGGCCGCCCGACGGGCATCCTCACGCGGTCCGACTTGCTCGAGTTCCTGCAGGCGCAGCGCTCTCAGGTCGAGTCCTAGCCACTCCTCTCTAGGCTGACGGCGTGATCCTGCGCGATCCTGCGCTTCAGCTCGACCCGCGCGTCCAGCGGCTGTGGGCGCTCGAATGGGGGCTCGCGGCGCTTGTCTGCATTGTTGTGACCACAGCGTTTGCCGTCCTGCTGGCGCTCTCCGACGAAGGTCGATCCGCCGTGGTCGTCGCAGTCGTCGGGAGCGCGGTCGGGCTCGTGTTCGGCGTCCTGGCGGTCGTCCAGCCGCGGCTCGCGTATCGCCGCTTCCGGTACGAGATCACCGAGCTCGGCCTGTACGTCGCGCGTGGCAGGCTCTTCAGGCAGTGGCAGGTCGTGCCGCACGCTCGCGTGCAGACGGTCGACACGAAGCGCGGGCCGCTCGAGCGCGCGTTCGGGCTCGTCTCGGTCGCAGTGAGCACCGCCTCGGCGAACGGCGGGACCGACATCCCAGGGCTCGATCCACGGGTGGCCGACTCGCTCATCGAGGAGCTGGCGCGCCGTGCCGGGCTCGACGAGGGAACGTGAGCGACGCCGAGCCCTCTCCGGCCGCGCCGCGCGGCCGGCTGCATCCACTGGCGATCCTCGTCTTCGCCCGCAAGCGCATCGGTCAGAGCATCCTTCCGATCGCCGTCGTCGCCCTGACGTGGAGGGGTGGGCTCGCGATTCCCGTCTTGCTGGTCGCCGCGGTGGCAGGGCTGGCGCTGCTCGTCGCGGAGTGGCGCCGATTCACGTATCGCATCGAAGGTGGCCGACTCGTGATCGAGCGAGGCGTGTTCCGCCATACGACCCGCGTGATACCACTCGATCGCATCCGCGGTGTCGATCTGCAGGCGCCGTCGCTTCACCGGGTGCTCGGCCTCGTGCAGGTCGAGGTGGAGGCAGCTGCCGGCGGCAGCTCGGGTTCGGAGCTCGCGCTTGCGGCGGTCACGGTTTCCGAGGGAGAGCGCCTCCACCGTGTCTTGCTCTCCCAGCGGAGGGAGGCTCCGGACGCGGAATCGGATGCGCCGACCGCCCGCATGCTGTACCGGGCGACGCCACGGCTCCTCGTCGCGGGTGGTCTCACGAGCGGCCGGCACATTCTCGCCCCGCTAGCCGTCATCGGCGTCATCGTCAACTTCGCCGACGACCTTCCCGGAGCGCTCGGCGAGCGGCTTCTCGGGTCTGCTGCCGACCGGGCGCCCACCGACGCGGTCGGCATCGCGCTGCTCGTCGCGGCAGTCGTGCTCCTCGCCCTCGTGCTCGCCGCCGGCGGGTCGCTGATCTCCGACTGGAACTTCGAACTGAAGGACGAAGGCGATCGCCTGATTGCGCAGCGAGGGCTACTGACGCGCCGGGCGGTCGCGATCGACCGGGCGCGAATTCGCGGGCTCGACCTGCTCGACTCGCCGCTTCGCCGACCGTTCAGGCTCGTCGGCGTACGGGCGATTGCGGGTGGGATTCAGGGCGGGCGGTCAGGACGGGCCGCGCTTGCGCCGGTGATCGCGCGGGACGTCGGGCACGCGCTCGTGCGCGCGCTCGATCCGCTCATCGACCCGGACGCTCCTCTCGAGCGGCATCCTCGAGCTGCGCGGACGAGGCGCTTCGTCCGTGCCTTGGCAGCGCCGCTCGCGCTCGTTCCCGTTGCGGTTGCGCTGCACTGGTGGTGGGCGGTCGCCGCACTCCTGCTCCTCGTCGTCGCCGCGGTTCCGCTGGCACGTGACCGCTATCTCCAGCTCGGCCACGTCTTCGACGGCCGACGGCTCACGGTCCGCAGCGGGTCGCTGCAGCGCCGGCGCGCAGCGCTCGATTCGAGTGCCGTGGTCTCGTACCTCGTGAGACAGTCGCCCGCGCAGGCGCGCGCCGGACTGTGCTCGGTCGTCCTCCGCGTGGGTCAGGGAGCCGGCTCGAGGCGGGTGCTCGACTGCTCGGAGGAGCAGGCGGCGAGCCTGCTCGCGGCGCTCGACGTCCCGCTCTTCGCCCCGTTCGTCCACGACCTGTGATTTCAGACACAACGCCGCGGCCGCGAAGCGGACGCCTTCAGGGACTCTCGCGCGACCGGAATCCGCGCGCGCGGATTCCGGTCTTGCGCAAAGGTGTCAGTCCCAGCGACGCGACAGCCTGAACGCCGCGTTGATCAGGCCGACGTGGCTGTATGTCTGCGGGAAGTTGCCGCTCTGCTCCAGGGTGTCCGGGAGAATGTCCTCGGAGTAGAGCCCGAGCCCGTTGTCGAGCGAGAGCAGGTACTCGAAGAGCTCCCTGGCTTCGTCCGTCCGGCCCAGGATGGCGAGCGCTTCGACGAGCCAGAACGTGCACACCGTGAACGCGGCCCGGGGTGTCCCGAAGTCGTCGGCAGAGGTGTACCGCCGGAGCAGGCCGCCGTCGACCGACAGCGCGGAGCGGATCGCGTCGACATGCGAACTTGCGCGTGGATCCTCAGGCGTCAGGTAGCCGAGGTGGACGGCGAGCAGGAGGGCCGCGTCGAGCTGCGGCTCCCCGGCGACCTGGGTCAGCGCGCCGACGTCGTCGTTCCAGCACCGGGTTTCCAGCAGCTCGGCTGCGCGCTTCTCGACCGCGCGCGCCTTCTCGGCGAGCTGGTCCGCTCCGAGCGCCTCGGCGACCTCGACCGCGCGGCGCGAGCCCGCCCAGTGCATGAGCACCGAGAAGCTGTGCAGCCGGCTGCGCTCGCGGAACTCCCACAGACCCGCATCAGGCTCTTCGAGCCGTGCCTCGATCTGGTCGACGAGCGACTCCACGATCTCGACGGCGGTCAGCGGCGGAATCTCGCCGACGAAACGGGTGTCGACGAAGAGTCGGCTGACCCCGAGCACCATCTCCCCGTAGACGTCGTTCTGCACGTGCTCGAAAGCCTGGTTGCCGATGCGTACCGGTCCGTCTCCGTTGTAGCCCGATAGGTGGTTGAGCTCATGTTCCGTAGCTTCGGCCGAGCCGTTGATTCGGTACGCGGGCTGGAGGACGCCCTCGCGCTCCTCGGCGATGTTGCGAAGGTACTCGAGGAACCGCTCCATCTCCTCCGAGTGCCCCAGACGTTCGAGCGCGTTCAGCGTGAAATAGGCGTCGCGGAGCCAACAGAACCGGTAGTCCCAGGTGCGACCCGAGCCTGGGTGCTCGGGGAGGCTCGTTGTCGTCGCAGCCAGCAACGCACCGGTGTCCTCGTACTGGTGCAGCTTGAGAGCGAGCGCCGAGCGGACGACCTCGCTCTGGTAGTCGCGCGGCACGCGTGTTCCTTTCACCCAGCGGCGCCAGTAGTCGAGCGTGCGCTCCAGGAAGCGCTCGGCGGTCTCCTCGAGGCCTGCCTCGAGCGGCTCGCCCCAGGTGAGGACGAGGTGCCTGGTGTCCTCGAGCAGGAACGGCCGCTCGTCCTCCACGTAGGTGAGCGGCACGTTCGTCGTCAGCCGGACCGGGACCGGGAAGCCGGTGTACGCGATGTGGTTCGAGGCGCGCCACGAGCCTGTTTCCGCGAGGCCGTACTCGTACGTCGGCCGGCAGCGCACTCGAGCGCGCGGCTCACCCGAGAGCGGGCGCAGGATGCGAACGAGCATGGACGGCTTGAAGAAGCGCTGATAGAGGTTGAAGCGCGGGGCGAAGTCGATGAGCTCGAACTCGCCTCCCGGCCCGCGGAACACGGTCCTCAGGACGTTCGTGTTCTCGATGTACGCCTGCTCCACCTCGGTCGCGTCGACACCTTCGACGACGAAGGCGCCACCTTTCTCACGATCGAGGAGCGGCCCGAAGACGAAGCTCGAGTCGAGCCGCGGCCAGCACATCCACTCCACCGACCCGTCCCGGAGGAGTGCGCTGTACGAGCAGTTGCCGATGATGCCGAGGCCGTATCCCATGCGAGAAGCTATTCGCCGACACGTAGGTTGTACCTACCTATTTGTCCCCGACTGTCGAGGGAGACGCACTGGCTAGGCAAACCGGACACCGCACGCTCGTCATCGCGAGCAATCGCCTGCCGGTGCGCTTCACCCTCTCCGATGACCAGTTCGAGGTGCAGCCGTCGGCCGGCGGCCTGGCGGCCGCGCTCCAAGTAGTGCGCGGCGACGCGGTGTGGATCGGCTGGCCGGGCACCGTCGTTCCGGAGCACCTCCAGCCCGAGGCGACCGAGAGACTCGAGAAGGACAACCTCGTCCCGGTCTTCATCTCCGCAGACGAGGAGGAGGACTTTTACGGCCGCGTCTGCAACGACACGCTCTGGCCGCTCCTTCACTACTTCGGCGACCGGCTGAGGCTCACACCCGAGGCGTGGCAGCGCTACGTCCACGTGAACGAGCGGTTCGCCAACGCCATCCTCGAGCACTCGGGACCCGACTCTCGGGTGTGGATCCACGACTTCCACCTGATGCTCGTCCCCGCGATGCTGCGCCGGCGTGCGCCCGGGCTCTCGATCGGCTTCTTCCTGCATACGCCGTTCCCCTCGTCCGAGGTCTACCGCCTCCTTCCCGCGCGCGAAGAGGTCCTACGCGGGCTCCTCGGCGCCGACTACGTGAGCTTCCAGGTCGGCGACTATGCGCGCCACTTCCGCTCGTCCTGCCTGCGCATCATCGGGCTGGACTCCGAGCCGGATGCCATCGAAGTCGCGGGTCGTCGTGTCGGGATCGGGGTCGATCCGATCGGGATCGATACGGACGGGTTCCGCGCGGTTCTCGAGGATCCGGAGACGGCCCGCCTCCTCGAGCAGCTCGAGGAGCAGTACGCGGGACGCACGCTCATTCTCGGTGTCGAGCGGCTCGACTACACGAAGGGAATCCAGCAGAAGCTGCTCGCCTTCGAGCGCCTGTTGGAGCAGGATCCGGGGCGGGCTGGGACGACCACGATGCTGCAGGTTCTCGTGCCGTCGCGCCTCGAGAGCCCGGAGTACCGTCAGCTCCGAGACGAGATCGAGCTCATCATCTCCCGCATCAACGGAAGGTTCGGGCAGCCCGGGCAGACGCCTGTCGAGTACCTCCATCGCGACCTCACGAAGCCCGGGCTCGTCGCGCTGTACCGGCGGGCGGACGTGATGATGGTGACCCCGCTCCGCGACGGCATGAACCTCGTCGCGCACGAGTTCGTGTTCTGTCAGTCCGAGCCGGGATTGCCAGGCCGCTGGCGCGGCTCGCTCCTTCTGTCCGAGCTCGCGGGTGCGGCTCAGGTTCTCCCGGGGGCGACGCTCGTCAATCCGTGGAACGTCGACGGCGTCGTCGAGCGGCTGGGAACGGCGATCGAGCTCGACCAGCCGGAGCGCCGGAAGCGGCTCGAGACCATGGCCAAACGCGTCGAGGCGCTCGACTGCAGGAAGTGGGCCGACGGATTTCTGACGCGCCTGGGGCGGTTCTCGCATCAGGATCGTCGTCGCAAGCCGCCCCCGGAGGTCGAGGGCGAAGTGCTCGAGCGGCTGCTGCGCCGCTTCACTCGTGCGCGTGCGCGCACGGTCCTGCTCGACTACGACGGGACGCTCCGTGAGCTCGAGCTCCATCCCGATCTTGCCGTGCCCACGCCCGAGATCCGCTCGGTGCTTCGCGATCTCTCCGCGTTGCCTGCGACCGACGTCCACATCGTCAGCGGCCGCCGTCGGACGAATCTCGAGCGCTGGTTCGGAACGCTCCCGATCCACCTCTGCGCGGAGCACGGCTACATCGCCCGGGCGCCGGGAGAAGAGTGGCGAACGCTCCTCGAGCTCGACCTGACGTGGATGCGACCGATCGAGCGGCTGCTTCGCCGGGTGGCCAACGACGTTCCAGGCGCGCATGTGGAGCGGAAGGCGTGCAGTGTCGCCTGGCATTACCGCGAGGCGGAGCCGGAGTACGGCTCCTGGCGTGCACACGAGCTCCTGAACGACCTGGGCCAGCATCTCGCCGGCGCGCCCGCCGAGATCCTGCAAGGGCACCGCGTGATCGAGGTTCGGGCCCGAGGGGTCGACAAGGGCGTCTATGTCAGGGACGTGTTTCCGGACGGGAAGGAATCGACGCGCTTCGTCATCGGCCTCGGCGACGACCGGACCGACCACGACCTCCTGGACGCCCTGCCGTCGGGGTCGGTCGCAGGGCACGTGGGCGGGCTCCTTCCGAGCGCGCGGTCCGAGGGAGGTCCGCGCGAGCACGTTCACGTCGTCGGTCCCGGCGAGGTGCGGGCGCTCCTGCGGGAGCTGGCCGCTGCAGTCGGAGCCGCGATGGCTGCTCGGACGTAAGACAGGGGTCCGGCTGAAGCCAGACCCCTCGCGTGGGCCGGGCCTGCCTCTAGTCAGACCCCGGTTGATCAGTCAGACCGAGACCGCGGCCCGCCGTCGAAACGCGGCCGCGTGCCCGCGCGCGTTCGCCTCGCGGAGCTCGTCGTCGTCGAGGGCGCCGATGCGGCGGAGGAGCTCGAGCTCGTCGCGCAGGTGCGTGCGCATCATCTCCGGGCCGTCGGTGGCGATGGTGAAGGGAACCCCGTGCTCCACAAAACGCCGAATCGTCTCCCGGACAGCCTCCTCATCCGGAAGCGCTTTCGTCAGCAGGTTCGAGGTGGGGCAGATCTCGAGCACGATGCCGTGGTCGCGGAGCGCATGCATGAGCTCCGGATCGCCGGCCGCCAGGATCCCGTGGCCGATGCGCTCGGGCCTGAGGTGCTCGACGACCTCGGCGATCTCCTCGCGGCCCATGTCGCCGCCTTCTTCGCCGACGTGGATCGTGACGCCGAGCCCTCCCTCGCGCGCGGCTTCGACCATGGGCACGATCTGCGTGTAGTCGTAGCGCGCGCCGCCTGGTCGGGGGCCTGCGATGTCGACGCCGACGACCCCGCGGCTCGCCCAGCGGATCGCCTTCTCCACGATGATCTCGTTGAGGCGCCGGTCGAACGTCCTGTCCATCATCAGGATCAGGCCCGCACGCACCTGCGGGTACTCGAGGCTCGCGAGGTCGAGGCCGCGAATCGCCGCGAGGATGATGTGGTCGAGGTCACGCTCGCCGCCGCGGTTCCGCTTCATCGGGTTGAAGCGGAGCTCGAGCGTCGTGATTCCCTGCGAGCGGAACGCGCCCCCGATCGCGCCGTGCACCGAGCGCTCCACGGCGATCGGCGAGGACTGGATCAGCTCGGTCCAGTGGTAGATCTTGTCGAGATCGTCCAGTCCCTTGACCCCGCGGGGGTCGGAAAGCGTGACGAGCGCGTCGAACTCCCAGAAGTCCTTGACCGGGAGCGCGATCCCCTGCTCGTGCGCGAGGCTCCAGAGGATGTCGGACGCGACCGACCCGCCGAGGTGGGTGTGGAGCTCCGCGAGGCCTTCGCCGTCCATCGTGGGGCCGCAGTCTAGTCGGGGGTATGGCTTCAGCCTGACCCCCGACTCGTCCCTCGCGACCGCCGAGACTGAGGTCAGGCCGAGGCCCGACCCCTCGTGGGAACGGGAAGCGGCGTCAAGACCGGCTCGATCTGGGCGCGGAGGTGCTCGAACGCCGGCGGGAGGACGAGGTGCTCGCCGAGGTGGTCGAGATCCTCGTCGACCTCGAAGCCCGGGCCGAGGGTGGCGATCTCGAAGAGGACGCCGCTCGGCTCGCGGAAGTAGATCGAGCGGAACCAGAAACGGTCGATCACCGGAGTGGGGTTCGCGCCGGCGGCGGCCACGCGGTCGCGCCACGCTTCGTGATCTTCCATCGTCGAAGCCCAGGCGACGTGGTGCACCGTTCCTGCGCCGCCAACGCCGCGTCCTGCCGGAGGCTCGTCGTGGGAGTAGAGGCCGCCGCGATCTTCGCCGCGGGCCTCCCAGGTGACCTCACCCGCGGGAACGAAGCCCAGAGCGCCTTCGAGCAGGTCGCGGCTCTCCTCCGGCTCCGCGGCGAACGCTCGCACACCGTCGAACCCGTGGAGCGCGAGCTCCGACGGGATCTCCGGGTGGTCGGCGACGAGCGGCGCGTCGGAGGTGTCGACGACGGCGAGCTCGTGGCGCAGTCCTTCAGGGTCCTCGAAGAGCAGGTTGCCGCTCTGACGGGTGACGGCGCCGGTCTCCGGAGCCAACCGCTTCTCCCAGAACTCGAGCGCCTCGTCGGAGGCTACGCGCCAGCGAACCGTGTGCACCATTCCCGCACCCGCCTGTCCGCGCCGTGCTCCGGGGTACTCGAAGAAGGTGATGTCGCTCCCGGGGCTTCCCTCCTCGTCCGCGTAGAAGAGGTGGTACACGGTCGGATCGTCCTGGTTCACGGTCTTCTTGACCAGGCGCAGGCCGAGAACGCGGGTGTAGAAGTCCACGTTTCGCGGCGCGTCAGCGGTGATGCACGTGACGTGGTGGACACCGTCCAAGCGCATGGCAGGAATCTAGCGGTCTGTAGTGTCCCTCCCGTGAAGATCGGGATCGTCGTCCCGTTCTCGTGGTCGTTCTGGGGCGCGGTCGTCGAGCACGCGGAGCTTCAGGCGGCAGCGCTCGAGGAGTTGGGCCACGAGGTGCACCTGATCATGGGCAACGACCCGCCAGGTCAGTTCACGCGCGTGCTCCACCCGAGGGTCGGACGCCACGGCAACCCGCCGCCGAACGTGATCCCCGTCGGCCGCTCGGTGATCGTCCCGGCGAACGGCTCCCTGCCGAACATCGTGCTCTCGCCGAGAACCTACGGCCGGATTCATCGCACGCTGACGCGAGAGCGCTACGACGTCCTCCACCTCCACGAGCCCATGACGCCCGCGATCTGCACGGCCGTCCTCGCCATGGCGAGATCGCCGCTCGTCGCGACGTTCCACGCCTCCGGCAATCTCGGCTGGATGCGGTACGGAGGGCCGGTGTGGGGTTTTCTCATCGACCGTATCGACCACCGCATCGCCGTCTCGGAGCGTGCGCGCGTGTCGCAGAACCGCTGGCTTCCCGGGGAGTACGACGTCATCCCGAACGGCGTGCTCGTGCCCGAGTCCGCACCGGCCGGAGATCGGGAGCACCGCATCGTCTTCGCGGGGAGGCAGGAGCCGCGCAAGGGCTTGCAGGTGCTCCTGCGAGCCTGGCCCGAGCTCCGTCGTCGTAGCGGGCTGAGGCTGACGGTGGCCGGCGCCGATCCCCTCGCGGTTCGGCTTCTCCTGGCGAGGCTCGGAGTCTCCGACGAGGGCATCGACGTCGTCGGCTTCCTGAGCCAGGACGAGCTCACGCGCACCCTCCTCGGCGCGAAGGCGCTGGTGGCACCGTCGCTCGGGCAGGAGAGCTTCGGCATGGTGCTGACACGCGCGTTCGCCTGCGCGCTGCCTGCCGTCGCCTCGGACATTCCCGGATATCGTGAGGTCCTCGATCCGAGGGCGTCGGTGGCGGTCCAGGCGGGTGACCCCAGTGCCCTCACCGACGCGATCTGCGATCTCGTTGCCGACGAGTCGCGGCGGCAGACGCTTGGGGAGGCGGCGAGAGAGCTTGCGGTCGAGCGCTACTCGTGGGACGTGATCGCCCGCCGCCTGGATGCGATCTACGGTCAGGTAGCCGGACTCGACCGTGACGAGGCGCGAGCCGCGTGACGGCTGCGCTTCGGGTCTGGCGGAACGGCTGGGTGCAGGGCGCGGCCCTGGTCCTCACCGTGCTTCTCGCGCTGACGCTCCTCTGGTGGCGAGGCCCCGACTGGCACGACGTCGGAGATGCCTTCCGGTTCGTGATCTGGAGCTGGATCGTGCTCGCGTTTCTCCTCAACGTCGCTTCGACGCTCTTCCGCGCGCTCTCGTGGTCGCTCACGATCTCGCAGGCGTTGCCGGCGCAGCACCAGCCGCGGCTGATCCAGATCTTCTCGTCGTTCGGCGTCGGTCTCCTGGCGAACGCCGTCGTCCCCGGGAGGCTCGGCGAGTTGGCCCGTGTCGCGACGTTGCGTCGACATCTCCCCGATGCGCCCCCGGGGACGACGGCGACGCTCGTCGGCACGGTGTTCGCGCACCGGCTCTTCGATTTCGTGCCGGCGACGATGCTGGTCGTCTGGGTGCTCCTGACAGCCGAGGTCCCGCACTGGGCGGTGACCGCCTTGCTCATCGTCGTGGCCGTCGGGCTCGCGCTCTTCACGGTCGCCTGGCTGGGCGCACGGCAGCGACACCGGTCGATGAAGCACGACCTTCAGGCGATGGGGACGATCCGCCATCTGCTCGAGATGGCGCGTCAGGGGCTGTCGGTGCTGAAGGCGCCCCTCCCGCTTGCCGGAGCGATCCTGCTCCAGTGCCTCGGGTGGCTGCTCCAGCTCATGGCGGTGTGGGTGACGATGCAGGCGTTCGGCATCGACGCTCCGTTGCCGGCAGCCGGGCTCGTCCTCGTCCTCATGAACGTGGCGACCATCGTCCCGCTCTGGCCGGGCAACGTCGGGCTCGTCCAGGCCGCGGTGGCCCTGCCGCTCCGCAACTACGGCGTCGCATACGCGACGGGGTTCGCGTTCGGACTCGCGCTCCAGGCGATCGAGATCGCGTGCGGCGTCGCCCTCGGGCTCTTGTCGCTCGCGCGCGAAGGGATCTCGGTGGCCGTGCTCCGGCGCATGGAGGACGAGGAGGACTCGTCCGAGAACGCCGTCGAGGAGGCGGAGGAGCTGGTCGAGGACCTCGAGCGCGAGGCCACCCGTGAGGGTGCTCCTGTGTCCCGCTAGCCTCAAAGGAGTTCTCTCGGCGCGGGCTGCTGCCGCGGCTCTCGCCCGAGGCGCTCGCGAGGCCGGAGCGGAGGCCGTCGAACTTCCGGTCGCCGACGGCGGCGAAGGGACTGCCGAAGCTCTCGAAGCGGCGCTTGGTGGAGAGTGGCGTCGCGCATTTGTCTCCGATCCGCTGGGACGGCCGGTACAGGCGCCGTGGCTCCTCCTCCCGGACCGCCGCGCGGTGGTCGAAGCAGCGGCCGCGGTCGGGCTGCCCTACCTCTCCAACGAGGAGCGCGATCCGCTCCGGGCCTCGAGTCGCGGCTTCGGCGAGCTCGTGCTCACCGCGCTCGAGCGCTCACCCGTCTCGCTCGTGCTTGCGCTCGGAGGCGTCGCGACCGTAGACGGAGGGGCCGGGCTGCGGGAGGTCGTGGACGAGCTCCCCATACCGACCGTCGCCCTCTGCGACGTCCGGACGACGTTGACGGACGCGGCGCGGCTCTTCGGGCCTCAGAAGGGCGCGTCGGAGGACGGGGTCGAGATCCTCACGAGTCGCCTGAATGCGATCGAGGAGCTTCGTCCGTACGCGGAGCTTCCCGGGTCGGGCGCGGCAGGCGGGCTCGGCGCGGCGCTTGCGTCGCTTGGCGCGGAGCTCGTTCCCGGGGCGGCGACGGTTCTCGACCTCCTCGACTTCGATTCGCTCGTCGCGGAATACGACCTGGTCGTCACGGGGGAAGGGCAGGTTGACGCCACTACGGCGGAAGGCAAGGCGCCGGGCGAGGTCGTTGCACGCTGTAGCGCTGCCGGAGTGCGCTGCGTCGTCTTCGGCGGTCGTGTCGAGGTCGAGCTCGATGGCGCAACGACGTTCGCGCTCTCCGGCGACCCACGCGTCGCCGAGCTCGATCTGGAGGAGCTCGGCCGGACTCTGGCCGAGTAGGCTCGGCCTCGTGTCCGACATGAAGCGGCGAATGCTGCGGGGTGAGCTGTACCTGGCCGACGATGCGGAGATCGCGGCGGACCAAGCGCGTGCCCAGCGGCTGCTCGAGCGCTACAACGCAAGCGCGCACGACGAACAGGAGCTCCGGGATCGGCTGCTCCGCGAGCTCGTCGCCGACGTCGGCGACGGAGTGGTGGTCCGGCCGCCGTTCCGTTGTGACTACGGGAGCCACATCACGATCGGTGCTCGTACGTTCGTGAACTACGACTGCCTCTTCCTCGACGTCGCGCCGATCCGGATCGGAGCCGCGTGCCAGATCGCCACCCGTGTCCAGCTCGTGACTCCGACGCATCCGATCGATCCGGAGCCGCGACGTCTCGGCTGGGAGGCAGCCGAGCCGATCACTATCGGTGACAACGTCTGGCTCGGGAGCGGCGTTATCGTCGGTCCCGGCGTGACGATCGGCGACGACACCGTCGTCGGAGCAGGTGCGGTGGTCACGCGCAACCTCCCCGCGGGAGTGGTTGCGGTCGGTGTCCCCGCCCGCGTGCACCGCGAGATCGGGCGCGAAGACGCTGTCCGCGTGCCCGAGGCTTGAGTGCTACCGGCTCTCGGCGGCGGCCAGCCGGTCCGCCATCGCCTCCAGCAGCTTCCACGCGACCGCGGGACGCGCTTCCACGAAGGGGCGAAACACGAACACGGGCAGGCCGAACGTCTTGAGCTCCGACTGCGCGGTGACCGTTGCGGTGCGCGGGCGCCGGTCGATCAGCGCGATCTCGCCGAACGCACTCCCCGGCCCCAGCTTGCCGACCTGTTCTCCGCGAACTTCGACCGACGCCTCGCCGCTCTCGACGACGAAGAACATGAGCCCGCCCTCTCCTTCCAGGGCGATGCTGTCTCCGGCCGCGAACCGGCGCTCGTTGAACTCCTCTGCCAGGCTTTCGAGCTCCTTGTCGTCGAGCCCGGAGAAGAGGGGAACCTTGCGGAGCAGATCAGGTGAAGGCTTCGCCATGAGGCGATTCATAACACGAACCGGCGATCTCGTGTCACGGCGTTTGACCGTCTGACGATGTGAGCCCCTCGATCCTGAGCTCGGCCGCCCTGAGGCGTTCCACGCATGTGCGGTAGAGCTCCTCGCCCCGCCGGAAGAGCGCGATCGCGTCGTCGACGGCGACATCCCCTCGCTCGAGGCGGGCGACGACGTCCTCGAGCTCCTTCTGCAGGCTCTCGAAAGATGCGGCCTCGTTCACGGACGCACGTCCTCGACGCGCGCCCCGAGCCCGCCTGCGGCGAGCTCGATCTCGAGCCGGTCCCCGGCTGACACGGACGATGCCTCCCGCAACGCATCCCCGCCCGCCCGTACGACCGCGTACCCGCGGGCGAGCGTCGCAAGGGGCGAGAGCGCGTGGAGCCTGGCGGCGCTGTGATCGAGAGCGGCACGCCGGCGCTCGAGCAGGAGGCGCGGAGCAGCCCGCAGGCGATCGTTCAGACGCTCTATCCGCGCCACGTCGTGCGCGAGCAGGTTGCGGATCGATCGGTCGAGCCGGTGGCGGCACGTCTCGAGAGATGCGTGGAGCTCATGCACGTCCGGGACGACGAGCGCGGCCGCCGCTGTCGGAGTCGCAGCACGCGCGTCCGCCGCGAGGTCGCAGAGCGGTGTGTCCTGTTCGTGCCCGACCGCGGAGACGACGGGCACCGCGCACGTCGCGACGGCACGGACCACCGCCTCCGTGCTGAACGGCAGCAGATCCTCGAAGCTCCCGCCGCCTCGCGTGAGAACGACGACGTCGACCTCCGAGTGTGCCGCGAGCGCGCGCAGGCCCGTGACGATGGCCTCGGGCGCACCACGGCCCTGGACGCGCGTCTCGCAGACGATCGCCTTCGTCGGTGGGAAGCGTCGTCCGATCGTCGTCAGGAGATCGCCACGCGCGGCCGCGTCCGCGCCGGTGAGGACGCCGATCGCGCGGGGGACGCGCGGAAGACGACGCTTCCGCTCGGGCGCGAAGAGCCCTTCGGCGGCGAGCTCGCGCTTGAGGCGCTCGAGCGCGACGAGATGCCCGCCGACGCCGATCCGCTCGAGCGTGCTCGCCCGCAATCCGAGCTCGCCCTTCAGCTCGTACAGCTCCGCTCGCCCGGCTGCGTGAACGGTCTCGCCCTCGGCGAGCCCGAGCTCGAGCCGGTCATAGGTCGAACGCGCGATCGTCACCTTCAAGCTCGCACCCGTCTTCGGGTCCTTCAGCGTGAGGAAGACGGTCGCCCAGGCGGAGTTTCGACGCAGCTCCGTGACTTCACCCTCGACCCAGACTGCCGGCAGCCGGCCGAGGAAGCGCGAGATCCCGCGGTTGAACGCGGAGACGGTGTAGACCTTGCGGTCACCGTAGAGCACCGGCTCGACCTTCACGGCCCCAGCCTAGAGCGCCGCCTAGCCCTGCGGCGTCAGAGAAGAATCTCAGCTGCGGTCGTGTGATCGCAGCCGCGCGTCACGAGCTCGACCGCGCTGTGCAAGTCGACCTCGCTCCCGGCGAGCCGCTCGGCGAGATGGACCGGGTAGCCGGCCTCGAGCAAAACGTGCAGGCGCCAGCTCTCCACCTTCGCGGGCTCGTTCTCGTTCCACAGAGGAGCTTCGGTCGTCTCGGCCATGTGCGTGGGATTCGGTGTCATAAAGACGTTCCCTTCGCCTGATAGTTGGCCGTTCTGAACGCGCTCTTCAAACACCGGCGGACGAGCGGGCGGCCTCGTAGCGTCGCGCGAGCTCGATGATCCGGTCGTCGAGGCGCTGGGCCGCAGCGTCCGCTGCGCGCTGGAGCTGATCGGCGATCACTCCGTCGGCCCGCCGCAGGAATGTTTCAGTGGTTCGATCGAGCTCCTCTCGAAGCCGGTTCGCTGCTTCCTCGCGAATCGCCCGCATCCGGTTCTCGAACTCGAGCGCACCGGCTTCGCTGAGCCGTTCGACCTCACGGTCGGTCGCGCGTTCGAGCTCGACCACCTGACGACGCTCGAGCTCGGCGAACGCGACCTCGATCCGCGTTCGGGCCTCGCTCTCGGCGCGCTCGACCTGCTCGGCCACGGCGTGCTCGTGCTGGCGTAAGCGCTCTGTTGCGTCCTCGATCGCCCGGCGACGGTCGTCCGCCTGCACTTGCAGCTCCTCGAGCGCTTCCGCAAGGGCGTCGCGGGTCGTCTTCTCGAGCTCCTCGCGGAGCCGGATGGCCGCCGCGCGCTGCTGGTCGACGACGCTTCCGAGCTCTCCTGCTTCCGCTTCGATCCGTGCCTCGACGTCGGCGATCCGTTGCCGCTGAAGCTGCTCGAGCACCGTGACCTCTCCGTCGAGCGCACGTTGCGCGCGTTCGAGATCTGCCTCCCATGCACGCAGACGCTCCTCGACCCGCCGTTCGACCGCCGCGACCATCTCTGCGAGCCGCTCCGAGAGCTCTCGCTCCCGGACGGTGAGCTCGCCCCTGCGCTGGTCGGACAGGCGGCGCTCTTCGCTGACGTAGGTGGACAGCGAGTCGGCGTGCGCGCGCGAGATCGCGACGCGGAGGAGCTCCGCCTGCGCCGCCGCCTCTTCGTCTGCGGCCGCGCGGACGGACTTACGTGCCTCCGCAACGAGCTCGTCGACGGCCGCGGCATGCGCTCTCGAGTGCCTGAGAGCTCGCCACAGGACGACAGGCAAGAAGCAGGGTCGCAAGCAGCACACCCGCGAGGATCCAAGCGATCACCGGCACGGCGTCATGCTAGAGGGAGGCTACGAAGGCGCGTCGTAGCGCGGACGCGGCGACCGTCTGCGCTTCACCCGCTGCGTCGAAGCGATCGGCCCGCGAGAAGAAGCCGTGCAGCAGACCGTCGAAGCGCACGACCTCTGCAGGCACTCCCGACTCGACGAGGCGGGCGGCGTAGAGCTCACTTTGCTCTCGGAGCGGGTCGAACTCGGCGGTGATCAGGAGCGCAGGCGGCAGCCCTCGAAGATTTTCGGCGCGGAGGGGTGAGGCAAGCGGGTTGTCACCGTCCTCGACGTCCGCGAGATACTGCGACCAGCACCACGCGACGTCCCGGCTTCCGAAGAAGGGCTCGAGAGGTTCCGGCATTGGGGGCAAGTCGGCCGCGGTGGTCGAGCGGCGGATAGACGAGGACCTGCAGCGCGAGCCGCGGCCCCTCCCGCTCGCGGGCGAGCAACGCGACCGCGGCAGCGAGATTCCCTCCGGCGCTGGCGCCGCCGACGGCGAGTCGATCGGGATCCAGGCCGAGCTCGGCTCCGTGGTCGGCCACCCAGCAGGTTGCGGCGTAGCAATCCTCGAGGCCAGCGGGGAAGGGATGCTCGGGTGCGAGTCGGTACGAGACGGAGACGACCGCGCAGGGCGTCGTGTTCGCGAGCCGGCGGCACACGGAGTCGACGGCGTCGAGCGATCCGAGCACCCAGCCGCCACCGAAGAAGTAGACGAGGACAGGGAGCGGCCGGGGCGCGTCGGGCAGGTACAAGCGGACGGGCACGTCGCAGCTCGAGGCGTGCAGTACACGATCCTCGACGAGTCCGACCGGTTCACGAACCACGGGTTCGAGTCCGGCGAGCTCTGCTTCGCGTGCCTCGCCGACGGAGAGCTCGTGGAGCGAGTGCGCGCCCGCGGCATCCCGCTCGCGAAGGAACGCCTCGACCTGGGGATGGAGCGCGGGTGTGGACATCAGATCCGACGAGTCGCGTAGTACGCGGCACCGAGGAGCGGCGCGTCCTCGAGCTGCTCCGCGACGGTCACCGTGAGTCCCGGGATCTTGTCGAGCTCGGTCCGAAGCTCGCGCTCGAAGAGGGCCCACGAGCGCGCGATCGAACCTCCGACTACGAGACAGCTCGGTCCGAACGCTTGCACCCACGGGGTCAGGAACTGCGCGAGTGCGACCCCCAGATCCACGAAGACACGGCGGGCGGCTGGTTCGCCGGCAACCGCTCGATTCGCGATGTGCTCGACGTCGACCCCTGCGTCGGGGCTCGCGTCGTAGCCGCTGAGGAGGGCGGCGCTGGAAATCGTCTCCTCGACCGGGGATCCACGGAAGTGGAGCTTGTAGAGCTCGCCGCCCGGGGGGACCTCGGCGCCAGCCCGGACGACCTCACCCTCGTCGCTGAACGCGGAGCCGATCCCCGTTCCGAGCGTGACGCCGACGGCGCGTCTGTGGCCGCGCGCTGCGCCCGCCCACCACTCGCCGAGCAGGAACGCCTCCGCGTCGTTGAGGAACCGGATCGCGGCGGGATCCGGCAAGCCCGAGGCGGCGTACAGCTCCGAGCGAAGATCGACTCCTCGGAGACCGTCGAGCTTGTGGGTCATCTCGGAGACGCCGCTCGTGTAGTCGAAAGGGCCGGGGACGGCCACGCCGAGACCTGCGATGCTCGGCCTTGCGATCGAGCGCGTCACCCGCACGATGCCTGCGAGCAGCGAATCGCGACCGCCGTGTGGGGGTAACGGCTCGAACAGCCGGCTTCGAGGGTCGACCGAAGCCGAAGCGAGATCGACCCGCCCCGCCGAGACATGCGTCCCGCCGATGTCGAGCGCGCCGACGGTGCGGCTCGTCAAGGCACGAACGCCTTGACGACCTTGCAGGCGCCTCCCCGCGCTCGGCGCAGCCGGTAGCGCCCGACCGCTGCCGGGACGACGATCGTCTCCGCGAAGGCCAGATCGTGCACGCCCTGTGCCGACTCGAGCTCGACCTGCTCGCCGGCCACCAGGTTCAGGACGTGGAACCGCCCCGCTGTGTCCTCGTCCACCGCCTCCTCGAAGTCGATCCGGTGCACGGCGAAGAAGAGGTCAGGCAGCCTGCCCAGCTCGAGCTCGACCCAGTCCGGTCCTCGACGGACCGCTCGAGGGTCGGGAATGAGCTCGCGGCGGACGGATTCGCCCGAGCGGAGAGGATCGAGGTTCGAGAACGCGTGCGTGAGGTGCACCGGTCGCAGCTCGCCCTCGAGGTCGCGGCGCAGCCAGTCGTAGAAGCGCAGGGTGTACAGGTACGGCGTGGCGCTGATCTCGAGAACGAGGTTGTCCGCGCCGCTCGCGTGTGCCGTGCCGGCCGGGATCAGGTAGAGCTGGTGCTGAACCGCGGGATGCGTCTGCAGGTACCGCTCCGGCTGCAGCTCGAGTCCCGGATCCTCGGCGCTTTCGGCTTCTACCCGGAAGGCCTCGAGATCGGCGTCTTCGCGCAAGCCGAGGAAGATTTCCGCGCCGGGCTTCGTGTCCACGACGTAGTACGTCTCGTGCTGCGTGTACGGAAGTCCGAACGCCTCCTGCATGTACGCCTCGGACGGATGGCACTGGATCGAGAGATTCCCTCCTCCGAACGTGTCCAGGTAGTCGAACCGAATCGGGAACGAGACACCGAACCGCTCAGCAAGCTCTGGTCCGAGAACCCGCTTCCCTTCCGCCGCCATGAGCAGCTCGAAGCCGACCTCGATCGTTTCGTCCGCCCCGAGGACGATCCCGCTCTCGGGCGTGATCAGCTCGTAGGACCACGCGAGGTTCGGCGCTTCGGTCGATATCCCGAGCCTGTCGCGGAGCCACTGTCCTCCCCACGGCCCCGGCAGGAAGGTCGGACGGGTGCGAAACGGGCGCCTCGCAAGGTCGGCAAGCGTCCGTCGGAGCGACTCCCCGACCAGTGAGCGAGGCGACTCGGGCTCGCTCAGATCGACGTAGCGGTCGAGTCGCGGAAGGAGCCGCTGCTTGTGGCGGTCGAGGATCGGCCAGTCGACGAAGAGAAGCTGCTGCTCGCTCCCGGTCTCGCCCGCGCTCTGGCCCAGGTTGCCTGCCTCGCCGCTGCGAACTGCACTGAGACCGAGCCGCTTGGGAACATCCGCGTACCAGAGGAGATCGTGCTCGGCCTGAGCGCTTCCCGGGCCGAATACGACGACGACACGGCTATCCGATTCCGCACGAGGGAGCTCGTCGAAGAGCTCCACGAGGTCGCCTTCGAAGATGCGGCCGAACACCGGATCGCCGGCAAGGACGCTCGTCGCCGTCCGTCGCTCGATCTCGTCCCATGGAGCGAGAAAGCGGCGAGCGTCGACCAGCTCGGCCAGCGATGCCTCGTCGCTCGAGCTCTTCGACGAACCCTGCGGCGAAGCGATCCCAGGACAGGGCCGCTGGTCCGTCGATCGCGAGGATACGGCCTTCCTCCAGTGCGAACGCCTCCGCCAGGGGCCTGTACCCGACCTCGACTTCGCCGTCCGTGACCGGGTAGGAGGGATTCGGGTCGTAGGTCACGCGGACGAGCGGAGCAAGAGGTCGAGCGTCAACGCCGCGCTCCAGGAGAAGTCACTGACCCCGAGCGGCTCGCCGCTCCTGGGGTCGTAGTACTCGAAGAACCCGGAACGCCCGACGAGCTCCAGGGTCATCCGCCGCAGCTCGTTCGCCTCGGCGAGCAGGCCGGCTTGCTCGAGGCCCCGGATGAAGAACCAGTTGACATTCACCCAGACCGGGCCGCGCCAGTAGCGACGTGGATCGAACGCCGGGCTCGCCTTCGAGGCCGACGTCACCGCCCAGGGCGCCTCGGGCGAAGGCCCGAAGCGGGTCGGTGCCCACAGCGCCTCCTCGAAAAGACGGCGCGCCTGCTCTCGAGCCGGCACGCCCGCATAGAGAGGGAAGAGCCCGTCGATGGTCTCGTCTGCCGTGTCGACATCGCCGTCGTCCTCGACATAGATCGCCCGGGACTCGTGCCAGCGACCTGCGAGTGCATGGACGAGACGATCGGCCGCAGCGCTCGCCCGAGCCCCGTCCCCTCCGATCTCGGTCGCTAGCCAGGCAAGGTCGGCCTCGGCGCGGGCGAGGATCGAGTTGAAGGTGAGATCGACGAAGACGAACGGCGTGTCCCCGAGCGACGGAGGCCGGTAGCCCTGGGCCTGTAGCCGCCGTACGAGGAACAGATACCGCGCGTAATCGCTGTCGGTCGGACGCTCGGACGAGTCGATCTCGCGGCGGTCCGTGCGCTCGATCTCGAGCTCGTCGCCGACGTCCAGACGCGCCAGCGCTCGGTCGAAGCGCGGTGAGTTGTCTGCCCCCTCCCACGGGTGGACGATCGCGATCAGACCTTCGGTCGTGCCGCGTTCGCGGTGCAGCCATTCGTGCCATCGCTCGAGCGCGGGGACGACCGTTTCCAGGAACGACCGATCAGGCGACACCTCGTGCAACACGCGAACGGCGGTCGCGAGGACCGGCGGCTGAGTGAGGCCGCTCGTGGGGACCTCAGGCGCTCCCTCGCACGCTCGGGAGTCCCACAGCTCCGGGCCCGGCGAGTAGTCCGGCGCCGGGATGTGGAACACGATGTGCGGCACCATTCCGTCGCTCCACTGGCCCTTCAGAAGCGACCGAACCTCGTCCCTTCCGCGCTCTGCATCGACGTGCGCCAGGCCGAGGGCGATGAACGCCGAATCCCAGTTCCACTGGTGCGGGTAGAGCTCGCGGCCCGGACGGAAGAACGGGCCCATGTCGTTGCCGGCAAGGACCGCACGAGCCCCGTCGACGAGCGCGTCTGTCTTCACGTCAGACGGCGGCAGCGGAGCGCTCGCGCTCGTGGACGAGAGGCAGTCCGGTGATCGCTCCGATCATCTCCGCGGTGCGCTGCGCCGCGGCCGCCGGGCCGAGCCTGCCCGTGAGCACCGCCTCGAGCATCGTCTGCAGCTGCACCGAGACGCGCGGGTACGACGGAATCCACGGCCGTGCCACCGCCAGCTCGATGATCTCCGCGTTCTCGGAGAGGAAGGGGAGGTCGGAGGCCACGAGCTCGATTGCGGAGCGGCGGGAGGGCGTTCGCCCCGTCGAGCGGGCGACCCGAGCGAGGGCGTCGGGCTCGACGGCCCGTTGGAGAAGCTGCATCGCAAGACGCGGCTGAGCCGCCTGGCGAAAGATGGCGAACATCATCCCGCCCGCGACGCTCGCCGGCGATCCCTTCGGGCCGGCGGGGACTCTCGTGAAGCCGAAGTGCTCCCAGACGTCGTGGTGATGGACTCCGAGCGCCTCGGCGAGAGCCTGAGCCTCGTAGACCCCACCGAGGCTGAGCGCAGCCCGTCCCTCCGCCAGGAGCTGGACGGCGTGATCCCAGCCGTACCCCACCACCTCCGGAGGGGATGATTCGCTCCTCGACGAGCCTGCGGAGGAAGCGAAGCGCCTGGGCCGTCGACCGGGAGCCGAGGCTCACACCCCCGGGCTCGAGCACGTGCGCGGCGTTCGAGGCCAACACCGCGATCAGGCAGTACGCGGTCGTCTCCCCGGCCATGGCACCGCCGGGCATCACCATCGGCCCGCGCAAGCCATTCTCGACGAGTGCGTGGCCGGCCTTTCGCAGCTCATCCCAGGTCGTCGGCGGGTCGAGGCCGAGCGACTCGAGCTTTCGCCGTGCGTACCAGAGCCCAGCGGCATCGGCGAACGGGGAGACGCCGAAGGTCTTGCCCTGGTACCGGTTCGCCCGCACGAGCGGCTCCAGGAAGTCGACCTCGTGCTCGTCGCGTACCCACACCTCGTCCACCTCCTCGAGGGCGTGGACGAACCCGGCGGCCGCGAACTCGGGCGCCCAGACGGAGTCCAGCACTGCCAGGTCCGGGGCCAGGCCCTCGGCGACCGCGTGCGTGAGCGTCTGATGGAGAGACTGGAGGGGGACCTTGACGACGCTGATCTGGTTTCGGTCGCCGGCGGCATCCCGGACCATCCGCGCCCATGGGCCTTCTGTCGGCACGATGACGCGGACCTCGGGTTGGTCCGGTCGGCGACTGAGCCAGTGCGGATTGACGAACGACCCTCGCCTCCGGTGGCGGAGGATCACCCCCTCGTCTGCGAGCTCCGAGAGCGCGCGGCTCACCGGAGTCCGGCTGAGCTTGTACCGGTCGCAGAGCTCGTGCTCGGTCGGCAACCTGTCGTCCGCGCCGCCGTAGTGGCCACTCAGGATCTCCTCCAGAAGAAGCGTTTTTAGCTGGAAGTAGAGGGGAATCGGCTGCCGCGGATCGATCGCCATCGCGTCCTCGATCGGAGTCAAGAGTCGCACTCTACTCGGCTCCTCGCCGTCCTCAGACAGCCGCCACGGATGACGGCACGCCAGTTGACTCGCGCTCCCACATTTTGTTATCTGACGAGTGCAATTTCCACGCGTCCCCGGATCGGCGAGGGAAGGGATTGAAGAATGGGCGACGGCTTGCTCGAGACCCACCGCACGACCGAGGCCGTCGACGACGGGGAGCTGGTCGACAAGGCGAGAGCCGTGCTGGAGGCGAACTGGCTCGGCCACGCGACGTCGCCTTCGCGGATCCTCTACCCGCACCAGTGGAGCTGGGACGCGGCCTGCGTCGCAATCGGGTACGCCTCGTGGAACCAAGATCGAGCCGAGACGGAGCTCCGCTCGCTGTTCTCCGGCCAATGGCGCGATGGCCTTCTGCCGCACATCGTGTTCACCGACGGGGCTCGGTACTTTCCCGGCCCCGACTTCTGGCAGACGGAGCGTTCGCCGGCAGCCCCGAAGCTGCCGAAGACTTCGGGAATCGTCCAGCCACCCATCCACGGGTCGGCGGCGCTGCAGGTGTACCGCCTGGCGAGCGATCGTGAGCGCGGAGCAGCGTTTCTCGAGGAGCTCCTGCCCAAGCTCGCCGCTTGGCACGCGTACCTGTACCGCGAGCGCGCGCGGAGCGATGGCGGCCTCGTGGAGATCTGGCACCCGTGGGAGTCGGGCATGGACAACTCCCCGCTCTGGGACGCGGCTCTCGAGCGGATGGCATTCGACGCCGACCAGCTCCCGGAGTACCAACGCGTGGACGTCGAGCTCGCCGACGCCACCGAGCGGCCATCCGACGGGGAGTACGACCGCTACGTGTACCTCGTCGACGTGTTCCGCGGGCTCTCGTACGACTCCTCACGCATCCGGGACGTCGTGCCGTTCGCGATCCAGCCCGTTCTCTTCAACTCCCTGCTCGTCCAGTCGAACAGGGATCTGGCCGAGATCGCGCGCATCGTCGGCGCCGATCCGGCGCCGTTCGAGAGCTGGGCCGAGAGCACTGCCGCGGCTCTCGAGGAGACCCTCTGGGACCAGGAGCACGCCGTCTACGTCGACTACGACGTTCGTGAGGGCGCGCCGGTCGGCGCGCGAACCGCGGCTGGTCTCGCGCCGCTCTACGCGGGGGTTCCCACGCCTGCTCGAGCCGCGCAGATGGTCGAGGTGATGGCGGGCTCGCGGGTCGCGGTGGGCGAGGCCGGCTGGGCGATCACGAGCCAGGCTCCCCGCGACCCGGGCTTCCAGCCTGCCCGCTACTGGCGAGGCCCGATCTGGCCCATCCTGAACTGGGTGCTCCAGCGCGGGCTCGATCGCTACGGATACCCGGTGCTCGCCGCCGACGTTCGCCGTGCGCTCATCGAGCTGGCGCGAAGCGCCGGTTTCCGCGAGCATTACAGCCCCGTGACGGGTCGAGGCCAGGGTGGAGAGGAGTTCGCGTGGACGGCAGCGCTCGTTCTCGATCTCCTGAACGAGAACGCGGCCAGAGCGGGAGGGGCGACCCATTGACTTCACCCCCGTTTTTTGTTACATCCGCATGGCAATTGGCAGGTCGAGGGCGATGGAGCGGGGCCTCGCTCCGGGATCGGAGGAGCATGGGTCGAAAGCCTTCGCCGAAGACGGGGCGGAGAGCTCAGGTCACGGGCGTGCGTCGGTCCGAGTGGGCGTCGCATGCTCCCTACCGGCACAGGAGGATCGCATGAGCAGTGAGTTGGACGACAACCCGTCCCGCTGGGACGAGCCAGTCGACAGGCGAACAGCGTTGGCTGCTGCGGGCGGCGTCGGTGCAGCGCTGGCACTGGGCGGCCTGGCCGGGGCGAACCGCGCGTTCGCCGGTCCTGCCCAGAATGCGGGCAACGTCACGGCTTTTTTCGGCCAGTTCGGCGCCATCGCCGAGCAGGAGGGAATCCGCAGATACGTGTTCCGGGGCTTCAGGGGAGACGTCGACGGGATCTTCGTACCGATCACCAATCCCACCCTCTTCGTCGACCGCGTACGAGCGGAGGCCAAGGCCGGGAAGGGCAACATCGACCTCCTCATCGGCGTGCACGGCGACATGGTCACGTTCCAGAACGAGAACCTCATCCGCCGCATCAACGATGTGGCCAGGCAGGTGAAGAACTTGCCGCCCCCCCTCGTCAAGCTCGGGAAGCTGGGCACGAACACGCAGTACTACCTCCCTCAGGCGCAAGCGACGTACGTCATGGTGGCCAACAGGGAAGTGCTCAAGTACATGCCCAAGGGCGCCGACATGAACGCGCTCACGTACGGGCAGGTCTTCGCGTGGGCCAAGGCGATCCGCAAGGGCACGGGACAGGCCAGGTTCGGGCTGCCGGCCAACGAAGCTGCGGGTCTCTTCCACCGTTTCCTCCAGGGCTTCCTCGTGCCCTCCTTCACGGGCGGGTTCGTCACGGCGTACCGCTCGAAGGAAGCGGTCCAGGCATGGACGTACATGAAGCAGCTCTGGCAGTACACGCACCCGCAGTCGCTTTCGTACACGGCCATGGAGACCCCGCTCCTGAGCGGGGAGGTGCTCCTCGGCTGGGACCACGTGGCTCGGCTGAAGACGGCACTCGACCAGCGGCCGGACGACCTCGTCGCCTTCCCCGTCCCCGCCGGCCCGAAGGCACGGTCGTACATGCCGGTCCTCGTCGGCATGGCGATCCCGAGGAACGCGCCCAACCCCGCGGGCGGCAAGGCGTTGATGCAGCACATGCTGCGCATCGCCGCCCAAGCGCAGATTCTCTCGCTCACCGGGTTCTTCCCGGTCGTCCCCGGGAGGCTGTCCAAGCAGATCTCGCCCGGTCTGCTCGCGGAGGCGAACGCGGTGCGCAAGCAGCAGAAGGCGAAGGACGCCGTCCAGGCCCTGCTCCCGATCGGGATCGGCGCCGAAGGCGGAAACTTCAACAAGGTCTACCGCGACACGTTCACGAAGATCGTCCGCAACGGCGAGAACATCCAGACCGTCCTGAACGAGCAGGCCGCGATTCTGCAGGAGATCTTCACCAAGACGGGCGCGCCCTGTTGGGCGCCCGACCCCCCGAGCGGAAAGAATCCCTGCCGCGTGAAATAGAGAGAATGCGCTGACGACGGAGTGAAACGAGAGCCTCGGTAGCCGTCCCGTGACCACTGTCGCCCACGAGACGACGCTGCCGCGCCGCAAACGACGGTGGGAGGGTCTGCCGTACTGGTTGATCCTCCCCACCGTCATCTATCTCGGCCTCTTCTTCGTCTGGCCGATGATCCAGGGGTTCGGGCTCGCCCTCAAGGACGAGACCGGCAACTGGACCTTCTCCGCGTTCCGGACGATGGTCGACGACGTGGCGTTCGGCGAGGCGCTGAGCTTCACCTTCCTGCTCATCCTCGTGATCGTGCCCATCCAGTTCGTGCTCGCAATGGGCATGGCGCTGCTCCTGAATGCGAGGCTCAAGGGCAGCGGGATCTTCCTCTACATCTTCCTGCTCCCGCTCGCGGTCTCCGACCTCGCCGCGGGTATCGCCTGGTCGGCGATCTTCACCGAGCTCGGCTACCTCAACACCATCCTCGAGGGAGTCGGCGTGATCGACCAGCCGATCATCTTCCTCGACCCGACCTCGAAGACGCAGCTCGTCCTGTGCGTCGCCGCGGCCGAGATCTGGCGCTCGACGACGTTCATGATGGTCATCCTGTTCGCCGGGCTCCAGGCGATCCCGCGCGACTACGTCGAGGCCGCGGAGGTATTCGGCGCCAGCTCCCTGCAGCGCATCAGGCACGTCATCTTCCCCATGCTCAAGCCCTCGATCCAGGTCGCGCTTCTCCTACGCCTGATCTTCGCCTTCGAGGTCTTCGCCGTCGTGATCGCGCTGACCGGGTCCGGAGCGAAGGTGCTCGCGTCCGAGGCCTACACGTGGCAAACGGTCAACGAGAACGAGCACGTCGCCGCCGCGTACTCGGTGGTCATCCTCGGGCTGTCTCTGGCCGCGGCCGCCGTGGTCCTCGTCGCCCTGCACACTCCGCGGGAGCGGAGACTCCGCTGATGGCGCTGGCACGACTGCGTGTCGGCCGCATCCTCGCCTACGTCGCGGCGTTGGCGATCTCGGCGTTCATCCTGGCGCCGATCTACCTGATCACGATCTCGGCCTTCTCGAGCTTCGACGCCGTCTTCGAGTACCCGAAGAATCTCGTCCCCACGGACACCTCGACGGAGACGATGAGGTTCTTCCTCGAGTCGGACGGGGTCGTCGACTCGTTCAAACGGAGCGTCTACGTCGCGGCCATCGCCATCGTCGTCTGCATCGTGGTCGGAACGCCGGCCGGCTACGCGCTCGCGCGCTTCTCGTTCCGGGGAGCCAACCCGTTCCAGCTCGCCATCGTCAGCACTCGCGCGTTCCCCCTCATCATCATCGCAATCCCGCTCGCGGTGACGTACCTGAGGGTGGGCATCGACGACACCGTCTACGGCGTCGCGCTGGCGCACGTCGCCTTCACGCTGCCGCTGACCGTGCTCATCACCGCGAGCGTGTTCGCAGGGATCTCGTACGAGCTCGAAGAGGCCGCGATGACGCTCGGCTGCAGCCGTCTGTCCGCCTTTCGCCGGGTCGCGCTTCCGCTCGCCCTTCCGGGCGTCGCAGCATCGGCGATCTTCGTCTTCGTGACCTCCTGGAACGAGGTCTTTGCCGCGGCCATCCTGACCCTCAGGGAGCGCACGCTGCCCGCCCAGCTGCTCGGCTCTCTCGAGGCCTCTCCTCTCCCGTTCCGGCTCGCGGGAGGCTTCTTCCTCCTGGCGCCGGCTTTGATCGTGATCTTCTTCATCCGCAAGTACCTGGTCACGAGCTGGGGCCGGGTGGCGCGCTGAGATGATTCCGTCGTATGCTGGAAAGGGGCGCTGGAGAATGGCTGACATCCGGTTCGAGGGTGTGCGCAAGACCTTCGGCAACTTCACCGCCGTCGACGGCGTCGACCTCGAGGTGCACGACAAGGAGTTCGTCGTCTTGCTCGGCCCGTCGGGTTGCGGAAAGACGACGCTCCTGCGCTGCCTGGCCGGCCTCGAGCGCGTCGACGCGGGGCGGGTGTCGATCGGCGGCCGCGACGCCACCGATCTCCCACCTCGCCGCCGGCGGATCGCGATGGTCTTCCAGAGCTATGCGGTCTTCCCGCACATGAAGGTGTACGACAACATCGCCTTCGGCCTCCGCATGCAGAAGGAGAAGAAGGCGGTGATCGACGAGCGCGTGCGTTCGTCCGCCGAGCTCCTACACATCGAGGACTTTCTCGACCGCTATTCGTCGCAGCTCTCGGGCGGGCAACGCCAGCGGGTTGCGGTGGCTCGCGCTATCGCGACGAAGGCCGAGGTCCTGCTCATGGACGAGCCGCTCTCCAACCTCGACGCGCTCCTCCGCCTGGAGATGCGCGCGGAGCTGAAGACGCTTCTCCAGAGCCTGGACGCCACGACCATCTACGTCACGCACGACCAGATCGAGGCGCTCAGCATGGGCGACCGGATCGCGGTCATGAACCAGGGCCGAATCGTCCAGCTCGGCAACCCGCTCGAGGTCTACGACAATCCCGCGGACACGTTCGTCGGCGGCTTCATCGGGACGCCACCGATGAACTTCCTCGAGGCGCAGGTGTCGAGCAACGGCGCCACCGCGATGATCGAGGTCAGCGGAGGCTCGTTCGAGTTTCCGGGCGAAGTCGCGGCGCTCGCTGGGCACAACCTGCTGCTCGGCATCCGCGCGGAATCGATCGGTGTCGAGACGGCTGCCGGCGAAGGCCTCGTTCGGGCGAAGGTGATCGTGCTCGAGCCCCTCGGTTCCCACAACCTCCTGACCGTGAGCTGCGGCGAGGACACGTTGAAGGTGTCGATAAACGCAAACCTCTTCCCGCTGGCCGACAGCGACGTGTGGCTCAGGCTCGAGCCCGCGCGGATCCGCTGGATGGACCGCGACACCGGCACCGCGATCGTCTCCGGCGCGGAAGAGCTCGCTACCGAGACCGCTGTCGTGATCGGATCGGAGCTGAGCTCCGAGCCAGCGGTTCCAGCAACCGACGTGTCCGAGCGCCCGAAGGTCATCGTCGACCCGTCGTTCCGTTCGATGGACGACATCTTCTCCGCCGACGAGGCGAAGCGGCTGCGGGACGTCGTCGAGGTCGTGTGGGGAAGAGACGATCCCATGCCGGACGAAGAGTTCAGGACTGCACTTCCGAAGGCGTTTGCGGTCGTGTCGGCAGGCTGGCGGTACGGCGACGTGCTGGACGACGCTCCGAAACTGCGGGCAATCCTCACCGTCTCCGGGGGATGGCCGCCCGAGCTCGACTACACGGCCTGCTTCCGACGTGGAGTCCGGGTGCTCTCGGCCGCTCCGGCCTTCGCCGAGGCAGTCGCGGAGATGGCGCTCGCGCTCGCACTCGCGTCGAGCCGCGATCTGGTTGCAGGGGACCACGCCATGCGAATGACGGAGGAGCGCTGGCTGAGCAGTGCCGACACTCTCGACACGTTTCTCCTGAGCGGCAAGCGCATCGGCTTCGTCGGGTTCGGGAACATCGGACGGCGCCTGCGCGCCCTGCTCGAGCCGTTCGGCTGCGAGCTCTGCGCCTACGACCCGTGGCTGACCGACGCCTACGTACGAGCAGAGGGCGTCGAGCCGACAACCCTCGAGCCGCTCTTGGAGACCTCGCGGATCATCTTCGTGCTGGCCACGCCGACGAGCGAGAACCGGGCGCTTCTGTCGCGCGAGCTGCTCGAGCTCGTGCAGCCGAATGCCGTCCTCGTCCTCGTCAGCCGCGCCCATGTCGTCGACTTCGAAGCGCTGACGGAGCTCGTCCTCGACGGTCGCTTCCGAGCGGCAATCGACGTCTATCCGGAGGAGCCGCTCGCCCCGGACCATCCGATCCGGACGGCGCCGGGCGCCGTCCTCTCGCCGCACCGAGCCGGGCTGGTGCAGGAGGCGCTCTGGGACATCGGGAAGCGAGTCGTCGACGATCTCGAAGCTCTCGTCGGCGGATTGCCGCCGAGGCGGCTGCAGGTCGCCGAGCCGGAGCTCGCGACCCGGTACGTGCGCACTACACGAGTGGTTCGACGTTAGACGGCCGACCTCTGATTTGCTATTGATGTGTAGCAATATTGCCCTGACCGTGGACGACAAGCTCACGACCGACATCCCCTACCGGCCGTCCTTTCCCGCGGGTCAGCGCGCGGGCATCGGCATCGTCGGCTGCGGCGGGATCGTCAAGATGGGCCACCTTCCCGGCTACCAGCGGTACGGACAGCGCGTGGTCGGGGTCTACGACGTACGGCCCGAGGCCACGGACGGAATCCGCGAGCGGTTCGGCGTCGAGAACGTGTTCGGAGAGCTCGACGAGCTCCTGAGCCATCCGGACGTCGAGATCGTGGACATCGCGACGCATCCGGACGTGCGTCCTGCACTCGTCCGGCAGGCGCTGGCCGCGGGGAAGCACGTGCTTGCGCAGAAGCCGTTCGCCCCCGACCTGCAGACAGCCCGCGAGCTCGTCGCGGAGGGTGAGCGGCTGGGACTGGAGATCGCGGTCAACCAGAACGGACGCTGGGCCCCGGCCTGGCGCGCCGCGAGCCTCCTCATCGAGCGGGGCGCGATCGGGGACGTCGTCGCAGTCACCCATCTCTACCACCACAACTACGACTTCACGGTCGGCACGGTCTTCGACGAGATCGACCATCTCGTCCTCTACGACTACTCGGTCCACTGGTTCGACATCAGCCGCTGCTGGCTCGAGGGGAAGACCGCGACGGCGGTGCGGGCGCGCGAGTACCGGACGCCGAACCAGCCGCCCGAGAGCAGAGCGCCGTGGGGCGCATGGGCAACGGTCGAGTACGAAGACGGCTCGAGCGTCTCGATTCGCAGCGTGGGTCGTGCCGAGACGTCGAGGCCGCGCAAGCTGTTCTGGATCCACGGCTCGGAAGGAACCATCCACGGAGCCGTTCTCGGCTCAGGACCCGTGCCGGGGCAGGAAGAGCTCGCGCTCGAGCGGGACGGGCGGACGACGCGTTTCCAGCTCGACGGCTCGTGGCACACGGACGGGTTCGCGGGGGCGATGGGCGAGCTCGCCACCGCGATTGCCGAGAAGCGCGAGCCGTACAACTCGGCTCGCCACAACCTGCTCTCGCTCGAGCTCACCCTCGCCGCCTGCCTGTCGGCGGAGGACGACGGCCGTCCCGTCGCGCTCGAGCGCGAGCAGGCCCTTTCCCGAGGCGTGTCATGAGGGCGGCCGTCATGGACGCTGTCATCGGTGGCCGTGACGACTCCGAGGCGTTTGACCGAGCACGGCGAGCGGGCTTCGCCGGCGTCGAGGTCCTCCTGACGAGAGACGACCTTGCCGACCGGTCCCACCGACGGCTCGCGGCCCTACGACAGGCACGACAGGCAACCGGGCTACAGGTCCCTGCGCTGGTGCTGGGGGAACACAACGTCGACGGCGGGATCGCCGACGCGACGAGCGAGATCTCGCACCGGGCGCACGCCGACGTACGAAGGGCGATCTCGTGGGCCAGGGAGCTGGACACGGGTGTCGTCCTCGTTCCGTTCTTCATGCGGGCTGAGCTCGTGAACGACGCGGACGACGAGCGGGCGGTGGCGGCGTTTCGGGCGCTGTGCCCGGAGGCCGCGGAGCACGGCGTCAGCCTCTGCTTCGAAGGGTCGCTCCCGGCCGAGCGCATCGCCTCCATCGCGGCCCGTGTCGGCTCGGATGCGTTCGGCTGCTACTTCGACCTCGCCAACCCGCTCGCCCACAAGGGACTGGACTCCCCGACCGAGATTCGCGCGCTCGGCGGGCTCATCGAGCGCGTGCACGTCAAGGACACGCGCGCTCGGACCGGCGACTGTCGGCCTGGCACCGGGCGCGTGGACTTCGCCGAGTGTGCTGTCGCTCTCTCCGAGATCGGATACGACGGCTGGCTCACCCTCGAGACGCCGCCTGCGCCACCGCCGCTCGTCTCGCGTGACCTGAGCTTCACGCGCTCGGTGTTCTCCGGGCTCGACGGGGCACCCCTTTGGCCGCGTCTCGGCGTGTTCTCGACCGCGTTCGGCGAGGGCGAGTGGGAGCACCTTGCCGACGAGATCGATCGACTCGGTCTCGATTCCGTGCAGCTCATGGGGCCGCTCTTGGACGAGTGTCTCGAGGACGCGGGGCGGGCCGAGTCGGCACGAGCGATCCTGGAGGAGCGGGGTGTCGCCGTTCCCGGGCTCGGCGGTTATCGGAACCTGGTGTCGCCGGATCCGGTGGTCCGACGCGAGAACGTCGAGCACGTTCGACGATGCCTCGAGATCGCTCCCGCGCTCGGCACGTACGTCGTCGCAACCGAGACCGGAACCATGGGCGTAAGCGGCGAGTGGACCGACACGCCGAGGAACTCGAGCGAGGAGGCGTGGGGGCTGCTCTACGATGCGCTCGAGGGCCTTCTCCCCGTGGCCGAGGAGCGCGGTGTGATCCTCGCCCTCGAGACATACGTCGGCCACGTCCTGAAGACCCAGGGCCAGCTCAGCGGGCTCCTCGATCGCTTCCCGACGGAGCATCTGCAGGTCGTCTGCGACCCTTACAACTACCTCTCGAGCGCGCTCGTCCCTGACCAGGATGGCGTGACGAGCCAGCTCTTCGATCGGTTCGAGCCCCGCTTCGTACTCGCCCATCTCAAGGACGTCTCCCCCGACGGCGCTCCCGCGGGAACGCCGGAGTTCGGCACCGGCGTCTTCTCACAGCTGCCGTACCTCGAGTTCCTGCGTGCTCGGCGGCCGGATCTCGACCTCATCGCCGAGCACATGCCGCTCGAGCACGTCCCGGCCGTGCGTCGCCGCCTCGATGAGCTCGTGTCGACGGCTGAGGACCGCACAGCTTCACCGATTTCGTGACGTCCAGCGCTGCCCCCTCGGTGACGGTGTGGGGCGAAGGTTCGGAGCACGCCGACGCCAGGCGAATCTATCCAGACGGGATCCACGAGGCGGTGGCGGCGGCCCTTCGCTCGGAGCTCGGCGACGGCGCCGCGATTCGCACCGCGACCCTCTCGGACCCCGAGCACGGGCTCCCGAGAGACGTGCTCGAGAGCACAGACGTTCTCCTGTGGTGGGGCCATCGCGCGCACGAGGCCGTGAACGACGCCGTCGTCGACCGGGTGGTCCAGCACGTGCTCGACGGGATGGGCCTCGTCGCCCTCCACTCGAGCCACTATTCGAAGCCGTTCCTCCGGCTGATGGGGACCCGCTGCAGCCTCCGGTGGCGCAACGACGGCGAGCGCGAGGTCGTCTGGACGGTCGCGCCGGCGCACGACATCGCCGAGGGCGTGCCACCCGTGTTCGTCATTCCGGAGCACGAGATGTACGGGGAGTACTTCGACATCCCGCCGCCGGACGAGCTCGTCTTCATCAGCTCCTCCGCAGGCGGCGAGGTGTTCCGCAGCGGCTGCTGCTGGACCCGGGGGCAAGGCAGGATCTTCTACTTCAGTCCCGGGCACGAGACGTTTCCCGTCTACCGGCAGCCAGAGATCACGCGCGTCCTCGCGAACGCCGTCCGGTGGGCGCGCCGGCGAACGTCTGCGGTCGAGACGGCGTCGTCGCCGAAGTCGCCCCTCGGCTGGTACGAGGCGCCCGACGAGGAGGCGTGAGCGAGCTCGATGACCGCTGACCTCAGAGCCGAAAGGCGACGAGAGCTGCCGCGAGGACGACCGTCGCGGCTGCGAGCAGTCGGAGGCCCTGCTCCTCCGCCTCGGTGAGCCGCGCCTCACTCAACGTCTCGCGGCTGCCGTCGGCGAGCTCCAGCTCACCGTGGACAGCGGTGACGTGGCGCCGGACGAACCGGACGCGGTTCGACAGGACGCGCTGCGCCAGCGAGAGCAGTACGGCGAAGGCTGCGGCAAGTGCTGCCTCGACAGCGAGTTCACCCGCGACCGCTGCGTATCCGGCGAGCAGTGGGAAGCCGCCCCAGGCGAGCCCGAACCAGAGGTCCGAGTGGAAGCGCCCGCCGAACAGCTCGAGGTTGTAGGCGACGACCAGGAAGAGACCGATCGGGACGAGCGCGAGGAGCCACGGGCGGAACGTCAGCGCGCCGACGATCCCGATGGCGCAGGCGGCGCCGATCGAGACCACAGCGAGGGCGGCGAGGACGGCGTCCGGGATCCTCGTTCGCAGCGGCCGCCCGCGAAGCTCGTCCAGGGCGTGCGCGCCGATCCCCACAGCCAGGGCGAACGCTGCAACCGCGGCTCCCAGCCTTCCCCAGGCGATCGCGGGTGCGAGGCAGCCGCCGATGACGACGTAGGAGAGGTGCCAGGCGGTGTAGGGCAGGTGGAGCAAGGTGACGTAGTCCCGCCAGCCGCCCTGGTCGAGGGCATACCAGGAGGGCCTCACCGCTTCCTGCCCCAGATCACGACGCCGCCGCCGAGGCTCAGACGGCGGACGCTGAGCTGGTGCACGCCTGCTGCGCGCCAGAGCTCCAGCTGGCGCTCGAGCGGGTGACGCGTCCAGAACTCGCGGATCGACCCGCCGAGGAAGCTGCCAACCTGGCTCCATCCGTTTCGCAGAGCTCGCCCCGACAGCGGGAGCGCTGCCCTGACGTAGAGCTCCCAGAGCGGACGCGCGAGCCCGCGTGGGACGCCGAACTCGAGCGAGGCGACAACTCCTCCCGGGCGCACGACACGCGCGATCTCGGCGAGCGTCGCCCCAGGATCGTCGACGTACCGAAGCAAGTACGTGAAGGTCAGGTGGTCGAAGGACTCGTCCGCAAACGGCATCGACTCCGCGGCTGCCTCGACGAGCTCGACCGTGTTCTCGAGCCGCCGGCGCGCGACGGCGAGCATCTCTGGGCTCTGGTCGAGCCCGGTGACGCGAAAGCCGCGGCGGAGAAGCTCTGCTGCGACGAGCCCCGTGCCGCTGGCGACGTCGAGCACCTGACCGCCGTCGGGTGGAATCCGGGAGACGAGGAAGCGCCGCCAACGCGGATCCTGGCCGAACGAGAGCAACGCTCCGACACGGTCATACGAGGGGCCGAGGGGTGCGAACAGCTCGCGGGCGTGGGCCGTTCTCGACGACACGCGCCTATTCTGGCGGCGTGAGCCTCGCGGCCGAGCTCGAGCGGATCGCCGGTCTCGCCCGGGCGCACAGCTCGGGCGGCGAGGTGTCGGGGGTGATTCCCACCGAGCCCGCTTCTGGGGAGCGTGTGTACCTCTGCGCCTTCGACGATGACGCGGGCCGGCGGAGTTGGCTCGCGGTGCGAGCCGACGGAACGCCCGTTGCGAGCAGAGCCGAGCTCCGCGAGGCCGTGTCCATCGCGGCGCTGTGCGAGGTGGCCTCGGACGCGGCGGGCGGTGGAGACCTGGACGATCTCATCGCGCGGCTCGAGGAGCTGCGCACGACCGACGCGCCGGAAGGAATCGAGTCGGCCGAGGAGGCGGCCAAGCAGCTTCGGCTCGTTCTCGGCGAGCCACCGCAGCTCGCCTCCCCGGGTCGGCTCGACGAGATCGGCATGGCGACCAGGCGCCTCGAGCGCGAGCTCGATCCGAACGCTGCCTCTCCGTTCACAGCCGCGCTGAAGTCCTCGCAAGAGGCCGTCGGTGAGCTCCAGCGCGAGGTCGAGGCCGGGTATCGCGTGCCGCTCACCTGAGGCGAGGCACGCCTTGCCCCCTACAATGGCGATGTGGAAGGCGGGGGCTTCTTTCCGTTCGGCGGCGATCCCGAGGATCTCCTCGGCGCGCTGCGCGAGTTCGCCGAGAAGCAGGCGGAGTCGGTTCAGGACGCGCAGAAGGAGCAGTACGCGACGCTCACCCTGAACACCGCGGTCGAGTTGACCGCGGCGGCGTTGTCACGGATTCAGGTGGACGGCCCGTCCGACGCGCAGGCGCTCGCGCTCCGCGACGCCATGCGTGTGCTGTTCCCCGAGGCGGTCGCGCTCGTCTCCGCGGCTCGCCAGGGGTTCATGCGCTCGTAGCTGCCGCGAGCAGCGACCAGCCCCCGTCGACGACCAGCGTCTGTCCGCGGATCATCTCCGCCTCAGGAGAGCAGAGGAACGTGACGCACGCCGCGACGTCCTCGGGCGAGACGATCCTCCCAACCGGATTGCGTGCGCCCATCTCGAGCATCTGCTCCTTGTTCGGAAAGTGCTCGAGGGCGTCGGTCTCGACGACTCCTGCCGAGACCGCGTTGACCCGGATCCCGCGCGGCGCGAGCTCGACCGCGAGGTAGCGAACGAGCGCTTCGAGCGCTGCCTTGGACGCGCCGACGAGCGAGTAGTTGTCGAGGACGCGACTCGAACCGAGGCTGGAGATGCCGAGGATCGACGCGCCGGCCGGCATCGAGGGTGCGGCGGCTCGGGTGAGTGAGAGCAGCGCACGCGCGTTCGCCGACAGCGTCCAGTCCCAGTGCTTGTCCACCGTCTCGAGCGCCGGCCGCATGACCCCGGTCGCCGCTGCGTGGACGAGCACGTCGAGCGTGCCGAGCGCTGCGACCTCGTCCGCGATGCGCTGGGAGGCGACGTTCCCGCGAAGGAGGACTGGCTCGACGCCGAGCTTCGTCAGCTCCGCAGCCGTGTCCTCAGCGGCCTTGTCTCCGCGCATGTAGCCGATGGCGACACGGCTTGCGCCGAGGGTCGCGAAACGGAGGGCGATCGCCTTCCCGATCCCGCGCGATCCTCCGGTCACGAGGACCGAAGCGCCCTCGAAGCTCAGTCGCATTCGCGCGGCAGTTGTGGGTCCGACGCGGGTGCGGACGAGGGAATCGTCTCCCAGCCGATTCGACTCCGTGGCTCCGGAGCCGTGTCGGCTGCAAGCGACGACGCGTGCCCGAGGCGGTCGAGCAGCTCGGCCTTCTCCTCGCCGTAGCGGCGGATCGGATCGTCTGCCGGCAGGTCCGCGACGAGCTCGCGCACGCGTGCCCGGAGCTGGTAGGCGAAATGCGGTGTTGCAGGCCCGACGAGCGCGTCGATGTCGTCACGAGTCGGCGTAGCCATGCGGCGCGAAGCCTACCGCCGATAGCGTCACGCGATGCGCCGCCCGACGAGCGTGGAGCTGATGCTCTTGACGACGATCCTGCTCTGGGCGCTCAACCTCAGCGTCACGAAGTACATCCTCACGCACGGCTTCCTCCCGTTGCCGTACGCGACCGTTCGCTACGCGTTCGCGGGGGTGATCTTCGTCGCGCATCACGCTGTACATGGAGCGGACCCTTCGCGTCGAGCGCAGGCACCTGCCGGTCCTCGCGCTGGCCGCGGGCACGCTCTGGCTGAACCAGCTCTCGTTCGTCTTCGCGCTCGACATCACGACGGCGTCGACGATCGGCCTCGTCCTCGGCGCGATCCCGATCTTCGCTGCGCTCCTCGGGCTCGCGCTCGGCAGGGAGCGTCCGACCCGGCGCTTCTGGGTCGCCGCGCTCGTGTCCGCCGTCGGAGTCGGGCTCGTCGCCGCAGGCTCGGGCGGCGAGACCACGAACAGTCTCGCCGGGATCCTGCTCGGCCTCTCGACGGCGGCGACCTGGGCCGCGTACTCGGTCGTCGTCGCGCCTCTGATGAGGACGTACTCGCCGTCGCGGATGAGCGCGATCGTCATCCCGGGAGCATGGGCCGCGATCGCTCTCAGCGGGCTGGCCCAAACCTCGGAGCAGGACTGGGATCTCGGATGGGAGATTTGGCTGCTGATGGTCTTCGCGACGATCGGCCCCCTGGTGCTCACCAACGTCCTCTGGTTCCGGTCGATCCACCGAATCGGCGCGAACAAGGCGACGCTGGCCGCGAACCTCCAGCCCTTCGTGGCCGCGGTGCTCGCGGTCATCCTCCTCTCGGAGCCGCTGTCGTGGCTCCAGATCGCGGGAGGAGTGCTGATCGCGCTCGCGATCCTCGCGGTGCGGCGCCGGACGCCCGTGGCGCAGGCCGCCTAGAATCAGGCACATGAGCGACCACGACTTCATGCCGATCGACGGCTGGGACCACCTCGAGATCTGGGTCGGAAACGCGAAGCAGTCGGCGTACTTCTACGAGAACGCGTTCGGCTTCACGCGCACCGCCTACGCAGGGCCGGAGACCGGAGTTCGCGATCGCGCCTCATACGTGCTCGAGCAGGGCGACATCCGCCTCGTGCTGACCAGCGGCCTCCGCTCCGACAGCGACATCTGCAAGTGGGCTGCGGTCAAGGGGGACAGCGTCAAGGACGTCGCGCTCGGTGTTCCCGACGCGACGAATGCGTACCGGCAGGCGGTTCAGCGCGGCGCGCGCGGCGTGACCGAGCCGCACTGGGTCGACGACGAGCACGGGCGCGTCGAGCTCGCCTCCATCGGAACCTACGGCGACAACGTCCATACCTTCGTGAATCGCTCCGAGTACTCGGGGTCGTACCTCCCCGGCTTCGTCTCGATCTCGCCGAACGGGAACCCTTCGCCGGGACTCGGCCTGATCTCGATCGACCACGTCGTCGGCAACGTGGAGCTCGGGCGGATGGACGAGTGGGTCGGGTTCTACGAGCGCGTGCTCGGATTCACCCAGCTCACCCACTTCTCCGACGAGGACATCTCGACCGAGTACTCGGCGCTCATGTCGAAGGTGATGACGGACGGCGAAGGGAAGATCAAGTTCCCGATCAACGAGCCCGCCGAGGGGAAGCGGAAGAGCCAGATCGAGGAGTACCTCGAGTTCCACGGCGGCCCCGGCGTCCAGCACGTCGCGATGCAGTCGAACGACATCGTGAAGACGGTCGCGGCACTGCGCGAGCACGGCGTCCTCTTCATCACGACGCCCGACACGTACTACGACATCGTCGAGGAGCGGGTCGGCGAGATCGAGCAGGACTGGGCCGACCTCCGCTCGATGGGCATCCTGGCCGACCGCGACGAGGAGGGCTACCTCCTCCAGCTCTTCACGAAGATCGTGCAGGACCGCCCGACGCTCTTCTTCGAGGTCATCGAGCGCCACGGGTCGCGCGGCTTCGGGATCGGGAACTTCAAGGCGCTCTTCGAGGCGATCGAGCGCGAGCAGGCGCTACGCGGGAACCTCTGAGCGCTCGCTCGGCGGCGAGCAGCGCCTCGCCCTCGCGGATGAAGCGCGTCGCGCCGACCGAGCGGTAGAACGCGAGCGCCCGCTGGAGCTGCTCGTCGCGCCTCGGCGCGCCGACCTGTCGCCGATGAGCTGCTCGCCGCGCGCAGACGCGCGAGCGACTCGAGCCTCGTCGGTCGTCCGATCTCGGCGAGGATCGTCGGCGGCGCGGCGAAGTCGCCGGCGAAGTACGCGCGCGCCGCTTCGGCCCACTGTCGCGGTGCCTCGCTCGAGATCGCCGACGAGCTCCCGTCGCACGCCGAGCTCGAACGCGCGACGAACGACGAGATCGAGGAGCCCGAGCGCCGAGAGCGCTCCTCCAGCGTGTCGAGCGACTCGTCGCGCGAGCTGCGCGTGCCTCGTCGCGTCGTCCGGCGTCCGACGAGCACGAGCACGCGCACAGCCCGCGAGCGCGGAGCACAGCACGCTGCGGATCACGGCGCTCTGCGCCGCGTCGATGCTTGCGCGCGTCGTCGAGCGCCGCCTTCGTCTCCCGCGCGAGCCGGATCAGCGCCGCGGTCGCAGGCGCATGCCGCCGTGGTAGTGCGCTCTCCTGCTCACATGCTGCGAGGAACGCCTCGGCGGCCCGAGCGCCTCGTCCCAGCGGCCCTGTCGGAAGCAGCTGCCAGGCCGGACGTGCCGGCGAGCATGTCGCAGAGGCGTGGCATCCGAGCTGCTCGCTGAGGCGAACGCCTCTTCGATGTAGCTCGCGACCGCGGCGGAAGTCGCCCGGTGGCCAAGCCGATGACCGCCAGGTTGTTGTTGCGCGCGGATCGCCTCGGGCGAGCCGATCGCAGCGGCGATCTCGATGCCTCCTCGAGGTCGTGCGAGCCCGCGCCGTCGTCGCCGAGTTCACTTCGCGGTGCCGATGTTGACGAGCGCCGTGCGCCGGAGCTCGTCGAGTCCGAGCGCCTCGGCCAGTGCGAGCGCTCGCCCGCCGATCCGAACGCCTCCTCGTGCGTCGCCCGCGCAGCACCCGGTAGCGGGAGACCTGGCTGAGGACGTGCGCCTTGGCGGGCGACGGCTCGAAGCTCGCCCACGAGCGCGAAGCGCGCGCTCGAGGTGGCGTGCGGCCGCATCGCGGTCGCCGCGGTGCCACCAGAGCCGTCGGCGAGGAGCGCCTCGGCCTCGGCCGCGCCCTCGCGGTCGCCGCCGCGAGCAGCAGCCTCGCGCGCCTCCTCGAGGAGCTCGTCCTCGCCGCTCGTCCCTCGGCGATCCACGAGCGCTCGCGCGAGCCGGAGCAGGAGCTCTCGGCCGTGCGGGATCGTCGGTGGCCAGAGCTCGAGCGCGCGTCCGTAGAAGCGAGCGGCCGCCGCGAACGCGTAGAGAGCGAAGTGCGCGGTCGCCCGCCTCGTCGCAGCGCGACGCGCCGCTCGGCCGGCGAGCTCGGCGACCTCGGCCCGCGGCGCGCGCGAGGTCGAGCGCGGCCGAGTAGTGGTGGGCGAGCATCTCGGCGTGATCCTCGGGGCGCCCAAGGACTCGATCCACTCCGCTGCGCGCAGATGCTTGTCCGCGCGCTCCGCTCGCGGGATCTGCTCGTAGGCGACGTCGCGGACGAGCGCGTGGCCGAAAGACCTACTCGTCCTCGCCGGCGACCGAGCTTCGCGCGATTCGGCGCACGAACTCCTTCCGCGCGAGCGCGTGCAGCCGCTCCTCGACGTCCAGCGCTCGCGGCCCGAGCGCTCCGAGCCAGAAGACCCCGCCGACCACGGCCGCGTCCTGCAGCGAGCTCCTTCTCCTCGGCTCGGGCAACGTGTCGAGCCGGGCGGCGATGATGCCCTGCACGGTCTCGGGAAGCACGAGCCTCGCCCGGGCCGCTCGGCCAGCATCCGCATGTACTCCTCGGCGTAGAGCGGGTTGCCGCCGGCCTGCTCGAGCAGTCGCGCCTGCCGTCGGCGTCGACGGCCGAGCGGCCGAGCAGAGCGTGCGAGGAGCTCGCGCGGTCTCCGCGTCCGAGAGCGGCGAGAGCAGAAGGGTCGACGAGTTGACCTTGCCGCCGCCCCAGCCGGGCCGGCGGGCGAGGAGCTCGGGTCGCGCCGTCGCGATCACGAGGACGGGGACGCCGCTCGCCCACTCCCCGAGGTGTCGACGAAGTCGAGGAGGCGTCGTCGGCCCAGTGGAGGTCTTCGAAGACGAGGACGAGCGGCCGGTCGCCTGCGATCGCTTCCAGGAAGCGGCGCCAGGCAGCGAACCGCTCGCCCGCCGGTCGTCGCCTTCCTGGCTGCCGCGTATCTCCGAGCCGGCGAGCGGGCGAGGTGTCGCTCGCACCCAGTCGGCCTCGCGTCGTCGGCGACGAACGGCTGCGACCGCGCTCGCGAGCTTCGTCTCCCGCCGTCCTCGGCGCGTCGGTCTCGAGGATCCCGGCCTGCGCCTTCACGATCCTCGCCGAACGCCCAGAAGCTCACGCCTTCGCCGTACGGGCAGCGAGCGGCCGTGGCGCCAGCGACGGGCGCCGAAGTCGCCGGTCTCGATCGATCGTGTGAAGAGCTCGTGGACGAGGCGCGACTTTCCCGATCCCGGGAACTCCGACGAGCGTCACGAGCCGCGGCTCGCGCTCGTTCGGACGCCGCGGGTCGTGCGTCTCGCGGAGCACGCTCAGCTCCTGCTCGCGCCCGACGAGCGCGGCGCCGACCGGGCGCGCTCTGACATCGACGCGGCGCTCGGGCGCGCACGGCCTCCCAGACCGGCACGGGGCTCGACTTGCCTTTCGCCTCGACCGGGTCGTGCTCCTCGTAGTCGATCGCGCGTCTCGGTGGCGCGGTAGGTCGTCGTCGTCGACGAGGATCGAAGCCGGCGGCAGCCGCGCTCTGGAGGCGCGCGGCGGTGTTCACGACGTCGCCCGAAGCCATACCCTCGCCCGCCTCGGGGCGGGCGTCGAGCGCGATCAGCGCCTCGCCGGTCGTGATCCCGATCCGGACCTCTAGCTCGCCCTGCTCGGCGAGCTTGTCTCGGATGGAGAGCGCCGCTCGCACCGCACGCTCGGGATCATCCTCGTGCGCGACCGGCGCGCCGAAGACGGCCATGACCGCGTCGCCGATGAACTTCTCGACGGTGCCGCCGAAGCGCTCGAGCTCGGCGCGTACCTGTGCGTGGTACGGCTGCAGCAGCCGCCGCACGTCCTCCGGATCCATGCTGCTCCGCCCGCGCTGTGAAGCCGACGAGATCGCAGAAGAGGCACGTGACGACCTTGCGCTCCTCGCGTTGCGCCTCGGCTGCGAGCGACGTCGCGCACCACGAGCAGAAGCGCGCGTCGCTCCGCGTTCTCGCGACTGCAGCTCGGGCAGATCTTCACGAGCGGAGGATAGGCGGGCCGAGCCTGCCTGGCCCCTACGATCCCGTCCATGTCTCCGCAACGGCGCACTGCGCTCATCTCGGTTGGTGCCGCTTGCCTGCTGATCGCGATCAAGCTCGCCGCAGGGCTCGCGAGCGGGAGCCTCGGGCTCCTCGCGGAGGCGGCGCACTCGGGGACCGATCTCGCCGCCGCGCTGCTCACGTTCTTCGCGGTCTCGGTCGCCGTGCGGCCGGCGGACACCGGGCACCCGTGGGGACACGGGAAGGCCGAGCACCTCGCCGCGCTTGCCGAGGCCGCCTTCCTCATCCTCGTCAGCGGAGTGATCGCCGGGCTCGCGGTCGCGCGCCTCGTCGGCGCGATCGAGACCGAGGTGGACGCGACCTGGTGGACCTTCGCGGCGATCGCTCTCGTGATAGCGATCGACGCGTCGCGTGCCTCGGTCACACTGCGCGCCGCGAGGCGCTACCGGAGCGACGCGCTACTCGCCAACGCGCTCCATTTCGGGAGCGACCTCGCGGGGACGCTTGCGGTGCTCGCCGGGTTGTCCGCGGCGGCACTCGGGTTTCCCGGAGGGGACGCGGTGGCCGCGCTCTTCGTCGCGGTTCTCGTCATTTCGGCTGCAGTGCGCCTTCTCCGACGCAACGTGCACGTGCTCATGGATCAGACCCCGGTCGACGCGGAGGATGCGGCCCGGGCCTCGATCGACGCGCTCGACCCGCCGGTTGAGCTCAGGCGGCTCCGCGTGCGTGAATCGGGTGGTGGGCACTTCGCAGACGTCGTCATCGGGATCGCGCCCGGCGCCGCCGTCGGCCAGGGCCATGCCGCGGCGGACCGGGTCGAGGACGCGGTGCGCGAGCGGCTTCCCCACGCCGACGTCGTCGTGCACGTGGAGCCGCGGAGCGCGGATGCGGAGATCCGTGAGCGTGCTCTGGCGGCGGCCCTGTGTGTTCCGCAGGTGCGCGAGATCCACAACCTGGTCGTCCTCGAGGTGGACGGTCGCATCGAGGTCTCGCTCCACCTGAAGCTCCCGGGCAGTCTCGAGCTCGAAGGGGCGCACGACATCGCCGAGGAGGTCGAGCGCTCGATTCTCTCGGCAGTTTCCGAGGTCGAGGACGTGCGAACGCACCTCGAGCCGCTGACCGAGGCGGCCGCCGCGCGCGAGGTCGACGTGGACGTCGGCGCCGTCGAGCAGGTCGTGCGGGCGGAGACTGGGCGTGCACCCCGCGAGCTTCGCTTCGTGCGAACCGACGATGGCCTCGTCGCCTTCCTCACGCTCGGTCTCGGCGGCGAGGCGTCCCTCGCGAACGCGCATGCCCTCGCGAGCGCGGTCGAGGAGCGCGTGCGTGAGGCGGTGCCGGGCATCGCGGACGTCGTGGTGCACACGGAGCCGTGAAGCTCTGCATGTTCCATCCGGTCGACCATCCGATGAAGCGCGGGTGGGTCGGCCGCATCGACGGGGAGCACGTGATCCAGCTCGCCGCCCAGACGCTGCAGGCGTTCTTCACGGGAGGAGGTTCCGCACGTGAGCACGCCGTGTACCCGCTGGACGGCGTACGGCTGCTGGCATCGGTGCTCCACCCGCCCTCGGTGCGCGTGTTCGACGATCAGCGTTCTTTCGCTTTCGGGAACTCCGCCGCGATCGTTGGCCCGGACGCGGGCATCCCGGGGGGTGCGATGCTGCGGCTCCTGCCGAGGATCGCAGGAGTAGTCGGGGCGGAGGACGCGTTGGCCGGATTCAGTGCCGTCGCCGACTGGCGACGCCCCGAGCTCGCGCCGCCCAAGGATCGCGACTTCGCGCTTGCGCTCGGCCCCGTCGTCGTCACACGGGACGAGCTCGACCCGGATGGGCTCGAGGCAGTCGTCCGCGTCGACGCCGAGGAACGCCTGCGGGGCCGACTTGTGGGGTTCGACTGGGAGGCCGCACGAGCACATGCCGTCGACGGCACCATGCTCCGCCCCGGAGATCTGCTCGTCGGGCCGCCGCTCGACCCGGTGGACGAGCTCGCCGCCGGAAACGTCGTCGAGCTCGAGGTGTCAGGAATCGGCTCGCTGTCTCAGAGCCTGACGGCGTGAAGGTCGTCCTCGACTGGGACGGAACTGTGACCGAGACCGACGGTCTCCACCTCGTGCTCCTCGAGTTCGGCGACGAGAAGATCTACGACGCGGCCGAGAACGAGCTCGGGCGCGATCTGACTCTGCACGAGGTGATCGCGATGGAGTTCGAGAGCGTCCGCGCGCCGCTCGAGGAGGTCGTCGCCTGGATGGTCGAGAACGTCCGTATTCGGAACGGGTTCGCGGAGCTCGCGCGACGGCATCGGCCGCTGATCGTCTCGAGCGGCTTCCACGAGTTGATCGAGCCCGTACTCGACCGCGAGGGTCTCGAGCTCGACGTCGTCGCGAACCGGATCGATTCACGGCCGGACGGGTGGCGGGCGCAGTTCAGGAACGCGGATCCCTGTTCGGTCTGCGGCCAGCCGTGCAAGCGCGCGGATATCGCCGGCCTCGGAGAGTTCGCGTACGCGGGCGACGGCTTCTCGGACCGCTGCATTGCGCTCGCCGCAACCCGCGTCTTCGCCCGCGACGGCCTGGCCGACTACCTCGAAGCGCGCGGCGTCCCGTTCGAGCGTTTCGAGGACTTCCACGACGTGACCCGCGCGCTCTGAGTGCTGCTCGCGGTCCCGCAGCCGTATGACTTCCATCTCTCGACCGTGCGCTTCCGCGACTTCGGCACGGACGGGGCGACGGTGTGGCACGACGACGGCCTCCATCGGGTCGTCGCCGGCCGGGAGATCCGGATCGAGCCGATGTCCGGCGGCGTCCGCGTCGATCCCGCGAGCCCCGAGGCGGCGGCCGAGGTCTCGCGCCTCCTCGGGCTGCCGTTCGAGCTTGACCCTTTTCACGAGTGGGCAACTCGGGATCCCGTGCTGGAGCCGATCCTGGAGCTGCTCCGCGGTTTCAGGCCGACGTTGAACCCCCGCCCCTTCGAGGCGCTCGTCGTCGCGATCACGACGCAACAGATCTCACTCCGTGCTGCCGCAGCGATTCGCGGGCGCTTCGTGCAGCGCTACGGAGTCCGACACGACGTCGCGTGGGAGTTTCCGGCGCGTGAAATCGTTGCGCGAGCGGATCCCGGAGACTTCCCCACGCTCGGGTTCTCGCGGAAGAAAGCCGAGTACGTGATCGGCCTCGCGCGCTCCGACCTCGATTTCGAGGCGCTCGCGACTCATCCGGATGAGGACGTCATCGCGACGCTGACGGCCGTTCCCGGGCTCGGGCGCTGGACGGCCGACTGGTTCCTCGCCCGCCATCTCGCCCGCCCGCAGGCTTGGCCAGCCGGCGACCTCGGCGTGCGGAAGGCCGTCTCCACGTTCTACGCTGACGGCCGCCCGCTCTCGATCCCGGAGGTCCGCGCCATGGGAGATCGCTTCGCTCCGTTCCAAAACCTGTCCGCGCAGTTCTTGCTCGCCGGCGCGAGGATGGCCGGATGACGGTCCGTCGCGCCACGCCCGAGCACTTCGACGCCGTCGCCAAGCTCTGGCGCGAGTTCGACCACGAGATCCCGCCGCCCACGCACGAGGGCCCGGTCGATCCCGAGAAGGAGCTCGCCGAGATCGCGGAGATCCTCGAGAACGGGATCGCCTTCGTCGCACTCAGCGACGACGGTGCTCCCGTCGGCTTCGCGCTCGCTCGGGAGCGTGCCCCCGGCTTCGGCACGCTCACCGACCTCTTCGTCGAGCGCGAAGATCGTCGCAGCGGCGTCGGAACGGAGCTGATGCGTGAGGTGCTCGCGGCGTTCCGCGAGCGCGGGGTCGAGCAGCTCGACCTCGAGGTCGTCGCGGCGAACGCGGGAGCGCGGTCGCTCTATGCGCGCTGGGGCCTGCGGGACGAGGTGGTCGTCATGACCGGCTCGATTGCAGACCTCGAGGCGAGGCTCGGCAGCCAGGAGGCCTCGTCCTTCGGCTCGATCCACCTCCAGTCCGACAACGTGAGCGCGGTCGAGGTGGCGGTACGGCAGTTCGTACCGCGCCTTCCCGGCGGCTCGCGTGGCTCGCTGGTCGCACCGCCTCGGAACGGCTGGATCGCCGTCTACGACGATGTCTGCGACCGCAACCCGGACATGCTGCGCCGGCTCGGGCGCGAGCTGTCGGACCGGATCGGCTCGGTGACGCTGCTCCTCGGAGTCGAGCGAGACGAGCTCCTGCGGATGATCCTTTTCGAACGCGGGCGCATCGTGGACGAGTACCTCTCTGTCCCCGAGTTCTACGGGCCGCTGCCGCCCGGAGACGTCGTCGGGCTCGCCGCCAATCCGAGAGTCGTGTCACGGCTCACTGGAGCCGATCCCGAAGCTGTGCGCCGAATCGCGATCACCGCCTCCGCACCTGCCGACCTCGCTCCCGCTCGAGATCTGCTCGCGGAGCTCGCCGGCGTGCTCGGCATCACCGGCACCGAGCACGGCTACGCCGATGCGGAGGACATCGAAGGTGCGATCCGAATCGAGCGCGGATGAAGGTCATGCTCCTCCATGCGTGGCCGCCCGACGAGACGATGTGGGATCGGCAGGTCATCGCTCTCGAGCGCTCGGGATTCGAGGCCTTCGCACCACGTCTGTACGGACGCGGGGCGTCGATCGACGGCTGGGCGGCACGACTCCTGGACGAGCTCGACGGGCCTTTCGTGGCGGTCGGGGCATCGATGGGTGGGTACTGCGCGCTCGCGCTCGCGCGGCGCGCGCCCGAGCGCGTCGTCGGCATGGTGCTCGCCGGCTCCAAGGCGACGGCCGACGAGATGGACCGCCGCGTCTTCCGGAACGAGCTGATCGCCCGCCTGCGGGAGAAGGGTGTTCCGGATGATCTCGACACGCACGTCGACGCGCGGGACCTCGCCGTTGCGCAGGAGGCGATGCGCGACCGGCTGGATCTTTCGGGTGTGGCGGCGTCGTTCGGAGGGCCGCTCCTCGTCTGTGTCGGAGACGGTGACGAGATCGTGTCCGTGGACGAGTCGCGTGCGCTGGCGGACAGCGCACTCCGCGGCTCGCTGGAGGTGTTCGAGGGTACGGGCCACCTCCTGACGATCGAGCAGCCGCTTCGCTTCAACGACCTGCTTCTCGAGTTCCTCCAGCAGTGGAAGGACTAGACGCCCGTCGGGCGCTCGCGAGCGCTTCAGCTGCTCGCGGTATCGAGGAACGCGCCGCAGAGCGCTCTCCCGCACTCGTTCCAGCCCGCGATCCGCATGCGCGTGGCTGCGAGGAAGTCCTCAGCCGGCAAGGGTAGGTCGTCGGGATCCTCGCCCGCCCAGGCCTGCACCATCTCGAACGTCACCTCGGCGTGGAACTGGATTCCCCACGCGCGCTCGCCCGCGCGGAACGCCTGGGTGCAGACGTCGCTTCGTGCAAGCTCGCTCGCACCGCTCGGGATCTCGAACGTGTAGTGGTGCCACTGGAGCGCCTCGATCTTCGGAGGCAGCACGCCGAGAACGGGATCCTCCTGTCCGGCCTGAGTCAGCTCGACGCCGAGCCAGCCGACCTCGGGCTCGCGTGCAGGCCCGACCGACGCACCGGCGGCGCGGGCGAGCATCTGCGCGCCGAGGCAGACCCCGAGCACGGGAACGCTCTCGGCGAGCGCGTCGCGCAGGACCTTCTCTTCCTGCTCCAGCCAACCGAAGTGCTCATCCTGGTCGGGATGCATCGAGCCCCCGAACACCATCACGGCGCCGTAGCTCGAGACCGGCTGCGGGAGACCACCGAGCGGCACGACCCAGCGCTCGAGCTCGTGCCCCGCCGCTTCGACGACCTGGTCGAAGACTCCACCCGGAACGTTCGGCCCGTGCGTGATCGAGAGGACGCGCATCGGAGGAGTCTGGCGTGTCACAACGTCCGCGTCCTCAGCTCACCGCCTTCTTCACGAGCGCGCCGATCCTTGCCTCTTCGGCGGCGGTCAACTCCGTCAGCGCGAACGCGACAGGCCACATGGCGCCTTCGTCGAGGTTCGCCTCGTCGCTGAACCCGAATGTCGCGTACTTCGACTTGAACTTCTGCGCGTCTTGGAAGTAGCAGACGACCTTGCCGTCCTTGGCATACGCGGGCATCCCGTACCAGGTCTTCGGCGAGAGGGTTGGCGCGCTGGCTTTGACGATCGCATGGAGCCGCTCGGCCATGGCGCGATCCGGTCCCTGCATCTCGGCGATCTTCGCGAGCACGGCGCGTTCCCCGTCCGCCCTGCTCTTGCTCGCGCGCGCTTCCGCCTTCAGCTCTTGGGCCCGCTCCTTCATCGCGGCTCGTTCCTCGTCCGTGAATCCTTGGGACGCCTTGCCGGTGGCGGTCGTTGCGGACGTCTTCGTGCCCTTCTCTGCAGATTTCCTTTCAGCCATCGCGAAGCACCTCCGTGTGTCGAACGAGTCCTAGCCGCTTGGTCTCCGGCTCGATTGCCGGACGCTCAGCGGACTCTCCGGATGCGGGTGTCCATGGCGGTCAGGGTAGTTGCCGCTCCGCCTCCTGGGTGGACTGACCATCGCTCGTGGGATGACCACTGCTGCTCGAGCGACAGTCCCGCACACTCGGGGCGCGGCTTCTCTCGTTCCGACGTGCGGCTCCGTGGCAGCGCCCGTTCAGAAGAGCGTCGGCCGCTCAGGCGGGGGCTCGTTACCTCCGGACGCGGGGATTCCGGCCTCGTCGAGCAGACCGCGCAGGAGCACCGCGCTCCGCGGCGCGAAGTCGTCGCGGTTGTTGTTGAACAGCGCGTAGACCTCGTCCGCGTCCTCGGCAAGACCAGCGAGCTTCTCGACCCACTCCGCGAGCTCCTCGGGCGAGTACATCCAGTTGAACCGGTCCGAGGACTTCTCCGCCTTGATGTTCCAAGTCTTGACGTTGCGACCGTGGAAGCGGACGTAGGCGACCCGGTGCGTCGCGGCCGCGACGGGCGGCATGACGTTCGACGCACGAGTCGGGGGCGCGTCGACGGAGACGTACGCGAGCCCGTGGCGCTCGAGGAACTCGAACGTGTCGGCGCGCTCGTCCTCCTCGAGCCACGACCGATGCCGGAACTCGACGAGGGGGACGAGCGGACCGATGAGATCACGGACGTTCGACAGCTCCGCTTTCGCCTCGGGCGACTTGACGAAGCGCGGGTGGTACTGGAGGAGGATCCCCTTCAACTTTCCGGAAAGCTCGAGCGGCTGGAGCGAGGCGCGGAAGTCGCCGAACGCGACTTCCTGGTCCGCCTCCTCGTGCCCCGTCATCGTCGCGTGCGCCTTCACATGGAAGATGAACTCCGGGGGCGTCCGCTGCGCCCAGCGGCCGGTCACGTCGGGATCGGGCAGGTGGTAGAAGGGCGAGTCCACCTCCACGGTGTCGAAGCGCTCGGCGTAGTAGCCGAGCCGCGCTTTCGGGGACGAGACGCCGCGCGGGTACCAGTGCTTCAGCAGGCCCTCGTCCGCGAAGCTGCACGTGCCGAGGCGGACGGTCGCGGGCATGAGAGAAGCGTAGGGGCCGGGCACGCCCGGCCCCTACGCCAACCGATTACCGCTTGCGGATGACGCGGCTCTGGGCCGTGAAACCGTTGATCGTCGGGTTCACACACGGCACCGGCGCGATGGCTGGGCCGATCGCCGAGCACACCGCCGGTGCAGCGCCGGCCGCGGCGGTGACATTCGCCCGGAAGAACACACCGGTCCTCGCGCGGAACGTGAACGCGCCGCTAGCCGAGGAGCGCACCGCTCCGAGGCGCTTCAAGCGGTTCGCCCTCGGGCCGCCGAAGATCGCGACGGTCGCCCCGGCCCGTGGCTGGCCACCCTGGGTGACACGCCCCGTGACCACGGCGCCGACCCCGGCCCTGCCTGACTTCCTCGCAGCAAGGGATACGGCACCCGATGCCACGGTCGCCGGCGTGGCGATCGTGCCGGCCACGTTGGGCGTGGCAGTGCCCACCGTCCATGGCACGAGGATCCCGACGAACGCGCCGGCCGTCACCTGTGAGAAGACTCCTTGGACCGCGAACTCGGCGTTCACGACCTGAGGGCGGCCTGTCAGCCCGCCCTGCCCGGCGGAGAGGTACGGCGACGTGAAGCATGCCGCTATGTACGCCGGGCCGAGCGCTGCGAGCGGGCCGGCGGTCGGCACGACATACACCGGGACGGTGACCGTGCTTCCGGCGATGCTGACTACCAATACCCAGGTAGCAAGTGGAGTTGCGCCCTGAAGGCATTGCTGTTGGGTGTCGGGCGCGACCTGGCCAGGGGCAGCGACTACCAGATTGCCCTCGACAGGCACCTCAGCGCCTGCCAGGTCGTGGAGCTTGAGCAACGCGGAGGCCTTACCCAAGACCGTCCCTCCCGCCTGTGATGTGGTCAGCGAAGTCCCTGCCGGAATGAAAATGCGGGCGAGTGCGGTCGGGTCGTCGCTCGAGCTCTGCGTCAGCCTGAACGTCGTGACCGGGCCAGCCTGCCGTACCTCGAGCTTCGCTGTTGTGTACGCCGCGTAGGCCGCAGGGACGGCGACGAGCGCCGCGACGCAGGCAAGCGCCGCCGCGACCGTCCAGATACGTCGTTTCATGCAGTCCTCCTCGAGTTCGATGCTGGTTTCGCTCTAGCCCTCGGCATGCAGAAGCTTGCTCGCCTTGACCCACTGCTTGTTGTCGTAGCGGTAGAGGTACACATGCTCCATCGGCCGGTAGTCGGTGCGAGAGGTCTGCAGGCGGATCCCCGGCAGCAGGAACGGGTTCCTCGGAAGATTCAAGCTCTGCGCTGCGCGCAGAAGGCTCGCTCGGGTGAGATTCGGACCAGCTTTGCGCATCGTCTCGACCATCGTCCAGGCGACGGTCATCCCGTACCAGTTGTAGACGTCGGTCATCCGGCCGGACGGGTTGTACTTCCGCATGACCTCGCGATAGAGGGCGACCGCCGGGTCCTTCCTCCAGATCGGGTCGTTCGGGTTCTTGACGAATGCGATCGAGAGGGCCCCCCTGGTCAGCTCGGGCGCGTTCACCCTGGCGATCGCCATGATGGTCGGCTCGATCGAGACGGACGCGATGTAGAGACGGGGCTTCCATGCAAGCTTGTGCGCCGAGACGACCGCCTGGATGAAGAACTTCGGGGTCGCGAAGAGCATCAGGGTGTCGGCGCGCGACGCCTTCAGCCTCGCGACCTGCGAGGTGACGTCCGAGCCGGTGAACTCGTACGACTGCTTGGCGACGATCTTCGGCCCCTTGCCGGCGATCGCCCGCGTCAGCCCCGTCAGCATGTCGCGGCCGAGCTCGGTGTTCTCGTAGAGAACGGCGACACGGGCACGGGGCCGCGTCTGCACGAGGGTCTTCCCGTACACGTCTCCTTCGCCGCGGTAGCTCATCAGGAACCCCATCGTCCACGGGTACTGGGCGAAGCTTCGCCCGATCGCCTGGGAGCCGTCGGCGGCGAAGAGCTGGGGAACCTCTTGTTCGTTCAGGTACTCGCGCACGGCGAGGCTGTTCGCGGTGCCGACGGTGTTGAAGACGGCGAACACCTTGTCCTGCTCCACGAGCTTGCGGGTGAGCTGGACCGTTTGCGCGGGGTTGTAGGCGTCGTCGTAGTAGGTGTATGTGATCCGCCGCCCGTGCACCCGCGTGGTCTCGTTCACGTAGTCGAAGTACGCCTTTGCGCCGGCGCCGACGGACCCGAACGCAGCCGCCTCGCCGGTGAGCGGCACGGTGCCACCGATGAGGATCGTGGCGGGCGTGACGCCGGGATCCTGGGCTGGACGAGCGCCTGCTCCGGCAGCCACGACGAGCGCGACGAGCCCGGCGCCGAGCAGCCTGCGCGTCACTTCGAGACCTGCTTGCGGAGGCCGGGAAGAGTGAGCACGGCGTTCCCCACCCGCACGCGGGCAGCCGGTGGCATCGGCAGGTCGAGATACAGGAGGTTCGACGGCGACTGCGCCAGCGACGACGACCCGAGAGTGAGTGTGAACCGCGATCCGCGGGGGACGAAGCTCGCCTGACTCGAGAGCCTCACGGTGACCTTCTGCATGCCGTTCTTCGTGGGAACTCCTCCCGCGCTGACGACGATCTCCTTGCCCTGCGGGGTGCGCGCGGTCAGGACGGCGACGAGCCGTGACCAGCCGCCGCTCGCCGCGACCGTCGCCTTCACCGTCGGCGAGCCGTAGATCTCGATCGCGTTTCGGAGCGGAGCGCTCCTGCGGACGAGCTTGCCCGTTTGGGCGAACGTCGTCACTCCCGGGAAAGCGACCGTGCTCGTCGTCGTTCCCGGCTGAGACGTGCTCCAGGTCAGCTGCCCGCCTGTGAATCCCTCCGGTGCCAGAGCGAACGCGGTCGCCGGGCGAGCGCACGGGCTCGGGGCGAGGTGACAGTCGAAGAACGCGCGGGCCTGGCTCAGCAGGTAGCCGGTGTCGGCGGCGGGGAAGGTCGAGGGCGCGTGGCCGTGCAGCCCGAGGTAGAGCACTTTCGGCCCGCGCAAACGCCTGAACGCGAGCGAGGCCTGATCGATCCCGAAGAGGAAGTCGCGGCGACCCTGCGCCATGAAGACGGGTGTGGTGACCGACCCGAGCTTTGCCAGGCTCGACCGCTCAGCCGCCCAAGGGCGCACGACCGCCGTGTTCCCGGCGAAGGCCGCGAGCGTCATGGGCGCGAGGGAGGGATCGCGCTTCGCCTCGGGGATCGAGCCCGCCAGACCGGCGACGAGCCCCGACTTCACGAGGCCCTGTGGCATCAGTGCCGTGTAGAGGTCGGTCCACGTCTCGACCGTGACCACTGCCCCCCAGGGCACTCCGGCGACTAGCGAGTTGAAGACGGCGCCTCCTCCGTACGACATACCCCAGGCGCCGATCTTCGCGTCGGCGACGTCGGGCCTCGAGGCGAGCCAGGCGTGGACCGCCCGCGTATCGGCGATCTCGCGTGGCCCGTCGATCGACACGAGCCCCCCGGACTGACCGTGCCCGCGAGCATCGAAGGTCAGGACGACGTAGCTCTGCCCGACGAAACCGGCAGTCTCGACGATCGCGTTCATCTGCTCCTTGTTCCCCGAGAGGGCGTGCAGGAAGACGAGAGCGGGCCAGCCGCCGACAGGCGGCGGGCCATCGGGGACGTAGAGCGTGGCCGAGATCGACGCGCCGTCGTCCATCGGGATGGACACGTTCTGCTTGGAGAGAGTCGAGCCGGTGGCGTCCCCTACGAGCAGGACGAGAGCGGCCGCGAGGGCCAGAGTCCAGGTCTTCAGCACTCTCGGGAAGGGTAGACGACACCTTGCCGCCGTAGAATCCCGCGGATGGATTCGCGCCCGATCGGCGTCTTCGACTCGGGGATGGGCGGCCTGACCGTCCTGCACGAGTGCCTCGTCACCCTCCCGCACGAGGACTTCGTCTACCTCGGTGACGGCGCTCGGCTCCCGTACGGCCCTCGCCCGCTCGAGGAGCTGCGGCGCTTCGCGGCCGAGATCGCTGGCTACCTGGAGCGACAGGGCGTGAAGCTGATCGTGGCCGCCTGCAACTCCGCGACGGCCGCGGCACTGCCCGAGCTCCAGCGCAGCCTTTCGCTCCCGGTCGTCGGGGTGCTCGCGCCGGAGGCGCATGCCGCCGTGCTCGCGACTCGCAATCGCCGCATCGGGCTCCTCGCGACGGAGGCGACGGTGGCGAGCGGCCGCTATGCGGAGCTCGTGCGCACGCTGGACGCGGGCGCTCGAGTCTTTGCCGTCGCCTGCCCCCGACTCGTGCCGCTGATCGAGGGCCCCGACCCCTTCGGAGACGAAACGACCGAGGCGGTGCGCGAATACGCCGCAGTGCTGAAGGATCTCCGCGTCGACACCGTGATCCTCGGCTGCACGCACTACCCGCTCATCCGGCCGATCTTCCAACGCGTCTTCGGGCGCGACGTCACCCTCGTCTTCTCCGCCGACGAGACCGCACGCGAGGTCGCCGAGACGCTCGCCCGCAAGGGGATCGAGAACGACGCCTCGCGGGAGGGCGCGTACCGGTTCCTGACGACCGGCGACCCCGCGCTGTTCCGGGAGATGGGGAAGCGGTTCCTCCAGCTCCCGATCGCGGCCGCCGAGCACGTCGAGGTCGCGACGCTGGAAGCCGCAGCATGAGACCCGACGGCAGGAAGCCCGCGCAGCTTCGTCCGCTCGACGTGAAGACAGACTTCCTCGAGCAGCCCCACGGCTCGGTGCTCTACGGACAGGGGAAGACGCTCGTGCTCTGCACCGCGACGATCGAGGAAGGAGTGCCGCGCTGGCTCAAGGGCAGCGGCCGCGGCTGGATGACCGCAGAGTATTCGATGCTTCCCGCGTCGACCGGCGAGCGGACACAGCGCGCGGTGTCGCGGGGGCGCCCGGACGGCCGGACGGTCGAGATCCAACGGCTGATCGGCCGCGCGCTTCGATCGGTCTGCGACTTCGAGTCGCTCGGTGAGCGGACGCTCTGGCTCGACTGCGACGTGCTGCAGGCCGACGGCGGGACGCGCTGCGCGTCGATCACGGGAGTCTGGATCGCCGCCCGTCGCGCGCTCGACCGCTTCGGGCTCTCGAAGGCGCTCGAGGACTCGGTCGCCGCAGTCTCGGTGGGGATCGTCGGCGGGGAGGCGGTCCTCGATCTCGACTACGTGGAGGACTCGTCGGCGGAGACGGACATGAACGTCGTCATGACCGCGGACGGCGCGCTGGTGGAGGTGCAGGCGACGGCCGAGCGAGACCCGTTCTCGCGAGAGCTGCTCGACGAGCTGCTCGATCTCGCGGCGGGTGGGATCGAGGAGCTCACCGCGGCCCAGCTCGACGCCGCCGCCGTCGCGCGCGTGTGAAGCTCGTCCTCGCGTCGCGCAACCCGAACAAGCTCCGAGAGCTCCGACGCGCGCTTCCCACATGGGAGATCGAGCTCCTGGACGCGCCGCCAGAGCCGATCGAGGACGGCGCGACGTTCGTCGACAACGCGCGAATCAAGGCGCGCCATGGCCGGCGGCACGCTCCACCGGACGAGTGGGTCGCGGGCGAGGACTCGGGGATCGAGGTGGCTGCGCTCGGCGGTCGCCCGGGCGTCGAGTCTGCGCGCTGGGCGACGGATGGCGTTGCGCGGCTGCTCGGCGAGCTCGCAGGTGTCGAGGATCGGCGGGCTCGCTACGTGTGCGAGCTGGTCCTGCTCTCGCCCGATGGGTCGGAGCTGCGCGCAACGGGGCGACTCGACGGCGAGATCGCGGAGGCGCGTCGCGGCGCCGAAGGGTTCGGATACGACCCGATCTTCGTGCCGAGCGGCGAGTCGCGAACGGTCGCAGAGCTCGGCGACGGGTGGAAGGCCGAGCACTCGCATCGTGCCGAGGCCGCGCGTGCGCTTGCAGCCATGTTGGCCGACACCGTGGTAGCGTCGGGCAATGGACGCGAATCAGGCGCTGGCTGAGCTCACACAACTCTCGTCGCAGGTCGAGCGAGCGGTCGTGTTGGACGCGAGCGGCGCGCTGCTCGCCTCGACGGACGAAGCCGGTGAACCGCTGACCAGAGTTGCACTCGACGTGCTTTCGGCAGCGGGAGAGCTTCACGCCTCGGCTGACGAAGTGACGCGGGTAGAGATCGAGCTCGGCCAGGGTGGGCTCTTCGTCCTCCGCGAGGCCGGCCGGACGATCGCCGCGACCACCGGCCCGAACCCGACGTCGGGTCTCGTCGCCTACGACCTGCGCACGTGCCTCCAGGGGATCGACGAAGCGAAGCCGAAGCGGCGCCGCGCGACCAAGAAGCCGAAGGAAGCTGAGGACGCGTGAAGCGCCTTCTTCGCCTGGCCATCCTCGTCGGCGCTGCGATATGGGCGTGGCGCCACTTCATCGGTGGTCGGCAGCCGCACGAGCGCGCGAGCATCTCCTTCTCCGACGGCTCGGCGCTCGTGCTCGAACCGGGATCGCCGGACTTCGAGCGACTCGCGTCGATCGCGCGCGCCGCGCTCCGATGACGAATGAGGGGCTCGGGCGCCTGCTCGTCGAGCGGGCGCTGCTCGAAGGCGACTTCGTGCTGCGCTCAGGGAAGCGCTCGACCTGGTACCTGGACAAGTACCGCTTCGAGACGGAGCCGGAGGTGCTGCGCGCCGTGGGTGAGAGTCTCGCCCAGGCCGTGCGCGAGTTCGAACCTGGTGCCGTGCGACTCGCCGGACCTGCCCTCGGAGGCGTCGCGTTGGCAGCTTCGGCATCGCTGACGTCCGGCTTGCCGTTCATCATCGTGCGCGGTGAAGCCAAGGAATACGGCACGGCGAATCGCATCGAAGGCCCGTTCGAGCCGGGTGAGCTCGTGTGCCTCCTCGAGGACGTCGTCACGACCGGCGGCGCTCTTGCGGAGTCGGTGTCGGCTCTTCGGGACGAGGGTCTCGAGGTCCGAAACGCCGTCTGCGTGGTCGATCGGGAGGAGGGCGGTTCGGACGCTCTCGCGCGCCTCGGCGTGCGGTTACGGGCGCTCTTTCGCGCCGCTGACCTCCTGGAACTGCGAAAAACCGCCGCAAAACGCGATGGTTGAGCCAAAAGAGAAGGGCTGTTAGGGTCCCCGGGTCCCCAGCAGACCCACATTCCGACATTAGGAGGAGGGACAGTGACAAAGCAAGACTTCGTGGACGCCGTCGCCGACAGGGCCGGCATGTCCAAACGCGATGCCGGCGCTGCGGTTGACGCCGTGCTCGACACGATCACCTCGACCCTGAAGAAGGGCGATTCGGTGACCTTCACCGGGTTCGGCAAGTTCTCGACCTCGGCGCGTGCTGCGCGCATGGGAGTCAATCCGCGCACCGGCGAGCGCGTGCAGATCCAGGCGACGACCGTGCCGAAGTTCTCGGCCGGCAGCGCCCTCAAGTCCGCCGTCAAGAGCGGGTAAGCGCGGGCTTCACTCGGAGGTTTCGGAGGGGCCGCCGCAAGGCGGCCCCTCGACGTTGCGCTCGTCGACGCGAATCGTGATGCCACCCATGTCTGACACAGGGGCTTGAGATACGAACATATGTTCGATAGGCTCCTCAGGCCATGCAGCTCACGTTCGACGCTGCGGATCGGCTCGTCGAGCTCGTGCAGGCGCGTCGTGGGCCTGTCGCTCCCGAGGACGCGGCGCATGTCCTCTTCGCGCTCGAGCGGGCACCGGCTGCGCTCGCTCGCTCACTGCTCGAGGACGTCGTCGAGGGCGACGCTCGGCTCGCATGGCTCGGAGCGCGCGTCGGGCTCACCGACCCACCGCACGCCGACATCCAGATCGAGGACGCCGAGTTCGTCGTCTTCGACCTCGAAACGACCGGCCTCTCCGCGACCCGCTGCCGCATCTGCGAGATCGGCGCCGTTCGCGTGCGCGCCCTCGCGATCGAGGACGCTTTCGAGACGCTCGTCAACCCCGGCTCGGCACTTCCGTCGTACATCGCGGCCCTCACCGGAATCCGCGACTCCGACCTGCGAAGGGCCCCACGCGCCGAGCTGGCCGTCCGCCGCTTCCTCGCCTTCGCCGGCGACGCGCCCCTCGGAGCGCATAACGCGCGCTTCGACATGGCGTTCCTCGAGCACGAAGTCGGGCGGCTCACGGGCAGGCGCGTTGCGGCGCCGGTGGTCGACACCGTCTGGCTCGCACGCCGGCTTCTCCACAAGCGGAGCGAGCGCTTCTCGCTCGCCTCGCTGGCGCACTTCTTCGGAACGTCGACCAGTCCGTGCCACCGGGCGCTGCCCGATGCCCTCGCGACTGCCGAGATCCTCGTCTCGCTGCTCGGCCTCGCTCAGGAGCGCGGGGCCCGGACCCTCTCGGAGGTCCTCGAGCTCGCTGCGCCCCGAGCACGCAAGCTCCACTCGAAGCGATCGCTGATCGCCGGCGCGCCGACCGGGCCGGGCGTCTACCTCTTCCGCGACAAGAACGACCTCGTGCTGTACGTCGGAAAAGCGCGTGATCTCCGCGCTCGGCTTCGCTCGTACTTCTCCGGCTCCCGGCAGCGACCGGTCGTCGAGGCCGCACTCGGAGCGCTCGAGCGCGTGGAGTGGCGGCAGCTCGGCTCGGAGTTCGAAGCCGCGCTCGAGGAGCTCCGGCTCATACGCGAGCTGCGACCGCCGGCAAATGCGCGTATCGGACACCCGGAGCGGTGCGCGTATCTCGTTCGGCGCGGCGCACGCTGGGCGGTCGTCTCGGAGCCTGGCCGCTTCGGGCCTCTCGGCAGCAAGAACCGCGCCCGCGCCGTGGCGCGTGCGCTCGACGGCTTCGAGGGCGCAAACCCCGCGGACGCTCTCCCCGCGCTGCGCGCGAAGCTGCGGCGCTACGCGAGCGACCTCCGCTTCGAGGATGCGGCGCGGGTGCGTGACCGGGTGAGAGCGCTCGAGGAGGCAGTCGAACGATTCACCGAGCTCGACCGGCTGCGTGACGTGCGCATCTGTGTGTTCGCTCCCGCGAGAGAGCCAGGCTTTCGCCGAGTGTTCGTCGTCGCGGCGGGACAGTTGGCCGCGATACGGACAATCCCGACCGGAGTCGCAGGCCGGCTCGAGCTGGACGCGGGCATCGCCGAGGCGATGCGAGCCGAGCCTTCGTTCGCACCTGAACACGCCGCCGAGCTCCGGGTCGTCGCAGGCTTCCTCAAGCGTCCCGGCCCCGAGCTCCGCATCGTCTCCCTGGATGCCAAAGAGATTCTGGCGGCCTAAGAGCCTCTAACACAATGAAGCTCTGAGTTGCCGGCACGCGCTCAGCCCCAGAAAGTGCTTCGCACTTTCTGGGGTGCCCGAGAACATTGGCGGCGCGATGCGGCGTCCTCAGTCGGGCCAATATGCCTGCATATTGGCCCTCCCTGCGTCCTTGCCTCGCACCGCCCATCACGCACCGTCGACGAGGCCCCATTGTGTTAGAAGCTCTAGCGCGGGCAATCCCGGAAGGTGCGTAGCCTTGAGGCGTGGACGTCGCCCCGTTCCCCGATCGCCTCGCCGCCGCGGTCGAACGCAAGCGGAGCCAGCTCGTCGTCGGACTCGACCCTCGACTCGACGTCCTGCCGGTGGAGCTTCGCGCGGAAGCGGTTCTCGGCCGGTCGGCGGCGGCGAGCTCAGTTGCCCGCTTCTGCAAGGGAATCGTGGACGCAGTCGGTCCCTACGTGGTCGCGGTCAAGCCGCAGGCGGCCTTCTTCGAAGCGCTCGGATCGGACGGAATGCGCGCGCTCGAAGAGGTATGCGCGTACGCGCGGTCGATCGGCCTGCTCGTGATCCTCGACGCGAAGCGAGGGGACGTGGGCTCGACGTCGCGGGCGTACGCAGCCGCCTACCTCGAGCCGAACGAGGACGGAGTCCCGCTTGCGGACGCGATGACGGTGAGCCCCTACCTCGGTCTGGACTCGGTCGAGCCGTTCCTCGCCGCTTGCAGGAGACACGGGTCAGGCGTGTTCTTCCTCGTCCGGACGTCGAATGCGGGAGCAGCGGACGTTCAGGATGCCGCGCTCTCCGATGGCCGGCCGCTGTGGCAGCACCTGGCGACACTCGTTCGCGACTGGGGGCAGCCACTCGTCGGAGAACGTGGCATGTCGAGCGTCGGCGCCGTCGTCGGCGCGACCTCGCCACGCGCTGTCTCCGAGGCGCGCCGCTTGCTGCCCCAGACGCCGCTGCTGCTCCCAGGGGTCGGCGCGCAGGGGGCGACACCGGCCGACGTCGCCCGCGCGTTCACGCGCGGGCCGGCGAGCGCGCTCGTGACCGCGTCGCGCTCGGTGATCTTCGCGTTCCGTGACACGGACGACGACTGGCGCGTGGCCGCGGCCGGAGAGGCAGAACGGCTCTCGTCGCAGGTGTGGGCTGCCTCGGGCTGGTCAACGAGGCGATGATGGCAACGCAACGGCAGCGGCCGCGAAAGCGGCCGCCTTCAGGGATTTGCGCGACCGGAATCCGCGCGAGCGGATTTCAGTCTTGCGCCTTGAGTTAGAGTTCCGCGCCGGTGATGCGCAGGGTTCTAGTCGCCGTCGTCGCCCTCCTCGCTGTCCTCGCAACTCCGGTTCAGGCTTCGAGCAGCGCAGCCGACCCTCCGAGCCTCGACGCCGCAGCGTGGTACCTCGTTGGCGAGGACGGCGCGGTCCTGGCCCAGCGGAGCTCGAGACGACCCCGGGCGATCGCCAGCATCACGAAGCTCATGACGGCGATCGTCGCGCTCGAGCACGCTGGCCCCTCCGACGTCGTACGCGTGAGCGACCGCGCAGCGGGCCTCGGCGGATCGACGGTCTTCCTCCGTGCCGGCGAGGAGCTGACGGTCGCAGAGCTCGTGCGCGCAACGCTCGTCCCGAGCGCGAACGATGCCGCGGCTGCGTTGGCGCTTCACGTCGGTCGAGGATCGACGGAGCGGTTCGTGTCGCTGATGAACGCGAAAGCCCGCGACCTCGAACTCGAGGACACGACCTTCCTCAACCCGCACGGGCTCGACGAGCTCGGGCACGAGTCGAGCGCGCGGGACACGACCGTCTTGATTCGCTACGCGCTCGGCGTGCCGCTGATCCGTGACGCACTCGACCGTTCCTCGTTCTCGCTCCCGGGTCGGCAGGACTTCCCGACCACCGACGACCTGCTCGCGAGCTGGCCGCCGCTCGTGGGCGGGAAGACGGGCCATACGCAGGCTGCCGGCTGGTCCGAGGCCGCCGCGGCCTCGAGGCGTGGGGCAACGGTGTACGGGACGGTCCTCGGCGTCGACACGCGCGCCGATCGCAACACCGCGCTCCGAGCGTTGCTCGAGTACGGCCTCGACCGCTACCGCCGGGTGGCGGTCGTCGACGCGAGCCGCGTGTACGGTGAGGTCGATACGAGCTACGACCAGCCGTCGCTCGAGCTCGTTGCAGAACGAACGCTCGTGCGTACGGTGAGAGAGGGAACGCCGTTGCTCGAGCGGACCGTCCAGCCGACACGAGTCGCGCTGCCGGTGCGAGCGGGGCAGCGACTCGGGCGGGTCGAAGTGTGGGAGGGTGATCGCAGGGTGGCGTCGTCGAACCTGATCGCCGCAGAATCGGTTTCGGAGCCGAGCACGCTCGGGAAAGCCTGGTGGTTCGTCGGGACGACCGCGGCGAACGCGTGGGAGATCGTCACATGATCGTCACCGTTACCGTCAACGCCGCTCTCGACCGGACGCTCACGGTGCCCGTGTTCCAGATCGGCTACCGCCACCGCTCGAGCGAGGTTCTGACGCTTGCCGGCGGGAAAGGGATCAATGTCGCGCGCGCGCTCAAGCTCCTCGACGTCCCGGTCGTCGCGACGGGCCTCACGGGAGGCCGGACGGGAACGAGGATCGTCGAAGAGCTCACTGCGGAGGCCATCCTCAACGACTTCGTGCGCATCGCCGATGAGTCCCGCACCTCGACTGCGGTCGTCGATCCGACCGCGGGCACGTACACCGAGATCAACGAGTGGGGGCCCGAGGTGACGGCCGTGGAGCTCGAGACCCTCATGGAGAAGCTCCACTACCTCTCACGCGGTGCGGACCTCGTCGTTTTCGCCGGCTCGCTCCCGCGTAAGGTCCCGACCGAGTTCTACGCGGACGCGATCCGCGACCTCGTGCGGCGCGACGTGCGAGTCGTCCTCGACAGCGAGGGCGAGGCGCTACACCTCGGAGTACAGGCCGGCCCGTACCTCGTCTCCCCGAACCAGCGCGAAGCGGAGCAGCTCGTGGGGCAAGAGCTCGAGGACGATGACGACTTCCTGATGGCGCTCGACGCGATTGCGGAGATGGGCGCGCGGAACGTCGTCATCACGCTCGAGAACGGCTGCTTTGCGCTGCTTCGGCTGGGACGCAAGACGCGCCGCCTGCGCGCCTTTGCTCCGCACGTCGAGCCTGTGTCGGGCGTGGGGTCCGGAGACGTTCTCCTCGCGCAGCTGCTTGTGGCGATCGTCGAGGAGCGATCGCCGGACTACGCAGTTCGGCTCGCCGTCGCTGCAGGCGCCGCCTCCGTGCGGGAGGTTGGAGCGGGCCGCTTCGACCCTGAGCTCGCCACGACGCTCTCGCCCGATATCGAGCTCGCGGAGCTCCAGCCCGTCCGCTCCTAGACTCCGCGCATGCGCGAGCAGCGCAAGGTCGTCACGATTCTCTTCTGCGACCTCGTCGGCTCGACTGCGCTCGGGGAGTCCACCGATCCGGAGGCGTTGCGCTCGCGCATACGCCGCTACTTCGAGGATCTCCGCCAGATCGTGGAGCGGCACGGCGGGGTCGTCGAGAAGTTCGTCGGCGACGCGGTGATGGCCGTCTTCGGGATTCCGGTGTCCCACGAGGACGACGCACTGCGTGCAGTTCGCGCCGCGTCCGAGATGCGCGCCGCGGTTTCGGCGCACGGGCTCGAGGCGCGGATCGGCGTCAACACGGGCGAGGTCGTGGTCGGCGTGGAGGGAGAGACGCTCGTCACCGGCGATGCGGTCAACGTTGCCGCGCGACTCGAGCAGGCCGCGCCGGCGGGGGAGACGCTCATCGGCGCCGAGACGCGGCTCCTGGTCAGGGACGCCGTTCGGGTCGAGCCAGTCGACGCGCTCGCGCTGAAGGGGAAGGCGCGAGCCCGTCGAGGCGTATCGCCTCGTCGAGGTGCTCGAGGGCGCGGCGGGAATCGCACGCTGGCTCGAGTCGCCACTGGTCGGGCGCGAGCGAGAGCGCGAGCGCCTCTGGCGCGACTTCGAGGACGCCATGAACGATCGAACGTGCCGCCTCTTCACCCTGCTCGGGCCGGCTGGCATCGGAAAGTCACGGCTCGTCGCCGACTTTCTCGAGCGGGTGGAGGACTCCGCCGAGGTCCTCCGCGGCCGCTGCCTGCACTACGGAGAGGGGATCACCTACTGGCCGCTCGTCGAGATCCTCGCTGCGATCGAAGTCGACCCGGAGACCGTCGTCGCCTCGACCCCTGAGGAAACGAGGGTCGCATTTCGGCGCCTGCTGGAGGCACGCGCCGCCGAGCGGCCTCAGGTCGTCGTCATCGACGACCTCCAGTGGGCGGAGCCGGTCTTCGTCGACCTCGTCGAGCACGTCGCGGACCTGTCCCGCGGCGCCCCGATCTTCCTCCTCTGCGTAGCTCGCACCGAGCTCCTCGACACCCGCCCCGGCTGGGGAGGGGGAAGCTCAACGCCGCGTCGGTCCTGCTCGAGCCGCTCGGCGGGGGCGAGTGCGAGGACCTGATCGGCAATTTGCTCGGCGACGGGCAGCTGGACGACACGACACGAGCACGTATCGCAGATGCCTCCGAGGGAAACCCTCTCTTCGTCGAGGAGATGGTCGCGATGGTGCGGGAGCGCGGCGGCAACGCGGAGGTGGTCGTCCCACCGACGATCCAGGCGCTGCTCCAAGCGCGCCTCGATCTTCTGCCCGACGACGAGCGAACCGTCATCGGACATGCGGCGGTGGAGGGCCAGGTGTTCCATCGCGGCTCGGTTGCCGAGCTCGTACCCGGAAGAGTGCTTCCGGAGCTTGACACGCAGCTTTCGAGCCTCGTCCGGAAGGAGCTGATCCGGCCAGAGACCTCGATGCTTCCGGGCGAAGAGGCGTTTCGCTTTCGCCATCTGCTGATCAGAGAGGCTGCGTACTCGGCGATGCCCAAGGAGCTGCGGGCGAAACTGCACGAGCGGTTGGCAGAGTGGCTGGAGCGCTCCGCCACGGGCTCGCTATTCGAGCTCGACGAGATTCTCGGCTACCACCTCGAGCAGGCATATCGGTTCCGTCACGAGCTCGGCTGGGCGGGCGAGGCCGAGCAGGCTCTCGCGGGAAGAGCTGCCGCGAGGCTTCTGGCCGCGGGGCAGGGCGCCTTCGCTCGGGCCGATCTCTCCGCGACCATCGCTCTCCTGCGGCGCGGAATCGAGCTGCTCCCCGAGGGCGATCCAGCCAGGCTCGAGGCGCTGCGGGGCCTCGCCTCCGCGCATTCCCGGCGCGGTGAGCTGGGCCGAGCGGAGGAGGTCTTGCGGTCCGCTCTCGGCCAAGCACGAGTCGCGGGCAACGCCCGCGTCGAGGCTCTCGCCCGCCTCAGCCTCGGTTCGATTCGAACACGAACCGATCCCGAAGCGCGCACCGAGGACGAGCTCGCGGAGGCGATCGAGATCGCTGCCTCGATGGAGAAGGCCGGTGACCTGTCTGCACTGGCCCAGGCCCACAACAGGATCGGCCTTTGCCGTTTCATGCTCGGACGTGCGGGCGAAGGCGAGGCCGACCTTCGAGAAGCAGCTGAGCTCGCCCGTCGCGGTGGTGACGCCGTCGCTGAGCGCGAGGCTCTGAGCTCGAGGCTGCGACCGGTTGCCTGGGGACCGACGCCCGCCGCAGACGGAATCGCGTTCTGCGACTTCGTCCTCCAGCACGAGGGCGCGAACATCGCCCACAAGGCGCACGCACTGCAGGTTCGGGCGCTGCTTGCCGCGATGCAGGGCGACTTCGAGCTCTCCCGCGACTCCGCCTCGCGGGCATGGGCGATCATCGAGGAGTTCGGGTTGAACCTGCAGCACGGCATCTATGCGATCGACGTCGGTGTTGCGGTTCTTCTCGAAGGTGAGGACACCGTCGCCGAGAGGACGCTGCGCGCGGCAAACGAGACTCTCGCCGGCGTCGGCGAGACAGGCGCTCGCGCGACCCTCGTTGCCCTCCTCGCCGACCTCGTCGCCAAGAACGGCAGCGTCGATGAGGCGGCACGGTTCGCAGAGGAGAGCCGGGCGATCGCGTCAACGGATGACCTCGACGCTCAGGGGCGGTGGCGACCGGCGCTGGCTCGGGTCCTTTCGCGACGCGGTGACCACTCCGCAGCCGAGCGGCTCGTGCGTGAGGCCGACGCGCTTCTCGAGCCGACCGACTTCATCGTGTTGCACGCACACGTGTGCGACGTTCTCGGGGACGTCCTGGAGCGTGCTGGTCGTGTCGACGAGGCTTGCGACGCCGTCGACCGGGCGATCGGCCTCCATGAGCAGAAGGGCAACGTCGTCTCGGCAGGACGCTCACGTTCGGTGCTTGGCGAACTTCGGGCGGCTCGGCCCTCTTAGACTCCGCGAATGGCGGCGTGCCCGACCTGCGGTCGCGAGAACGCCGACGACGCTCGGTTCTGCAGCGCCTGCGGCACCCTCTCGTGCGACGGAGCCGGCGCGCGAGCAGCGGAAGGTCGTCACCGTGCTCTTCTGCGACCTCGTCGGCTCGACCGCGCTCGGCGAGTCGACCGATCCGGAGGCGCTGCGTGCGCGCATGCGGCGGTACTTCGAGGATCTGCGCGTGATCATCGAGCGCCACGGCGGGACGGTCGAGAAGTTCGTCGGCGACGCGGTCATGGCCGTCTTCGGGATCCCGGTCTCGCACGAGGACGATGCGCTCCGCGCCGTTCGCGCCGCATCGGAGATGCGCCCGGCGATCGCCGAGCACGGGCTCGAGGCGCGGATCGGCGTCAACACCGGCGAGGTCGTCGTCGGCGGCGAGGGCGAGACACTCGTCACGGGCGACGCCGTCAACGTCGCCGCACGCCTGGAGCAGGCGGCCGCGCCGGCGAGACCTGATCGGCGCCGAGACGCGCTGCTCGTCCGCGATGCGGTTCGGGTCGAAGCCGGTCGAGCCGCTCGCCTTGAAGGGAAGTCCGAGCCGGTCGAAGCGTTTCGCCTGCTCGAGGTCATCGTGGCGCTGCGCCGCTCGCCCGTCACCTCGAGACGCCGCTCGTCGGGCGCGAGCGCGAGCGACAGCGGCTCTGGCGCGACTACGAGGACGCCGTCGCCGACCGCACCTGCCGGCTCTTCACGCTCCTCGGCCCGGCCGGCATCGGGAAGTCGCGCCTCGTCGCCGACTTCCTCGAGCGCGTCGGCGGCTCGGCCGACGTCCTGCGCGGCCGCTGCCTCTCCTACGGCGAGGGGATCACCTACTGGCCGCTCGTCGAGATTCTGATCGCGATCGGCGTCGAGCCGGACTCGGTCATCGGCACCTCGCCGCCGGAGACGCAGCTCGCGTTTCGGCGGCTGCTCGAGGCCCGTGCGGCCGAGCGCCGCAGGTCGTCGTCATCGACGACCTGCAGTGGGCCGAGCCGGTCTTCGTCGACCTCGTCGAGCACGTCGCCGACCTCTCGCGCGACGCGCCGATCTTCCTCCTCTGCGTCGCGCGCACGGAGCTGCTCGATATCGGCCGGGCTGGGGAGGCGGCAAGGTCAACGCGACGTCGCTCCTGCTCGAGCCGCTCGGCGCGGACGAGTGCGGGGATCTCATGGATCGCCTCGCTCGCGGACGGCGCCGCTCGACGCGGAGCTGCGCGAGCGGATCACGGCCGCCTCCGCCGGAAACCCGCTCTATCGTCGAGGAGATGCTCGCGATGGTGCGCGAGCACGGCGGCGACGGCGAGATCGTCGTGCCGCCGACGATCCACGCGCTCCTGCAGGCACGCATCGATTCGCTCGACGGCGACGTTCGCGTCGTCATGGAGCGAGGGTCGGTCGAGGGTGAGGTCTTCCATCGCGGCGCCGTCGCCGCGCTGTCTCCCGCTCCTGTGCGCGACGGCGTGGAGGCGCATCTCGCCACGCTCGTCCGCAAGGAGCTGATCCGCTCGACCCCGTCGACGTTTCCGGAGGACGAGGGCTTCCGCTTCCGCCACCTCCTCATCCGCGATGCGGCCTACGAGTCGCTTGCCGAAGGCGACGCGAGCCGAGCTCCACGAGCGGTTCGCCGACTGGCTTTCGACGCATGACCTGGTCGAGGGCGACGAGATCGTCGGCTACCACCTCGAGCAGGCGCATCGCTACCGGGCCGAGCTGACCCGGCGGACGAGGCGCTCCCCGGTCTCGCGGCTCGTGCGTCTGAGCATCTCGCCGCGGCCGGGCAGCGGCGCCCTCGACCGCGCCGACTTCAATGCGGGAGTGGCTCTGCTGCGGCGAGCGGCGCCGTGCTTCCAGCGGGCGACGAGCGCCGGCTCGCGTTGGCGCCCGAGCTTGCACGCAGCGCTCGGCGAGTCCGGGAAGAGCGACGAAGCGGCTCTGACGTCCTCGAGGAAGCCTCGGGCGCCGGACGAGCGAGCTCACGGCGCCCGCGCCGCAGTCACGCGCGCGATCGTCGAGACAGCAGCGGTCGAAGGGAGGGAGAGCGCGATCCGCGTGGTCTTCGAGCGAGGCCGGCGACGACTACGGGCTCGCGCTCTACTGGTGGAGCGTGGCCTGGGACGCCTGGAGTCGCGTTCCGTTCGCGCGGAGACGGCGAAGGCATGCGAGCTCGCGCTCGCCTGCCTCGAGCGGGCGGGCTCGAACGGCGGTCGACGTCGCCGACTACGATCCGGGTAAGACTCGCTCGTCGTACTGTCTTCGGGCCGACCCACGTCGACGAGGCGATCGAGCGGGTCGAGGCGCTCATCGCAGGCGGAAGCCGGTCAGGTCGCGCTTGCGTGGTCGAACGGTCCGTTCTCGGGCGTCTGTGCGCGATGAGGGCGAATTCGAGCAGGCGCGCGAGCTCGTCGCGGGGCTGCCGACAGGCATACGTCGACGCCGGGCATGCTCGATCGTCGGCCGGTGCGCTGGCCATGCGCGAGAGCATGGGTCGAGTGGCGAGCAGGCGATGCTCGCGGCCGCGGAGGCGATCGCTTCGGGAGGGGCTCGAGCTCCTCGAGCGAGATCGGCGACCGCGGCGTTCTCATGCGCACAGTCGCGCTGATGCTCGCCGATGCCTCTACTACGTCCGCGGTCGCTTCGACGAGGTCGCGCGAGCTGTGTGCGGCGCCCGGGCGACCACTGAGCCAGACGATCTCTTCAACTTCGTCATGCTCGACGGGATCGAGGGCTGCCTGCTCGCACGCGGGGGTCACTTCGAGGAGGCGGATCGAGCAGGGTCGTCATGCGGTCGAGCTCACGACGGGAAGACGACGGGCTGCGAGATCCTAGCGCTCCTGCGACGCTATCTCGCCGAGACGCTCTTTCTCGCAGGGCGACCCGGAGGAGGCGGCGCGGGTCGGCGCCGAGTCGCTTGCGATCCGCGAGGCCAAGGGCGACGTCGACCGGCGCAGCGCGGGCGCGCGAGCGTCTTCGCCGCGTCGGGCTCGAGGTCGCCTGATCGCCGTCGCCGGACGCTGCTAACGTCATCTGATGGAGACCGAGTTCCGCGCCCAGGAGATCGAGCGCCTCGTCGCGTTCGAGCGCAAGTTCGGGAAGGAAGGCCTCACGTTCGACGACGTCCTGCTCGTGCCCGCGGAGTCGTCGGTGCTGCCGAATGACGTCTCCACGGTCACGCGCCTGACACCGTCGATCTCGCTGAACATCCCGCTGATCTCGGCGGCGATGGACACCGTCACGGAGGCTCGGCTCGCGATCGCGCTCGCGCGCGCGGGCGGGCTGGGCATCGTCCACCGGAACCTCTCGATCGCCGATCAGGTTGCGGAGGTGGACAAGGTGAAGCGCTCGGAGTCCGGGATGATCGTCGAGCCGGTCACGTTGCGCGCCGACGACCTGGTGGCGGATGCGCTCGAGCTGATGGAGCGCTATCGGATCTCGGGGGTTCCCATCGTGGATGACCGCGACGTCCTCGTCGGGATCCTCACGAATCGCGACCTGCGCTTCGAGACCGACACGTCCCAGCCGGTCTCCGCGCTGATGACCGCGCGGAACCTCGTCACAGCGCCGGTCGGGACGACGCTCGAGGAGGCGGAGGAGATCCTCCACCGCAACAAGATCGAGAAGCTGCCGGTGGTCGACGCCGACGGGCGCCTCAAGGGCCTGATCACGGTCAAGGACATCTCGAAGAGCATCAAGTACCCGGACGCCACGAAGGACGACCAGGGCCGGCTCCGAGTAGGTGCTGCTGTCGGAGTGGGGAACGACGCGCTCGAGCGCGCGGCTGCGCTGGTCGAGGCAGAGGTGGACGTGCTCGTGATCGACACCGCACACGGGCACTCGCACGGCGTCCTCGACGTGGTGCGCCAGATTCGTAGCGCGCACGAGATCGAGCTGATCGCCGGCAACATCTCGACGGGTGACGGTGCGCTGGCGCTGGTCGATGCGGGCGCCGATGCGGTCAAGGTCGGGCAAGGGCCCGGCTCGACGTGCACGACCCGGATCGTCGCCGGAGTCGGCGTCCCGCAGGTGACCGCGGTCTACGACACGGCGCGCGCCCTCGAGGATCACGAGATACCGGTGATCGCCGACGGCGGGATACGCAGCTCCGGCGACATCGCGAAGGCGATCGCCGCCGGCGCAGACGTCGTGATGCTCGGGTCGATGCTGGCGGGGACGGACGAGGCTCCCGGCGAGGTCATGGTCGCCCAGGGCGAGCGCTTCAAGGAGTACCGCGGCATGGGCTCGCTCGGGGCGATGAAGGCGCGCTCGTTCTCGAAGGACCGCTACTTCCAGGGCGACGTCGAGGACGTGCACAAGCTCGTGCCAGAGGGCATCGAAGGCCGTGTTCCCTACAAGGGCCCGCTCGGCCCCATCGTTCATCAGGTCATCGGTGGCATTCGTCAGTCGATGGGCTATTGCGGCGCGGCGACGATCGAGGAGATGAAGACGCGGACGCGCTTCAACCGGATCACGCCCGCCGGCCTGCAGGAGAGCCACCCGCACGGGATCACGATCACGAAGGACGCGCCGAACTACCGCCGGAGCTGAGGGCCGAGTGTCAGCAGACGCAGCGGCCGCGAAGCGGACGCCTTCAGGGATCTTCGCGCGATCGAATCCCCGCTCGCGGATCCGACTGCGCAACGAGGAACGTCCAGTGCTCGTCGTCGATCTCGGCGGCCAGTACAGCCAGCTGATCGCGCGGCGCGTGCGGGAAGCGCGCGTGTACTCGGAGCTCGTCGGCCACCGGCTGTCCGCAGACGAGATCGCGCGGCGAAACCCCGCGGCACTCGTTCTGTCCGGCGGGCCGGCGTCTGTGTACAGCGACGACGCTCCCGACCTCGACCCCCGGATCTTCGAGCTCGGCGTGCCCACGCTCGGGATCTGTTACGGGATGCAGCTGATGGCGCGGGACCTCGGGGGCGCAGTCGAACGGACCGGGGTCTCCGAGTTCGGGAAGACCGGCCTCGAGGCGGCTGATTCCGAGCTCTTCCACGACCTGCCTCCCGAGCAGACGGTCTGGATGAGCCATCGGGACTCGGTCACCGCTCCCCCCGACGGAGCGATAGTCACGGCGTCCTCGCCGTCGACGCCGATCGCCGCCTTCGAGCATCGCGGGAAGCGGCTGTACGGAGTCCAGTTCCACCCGGAGGTCGTGCACACGCCGCACGGACAGGAGATCCTGAAGAACTTCCTCTACGAGGTGGCCGCCGTTCCTCCGACCTGGACGCCCGCAGCGGTCATCGAGGAGCAGGTCGGGCGGATTCGAGCGGCGGTCGGCTCGCAACGCGTCCTCTGCGCCCTCTCCGGCGGAGTCGACTCGGCGGTTGCGGCGCTGCTCGTCCACAAGGCCGTCGGCGACCAGCTCACCTGCGTCTTCGTGGATCACGGCCTCCTTCGGGAGAACGAGGCCGAGCAAGTCGTCGAGACGTTCTCCGGCCACTTTCGCGTCCCGCTCGTGCATGTGCAGGCGCAGGAACGTTTCCTCTCGCGCCTCGCCGGCGTCAGCGATCCCGAGGAGAAGCGGACGATCGTCGGTGAGGAGTTCATCCGCGTCTTCGAGGAAGAGGCTGCGAAGCTGGGCGACATTCGGTTCCTCGTGCAGGGGACCCTCTACTCGGACGTGATCGAGTCGGGAGGCGCAGAAGACGGCGTCGCCGCGAAGATCAAGTCGCACCACAACGTCGGCGGCCTTCCCGCGGACATGCGGATGGAGCTCGTCGAGCCGTTGCGGCTGCTCTTCAAAGACGAGGTCAGGCGTGTCGGCGAGGAGCTCGGGCTGCCCGAGCGGATGGTCTGGCGCCAGCCGTTTCCCGGCCCCGGCCTCGCGATTCGCATCATCGGCGACGTGACCGAGGAGCGTCTGGCGATTCTTCGCCGTGCCGACGCCATCCTGCTCGAAGAGGTCCGGCGGGCCGACCTCTACCGCGATCTCTGGCAGAGCTTCGCGGTGCTCCCCGCGATCCGCTCGGTCGGCGTGCAGGGCGACGAGCGCACGTACGCGTACCCGGTCGTCATCCGCGCAGTGACGTCGGAGGACGCGATGACCGCCGACTGGGCGCGGCTCCCGTACGAGCTCGTCGAGACCGTCTCGAGCCGGATCATCAACGAGATTCCCGGCGTCAACCGGGTCGTGTACGACGTCTCGTCGAAGCCGCCCGCCACGATCGAGTGGGAATGAGGCACTTTCGCTTCGCGAGAGCGCCTAGATGACCCGAAACCCCGTCAGGCCTTCCGGCTCCTCGGCCAGCGCATCGACGTGATCGACGCGTGAGCCGCGAGGGCCGTCGCGGCAGAGTGCGACGAGGCGCTCGACCTCGTTCGGCTCACCCTCGAAGACCGCCTCAACGGTTCCGTCCGGGTTGTTGCGCACCCAGCCGGACACACCAGAAGCGACCGCGCGACGCCGAACCGTGTCACGGAAGAACACTCCCTGCACGAAGCCATGCACGATCACCCGGTATCGAATCATCGGAGCGCGATCACCCCGTTCTCGTCGACCTGGACACTGACGCGGTCTCCGCGGGTCGGATGATCGAGGGCCGCGATGACGGCGTCGAGAGCGCCCCCGGCGTCGAGCGCGATCGTCAGTCGGACCGTCGGGCCCTGGCGAACGGCCTGTGTCACGACACCATCGCCACCATCGGCCGTCTGGACAACTGCGACGGCTTCCGGTCGGATCGCCCGCCCGTCCACGACGTTGAGCCCGAGGAACCGGGCCGTGTCCTCGTCGGCAGGTCTCTCCCAGACCCCGTCTGGCGTGCCGATCTGGACGATCCGGCCCGCGCGCATCACGGCGACGCGGTCTCCGAGCGCGAACGCCTCAGCGCGGTCGTGCGTCACGTGAAGTGCCGTCACGTCGAGGCGGTCGAAGATCGCCGTCAGGTCTTCGAGTAGGCGGTCGCGCAACCTCCGGTCGAGTGAGCCGAGAGGCTCGTCGAGCAGGAGGACGCGAGGCTCGGGCGCGAGCGCCCGTGCGAGGGCGACGCGCTGCTGCTCTCCGCCCGAGAGCGTGACGACGGAACGTCGTTCGTATCGCTCGAGCCCTACGAGCTCGAGGCACTCTCGCACCCGTCGGTCGATGTCCTGGCGGGAATCGCCGCGCATGCGGAGACCGAAGGCGACGTTCCCCCAGACGTCGCGATGGTGGAAGAGCGCGTGGTCCTGGAAGATGAGCCCGATCCCACGGCGATACGCCGGAACCGCGGAGAGGTCGTCACCGTCCAAGAGGACGCGCCCCAGGTCGGGGCGCTGCAGTCCGGCGACGACGCGCAGCAGCGTGCTCTTCCCGGAGCCGCTCGGCCCGAGCACGGTCACGGTCTCACCGGCGCCGACCTCGAGCGTGATGCGATCGAGAGCCTGCTTGTCTCCGAAGTCGACGCTGACGTCCTCGATCCGCAGCATCAGAACCACCCCAGGCGGTCGCGCCGCAAGCGCTCGATGACGAAGATCGACGTCGCAGTCAGCACCATGAGGATCACGGCGAGCGCGTACGCCTGGCCCGCGTTCAGCTCGCCCGGACGGCCGAGAAAACGAAAGAGCGCAACGGGCACCGTCGGGCTCTCCGGCCGGGCGAGGAACACCGTCGCGCCGAACTCGCCCAGCGAGATCGCGAATGCGAATCCGGCCGCGACCGCCAAGGCCCGCCCGGCGATCGGGAGGTCGATCTCGCGCCGCGCCCGGCCGGGCGCGGCGCCCAGCACGGCTGCGGCCTCCCGCTGGCGCTCATCGATCGCGCGGAGCGTGGGGGCGACGATGCGGACGACGAACGGGATCGCGACGAGCGCCTGGGCAACAGGGACGATCCACGGGGCAGAACGGAAGTCGAAAGGCTCGCTGTCGAAGGCGAGGATGAGCCCGAAGCCGAGCATGACCGCCGACGCACCGAGCGGGAGCAGGAGCAGCACATCGAGGATCCTCGTGCGGCCGCTTCTCGAGCTCGCGACCGCAAAGGCCGCAAGGCCGCCGACGACCACGGCGATGATCGCCGCGCCCGCCGCGTAGACGAGGGAGTTCACGATCGCCTCCCACGGGCTCGCGAGCAGCGCGTTCGTCGAGCGCGTGAGCGCGCGATAGGCCTCGAGGCTGTGTCCCTCGCCGACGGCGAGCGAGCGCTCGACGAGGACCGCGAGCGGAATGCCGAGGAAGAGCGCGAGTGCGCCGAGCGCGGTGCCTGCGAATGCCTTCTCGCCACGCGTTCGCAGCGGCCGCAAAGCGTCTTTCTCACGCCGCCGCCCTCCACCGACGGCGAGCTTCGCTTCGAGCCGCGTCGCAGCCCACACGACGAGCGCGACGCAGACCAGCTGCACGAGCGCCAAGGCGGCGGCGGCACGGAGGTCGAAGAGGCGGACGGCCTGGTTGTAGATCTCCGTCTCGAGGGTCGAGTAGCGCGGCCCGCCGAGAATGAGGACGACCCCGAACGAGGTGAACGAGAAGAGGAAGACGATCGAGGCAGCGGCCGCGAGCGCGGGCGCGAGCAGGGGAAGCGTCACGTCGCGAAAGCTGCGCCACGGTCCCGCGCCGAGCGTCGCAGCGGCTTCGGAGACCTGTGGGTCGAGCCCGGCCCAGAACGTCCCGACGATCCGCACGACGACGGCGACGTTGAAGAAGACGTGAGCGAGGAGTATCGCCGTCCAGCCGCGTTCGAGCCCTTCGGGAAGCACTGCGAGGAACGCGAGCGCGACGACCACCGTCGGGAGCACGAACGGAACGGTCACTATCGCGAAAGCGAGCCCGCGACCGCGAAACGTGTACCGACCGAGGACGTACGAAGCAGGCAAGGCGACGAGGATCGTGAGGGCCGTGGACGCGGTCGCCTGCCAGACCGAGAACCAGAGCACCTCTCGCGTCAGCGGGTCGGTGAGCACGACCAGATCGCCGCCCGCGTCGAGCCCGCGCGCGAGGATCGAGACCAGTGGGAAGACGAAGAACAGCGCCAGGAACGCGAGCGGGACGCCGTAGGTGAGCGCACGCCACGCGCCGGCGCTCAGCGAAGGACGATGCGTGTCCACTCCTTCACCCACCTGTCGCGATTGGCTTCGATCTCCTCCGGTGGCAGCTCGAGCGGCTCCTCGGGGACGACCGCGTATCTCACGAACTCGGGCGGCAGCTTCGCCGCTCTACTCACGGGGAAGACGAACATCGAGAGCGGGATGTCCTCCTGGAAGCGCTTCCGAAGCATGAAGTCGACGAGCTCTCGTGCTCCCTCCTCGTTCCGCGCCCCCCGGAGCACCCCGGCGAACTCGATCTGGCTGAAGCAGCTGTCCGCGACGACCGCGGTGGGGGCCTCCTCGGGCCGCGGGTTCCCGAAGATGACCTCGGCCGGCGGGCTCGACGCGTAGGAGACGACGATCGGCCGGTTGCCGCCGGCGGCTCTGGTGAACCGCGCGTTGTACGCCTCCTCCCAGCCGTCGACGACGAGGACGTCGTGCTCCCGGAGCGTGCGCCAGAAGTCCTTCCAGCCCGGCTCGCCGTGACGCGCGATCGTGGCGAGGAGGAAGGCAAGTCCTGGAGTCGAGGTCGCGGGGTTCTCGACGACGAGAAGGCCTTTCAGCCGCTCGTCGCCAAGATCGTCGAGCGAGCGCGGGGGCTCGATCTCGCGGGCCGCGAACCACTCCTTGTCGTAGTTCACGCAGACGTCTCCGTGGTCGATCGGCGTCACACGGTGCTCGGGATCGAGCACGTAGCGCCCGTCCACTCGGTCGACGAACGGCGACTCGTATGGCTCGAACAGATCGCCCTCGAGGGCGCGAGACAGGAAGGTGTTGTCGAGCCCGAAGAGGACGTCTCCCTGTGGATTCCCCGCCGTGAGGAGCGCCTTGGACACCAGCTCGCCCGCGTCGCCCGACTGAAGGATCTTGAGCTCGAGGCCGCTCGACATCTCGAAATCCCTCCTGACGTCGTCCGAGATCACGAATGAGTCGTGCGTGACGAGCACGACCTCGGTGGGCGTGGCCTCGTCGCCGCAACCGGACATCGCGCCGAGGAGCACAGCGCCGAGAACGACCTTGCAACAGACTGTTGCAAGGGCTCTCATGTCGTGGTGCCGGGCCGAACAGCAAGGAGAACGCCGCGGTTTACCCTGATGGTCGCTGCCTCTGCGAGGAAGACGTTCGAGACTCCGCGGCTCGAGCCCGGCTCGAGCGTCTCTCCGTCGAGCGCGAAGGCCAGTCCTTCGGTGCGAACACCTTCAGCCGGGCCGTGTAACGCGAAGAGCGAGAGCAGCTCTCCGCTCTTTCCGGTCAGAGTTCGCACGCTGCGGATGACGTGCGCTCGCGCTGGCCCGATGTGCGCATCGAGTTCCAGCTCCGCGTAGCGAGGCGAGGCGAGGAGCAGGAACACGGAGAGCAGGTGATCGAGCCGGTCGCCGACGCCGGCGAGGACGACGATCTGCCGCGGAGCAAGCTCCTTGGCCTCGTCGAGCGCGAGCTCGAGATCAGCTGCGTCCTTGTCGACCGGGTGGCGCTCGATCCGCGTGCCTGCCGCAGTGGCGGCCAGCATGGCTTCGGGCGACGCCGAGTCGAAGTCGCCGACCGCGAGCGCAACGGCGAGGCCGGAGGCACGCGCGTGCTCGAGCCCACCGTCCGCGGCGATGACCAGAGCATCCTGCGGGACCGCCCGCATGACCTCCGGATCGGGAGCCTCCCCGCCGGCGACGATTACCACCACTCGATCCGACACGCGTCCTTCCTCCGCTGGTATTACCCAGATCAGGTTCTTCGGGTCGGCGGCGCGCTAGCCGCCCTCTCAGCCCGGTCCGCCCGAGCTCCCCATACGCTTCCCGCATCGTAGCGCGGTCCCCGTGCGCCCGAGCCTGCGGGAGAGGAGCGGCCGGGTGGTTGAATTGCTCGATCGCGGCGATTTCGTATCCGATCCGGCGCAACACCGTACTGCTCGCCCTCTGCCTGGTTCTTCTCTCGGGGGTGCTGCAGCTCGCCGTGGCTGTCGCCACGATAACTCTCGTCCTCGTCACCGGCGTCGAGTCGATCCTCGGCCTCGGGCCTGCGATCTTCCTGACGGCGGGCGCCGTCGCCGCGCTGCCCGCCGGGCGGCTGATGGACCGGTTCGGTCGCGTTCCCGTGATCGCGGGCGGTTTCGTCATCGGAGTGGTCGCCTGCCTGATCACCGCGCTCGGGTGCGTCGTCGACAGTGCCTCGCTCGTGGTTCTCGGCTTCGTCGGCGTCGGCGCCATGAACGGAGGCGTTCTGCTGGCACGGACGGCCGCAGCGGACATGTATCCGCCCGAGAAGAAGGCCCGCGCGATCTCGTACGTCCTCTTCGGAGCTCTATTCGGTGCCGCGCTCGGGCCACTCGTCTTCCGGCCGCTGTTCGCCGGGAAGGATCTCGAGCTGGAGACCCTCGTCATCCCCTGGTTCGCTGCGGCGGCGATGTGTGTCGTCGGTCTCGGGATCGCACTCTCGATTCGGCCTGACCCGCGCACGATCGCGCTGGAGCTCCAGCACGCCGGTCTCGCGGCAGGCGAGCCGCACACGAGCGAGCCGGCCGCGCCGCTCGGACAGATCCTGCGGCGCCCCGGGGTGCCTTCGGCGGTCCTCGCGGCCCTCGCCAGCTTCGCAGTGATGGCAGGCGTGATGAACCTGACCGGCTACATCGTCGTCGGCCACCACCACGAGCAAGCCGATGTCTTCAGCGTCATCAGCCTCCACATCGTGGGGATGTTCGGCCTCGTCCTCGTCGTCGGCCGGCTGATCGACCAGGTCGGCCGGCATCGGGCGCTGATCGGCGGCCTCGCCATCATGGCCGTGTCGACCGTGATGCTCGCCTGGGCGGTCTCCATCCCCGCGATGTCGCTCTCGCTCTTCCTCCTCGGGATCGGCTGGAGCGTCTCCTACGTTGCCGCCTCGGCCGAGCTCGTCACGCACGCTTCGCCCGTCGAGCGCGGCCGGCTTGTCGGGTTCACGGACCTCGTCGCGGGGCTGCTCGCCGCTGCGCTGGCGCTCCTCGGCGGGCTGGCGTACACCGAATGGGGCGTCGCTGCGATCGCCGTCGGCGCCACCATCGCCGTCGTCGTCCCCGCGCTCGCCCTGCTTCGTGTCCGCCGGCCTCCCGCCGCGGCCCCGGAGCCGGCCGCATGATGCGGGGAGCGTTCGACGACGAGAGAGTTGCTAGAATCGACCGCCGGCGGACGGGTGCTCCGCCCTCTTTCTGTGATGAAGACGTATTCGGCCAAGCCCGGTGAGATCGAGCGCGAGTGGTTCGTCGTCGATGCCGACGGACAGACGCTCGGCCGCCTGGCAACCCGTATCGCGGACACGCTTCGCGGCAAGGGCAAGCCGCAGTACACGCCGCATGTCGACACCGGCGACTTCGTGGTCGTGGTCAACGCCGAGAAGATCGCGGTGACGGGCTCGAAGCTCGACACGAAGATCTACTACCGGCACTCCGGCTATCCCGGAGGAATCAAGCAGCGCACGCTGCGCGAGCAGCTCGAGCGCAGGCCCACCGAAGTGCTGAGGAAGGCCGTAAAGGGAATGCTGCCGAAGAACAAGCTCGCCGCTGCTCAGCTGCGCAAGCTGAAGATCTACGCCGGTACCGAGCACCCGCACGCAGCCCAGTCGCCGAAGGAGCTCGAGTTCTGATGAGCGAGATCGCCCAGTACCTCGGCACCGGCAAGCGCAAGACCTCGGTTGCACGCGTGATCCTGCGCCCCGGTGACGGCAAGAGCTGGATCAACGGTCGCACGCTCGAGGAGTACTTCCCGCGTTCGGCGCACCGCAAGATGGTGATGGCTCCCCTCGAGGTCGCCGAGGCGGCGGCGAGCTACGACCTCCGGGTTCGAGTGCACGGCGGCGGCGTCTCCGGCCAGGCCGGTGCGGTGAGGCACGGGATCGCGCGAGCTCTGGTCGAGGCTGACCCGGAGATGCGCATCCCGCTCAAGCGCCAGGGCTTCCTGACGCGCGACGCGAGGATCGTCGAGCGCAAGAAGGCCGGTCTGCACAAGGCCCGCAAGGCGCCCCAATTCTCCAAGCGCTAGAGACTGCCGCCATGGCGCGGCGCTATTTCGGAACGGACGGGATTCGCGGCATCGTCGGCGACGACCTGACGCCGCACCTTGTGGAAAAGATCGGCCGCGCGGCAACGCTCTGGGCCGGAAACGTCGCTCCGAGCGGCAAAGGGTCAGACCCTGGTCGTGTCCTTATCGGACGGGATACCCGTGGGTCCGGGCCGGAGCTCGAGGCGGCCCTCGCGAGGGGGATCGTCTCCGCCGGTGGCACCGCGATCCTCGCCGGAGTCCTGCCCACGCCCGCGGTCGCCCTGCTCGCGGAAGACCTGGGCGCCGTCGTCTCGGCGTCCCACAACCCGCCGCAGTACAACGGCGTGAAGCTCTTCGCCGCAGATGGGCGCAAGCTCACGGACGAGGACGAGGAGGCCGTCGAGGCGCTGCTCGACGCCTCTGCGCCAGGCGGGGGCTCCCTTGAGCGGCTCGGAAACGCGGCGGAGAGCTATCTGCGGCACGTTGTCGAAGGCTTCGGTTCCGACCTGACGGGACTTCGGATCGGCGTGGACTGCGCGAACGGCGCGTACTCCGGGATCGCGCCGCGCGTCTTCGAGGAGCGCGGCGCCGAGGTGCATGCGATCGGCAACGAGCCCGACGGAGAGAACATCAACGTCGGCTGTGGCGCGACCGACCTCGTGGCTCTGAGCCACGAGGTGCTCGAGCGCGGGCTCGATCTCGGCGTCGCGTTCGACGGGGACGGGGACCGCATGCTCGCCGTCGACGAGCGAGGCGAACCGCTCGATGGCGACCAGATTCTCGCGATCCTCGCGCTCGCGCTCGGTGTCGATCTCGTGGCGGTCACCGTGATGACGAACCTGGGCTTCCACCGCCTGATGGCGGATCACGGTATCCGGGTCGTGACGACTCCAGTAGGAGACCGTTACGTGCTCGAGGCGCTCCATCGGGACGGAGGGCTCCTCGGCGGAGAGCAGTCCGGCCACGTGATCTGGCTCGGGAACCACGTCGCAGGCGATGGGCTCGCTGCTGCGCTCCTCCTCTGTCGAGCGCTTTCCGGCCGCAAGCTCAGCGAGGCGGCTTCAGTCATGACCCGCTTTCCGCAGGCCAAGCAGAACGTCCAGGTCTTGCGTCGAGAGCTCCCGCAATCGATCCTCGACGAGGCCGACCGCATCACGGAAGAGCTCGGTGAGAAGGGCCGAGTGCTCGTCCGCCCGTCCGGCACGGAACCCCTTGTGCGAGTGCTCGCCGAGGCCGAAACTGCGGAGGAAGCAGGGAAAATCTGTGCTAGCATCGCCGCGCTCGTTGCCAAAGAGCTCGGCTAGCCCGACGGAGGGCGCCGCCGGGCTCTTACGCGTTTCGCGGGAGGTCCTCGGGTGTGTGGGATCATCGGATACGTCGGATCACGTGAGTCGAAGCCGCTGCTCCTGCAGGGGCTCGAGCGACTCGAATACCGCGGATACGACTCGGCCGGGATCGCGCTCCTCGAGGACGAGGGACTCACGTACGTGCGCGCGGTCGGCCCGCTCGAGAACCTGATCAAGCTCGCGACGAACGGCTCGGCGGCGACCACCGGCCTCGGGCACACGCGCTGGGCGACGCACGGCGCGGTCACCGAGCAGAATGCCCACCCGCTTGCCGGCTGCGACCCCGCGCGGGTGTCGATCGTGCTGAACGGCATCGTCGAGAACTACCGGGAGTTGCGCGAGAGCCTCGCCGCCGATGGTCACACCTTCACCTCGGAGACCGACGCAGAGACCGTCACCCACCTCGTCGAGCGTCACTACGAAGGCGACCTGGTCGAGGCCGTACGGCTCGCCTTTGCCGAGCTCGAAGGGCACTTCGCGTTCGTCGTCATCCACGGCGACCATCCCGGGCTCCTCGTCGGTGCGCGGCACCAGGTCCCGCTCGTCGTCGGGATCGGCAGCAAGGAGATGTTCCTCGCCTCGAACGCGGCCGCCTTCCTCAAGGAAACGCGCTCAGTCGAGTTCCCCGGCGACGGCGAGATCGTCGCCGTCACGCCCGACGGCTCGGCCTACGTCAATGTCGACGGGACGCCGACCGAGCACGAGAGGGTCGAGCTCGACTGGGACGACGAGGGTGCGGAGAAGGCCGGCTACGAGACGTTCATGCTGAAAGAGATCTACGAGCAACCGGACGCCGTCGCCGAGACGATCGGCGATCGCGTGCGACACGGCACGCTCGTCCTCGAAGGCCTCGACATGTCCGGCCAGGACGTGAAGGAGCTTCAGCGCATCGTCCTCGTCGCGTGCGGTACGGCGTACCACGCCTGCGTCGTCGGGCGCTACGTCATCGAGGAGTGGGCGCGCATCCCGGTCGAGTTCGACATCGCGTCGGAATGGGTCTATCGGAACCCGGTGATCGACGAGCACACGCTCGTCATCGGGATCTCGCAGTCGGGCGAGACACGCGACACGATCGAGGCGCTGAAGCTCGCACGGGAGAAGGGCGCGCGCACGGTCGCGATCACGAACATGATGGGCTCGCAGATCACGCGCGAAGTCGACTCCGTGCTCTACACACGTGCAGGCCTCGAGATGTCGGTCGCATCCTCGAAGACGTTCACCGCCCAGGTTGCGCTCATCTATCTCGTCGCACTCAAGCTGGCGGAGGTGCGCGAGACGCTTCCCCCGGGCGAGATCGAGTTCATCCTCGACTACGTCTACAAGCTTCCACGCAAGATTCATTCCTTCCTCGAGGCCGACCACCCGATCGAGGAGATCGCGCGCCGCTACTACGAGGCGCCCTTCTTCCTGTACCTCGGCCGCCACATCGGTCTCCCGGTGGCGCTCGAGGGTGCGCTCAAGCTGAAGGAGATCTCGTACATCCCGACCGAGGCCTACTCGGCGGGGGAGATGAAGCACGGGCCGATCGCGCTGCTCGACGAAGCGACCCCGGTGGTGGTGGTCGCGACGAACATCCACGTGTACGACAAGATCGTCTCGAACATGCAGGAGGTGCGGGCGCGCGGCGCGCACGTGATCGCGATCGCGACCGACGGCAACGACGACATCCAGCATCACGCGGACGACGTCATCTTCGTGCCGAAGACTCCGGCCTTCCTGCAGGCGGTGATGGCGATCGTCCCGCTCCAGCTTCTCGCGTACCGAATTGCGCGCCTCCGCGGGCTGAACGTCGATCAACCGAGAAACCTCGCGAAGACCGTCACCGTGGAATAGCGCGGGAGGGTCGCCCTCCGGGGTCGCTGGTACGGTCGGCGGCTGCCAGCCAGAGGAGGTAGACAATGCGAAGGATCTCGCTTCGCCGGCCGTCGCCGGCGATGGTTGTGGCATGTGTGGCGCTCGTGGTCGCACTCGGGGGGACGAGCTACGCGACGGTCCTGCAGGTTCCGAGGGCCAGTGTGGGGCCGGCTCAGCTCAAGACCAACGCGGTGACGGCGAAGAAGATCGCGCCGAACGCGGTGAGTGCGGCCAAGGTGCGGAACGGCTCGCTCCTGAAGGCCGACTTCGCGCCTGGGCAGCTGCCCGCAGGGCCGACCGGTCCACAAGGGCCCGCCGGAGCGCCGGGCTTGAGCGCCGTCGAGCGGATCGAAGCCTCGAGCGCGAACAATTCCGTCACGCCCAAGGTTCTCCGAGATCACCTGTCCCGCCGGGAAGAGACTCATCGGTGGCGGCGCGCGGGTGAACGGCGGAACTCCGAAAGTCGCGCTCTGGGCGTCGTACCCGGACAACGACAACATCTTCCGGGCGAGAGCGACCGAAACCGACGCGTTCATCCCCAACTGGTCGCTGACGGTGTTCGCGATCTGCGCCCTCGCGAGCTGACCTTCGGGCCCGGCTGGTTCGCGCGAGTTTCGCGAGTACGCTGAGCCACGTGGCGGGTGAAGTCTCCTCGAAGGCGCCGCCCTACTCGACCGCGGGCGTGCGGGCCCTGCGGCTGCCGGCGCGAGTCGAAGGTGACGAGATTCTCGCCGTCGAGGAGCCGCTCGAGATCCGGATCGGCGGTGAGCCCGTCGCCGTCACGATGCGAACCCCCGGCCACGACGAGGAGCTCGCCCTCGGGTTCTGTCTGACCGAAGGGCTCGAGCCGGTCTCCGCCCGCGTTCCCGACGATCTCGCGGCCAACACGGTTGACGTGGAGGCGCGAGGATTCGACCCGGAGCGCGTCCGCCGACACTTCTATACATCGTCGTCTTGCGGAGTCTGCGGCAAGGGCGCCATCGAGGCGGTTCGGGTCGACGCGCCGCGTATCGAGGGCGGCTTGCTCGTCCCCGAGTCGGTCGTCGCAGCGCTGCCGGAGAGGCTGCTCGACGCTCAGCGAGCGTTTGCGGCGACTGGCGGCCTGCACGCGACGGGGCTCTTCACACTGCGTGGTGAGCTCCTGTGCGCGCGGGAGGACGTCGGCCGGCACAACGCGCTCGACAAGGTCATCGGCTGGGCGTTCCTCGAGGGCCTGCTCCCGCTCGGCGAGCTCCTCCTGTGCGTCAGTGGGCGGCTCTCGTTCGAGCTCGTGCAGAAGGCCTCGATCGCCGGCTGCCCGCTCCTCGCCGCCGTCGGAGCTCCCTCCTCGCTCGCGGTCGAGCTCGCACGGGATCGTGGGATCACGCTCTGCGGCTTCGTCCGCGACGGGAGGTTGACGATCTACAGCGAACCGTGGCGGATAGCGACGTGAGCCCGGAGGGGCGGCCGGTCGAACGGAACCGGCTCGTGGCAATCGCGGTCATCGTCGTAGTCGTGGTGGCCGCTCTCGTCGGCGGTCTGATCTCCCTCCTGGGCGGCGATGACTCCTCGGTCCCCGAGACACCTCCGGTGACTGCGGAGGGCGTCGCTCTCACCCTGGGTGCGACCGGTCAGCCGTTCGCGCCGGATCGCGCCTGCGGCGTCTACGTCGTGCCCATCGACAGCACGAGCCAGGCCGCTGCGACCCGACTCGCTCGCGTCCTTCCTCGCAGGGCACCGGTTCAGGCATGTGTGACCCCGTCGTTCCGGCTCGACTCGTCGGCCGTCGATCACGTGCGCGAGCAAGTCGATGCCGTCACCGTCGCGGATCAGCTCGCACGAGCATTCCAGGACGCCCGCGGGATCATGCCCGCGACGATTCTCGGCGTCACGGCCTTCGATCTGTATTCGTCGACGTTCCCGGCCGACGCGTTCGACTTCGGCGCGGCGAAGCAGTACCCGCAGCAGAAGCAGGGATTCGCAGCCATCTCCACGGCGCGGATGGGCTCGGGCGAAGAGCGGTTCAGGCGGCTCGAGTCGATGGCGATGCGCTACCTCGGCCTCCTCTACTTCGGCCTTCCCCAGAGCTCGGATCCCACGTCGGCCCTCGCTCCGTCGGTGCGCACGGTCGAGGATCTCGACCGGCTCCTGCCCCGCTTCTCGGACCCGCAGCCGACCGACGTGGAGCTCGTCGCGGCGCGCAAGGAGTTCCTCTCCCGCAAGTGACCCCGCCCACCACCGGGATTCTCCTCGTGGGCGGTGCGTCCGAGCGCTTCGGCTCGCCGAAGGCACTCGCGCACTTTCGGGGGGAGACGCTTGCCGAGCGCGGCTGGCGGATCTTGCACGAGGCCTGCGACGAGGTTCTCGCGGTGGGGAAGCAGGGCGAGCTCGTGCTGCCGTTTCCCGTGCTCGACGACGGGTCGGTCGAGCGAGCACCGGCTCACGGTGTGATCGCTGGATTGCACGCCGCCTCGCACGACGTCTGCCTCGTGCTCCCGGTCGATGTGCCTCTCGTGACGGCAGACCTGCTCCGAGAGCTCGTCGAGGCAGGTGCCGTCCCGCAAACCGGACCGCTGCCGGGCGTCTACACGAAGCGGATGCTCGCGCAGCTGGAGGCTCGCGTCGATCGCGGCGAGCTCTCGCTGAGAGGCTTCAACTCCAAGGTGCTGGACGTCGACGAGCGCCTGCTGCTGAACGTCAACACGCGCGTACAGTTGATGGCAGCGGCGGTCGCGGACTGGGCTCGCGAGCGCGAGGACGTACAGGCGCTTCTCGTCGTCGGCTCTCAGGCGCGCTCGGACGTTCCGGCCGACCGCTGGTCGGATCTCGACCTGATCCTGATCGTCGACGACCCGGAGCCCTACGCCGAGGAGTCGAGTTGGGTCGCCGAGTTCGGGCGGCCGGTGCTGACGTTTCTCGAGGGCACGCCGGTCGGACAGCGAGAACGACGCGTGCTGTACGAAACGGGCGAGGACGTCGACTTCCCGCTCTTCCCCGTGTCCGCGCTCGAGCTCCTCGAGAAGAGCGAGAATGCTGCTCACCTGCTCGCCCGCGGGTATCGGGTGCTGCTCGACAGGATCGGGCTCGAGGAGCGGCTTGCGCGGGTCGCAGCCGCGGTGGAGCACTCGCTACGGCCGAGCCAGGCCGACTTCACCCAGCTCGCCGTCGGACTTCTGGTACCACGCGCTCTGGGCGGCGAAGAAGCTGCGGCGCGGCGAGGTGTTCACGGCCAAGGGCTGCCTCGACGGGTACATGAAGGACCGTCTCGTGACGCTGCTCGAATGGCATGCGCGCTCCGTCGAGCCGTCGGTGGACACGTGGCACGAGGGTCGCTTCCTCGAGCGTTGGGCGGATCCCGGCGCGCTCGCCGCCCTCGAGAAGGCGTACGCGTACTACGACGTGCGCGACGTCGCTCGCGCGCTCTGGGAGACCATGGACCTGTGGCAGGGGCTCGAGGAGGAGACGGCGAGACGGCTCGCGTTGGAGCTCGCGCTCGACCATCCCGACCTGCGCCGGCGGATTGCCGAGGTCGTGCCCGATCCCCGCGACGCCTCTAGGCTCTGGCCGTGAGGCGGGGCCTCGTAGCCTTCATAGTCATTCTTCTCGCCGTCGGCTGCGGAGAGGACGAGGTGCCGCCGCCCGCGGAGGCATCCGGCGGTCGGGTCTATCTCCTCCTGGACGGCAAGGTCTGGCCGGCGTTCCGAGACGCCCCGCTGGCCGGCGACGCTGCGGACGAGATCGTCGAAGAGTTACTTCTCGGACCGAGCGACGAGGAGCTCGAACGCGGCATGACGACGGCGCTCCCCGACGACCTCGAGATCACGGGAATCGTGGTAGAGGACGGGGTTGCAAACGTCCCGCTCGACACGAACCTGACTCCGGAGGCCCTCGCCCAGCTCGTGTACACGCTCACGGGGTTGCCGACCGTTCGCTCGGTCGATCTCGACCGACCCACCCAGGTCGTCACCGGCCTCGACCGCTCCGACTTCGAAGAGGAGACGCCCGCGATTCTCGTCGAGTCGCCGCTCGCGGACGAAGAGGTGTCGAGCCCGCTCCGCGTCACGGGCACCGCCAACACCTTCGAGGCGAACTTCCAGTACGAGCTGACCGACAACGACGGCCGCATCCTCGCCGAGGACTTCGTGACGGCGACCTCGGGCACCGGAACGCGCGGAGCCTTCGAGTTCACCGTGCCGTTCGACTTCGCGGGAGAGGGGACGCTCGTCGTCTTCGAAAGCTCCGCGAAGGACGGCTCGCGCATCAACGTCGCCGAGATCCCCCTCCGGATGACGCGCTAGCCGACACCCCTCTCTAAGCTCTCGCGAATGCCGGACGCCCCCTGGCGCTGCTCCCAATGCGGGACGGTCAACGAGCCCGTCGCCAACTCGTGCCGCACGTGCGGCAAGTGGCCGAGCCTCTTCGACCTGCAGGACAGCGTCGTCGAGGACGTCGACTACGACCTCCCCCAGCGAAGCGTCGCCGAGCCCGAGGCGTACGTGCCGGACACCTTCGAGCCCGAAGTGGTCGAGACGGAGACCTTCGAGCCCGAGCCGTTCGAGACCGAGGTCGAGGCGCCGCCCGAGGAAGCGCCTGAAGGAAACCGTCGCGCGAGGTGGACGTCCGCGATCGTCCCGCTCGCGCTGCTCGTCTACTTCGCGATCTCGTTCTTCTTCTCGGACCGGTAGCGAGGCGTACCTCGCCCTAGCGTTCGAAGAGCACCTCGCCGGACTCGAGCGCCTTTACCTCGCCGGCGTCGGTCGCGATCTCGAGCCGTCCGTCGCGCAGGATCTGGACCGCAGTCGCAGCTTCGCCGTCCGCAGTGATCCGGCGCCCGCGCAGGAAGTCACGCGCGCCGAGCCCGCCGTAGATCCCGTCGAGCCCTTCCTCTTGCCAGACGTCGTACATGCGCTCGAGACGCGAGAGCAGCGATCCGAGCAGGACCGCACGGTCGAAGGTCGTCCCGGTCGCGGTTCGCAGCGACCCCGGCTCGGTGGGGGCGTCGAGGGGGAGCTCGTCCCGGGTCTGGTTCACGTTGATCCCGATGCCGACGACGACGGTCCCGTCTGAGAGCTCGGAGAGGACGCCGGCGACCTTGCGGCGGTTCAGCATCACGTCGTTCGGCCACTTGACCTGGGCCGAGAGCGCCACTGCGGCCTCGATCGTCTCCGCCACCGCAAGAGCGGCGACGAGCGAGAGCTCTGGCAGCCGCCGCCCGGGCGGCGGCTCGAGGAGGACCGAGGTGAGCACCGAGCTTCCTGCCGGCTCTTCCCACGCACGCCCCAACCTCCCCCGACCGCCGGTCTGGTGATCCGTGGCGGCGACGGCGCCCTCGGGCAAGCTCCGATCCGAGCAGGAGCTGCTGCGTCGACGCGCACTCCGGCTCGTACAGATACGGCTTCCCGAAGCGGCCCTCGAGGTGCGGCTCGACCGCCGCCGGCGCGAGCGTGTCGTTCACGGAGAGCTTGCAACAGACTGTTGCAAGTCGCCCTGCGCGTTCGACCCGCACGGCGCTCACCTTGAACTCCGGCGTCCCGATCAGCGAGTCGGTCACGTCGTGCGTGAGCCAGTTGACCTTCTGCTCGGCGAAGTGGAGCGCCATCCAGACGAGACCGGGGAACACGCGATCCGAGATGTGCGCACGAGCCTCGAGCGCTCCTCGTCGGGAGACGAGCCGTGCCAGGTCGTCCTGGGCGAGGCCGAGCGCAGAGGCGTCCTCCGCCGAGATCTCGAAGAAGGGCTCCACCTGCTTGTCCGTGATGCCCGACTCGCGCATGGTCATCGTCGCCGAGTTGTAGTGGTAGAGCGTCCGCCCGGTCGAGAGGACGAGCGGGTACTCGGAGTCCGGCTCTTCGATCGGCCGCTGGTACTCGACCGGGAAGAACTTCCCCTTACCCGGCGGGCGTGCGGGCGCGGGCGCATGCAGGTGCGGCGTGTCGGGCCCGCCGATCTCGGTCACGGGCCACTGCACGCCGTTCTCCTCGATCCGGTCGTAGCGGACGCCGTACCAGTTCGGGGCGAGGTCGGCGAGCTCGTTCCAGACCGACTCGGCGTCCGGGTACTCCGGCCAGTTCGCTCCCAGCGCCTTCGCCATCAGGATGACGATCTCGCGATCGCCCTTGGCGTTGCCGGGGAGAGGTGCGCCCTCACGAACGCGGCTGATCCGACGCTCGGTGTTCGTGAACGTGCCGTCCTTCTCGGCGAACGAGGAGGCCGGGAACACGACATCGGCGTGCTTCCGGGTCATGTCGTGGAGGAAGATGTCCTGCGAGATCAGGAACTCGAGGTTGCCGAGCCCCTCCTCCACGTGGTGCGCGTTCGGCTCGGTCTGCGCCGGGTTCTCGCCGATCAGGTACATCGCTTTCACGCGGTCGTCGTGGAGCCCGCTCATCATCTGGTCGAGCCGGTAGCCGGTCGCCTTCGGCACCTCGACTCCCCACGCGTCCGAGAACTTCTGCCACACCTCGGGATCGTCGACCGGCTGGTAGCCCGGCAGGTACGACGGGTTCGCGCCCGAGTCGTTCAGGCCCTGGACGTTGTTCTGGCCGCGCAGCGCGTTCAGGCCCGTGGACTCGTAGCCCAGGTGCCCGGTCATGAGCACGAGGTTCGAGAGCGACCAGATGTTGTCGACGCCGCACGCGTGCTCGGTGATGCCGAGGGTGTAGAAGATCGCCGCGTGCCGCTCGCTCGCGTACTCGCGGGCAGTCGCGCGAATGTCGTCGGCCGGGACGCCGGTGACCTTCTCCGCGTCCTCGGGCGAGTAGCGCGCGACGACCTCGCGAACCGCGTCGAAGTCCTCGGTGAGCTCGCGGATGTACTCCTCGTTCTGGAGGCCTTCCGCGAGGATCGTGTGCATCATCGCGTTCAACAGCCAGACGTCTGTTCCTGGACGGAGCTGCAAATGGCGCGTCGCGAGCTTCGTCAGCCAGATCTTGCGTGGGTCGGCGACGACGAGGGTCGCCCCGTTCCGCACCGCCTTCTTGATCCTGAGCGCGAGCACCGGATGCGCCTCGGTCGTGTTCGAGCCGATGACGAAGAGGAAGCGGGCGTTCTCGATCTCCGGGATCGAGTTGGTGCTGGCTCCTCTGCCCAACGACCTGACCAGGCCGTAAAGAGTGGGAGCGTGTCAGGTGGATTCGCAGGAGTGGACGGAGTTCGTCCCGACTCCTGTGCGCGCGAGCTTCTGGATGAGGTAGTTCTCCTCGTTCGTCAGGCGCGCCGAGGAGAGGAAGCCGACCGCCTGCGGGCCGTGGCGCTCGATGACGCCGCGGAGGCCGGCCGCTGCCGTACTGATGGCGTTCTCCCAAGTAGTCGGATGCAGCTCGCCGTCCTCGCCGCGGACGAGCGGCTCGGTCAGCCGGTCGGGGTGGTGGACGAAGTTGAACGCGAAGCGCCCCTTGACGCAGAGGTTCCCCTCGTTCGGGAGGTACTCGTCCTTCGACGTGACCTTGACGATGTGCTTCGTCTGCGGGTCGAGGTTGAGGTCGATCTGGCAGCCGACGCCGCAGAACGTGCACGTCGTCCGCACCTGTTCGAGCGCGCGCTCCGGCTGTTTCGTGCCCTCCTCGAACTTCTCGTAGATCGCGCCCGTCGGGCAGACGGAGAGGCAGCCGCCACAGAGCTCGCACTCGGTGTCGAGCCAGGAGAGCCCCCAGGTCGGGACGATGCGGGCCTCGCCGCCGCGGCCTTCGAGCGAGAGCGCCGAGCACTGCATCACCTCCTGCGTGTAGCGCACGCAGCGATTGCAGAGGATGCAGGCGTCCGGGTCGTAGCCCATCAGCCGGTTTCGGTCGTCGTACTCCTCGCGTTTTGCGTCGGGGAGGACCAGCGGCGTCTCCGCGCCGAGCTCGTTCGCGAGATCGAGGAGCTCGTTCGGGCGCCCGCCCGGAGACGGGTTCAGGTGCTCGGAGAGGAGCATCTCGGTGAGCGTCTTCTGGAAGTCGGTGATCTGACCGTTCGTCGAGATGACCGAGGCCCTCGGTGACGCGCGTTGCGCAGGCGGGCAGCGGTCGCGGCGCGCCCTCGACGTCGACGACGCACATGCGGCACCCGCCGTACGGAGCGAGCTTCGAGTCGTGGCACAGCGTGGGGATGAAGGTCCCGTGCCGCGCCGCTGCGTGGACGATCAGCTCCCCTTCGGGCGCGCTCACCGTCCGGCCGTCGAGCGTGAACTCGACCACGGAGGTCACTGTACCGCCGTCCGATCCAACGGCGCGAAGAGCTCTGGCCACCAGCGCATCGCGTTCCGCACGGGGAACGGAGCCGCCTGGCCGAGGCCGCAGATCGAGGTCTTCTCCATTGCGAGCAGCCACTCGTCGACCTTCTCGCGCGTCATCGGGGCGCGCCCATGCTCGAGCTCCTCGCAGAGGTGGTGGAGGGCGCGGTTTCCGATCCGGCACGGCGTGCACTTCTGGCACGACTCCTCTGCGAAGAAGCGCATCGTCTCGGCGAGGAGGCGGAGCGGTGAGTAGCGGGCGGGGAAGACCTGAACGGCGGCCGACCCGACGCCTGCGCCGTACTCGCGGAGCCCGTCGCGGGTGAGCGGCGCGTCGATCGCCGAGGGCGGCAGGATCCCGCTCGCGGCGCCTCCCGGGACGACCGCGCCGACCTCCTCCGCGAATCCGCCTGCATGCTCCTCGACGAGCTCGCGCGTGGTCACGCCGTTCGGCGCCTCGTAGCAGCCTGGTTTGCCGACCGCGCCCGGTGACCGACCAGAGTCGCGTGCCCGCCGCGCCGCGCGTCCCGAGCCCGGCCCACCACTCCCCGCCGTTTCGAAGGATGGCGGGGAGATGGGCGAGGGTCTCCACGTTGTTGATGAGCGTCGGGCGGCCGAGGTAGCCGACCTGCGCGGGAAACGGAGGGCGGAGCCGTGGCATGGCGCGCCTGCCTTCCATCGACTCGAGCATCGCCGTCTCCTCGCCGGCGATGTAGGCGCCGGCGCCGATCACGAGCCCGAGCGATCGCCCTTCGAGGAGCCCGGCGTCGCGGAGCTCGTCGATGCCTTGTAACAGTCTCGTACGAGCGGTCGCGTACTCCTCCCGCAAGTAGATGAGCCCCTCGGTGGCTTCGGCGAAGGTCATCGCGACCAGGACGCCCTCGAGGAAGAGGTGAGGACGGAGCTCCATCACGAAGCGGTCCTTGATCGTTCCCGGCTCACCCTCGTCGGCGTTGACCACGACGAAGCGCGGGCCTGGCTCGCGCGAGACGGCCTCCCACTTGACCCCGGTGGGGAAGCCGGCACCACCGTATCCCGTGAGACCCGACGCCTTGAGCTCTTCGACGATCTGCTCCTGCGGCGGTGGGTTGCGCAAGAGCTCGAGGCCGCCGCGCGCTGCGTAGTCCGCGAGCGTCTCGTCGCGCTGTCCGAGCCCGATTGCCGGGCCGCCGTTCGTCGAATGCGTCACGTGCGGGACGATCTCGTCGCCACGCGTCATGACCGGGGCGAGATCGCAGTGACCCAGGCACGCGACCTCGATCGCTCCGGGTGTGTTCGAGAGAAGCTCACGAGCCCCGTAGCAGTCGCAGATCGGCCCGGTACAGACGCGCGGAGTGTCCACCGGCACCTGCAGGAACGAGTAGAACGAGACGACCTCGTGGACCTCCCCCCGGCGGATGTTCATGTGGTCGGCGAGCGCGTCCGAGAGCTCGAGGGTGATCGGGCCGACGTCGCGCCGTATGCGTCCGAGGTTGTCGAGCAGGTGAGTTCGCTCGAGTGGGAGGTCGGGAAGAAGCCTGGCGAGGGTCACCATGTCCACGCGTCGATCCTATGCCGCGTCGGCGGAGGGTGGACGGCGGAGCCCCTTCGTCTTCGCGCGCCGGCGTTTCGCGTCGAGCCTCCGCTCACGGGCACGCGCGCTCGGGGTCGTCGGAACGCGTGGCCGGGGAACGGCGAGCGCTTGTCGAAGCTTGTCGACCAGGCGCTCGACCGCAAGCTCCCGATTTCGCGCCTGGCTCCGCTCGTCCTGGGCGACGGCGCGCAGCGTCGGCCCGACCCGTGCGAGGACGCGCTTTCGCTGAACCTCAGTCAGCGCGGTCGACGTTTCGATGTCGAGCAGTGCCTCCACTCGCGTCGACGACTTCTGCGCGTGCTGCCCGCCCGGCCCGCTCGACCTCGAGACCCGGAGCTCGATCTCCGAAACGGGCAGGGAGACGGAGCGTGTGACCCGAATAGACTCACGCTCCATGGCCTGCATTCTGCTCGACATCGACGGCGTGCTCCACGTCTCGGGAGAGCCGATTCCCGGGGCGACCGAAGCCGTCGACACGCTCCGCGACTCCGGCCATTTGCTCCGGTTCGTTTCCAACAACTCGACGAGGCCTCGAGCCCGCCTGGCTGAGGAGCTTCGCAGGATGGGGTTCACCCTGGAGGATCTCGAGCTGCAGACGCCCGCGGGCGCTGCGGCGCGCGAGCTTGCCGGCAAACGCGTGCTCGCACTCGCGATGACGGCGATCGTTCCCGACCTCGACGGCCTCGACCTCGTCGGACACGACTCCGAGGCCGTGCTCGTCGGAGGCTGCGACGAGACGCTCGAGCCGAACCAGGTGTTCAGCTACATGAATCTCGCGCGCGCCTTCGCGGAGATACAGATGGGTGCGTCCTTCTACTGCCTGCACAAGAACAAGTGGTGGCAGACGAGCCGTGGCCCGATGCTGGACTCGGGCGCGTTCGTCGCCGGGCTCGAGTACGCGACCGGCGTCGAGGCGACCGTGCTCGGCAAGCCCAGCCCGTCCTACTTCGCCGCGGCGCTCGACGTGCTCGACGCCGAGCCCGAGCTGACGTGGCTCGTCACGGACGACATCGAGGCGGACATTCGCGGCGCGCGGCTCTTCGGGATGCGGACTGCGCTCGTGCGTACGGGGAAGTTCCGGCCGGAGACGCTCGAGACGGCCGAGGCATCCCCTGACATCGTCGTCTCCTCGCTTGCTCAGTTCCCTGCGCTGCTCGAGGACGACCTGAAGGGCGGCCTCGCTCGGTGAAGGTCGGCGTCGACCTGATCGAGATCGAACGCGTGCGGCGCGCGCTCGAGCGTCCCGGTTTCCGCGAGCGCTGCTTCACGGAAGCCGAGCGGACGTATTGCGAGTCGCGGGCGAACCCCGCCGAGAGCTACGCGGCCCGCTTCGCGGGAAAGGAGGCGGTCGGCAAGGCGCTCGGGTGTGGTGTCCGCTTCACCTGGAAGGACGTCGAGATCGTCGGCAGGCCGAAGCCGGCAGTGCACCTGTCCGGCCGCACCGCGGCGTTTGCGGACAAGGTGAGCGCCGGCACGATCGATCTCTCCATGACGCACTCGCGGGAGCTCGCTGCGGCGATCTGCGTCGTCCTTCCGCGTCAGTAGATGCTCGAGGCGCTGTACACGGCCGCGGAGATGCGTGCCGCTGAGGAGCGCTACGCGGGGTATCCGGAGAGCATTCCGGAGCTGATGGAGCGTGCGGGTACCGCAGTCGCGCGCGAGGCGATGCTGGCGTTTCCGGCGGCCCGCCACTTCGCGTGCGTCTGCGGCGGTGGGTCGAACGGCGGGGACGGGCGTGTCGCGGCGCGGGTGCTGCGTGACGCCGGGCACACGGTGGACGAGACGGGGGAGGTCGGAGGAGCGGACGTGATCGTCGATGCGCTCTTCGGGACCGGATTTCAAGGCGAACCGCGCGTTGAAGCTGCAGCGGTCATCGAACGGATCAACGCCGCCGCGGCCCCAGTCGTGTCCGTGGACCTCCCTTCGGGTGTCGATGCGTCTACCGGAGAGGTCGCCGGTGCAGTGGTCGACGCGGACCTCACCGTCACGTTCCACGCGCCGAAGGTAGGGCTCGCAGTTGCGCCCGGTCGTTTCCGTGCAGGGCGCGTCGTGCTGGCGGACATCGGGCTCGACGACGTCGACACCGAGCACCGCCGCGCCACGCCCGCCCTGCTCGACGTCGTCCCGCGCCGAGCACCGGGCGACACCAAGTACACGGCGGGCTCGGTGCTCGTCGTCGGCGGGCAGCCGGGAATGACCGGCGCGGTGAGCCTGACGGCGCGTGCGGCCCTCCGCGCCGACGCCGGATACGTCGTGCTCGCCGTCCCTGCCGAGTCGCTTCCCGTCGTCGAGACGCTTGTTCTCGAGCCGGTCAAGATCGGCTGGACCGATGCCGAAGGCGTCGAGACGATCGTCGCTGCGGCGGATCGCGCGGGTGCGCTCGCGCTCGGCCCGGGGCTAGGGCGCAGCACCGCGCGGCAAACGCTCGTTCGCGAGCTCCTGGAGCGGCTCGACCTCCCCGCGGTCGTCGACGCTGACGCGCTGTTCGACCTCGAACCGTTCCGGCGCGAAGCTCCGACAGTGCTCACTCCTCATGCTGGAGAGCTCGCGCGTCTCCTCGAAACGAGCTCGGAGTGGGTCGATGCGCACCGGCTGGAGGCCGCACAGCGCGGCGCCGACCGCTTCGCCGCGGTGCTCCTCCTCAAGGGCGCCGACACGATCGTCGCAACGCCAGGGAGCGGGGTGATCGTCTCCGATTTCGGCCCGCCCTCTCTGGCGACGGCCGGAACCGGTGATGTCCTGACGGGAATCACGGCGGCATTCCTCGCGAAGGGCCTCGAGCCGCAGGTTGCGGCCGCGGCGGCTGCCGTTGCGCACGGACGTGCGGCGGAGCATGTCCCACATCGTGCGGGGCTCGTGGCGAGCGACCTCCTCGAAGCGATCCCGCTGGCTCTCGAGGGCTGACGCGAGTTGGAGCGCTCGCGCTTCACCCTCGACCTCGGCGCCATCCGCCGGAATGCGGAGACGCTCCTGCGCGCTGCGGGCGGGGCGGAGCTGTGGGCGGTCGTCAAGGCGAACGGGTACGGGCACGGCGCTGTCGACGTCGCACGCGGGGCGCTCGCCGGGGGTGCGACTGCTCTCTGCGTGGCGACCGTGGAGGAGGCGCTCGAGCTGCGAGCCGCGCCGGCGCTCGACGAGGCGCGCTTGTTGGTGATGGGCCCGGCGACGGACGGCGAGGTAAGGGCCGCCCGGGCCGCCCGCCTCGAGCTCGTCCTCGCCGGAGCGCCCATTCCCGACGACATCCCCGTGCATCTGAAGATCGACACCGGGATGGGCCGCTGGGGCCTCTCAGAGCTCCCTTCCCCGACGAGGAACGTCGTCGGCGTCATGAGCCATCTCGCCGCCGCCGAGTCGGATCCGGACTTCACGAACCTGCAGATCGACAGGTTTCGAGCGGCGACGACCGAGCTCGACGACGCTCTGGTCCGCCACATTGCGAACAGCGCCGGAACGCTGCGGTATCCCCATGCGTCGTTCGACGCCGTGCGTTGCGGCATCGCGCTGTACGGCATCTCCGCGTTCGACGTCGACCCTGCCCTCGACGGGCTCGAGCCCGCATTGCGCTGGGATTCCTACGTCGCGCTCGCGAAGCGTCTCGAGCCCGGAGACAGCGCGGGGTACGGGCGGCGCTACGTGGCTGACGAGTCGACGTGGATCGGCGTCGTGCCGGTCGGGTACGCGGACGGATTCCGTCGCGACATGACCGGCACGCAGGTCCTCGTCGACGGTGAGCGGCGACGCGTCGTTGGGACGGTGTCGATGGATGCGTTCGCGGTCGAGCTCGCCGGCGAGGTTGCGGCCGGAACGGCGGTCACGATCATCGGTGATGGACTCCGGGTCGAGGAGCATGCGCGAGTCGCCGAGACGATCGGGTACGAGATCGTGACCGGCCTCGACACGAGCGTTACGCGCGGAGCACGGGTGATCCGAGAATGAACGACGACCGCATCGCCGAGATCCTGGCCGGCGACGAGGCGTGGATCGTCGGCGGAGCGGTCCGGGACTTCCTGCTCGGGCGTCGCGTGCTCGACATCGACGTGGCCTGCCGGGAGCCGCGAGCGGCGGCGAATCGATTCGCGAGGCGCTTCGGTGGTGCGCCGTTCCCGTTGTCCGAACGACACGGAGCATGGCGCGTCGTGGCCGAAGGCGCCGAGGAGACCGTTGACTTCACGCCTCTCCCTGGCGGGATCGACGCTGATCTCGGGACCCGCGACTTCACGTTCAACGCGATCGCTGTACCGGTGGGCGGCGGCGATCCGCACGATCCCTACGGCGGGCGCGCAGACTTGACGGCGGGCGTTGTCCGCGCGGTGTCGGACACCGTCTTCGTCGATGACCCCCTGCGACTACTGCGCGCCGCGAGGTTCGAGGACGACCTCGGCTTCCGCCTCGACGAGCACACCGAGGAACTGCTACGCGCGTCCTCCCCGCTCGTCATGCAACCGGCCGGAGAGCGCACGCTCGGCGAGCTCCTCCGCTTGTCACCGGCGGGCTTTCGCCGCCTCGCCGAGCTCGGGCTGCTCGAGCCGCTCGGAGGGTCGCTCGACGGACCGCTCGACGCGCTGGACGATCCGGACTTCAGGCTCGTCGTCGTATTTCGCGACCGGCTTCGTACGTTCCCCATCTCGCGGGACCTCCGCAGGTATGCCGCAGCGCTCCTGCGCGCACGCCGGCCCGAGGACGAGTCGCCTCGTGCGATCCATCGCTTTCGTCGCGCGACGGAGCCGTGGGCACTCGATGCGCTCGCGTTCGTCGGTGCGACCGAGCTTTCGGGGGAAGTCGAGAAGGCTCGCCGGGCCGACGCGCCTGAGCCGCTGGTGCGAGGAGATGAGCTCGGTCTGCCGCCCGGGCCCGAGATCGGACGTATCCTCGCCGTCATCGACGAGGAGCGCGCTACCGGAACGATCTCCACCCGCGAGGAAGCCCTCGCGCTCGCGCGGTCGCTCGTTCACGAGGGGCGCTCGTGAGCGTCAAGCTGCGACTCGCGCTCCAGGAAGAGCGCGCGACCGAGCTCAGCGACCGCGTGCGCCGACTCCTGGGCCCTTCTCAGGGAGTGAGGTCGCGCTCGACTCCGGCTCGGGCACCGGCTCCCTCGCGTTCGCGCTCGCTGCCCACGTCGGCGAGGTCGTCGCGGTCGACACGAGAACCGAATTCCTGGACGCCGGGCGCCAGCTTGCCCCGACGAACGTCCGTTTCGTCGAGGGAGACGCGACCGCGCTGCCCTTCACGTATGCGACCTTCGACATCGCGGCCTGCGTCCGGGTTCTCCACCACGTGCGCCGCCCGGAGCTCGCGGTGTCCGAGCTTGCCCGGGTCACGCGGCCAGGGGGACGCGTGCTCGTCGCCGATCACCTCGGCTCGGTCGATCCGCTCCGGAGCCTGGAGATGGATCGCTTCGAACGCCTTCGTGACCCGTCCCACCAGCGACTCCTGCCAGATGCCGACATCCACGGATTCCTCGACGCGAACGACCTCGTCCTGCTGACCCACGAGGTGACGCGAGAGCGGGTCGATCTCGAGCAGCGGCTCGAGCTCGCCGATGTTCCGGAGGAGGAGCGAGAGCGGCTGCGGGGGCTCGCGCCAGGCTCGGTCTTCGAGATCGAGGTGGGCTGGTACGTCGCCCGCAAGCCCGGGCCCTAGCGCTCGTCGCCGCCGGCGTGAGCGAATGCGGAAGGCATCAAAGTTCTAGGCGCCCTTGCGGTAGCTCGACGCCGGGGCGAAGCGCGAGAAGATCCCCGGCATGAGCGCCTGCGCGATCGAGATCGAAGCCGATACGGGAACCACGGGACCGTGAGCTCGCGCTTCCCGCTCTCGACTGCATCGACGATCTTCGCCGCGACCTCGTCCGGCTCGATCACGAAGCGGCGCAAGAGACGGCTGGAGAGAGTCGAGTGCTGCGGGAAGCCCTCCGTCTCGACGAAGCCCGGCATGACCGTGAGCACGTGGACTCCGGTACCGCGAAGCAAGACGGCGGTCGAGCGCGAGAACGCGAGCTGCGCGTGCTTCGCCGACGCATACGCTCCGAGGGGGGCGAACGCGACCGTTCCGGCGACCGATACCAGGTTCACGACATGAGCTCCTCCCGACCGGGCGGCGCTCTGGAGCCCGGGGAGAAACGCCCGCAGGCACCACACTCCTCCCAGGTAGTTCACGTCGAGGACCTGCTCGATGAGCTCGGGCTCGATCTCGAGAAAGCTCCCACGCGCGGGCATCCCCGCGTTGTTCATGAGCAGCCCGACGGTTGGATGCCGCTCCAGGATCCGCGCCGCGACCTCGTTCACCTGCTCACGGTCGGCCACGTCGCAGAGCTCCCACTCGCCGCCGATCTCGCTCGCGACCTGCTGGAGACGATCCTCGCGACGAGCGAGCAGCACGCAGTGCCAGCCCCGTCGTGCGAGCTCCCGCGCCGTCGCCTCCCCGATCCCGGACGAGGCGCCAGTGACCACCGCTACGCGCCCTCCGGCCATCGCCGCGCGAGCCTATCCGTTTAGGATCGCCGGGTGGCCGGCAGGTTCGAGGGGAAGAGCGCGCTCGTGCTCGGCGTCGCCAACAAGCGCTCGATCGCATGGGCGATCGCGCAGCGCCTCGCCCAGGAGGGCGCTCGGGTTGCCTTCACGTACCAGGGAGAACGGATCGAGAAGAGCGTCCGAGACCTGGCCGAGACCGTCTCGAGCCCGCTCGTCACGGAGTGCGACGTTCGCTCCGACGACGACGTGTCCCGCGTCTTCTCGGAGGTCGCGGACACATTCGACGAAGGGCTCGACATCCTCGTCCACTCGGTGGCCTTCGCCGCCGCGGAGGATCTCGAAGGCCGCTTCACCGACACGCCGCGCGACCGCTTCTGGCTCGCACTCGACATCAGCGCCTACTCGCTCGTCGCCTGCGCACGCGCCGCGGAGCCGCTGATGGAAGCGCGCGCAGGAGGTTCGATCCTGACGATGACCTACCTCGGTGGCGAGCGCGCAGTGCCCCACTACAACGTCATGGGTGTCGCCAAGTCCGCGCTCGACTCCTCGGTGCGATACCTCGCCTGGGACCTCGGCTTCAAGAACATCCGCGTGAACGCGATCTCCGCCGGGCCGGTGAGAACTCTGGCCGCCCGCTCGATCGCCGGCTTCACGACGATGGAGGAGATGTTCGCCGAGCGCGCTCCCCTGCACCGCCAGATCGATGCCGAGGATTGCGGCGCTGCGGCTGCGTACCTCCTCTCCGAAGATGCCCGCAACGTCACAGGGACGACGCTCTACGTCGACGCCGGCTACCACTCGATGGGCATGTGAGAGGCGCGACGTTTCCCGCCCTGCTTACGCGGGAAGCACCGAGCTTGTCCGAGCTAGTCAGTCCACGGTCGCGGCCTTGATCACCGCCTCGATGTCGGGGAGCTCGCGGCCGAGCATCCACGCGTCGCGAATCGTCTCTCCGTCTTCGATCAGGAACGCCGAGCGCGCCGCGACGTCCTCCATTCCGCCGAGCTCGACTGCGACTCCGAACCCGCGCGCGGCCTCGCCGTTCCAGTCGGACAAGAGCGGCAGGTCAACCCCGAGAGTCCCCTTCCACGCCGAGTGCGACCAGACGGAGTCACGCGAGATCCCGAGCGGCCGGACGCCCACATGAGCTAGGTCCTCGCTCCTGTCCCGCAGGAGCAGAATCTCGTTCGTTCAGGTCGGCGACCAGTCCCAGAGATAAAAACACAGTAAGGCTAGCCCAGCACCGAGCACCTGCTTCAACGGACGCGCCTCCTCGCGAGGCGCTGTCCAGACCTGGACGTCGGGCACGCGGTCGCCGGCTTTGAGCACGGACGGGACGGTACATCGTCCGCGTTGCAACTCTGGCGAGGCTCGGACGTCCGCCGGTCATCAAGCTTCGCCGCCCCACCTCTGGCGGGTGCCTTCGCGGCGGCTGTCCGAGCCTCGTTGCGGGGAGGGGGAGGGTGCAACAGGCAGATTCCCCGCAGGCAAGGGACATTTGCAGATTTGGCCCTACGTGTCTATGCGCTTTTGGTCTCCAAGTTGGACCTTGTGTGGGCCCGCCTCCCACATCTCCTTCGCGCCCCTCTCTCCCGTAATCCTCGCGAACGAACTCGACTGCTCTCGAATGAGGGGGCGGGTGCGACGGTGTCCCTCGATCCTCCTCGCACCAAGCCCTAGTACCTCCGAAGCAAATCCTCAGGCCGCACGCACACCGATGGCGCGTCCTCCCACTTCACGCAGAGCTTGAGCGAGGGGAGTGGGTTGACGTGAGGTTTCCTGTGCCAAAGCTGGATCGACCTCGTACAGATTCGTCCGGGGGCGCCTAGCCGAATTAGTCCAGAGGGACATTCACCCGAGCCGCTACGAACGAAGACTTGCTCGAGGAGGATCTCGGCGCTCTCAGCGACTTCGACGCCGCTTTCCTTGAGAAAACCCTTGCCGTCACTTGCCGCCTTCATCCAGACGTCGTCGTCCTCGGCCGCCTTAGCGAGAACGTCGATCACCTCTGGACGCGCGAGATCTACAAGCTCCTGGATCTCTTGACTGACCGCCTGGGTGTCCATGCTTCTCACCTCCACCTCTAGACATTCAGTGCCTATAAGACGGAGATCGGCCGTGGCGTCTTCCTAGTCAATCGGCGCGCGCGGGTTGCACTCATTTCGATCCGCCTACCTCGTCGCCTTTGCACTGCTTCGGCTACGGGTACGCCCTCCGACCGCAACCGAGCCGCCTGCGGATCGGGGAGCGCGAGCTCGAGGCGGGCGGGCTGGCTGGGCACCGGAGGACGCGGCGCTGGACGCCCGACGCGTGCCGTCGTAACATTTGACTCATGTGGAGTCTTCGTCAGAAGAACCGCTCCAAAGACGAGGCGATGCGCCCAGACAGCACCCGCGAGGTGGCCGAGTCGCGCCCGCAGACGGACGGCCGCGCGGCGGAGCGCAGCGTCAGCCGAGAGGCCGCCAAGTACATGGTTGTTGGTCCCCCGGGCTGCTGTGGTTGCGTCAGCACATCGGTCAGTTCAAGTTCGCGGCGTAAGCACTCGGCGACCGCCGCCGCGGGGAACGATGCCGCGTAACCATGAAGAGCGTGGCTGTACACGAAGCGAGTGGTAAAGCCGAACGCGGTGGTGAGCGCCGAAGCCGCGCGGGCGATGGGCATGGGCGTGCGCGACCTGCTGGGCGCCGATGTGGCCGTCGCGGTGACGGGCGCCGGTGGCCCGGATCCGCAGGACGGCCAGGAGCCCGGCACGGTTTTCCTGGCCGTGGTCGACGGCTCCGACGCGGGCGAGGAGCCGGTGTGGCGGCACATCGACGGCGACGTGGGCGAGGTGTGCGCCACCACCGTTACCGAGGCGCTCGGCCTCCTCCTCGAGCGGCTGCGGCTCCCGGCGGTCACGTCCAACGGCGCCGTCGGTTCCGGCTGACGCTCATCGCACCCGGCCGAGGCCGCGCCGGCGAGGGTGCGCGGCCCGGCGAGGGCGACGGCGGCGCGGCAGCCGCGCCGGTGCGGATCAGTCGCGGATCAGTCGGGCTCGTCCGCCGTACGGGCGGTGGCGGCCAACGAGCCACCGGCGTCGTCGGCCAGCTGGCCGCGGTCGCGGGCCTCCCGCAGCTCTTCCGCGGCGATGCCGGCGTCGTCGATCGCCGGGCGCTCGCCCGGTTGCTCGTCGACCTGGTCGAACTCGGCGGCCGGGCCCGCGGTCGGGTCGGCCGCGGCGGTGTCGTCATCGGCTTCGTCGGCCAGGTCGTCCGACTGCTCGGACCGCAGCTCGGCGACGGGGTCGATGGCCCTGCCGATGCCCGCGTCGGCCGCCGCGTCCACGGCCGGGTCGGCGGCCCCACCGGTCACGTCCGGCTCCTCCTCCGCCAACCGGTCGGTGAGGTCCCGGGGTCCGCTTGCTCGTAGGGGGTCATGCCGTACTTGTCGACGCCGCTCCACCGCT